>NZ_VUYS01000036.1 GCF_008389435.1 Candidatus Nitrosocosmicus agrestis | reverse complement strand
CCGAATGCTTTGATGACTACTTTCCGTGTAGAATGAAGAATTGTAAGTTAAAGCATGTAAGCAACTGGTTAAATCTCTTTGTCGATTATCATAACAAGGAGTTAAAACGCGTTAACTGAACAGAGCCGAATATTCCCTTCCTTCGTTTAAAATACGATAAGTTTTAATATATAATGTAATTATTTTAACTTCTAGAATTTTGTTTAATCATCGAACAATGATATGTGTGAGTTTTTTTATAATGGCCGTCATTTTTTTCCTTAATAACTTTTCAACTTTGCCTTTTTCTCGTGCCTTACCTACGTGGGAAACATTTTATGATTCCAATTGTCAGATCACGATCAAACATCCTTATACTACTGACAAAATTTCACAATCTGGTGGCAGCGCATTTGAAATAGGGATTGCAAAAGATATTTCTGATCCAGATTCGATTAGTATGACTGTTGGAGGTACATGTCTTCCAGACTCTATGCCAATTACAAAAGAAATGTATAATCTAACTCTGACAAGTCTCAAAAATAATTATGAAAGAATAATACATGAAGATGGTTCTTTCAATACGACCGGCCCTGGAGGTGAAATAAAAAACTTTATTAGTATTGCAGGATTGATTGGGGGTAGTGACTTATTGAAGGGCAACAGTATATTGACCTCGGTCAAAAATAATATGACCTATATTATCAAGTTAAACGCAACTGGTGAAGATGGCAACAGTGGTTTTATTAATAACTATAAATATTTCGAAGACAATATTTTGGGTTCTCTCAATTTTAATAATTAATTTACCTTGCAAACTATACTGTCCTTTTCGAATTTAGATGGTTTTTATATTACCTAAGTTATATAACATCTAAAATAGTTAAAGCCGATCTTATCATTGAATCGTACTTAGATATGAGAGAAATACAAACATACTATTTGTCAAAGAAATGATCCTGGATTATAAATCATGCCAAAATTTTTAATACCTTCACTTTTGACCTAGATTCCTAGCGCAGTTAGTGCTATTTGAGGAAGCTAACTCACGGTTTCAGATCTCTTAATTACGTCAAATTCTTATAAACTTAAAAAAGAAAACTTAATTTTGAAAACAACTTTCCTAATTCATTGTCTTCTCAGTAATGTATTGGATCGGCCGATAGCTCCAAGATTAGAATAGATCCACTTAATTTTGCTGCTAGAATATCTCTCCCTGTAGAAACGTCGAAAATAACCTTTAGTCTCACATCATGGAATGTGTATTCATCTTTGAAGTTTTATGAACAATCTTTTACATGGGGATATTAAAAACTGTGTTTGGATGAATTTGTTGAATGCATATTTACCAAGTTTGAGAATTTATACAACCAGTAAAAATTAATTTGGCATAATAATTAAAAATTCTTATACAGGAACAATATGAGTTTGTAGTTAAGGATTTTATTCTACAATACTTTATATATAAAATAAGGTAATTACCAGATCAAGTTATGGCCTAGATTGTCTTCCGGGGAAATATCTCCAGAGTTACAAGAATTAACTATGCTTGCATTTGGAGAATAGCAATGCGAACCTTGTAGATTACTTTGTGAACTACGGATGGATTGATCATGACCTGGATAGGGATTGAATCCTAAAAACGCGTTTGAGAAGCTAATTGTAGTCAGGGCTACGGAAAGAAAGCTAAGGACTATAAGAGAAGAAATGATTACTTTATTCCTATTAGAGAATTTATACATCGTATTAGTAGTGCGTAAATGATTTATGGGTATTGCTTTACATTTACATGAAAAAATTTGCTAGTATCAAATTACAGGATAAATATTCAAAAAAAGTAATAGTTGATTATGAAAATTCTTACAGTTATTTAAAAAATACAATAGTGTTTATTTCACAGAGGTTTTTATATCAAATCTTGTGGTACATGAACGTCATCTTCATTGAATGATCAAAGTACTTGACTGGTATCACCAGCGGCTTACAATATCTCTAGATAAAGACATTTCATCATCCATTATTGTTAATCAGAAAAAAGAGTAGGATGGAAGGAAATACGAATACGTCAGGTCATGGCGAAAATTTTATTGTTAATAATAGTGCTAAGAAAAACTACTCTGGACTAGGAGGGTTGAAATCATTTGCAGCTTTGATCATGTTCTCCTTTTCATGGTTTAGTTCGTCATCAGTTAAGTTCATGACGGAGATTATGGTCGAATCATCCTCGTCGTTAAACCCTTCGGTAAATATGATAGCGTGGGAAGAAGACTTTAAACTTTGTAGAAGCGACTCATCATTGGGCAGTATTCTTAACCTCAGATCTTTGATGGGGATGACTGATCCAAGATCATCCACATCCAGCAAAGTGACTGTTGCTTTATGCTCTTGCTTGTTTATGCTGTTTACCTTTACCAACATTAAACTATCACAGTAAATACGACGACAATCAATCTAATAAACAAATTTCAATGAATATTTAATATCAGATTATAATTAAATGGCTGAAGGTATTAATGACTTGATCTTTTCTTGTCATAATATTCCACCACTTGCTGAACTAATTTTCAATTTGTTGAATCAAACAGGCAAAGATAATTGATCTAAAAATATTAAAGTTAATTGCGGCCTTGCAATATCTGGTATATCAATAATCTTTAAGGACAGTTTATCTAATAATATACATACACTTGATAGAATGTAAGTGAATGTTATCAGGCATTGAACTCTACTTATTTTAGGACTGGAAGTTTTGGAACTCAAATTAGTTATTTATGTTTAAACTGTGGTATACCTTTTGATAAAAAACTGTATATAGGAAATAGATAACTGTTCCGAGATCCTCAAAAATCAGAGATCACTAAAACAAGTCCAAATGGGCTCTAGAAGTAAATAACAGGATGCTCCGGCCGGGATTTGAACCCGGGATCTGCGACTCGAAAGGCCTTCTATCTTACTAAATTTGGTATGGTTCAAATCCCTAAGTAGAGAACTTAGCAAAGGTAATTCTTTATCCACAAGAGTTACTAGTTTCTTTTTGATAATTGACTTTAGCTTGTATTCATATGACTTTGAGATTACTTCCTGACCTTGTAGAAATTGAACTTCTGCTCTCGACAGTAATGGCATAAATTTACTTGGATAATAGACATAAAAGGATTATATGGTAATAATTTGAAATCCTTAATGGTTTCGGAAAGGTCAAATCTCAAAAATGACTTAGAGAACGCTTAATCCCTAAAACCGTATAGAAATTTACAAGATTCTGATATCTTTACAGTAATCATTAAGTATTTGTCAATTATATGAAATTGCCTGTTTAGAAATAGCTCAAGTACGAATAAAGTGATTTTTACTGCATCAGTGATCATTGCCGCAACAATACTTGTAAGTGTGCTAATATTGAGTAACACTCAAATAGCACTGGCTGAGCAAAAAGGTGGCGGTGGCGGGGATTCTAAAATACCACCACCGGATTGTTCAATTCATACAATGGATGATCGCATAATTTTTGTTCCTTGTCCCCCACCATCACCGCCAGTAGTTGACACCACAATGACAAAATCACCTTTATTAAATAACGATGAGATTGGTGATGCATCGCTGCAAGCATCGCCATTATCATCCATAACAGCAAATTCTATACAGGGTACAGATGACGGAAATGCAAAGACAGAAAGACCTGGTAGTACAGAATCAATGAATACGCAATCGATTGTGGAACAAAATGATGCAGATAAAAAAGCTATTCAGTCAGATGATCCAGAATCTGCTAGCGAATCTTCAGATGAGGAAAATTCAAACGATTCGGAGAGTTCTAATTCTGATCACTAGGGACAACATGTTCATCCATTAAATGGATATCAAAGAACTATACTCATTTTTTGTTTCAGAAAGAATTCATAGAATTAGTTTCTATGGGATCGAGCTTCCTTTTTAAGTTGCTTTCCACATAAACTCAGAATCAATATAACTAGTTGAGTCTTTAACGATTCAAAAACTGCTAAGTGCAAGATATTAACATATGAACATTTTCAATACTTGGGATTGCACTTCGCTTTCAAGTAATTATGATTAGCTTGATCAAGAATTCTCTTATATAGTGATGATTTCCGATTTAATTCTCTATCCGTGAATTTGAAAAATTCTATTTTGATAGACTTTGTTTTTTTCTTCTAATATCGTAAAAACTTAACCTTTGACTTGGAGAGAAGTAAAATCGAACTGGTTAACTGGATTACCTAAAAAGCATGTTGTAGTACACAAAAGTCTAACTAAATCATTGTCTGGAGAAAATACCAATAAAAAATTGCAAAAAAAGGATGGTTTATCGTTGGCCTAATGCCAAGTTACCGAGTTGTTCTTGTAATTGAATTCCTACATTGTTGCATGAAGCTAAGGTAAATTCTCCAGAAACACATTGTGCGTTTTGCTCGCTGTCTTGATCTTGTTCTATCTCTTGTTCGGCATCATTGTGTTTTTTGGTTGCAAATGCCATGTTATCACCAAAGGTTACTACTGAACCTATGAGAGCTGCTGCAATGAACATCACTGCAAATATTTCGATTTTATTTGTTTTAGTACTCATTTTAGTCGAAATATACAAGTGAAATTTGAAATAATATAGTTTGGATAGTTGTTACTGCTATTTCTTTTTGAAATATGCTAGTAGTATAGTATTAAGATAAATTATTTTATAATTTTGTTCTTAAAAATTAAACTCTAAATCGGATTATCATCGCTCGGATCTAACAACACCCTCGCTATTTGGCAACAATAGACAAGGTGGATTTTACAGATTTTATGTGTTACTGACTAATCCATTAGGAATTAATCTGGAAATGTGTAGAGGGTATTTTGATTGGCTCCAAAATTCGACCACTAATTGAATTCAACTCAGAATTAGTTCGTCCCTATTCAGATTGTCACTGTGGTACCTACAGCCTAAGGGGATATGGTATTTTTAAATATATTTAGTCATTCATATTCAAATCCATAGTTTCAAATGGGTCTTGCATCTCAGTCTACGTCGTACCTGCAAGACCCATTTTTAGACCATCATATTCATTAAATCATCCAGAACTACAAGAAACGAAACCTTGGTTTTCAATTCGTAAAAAAATAAAAGATTATCTGCTGGATCGATAGAGGCCACTAATTTGCTCTTAAAGTGTTGGCCATACAGTCTCCAAGCTGTGGGTTAAGATTACTCGGTAATTTTATCCATCCGTCAGGACAATTTGCATGCTTCAGTTTGAATACAGTCAGTTCCTCAGCGTTACTTATGGGTACCAGAGGACCCATAAAGAATGCCATTGTAACCACCAGCGCTACTGAAGCCGCAAGCAGTATTCTTTTATTCTTGTTTTTTTCTGTGAGAGTTGTTGTTCTCATATCATTCTACTGTAAAAATAATTATATTGATTTTGCTAACTAGTTGCAATACTCTAATACTCTGATATTCTAGCAAAATTGGAAAAGATGTAATAATTATTACTTTACTTCGGATCCTTTCAGACTTAATGATAATTTGTCTTCATCAGTTATTAAGGAACTATTTATTATTCTGTAGCTGATAGAGGTCCATAAATCAAGATAACCTCCTAACTTTTCGGTTTTGATGCCATTTTTCTCAAGAATTTCCCCAACTTTTAAGTCAGCATCGACGTCCATAAACTTGGATTTTTTTCCGTCTTCATCCTGAGTACTAATCTTCATTACTCCACCAAAGGTATATTCGCCTGCATTAAATGACCATAAACTTCCGTCTTCTATTTCAAATTCACAATTATTTTCAGGACAAATAGTACTTTTAGGACCAATCATAAATTCAAAACTTTCTACAGGATAAGTAGTACTAAAATTTCCTAATCCTTTATTTTCGCTTAATGTAGTAGTCATGGAAAATTCTTTTTCTTTCAGAAGTTGGCTCCCATTTTCAGGAATTACATATACTTTGTTATCTGTAGAAGGAATACTTTGATTACGCATCGCTGTTAATTCTGATACTGATGAGTACTGAGCCTGATCACTTAAAGCAGTTAAATATAGTTTATAACTCTTAATTTCGCTTATATTTTTTACATCTCCTGGACTGACAATTATTTCGAATGGAGCAGACTGCTGTGAAATTAAATCTGATGGTTCCGTAAAAGATTGCCGATACTTTTTTTATCCATTTAAGTATGGATTCTATATCTTTACTTTGGTTTTGACTATCTACGATAGATTTAAAAACATTTACTGACTTGTCTGGTTTGGACCACTTTAGCTGATATCTCTTTACAATTTCTAACCATTCATCATATCTACCTAAGAATTTTGATAATGAAGCCAATGCTCTCATTGTATGTACCTTAGACCCCTGAGATAGATTCCAAAGAATACGCGCATCCCTAGTTTCTAGTATTTCATAGTATCATTTTGCGTATCCAATCTTGTTTCTTACACTGTGCTTTCTTTGGCTTTCGTTGACCATGTATATTCTAAAGTCATTCCAGAAGGTTTCTTTGCTCGAATCAATCCTTGAGACTTTTGATGTTGGCCATCTTACTGAATTCGGTAAGAAGTTGTTTTGGTCCTTATAATCTCCAATTTCGGATTCGAAACTGCATTCTTTAGGATTTGATTTGGATTCTTCTGACTGTGAAGGTGATTTATCAAATTTATATTCAAAAACTTGCTTATTTTTATAAGAATTATCTTGTTTAATCATCGATGCTCCGGCCGGGATTTGAACCCGGGATCTGCGACTCGAAAGGCCGCAATGCTTGACCGGACTGTGCAGCTTTTTGGAGCTACTACACCACCGGAGCTTCAAACTCATTAATTTGGCGATATTATAAAATCCTTTTTATTTCCACCGTGCGAGGACCGTTGTCCAAAGTACCTGCAGGAAAAAAGATCAAAATTTCTTTTCCTACTTAATTTGTTAATCTATTAATTTACGGCAAAACTCAAGTATATCTTGATTGATATTAAAATGTTGAGCAAGATACTTGAACCACCACAAGTTGATTCTGATATTATTGTTTCAAAGTATGACGAAAATAGCCTGAGATATTTGGAGGAGGCTTTGGATGATGAAAAAAGATATCTAATGATAAGGACATTGAAGAAAAATACGCGCACTAAAGACAAATTTGGTTGTAAAGTATTGTGTCAAGATTGTGAGATGTTTAATTGTACTATTCTTCAGCCATTTGGTTACAATAAACCTAAAAAAATTCAATGTTCAAAATGCCATTTTAATTACTATGGGATGTAGATAACTTTTGACTCACAAAGCAAACATACAGCTATCAATATTAGAATACTATTTAACTAAAATTTGTAGATAATTTAGATTGCTTCGATTTATTTAGTCATTGGAAAAAATTTTGTGTCTTAACGATGTCTTTTTAGACTGTTACTTGAGCACCAAAATTTGTCAGAAGGCTATGCCTAATGCTCCCAGTACTATCAAAATTACACCAATGACCGCCAATACAATACCCAGGATCCTAGCTATTTTCGTAGCTACGGGGGGTAACATATTAGCTATCGCATACAAAATTATTCCTATTATCAGGATGATTATTCCATCGATTAATCCCATATCAGTATTGCTTATTTAACAAACAATATTAACTAGTAATATAGTAAGTATCATTTGATTTTTTTCTTTGATTAAGAATGCCATTTTCGTCTTATAATCATATAGAACCAAATAATCACAAAACCATTGTATTGTTAAATTTAATAATAATAGTTATAATTATTATTACTATGGCTCGTAGATTGGATTGAGAACCATGATTTTATGAGGAGAAGTGATATATTCTCTCCAGGAGGTATTACAATTGGAAAATGCTACAACATGAACTTGAACAAGTTGATTTGAAAATTATACTATTTCAAGGGTATAGCTGAATTTAACTTTAAAGAGTATAAAGACAGAAAAGTATAATCATAATTTTCCATAGTATACGATCTTTTATAACAGAAAAGTAATGAATTAGCATTTTAATTTTGACATCCCTTTTTTGATTTCAAACAGTTCCAGATGAGTTGTCAAAATTGGTATAATATCTATATTTTAGCTTTACTATAAAATGAATTTCTTCTTAAAGAATTCTGGACTCTTAAAACTTAACAGGATATTTGAATTGAGGAGTTAAAAACAGTTATTTGAGTTAAGAAGGAATTTTATGTGTTATACTAAATTTTTACAATATGATTGGTTGTCCTATATTAAAGCTACTCTGCAGAGAAGTGGACCAACAAACTTTCAGACGAACGTTAATTAACTTGTCAAGATTGATGGAAAAGTACTAATTTCCAAATATCTAAAAATATATTTTAGAGACAGCTAACATATATCTGAATTTAGTAACAAGTGGTTCTCAACTGGAATGACATTGAACCTCTACTCTATTAAATAACCATATTCTGAAGAGGAATTGTCAGTATTGTCATCTTATAAATCCTACTCAACTCAGATGGGGACATTATAAATTTCTAATATCTGTGACTGACCTCAGCTAGATTTCAATACCTGATATATATACGAAAAATGTTTGATTATAACTTATATTTGCGGTTGCATTGTAGAAAATTCTATATCAATATTCGTTGGCACTATAATCTTAAGTTATATTAATTTGAATTAATTGTTGAATACCTTTTTGAGTAGTAAAAGAGTCGCTTCAAATGATTTTATAATTAAAGCACGGCCTGGTAGTGGGCATGATGTCGTGTATTGATTTCATTTGAAAACAACTAATTATTCTGTGATTGATTATTCTATTAATAAATTGTATTTCATAGTTCAGTTTCAGATTGATTTATTAGAACCGGATTACCACAGAGGATATTAATAGATTCTTATTAATCATTGTTATTTTTTATTGTGGTATTTTTATGATTGTGTTTTTCTAATAAATCATGATGGTGTAGACTCTTTAGTATTTCATGGACCTGATTTCGATAAATAGTTAAACCAATCCTTGAAGCATAAGGTTGTCCTCTAGCAAATGATTCAGCAATATTTTTTACAAACTCTGCCTCCACCTTTGGAGGCATAGGAGGATCAAATGGATCTACATATGCTTCAATAATAGTAGGCTTTTTCTCTTTCATTGCTTGATGAATAATCTGACCTGTATCACTCGGTTCTGTAATGGTGTATCCTTTTCCACCACATGAATCAGCAAACTTTGCAAAATCTATGGGTGTGAATTCTATAGCATATTCTGGATTTCCCAAAAAAGCCATTTGTTCCCATCTTATCATTCCAAGTGTGTTATTTTTTATTATTATGACCTTAATTGGTAGATCATATTGGACAGCTGTTGCAAATTCTCCCATTAACATGGTGAATCCTCCATCCCCAACAAAAGCCACCGATTGTCTTTCTGGGTATGCAATTTTAGCTGCTATTGCATAAGGTAAACCGCATCCCATAGTAGCCAATGTACCTGATAAGGAAAATTTCATCTTATCATGTAACAAGATAAACCTAGCAGCCCAAATGGTGTTTGTACCACTATCAACTGAAACTATTGCATCATCATCTAATTCATTTGATAAAGCCGTCGCAATAACTTGGGGTTTAATAGGTTTGTCAGTACGGCTGCCTTGTTCTTTTAATAGGCTCTCCCATTCTTTCATCGCTTTTTGTTTTGAATACAAAAATTTGTTATCCTCTTTCTGTCTGATTCTTAACATAGGGATCAGAGCCTTCAGTGTTTGTTTTGCATCACCAATAAGTCCTATATCTACAGGATAACGCAATCCGATTCTCTCTGGTACAATATCAATTTGGATTCCTTTAGCTTGTCCTGGTTTGGGAAGGTAATCAATATATGGGAAAGAGGTTCCAATCATTAGTAGCGTATCAGCCTCGTTCATAGCATCACTTGCAGGAGTTGTCCCTAACATTCCAATACCACCAAGGCTATATGGGCTGTAGTCGGAGATTACTGCTTTACCTAATAGGGCTTTCACCACAGGGGCATTCAATCGTTCGCATATTGAGATAACCTCATTACCTGCATCTAATGCACCTTGACCTACCAATATTACGATTTTCTCCCCTTCATTTAAAATGTCAGCGGCTTTACTCAGCAGTTGATGACTCGGAATGACTTCATGATTGAAGATATCTGATGTATGACCTTTCACCTTATGAGATGAATATTTGCCTTTTAGTTTTTGTTCTTGAACATCTATGGGAATGGTTAAATGACTCACTCCTCTACGAGCTAAAGCGTTCCTACAAGCTATATCTACAGCCATTTCGGCATGTTCGGGTGAATTTATCATGTTATTATATTCCGCGACGTCAGAAAATAGTTGTAAAAGATTGACATCTTGTTGATAGTTTGAACCTATAAGATCAGAATAAGTGGTACCTGTGATAGCCAATACTGGTGTGCTATCAAGTTTGGCATCATACAACCCGTTTAAAAGATGTATAGCACCAGGTCCAGATGTTGCGACACATACCCCAATTTTCTTTGTATATTTGGCATAAGCACTTGCCATAAATGCGGCAGATTCCTCATGTCTTACCAAAACAAACTTTATTTTATCTTGTCTTTGTCTTAGTGCTTCGATAAAGCCATTGATCCCATCACCAGGTAATCCGAATATAACCTTGACACCCCAATCAATTAGTGCTTCAGCTACAATATCAGCAGTTCTAAAATTCTGATATTCGTTCATAGAAAATAAAGGATATCAAAGTATTTAGAGACTAAATTTCTTATATTTAGAAACTTATTGATTAAGGATTGTCATCGGAACTAATTGGAATTCTTCTACTTATGGAATTTAATCATTGCCATGGATGAATTTCATTATACATCCTAAAGAAAGCCAACCTCTACCACCATCACAAGAATATTTTCTATTTAAAACACAGTTAAGGTGAATATAATGGTATTAGAGGAGGGCTTGTTGGGCTCAATCTCACTAACTATAGTTAATAACTATGTAACAGTAACATCAATAAATAAATACACTCATAAAAAAGAAACCACTAAGTGGGAGGTTAAAAAGCAGCAGGATACAGAAGTTCCTGATATGAATTATACATCGAATTTATATCATCTACAAATAATAATCTGGACCTGAAAGAGTCAGGGAAAAAAAATTGTCCATTTTTTTTAATTACAGTTTTGATGTATAGACAGGATGATTTGGTAACATTAATACCAATATGGTGTTGATATACCTCTGATAGGTAAATAGATATTCCGATAAATTGACAACAATGAGAAATATATAGTTACTAATTAACCATATTCTTAATTATTATTGATTTACTATCGATACAAATGCAGTATTTATTCTATTCTTTCTCTTTTTCGTTGATTAAAAAAAGACTTAAGTATTGTCAGTTAGTTCGGCCAATTTTGGAAATGTAGTAGCCATTGTTCATCAGATCGTAACCAGAAGTGAATATGGTTTTCTCATATTTAGTTATCAGATACAGTTTTTCATTTTCACTAATGCAACCTTTCTTCCTTATAAATTGTATAAATCTTTGACGCTGTGATGAATAAGATAGTATTTAATCAAG
The DNA here is from genome assembly GCF_008389435.1 of Candidatus Nitrosocosmicus agrestis. Lineage (GTDB taxonomy): Archaea > Thermoproteota > Nitrososphaeria > Nitrososphaerales > Nitrososphaeraceae > Nitrosocosmicus > Nitrosocosmicus agrestis. The sequence goes on along the minus strand of NZ_VUYS01000036.1, from coordinate 213 downwards.
ACAAAGTTCTGATAAAATAGTATGCCGCTTTCAGCTTTCAAACCAGATTGTTTTAAGTATTTGCTTATTCCCTCTTATGTTCATGCGTAACCGTTTGTAACTATATTTATCAAATTGCAGATTTGTAAACAACCTCAAGATATACATCACTACGTAATAGCAGGGTATGTCCAACGCATTAATAATAAATGAAATTAAACAAGCACCTTTACA
>NZ_VUYS01000035.1 GCF_008389435.1 Candidatus Nitrosocosmicus agrestis | reverse complement strand
GCTCACCGAATGCCGTTACCTTATAATGGTCAAACCTTTCTACACTCATTAGAAAACTAAATCTTTCTGTAGAATTAGGTTCATAAATGGTAAAAGGACCAGATATGAATCTGCTTGTGTCTCTTAAGATTTTATTTTCAGAATCATATAACGTAACGTTAACTTTCATATTTTCTACATTCTCAGTTGAGTTATTTTGAAGAACCCCTGTGATAGAGGTCAAACCCGTTGCACTATCTCCTATAGTTAATTCTGTTATATTGAGAATAGTAATATCAGGTTTTAAATTGGAAACATCGGCAGTTGTATCTAATAGATCATTGCTTTGAGGAAATGATGAAGGAATCCATGATAAAATGATTATTAGTGGTGTGACCATTACAAATAAAATAAGAATCTTGGTAAAACCTTGTCCTGTGAGAACCAATATTGCTAATTAACAATAGTAATTAAATAAAGATAACTCGATATGAATCCCGATTTCTTTAGGTATATGGTAAAGCACAGGCCCAATCTAGGTAATGTCGATAATACATACACAAAATATGTGTATGATAACTTTAGTATACAGTAATTATTACAATCTTGAGCAAATGCTTTTGTAGTCAATCCGAAACATTATTTCTGTCATATAAAATGAATTCAACCTTGGTTGTATTAATTCCAAGATCTTCAAGCATTATTCAGTAGGTGTTTTGACTATTCTTAAATGAATATCGATTAGAATAAATTTAAACTCGTATTCAACTATTTGATCAGGTAGGATTAGAATTTTGATATAATAAAAGTCTCTTCAATCAATTTGACATTTAATAGAAATTGAAGTCCGACCTTATCGATGAGAATGATCTTACCACGAGTATGTAGTATAGAAATGGGTGTTCATCTTACTTGTCACTTAATTATTTATTCTGCTTAGAGATCATGAATGAATTTGTCAATTTTCTATGTTATTTTTGATTTTAATTGCAATTTTGTACTTTACTGAGATTCTGTCAAGCTTGGAAAAAGTAGGACTGATCCTATAGTCAAAACAATAGATATTGGTCTATCAGGAACCGAAGCTCTAGAATATAGCCTATCACTGTTAATATCTGTGTAGCAAATTGGCAAACAAACAGTGGATTCGTTATGGACAATGCTACCAATGAAGTATTAGGTACTGCACCAGTTGGAGGTACTTGTTGGGCCCTCAAATACAATCCGCTAATAATTACATCCATGTATTTAATAATTACTCCGTCGACACCACAATGACCAAAAGTCAGAGGAATGAAGTTATACGAAATATACCCTCAGATGGTTTTTCATTTGCGAGAGTTCAATCCAGTTAACAAATAGATCTATTTAGCGAAAACTAAATCAGGGAATGTTATGTTAATTAATACTGGCATGCCAGCATCTACACCCAATACAAAACTTGATCATCAGTGATCTGATCAAAGATACAATAAGGAGTCCTATAGACCTATAACACTCGATTGACTCTGCAAATCAAATAAGATATATTATGACTTTTGGCAATCAAAATAATATCCAACTTGTTTGTAATTTAATAGATACGGGGAGTGAATACCCCTCCACCATCCGACAAATTCTTAATTGTTAGATAGCAAGATATGAAATAATGGTTTGCATCATGTACGACGCGAACATAATGCAAGACCACTATGGAATTTGTTTGGAGGTAGTTACTACTATCATAATAGATTTAAAAGCCTCACGTATCGGTAATCATAGTTCACTACAGTTACACCTCCAATATAGCAAAGTTAACTAAAATAGTATTTGACTTTCTAATGTAAACATCTTCAGTATCAATCACAGATCCGTTTTGCTTTGGATGTATTATGATACTGACATAAAACATTAATCAAGTATTTTAGTACAGGATTTTCTAAAAGTATAATCAATAATATTTGTTATATTGTTATTTCTTGGTAGATATTTATGTGATTAGAATAAAAGGTGCATTTCCTATGGCTAGTTATTTGTTAACAACTATTATTTTGACTGTTTTGTTATTTTCACTGTTAAGCTCGGCTATTTTGTTTGCACAGGATAACTCAACAAAAGGTAACAAGATTTTTGTTTGTAAGTTAGTTCAATATTGTTCTAATCCAGCAACAATAAATGAGATTCCACAGGAAGATGTTGTCTCCAATGTATCTGTTATGGTCACCCCTGATTTATACAATAATGTTGTGGGACAAGATATTTCAAACTAGTTCCTTTGGTAATAGTATTTACACACAGTCAACAATATATCAAAGATTTGGAATTCAATCCAAAGAATCAGTAACTAGGCCAGACAACCAAAAGGTAAACCAAAATCAAAATTAAATCTATATATCTCATTAATTAAGTGAAATAAATGTAGATCGTTATTAACGGGGCTTGATTATTAATTTGAATAATAGGCTCAAACTCCTTCTTATGTTTTATACCACAGGATAAGAAAACCATCGGAGCAATATTCACTATTACGAGGAAACTAGCTGTTTTTATTTTTACGACAAATTGGTAATAAATTATATAAATAATGAAATGATGATTGCGATTAAGATCAAACTACTGAAATCATAGAACCTCTGAGACATTAGGATTAAATAAGTTTTGATCAAATAGGTTAGGAATTTAACGTTGTAAATTGTAATGTGCGGCAATAGGGAAGGGGAGTAAACATTATGCGACATTCCTAGATGGTGAACTAGAGACTCTAATGCTTGAAATGCTAGTTCGATTGTCTAGCGAACATTAGCGAACGGATTGATTCGTGGACATTTAATATAATCATTGCTTCGGACAGATTGGGAAGAAGGAACGGGGTATAATACTTGTCTAGTGACCAAGCAAGACAATACATATATGTCCTCTGTCTTGGTATCGTATCAAAGCTAAAGCTAATCTTAGTTTGGTAATTTCTTACTTTAGTATGTAGTTTTTTCCTCATCCTATGCATACTTTAAAAATCTTTTATATTCGTGGATTTGAGATTGTTATATCTCATTTCCATCTAGGCAAAGACCATGAATAGAATCTAAAAATGGGTATGATATTCTTTCATCACTTTTAACGCTATTAAATCTACGAGCAATTTGTGGTTTTACTCAAAATGGTGGTATTTCATTTTCAATTATATTCATGACTTTCAATATCACTTTTTTGATAGTTATGATTATTATCTGCTTAATAAACATATTTTCAATCATTAATTAATTATAAATCACTGGTTAATTTTCCTTGACGATTGTCTTGCTATTTAAATAATCGGTTTGAGGTAGCATAACTACCAAATCCTTTTATGTAAAAAAATGAGTTAATTACAAGTTGCAAAAGTCTATCCTTCTGGTGGAGAATTACTATGAATTATCAAGAATCTTTTCCACCTACCTGCAGGCAATGGGACTAAATGTGGCTACATTCTCAAACCCTGGGGAAGCTCTACAGCATTTTTCATCAAATATGGAGTCCTATTCTATCGTTCTTACAGATTTTGTGATGGAAGGAATGGGTGGTTTTGAATTTGCTAAAGAAATTAAACGATTAAGTGGAAACGGTGTTCCAATAATTATGCTTACTGGATACTCAATTAATGATTTTGCTACGGAAGAAGAGATTGCAAATACAGTCACTAGAGTTATTATAAAACCCGTATCGCTAAAAAGCTTGTATACTATTCTTTCTAGTTATCTCTAACTCCATTTATGAGTGAGGTATTAATAATATAACTTAATGTATGGATGCATTATGCGGATTAGATTCTATTAAATTCAGAAAATAAAATTAAGAAAGGATTGTAGAGTCGTTTTATACTTTGGTCATTCCCTTCTTTCTATATTGCTCTTGCGCTTCCGCAGTGTCAGTACCGGTTTGACCTTCTGATGTTATTCTTTGATCTTCTTGATCCCTCTTAACTGCAGTAGGTTCTCCTTCATTTAACTTGGCTGGGGTCATTGGTTCTTTATCTGAATACTCATTTAATGGATCACTTTTTCTTTCTTTATTTGTGCCTGCGACACCTTCTTCATATTCTTTATCAGTCATTGTAATATTATATTATTAACATATTATTTAATACCAATTAACAACATGGCTATCCATATCAAACTTTTGAATAAATTTGGTTAAAATCAGATGAACAATAATTTAATTCACTATCAAATATAATTTCATATTTTGGTTGCAATATAACCTTAATAGTTGAAAATCATGAGCCATATGTATAATACGAGATCTGGAATCAGGTAATAAAGACAAATTCTACTCAATATCGAGAGGCTCATAATAAGATTAATAAATTACTTGTACAAGGCAAGTCTAAACAAGAAATATCAAAAGATATCGGCGTTCCTCTACCTGCAGTTAAGAGAATAAACAATGCAGTTTTCAATAAAGATGTTATGTCATCAACTGAACACATTAACTACGAACTGCTTGGTATTATAACTGGTTCTTATCCATGTTTACCTTAGTGATGGCAATATCAACAAAATTGCAAATAAAGTGCATAAAATAGGGGGATAACTTTAATTGAAATTCACATTAACAATTCAGTATTTTAGATCATGTAATTTACAAAGAAGGAAAGGAATTACTTTACATTATATCAGCAAAAAGAAGATGATGGATTAAAACGGGTAGTATGATCAGAATGAGTCTATTATATTTCAATCAAAAATTATAATAAAATTGGCAATCTGAATAACTAGACTATGGGGCGAATTATTCTTCAGAATCTAATCAAAGAGTTATAGTAAATCTTTCAAAATTTAATAATATTTATGTATTAGAATGCTATTATTTTTAGATCCTAAATCCTTAGAGTGAATGGGCTTTTGGAGTATTTCGGCAATTTCTGCCTTTTTAAAATCATTAGTTTGCAACACATATCCACAACAAATGTTGTGATTAAAAGAATCTTTACAGTCTTGCTACATTCTCTTACTTTGTTTGCAAGCTCGATTCCGTTTAGTTTAGGCATTTTCAAATCAGTAATAATTAAATGAACCTTGTCATAGTTATTTCCGAAATGCTCTAAACCCATTATAGGATCGGTAAGTAAAAAGCACCGTATCCTGATTTTTCTAAAAATGTTTTAAAAAGTACTGCCTGTTCTTCTTCGTCATCCACTACCATTATAGAGAAAGTGGGATGTGATGACATAAATCACAACTACAATGATAGCATTTATGGTTTCTGATACAAGACTGAATTACCTGTACATAGTCAATCGGTAAAGAGACCATAATAGTAGTCATAATTAATTGACGAATTGATTTATTGACTTGTTAAGATGATAATTCCGAGTAAAAAGCAAAAGTAATTTAGTAATAGATAAAAATAAAATGTTAAAATGGGGAGGGGGTTAAGCCTTCCCGCCTTCCCTTGCTACTCTTTTTCTAGTTTCTTCATCAGATGCTTGCAGTCCTCTTTTCTCATGTTGGGCCTCGCCACCTGCACGTGCTACTCTTCCTTTAGTTTCTTCATCTGCGGAAGCTAAACCCCTATTGCTGTTGTTATTGTTTTTGTTATCGTTGCCTTGTACCATTGTAATTATCTTTGATTATCAACATATTTAACAAATATCAGGTAACACAATTATCTTTACTTTTAATAATATCATTATTTGGAGACATGCTCGGTATTGTGCGAATGTATGGTAATTGTTACTCAATTTTACAAATAACCTTGCAATTTCTGTCTAGTCCTGCTATTTGTTAAATAGTATCATGGATTTGACTGTTTCAATATTGATTTTGGTTGTCTGAATAATAATTCTGAATTTAATTCCTTTTTCTCTGATTAACCTTTCAATAAATTTTACTAAGTCTCTATAATATGTGTAGATAGAATTGAGCATCTGCATGCCCACTACAACACCATAGCCTTTTTCAATTATGGTCATAGAATGAAAGATCATTTTTAGCATCATGCTATAATCAAATATGACGTCGGTAACCACAGGATACTGGTACTTTGATTCTTTCAATTGTCTGAAAGACCACTCATCAATCTATTCTCACTAGTAAGTTATTTGGTATTATTTGATAATTCAAATTTGTGTATTAAGTTATGGTTGCCCAGAGTTACAAGCAACAGAAGCTAAATTCCGTATAAAGGTTTTGCAATTGTTTGCAAACAATTACAATTAAGGTTATTGATTCAGTGTATTATTAATAAGATATATTTACAGGCTTGTGTGATAGTACAAATACTATTATTTTTAAAATTAAACTTGTTTCAAGAAAACAAAGGATAATAAAAATAAGCTGGTTTGATTAGGATACTATTACTTTACCTACTAATGCAGGATGTAATGCACAGTGATAATCAAATTCTCCAGCGGTATCAAAGGTATGTTCGAATGTTTTTCCTTTACCAGTCATTGCAGTGGGACCCTGTAATCCTGAATCAAATAACTTGCCAGCATCAGGTTGGCCAGGTAGACCTGAAGTCACGGTGTGAAATGCTGAATCATTATTAGTCCAAACAACTGTTTGACCTACCTTCACCTGAACTGGATCAGGTTGATAACCATTCTTTGTCAGGCTAGAAGAACCTGGAACTATTGATACTGCTACTTTATCTCCTTGTGCGAATGCTTTATCCAAATTTCCGTTTAATCCGATTGCCAAAAGACCAACAAAAGTGATTAAACTGACAGACAAGTAAATTATTTTATTTGTCATTATAGCTTATGAAATAATTAAGATATTTAAACTTAATAGTAACAATAGCAATCATGTAGATGATTTCTTATTGTTAATGTAAATAGTAATAGTAATGGTACTAGTAATAGTACTAGTAATAGAAGCCAAGCTTGTGAATAACTCACTAGTTTGATTCGTGATGAAAACCTGACTTCTATTACCCAATCTCCTTGCAGCAAGATTGTTACTATGCTCTGTTAATAAAACACAGTACAATGAATAAAAAAACATTTTATTTAAACCTCACCACAATATTATTTAATGCTATTCGAGTTCATCAAAAGTATATAAAAATATCAATCCAATGGGTTAAAAGACTCAAAAAATTCATATTTACTGCTAATCTTCAAACGTCATGTTTGTTGATCGCTAGGGCTGATACTGCATGATGTTGAAGGTCCATCATTATAATAAGGAGTAGATGAACATATATCAATGGATTATATGATGAAGATCTTGACCCATAGTATGGACCGACAATCATGCAGTACTGGACAGACCTCATTATTGGTTTATGTATGAGACTCGGCGGAATTTGTGTATGTTTCCTATAGTTCATCTGAAATATAAACATGGTGTAAGCAGTTGCAAACAAAAGTAAACTATATTAGTAACATAAAATGACAAACATCGGAACCACCACCACTATCATTTACAAGGAACTAAATTTATCAATGCAAATAGATAACGGTCACTTTTCACCAATGTAAATAAAGCGACTTATTAACATATAAGAGTAATGATTTGGACCGTTACCCACAGTCATGCTATTGTTGTCCTTGACTTCTAATCAAATATCTAAAATATAAATAAGCAGCACTCATTCGCAAATAATTGCAATTAAAATAGATTGTTTAGACTGAGAAATGCAATCCTAAAGATCCTTACAGGTTTGTCCTTAACATATTAAAACTCATTTAGGAACTTGCTCACCGAATGCCGTTACCTTATAATGCTCAAAACTTTCTACACTCATTAGAAAACTAAATCTTTCTGTAGAATTAGGTTCATAAATGGTAAGGTAACGGATATGAATCTTCTTGTATCATAACGTTTTATTTTGAAAACTTGTAATGTAAAGATAACTTTTTTATTTTTTGCGTTTTGTGAAGAGTTATTTTGAAAGGTCGTCATTATCGATATTGTACCATTAGACTATTTTCTAAGGTAATGCTTGAAACAACAATAATAATTATTTCAAGTTGCGATGTATTAAAATTTATGATAAAATTTGGATTCTCTTTTCCGAAAATTTGGTGACCAAAATTGCTGAAAGGTAAGTTATTTGACTGATTTAGCATGAAATACAATCTAGGTTTCGTAAACGACATCTACTCCATATTAGTAATAGTGTCCACGATACTAACTCGGTGGTTTTATCAATACATATGATTTGACTTAGGTGCTCAAATATCACAAACCTTTATTGCTAATTCAATTAATGAATTTCAGGTATAGTTTCTATCGGTATTTACACATGCATTAACATGCAACGGTATATTTCAGTAATATGCCGATAATAGTTATCAATTGTGAAATTATTTTAATAAATCATAACGCCTCATAACAAATTTGGCCTTCTAGGATGATTTGTTACAGAATTAGTTTGGCAATCTATAATGTGCGCCTCATTACTAACCATTTGGTAATTGCACAAAAAAATGAGCCAATTTGGATGTGCTTGTGAGTGGTGACTATTCAATCAAAAAACAATAACGGATCAATAAAAAAATAGTTTGGTTTCTGTTAAAACATCTAATAATTACATTTGAATTCTTCAAATAAAATTCAATATTTATAAATAACCTTGAACTAAATACATTGCTTTGAATATACTGGTAATAGATGACAATGAATATACATCTATGGCAATAGCAGACTATTGTTGCATGAATAATATTTCGTGTCAAGAGGTCAATAATGGTAAAAAAGGGTTATGTGAAATTCAAAAACAGGAGTATGATGTTATAATCCTCGATATAGCCATGCCCGAATTTACTGGATTAGATATTCTAAGCCAATTAAACAAGCGAGGTATCTTTAACCAAAATATAATAATTCTAACCGCCACTAACATGGAACTAAAGGACTTAAAAACATATAGAGAATTAGGTGTGAGAGGGGTTATACACAAGCCAATCAGTTTGATTCAACTTGATAGAATTGTTAATAGAATGAATATTTTGAACCCCTTGTTGGATAATAAAATTAGCAATTAAAGTAGCAAGGCAATTTAATTTTTTACTATTACAGGTCATTGAACAGGTTTTGAAGCAATATTGGTATATTCACCTCATGAACTACTTTACCACTTTTGGACTTGTTTGAAAGATAATGATTTGCAAACTCATGGCTAATTGAATTAATCTCTGAAAAATCGACAATAATCTCTTCGTAAGGTAAACTAAACAACTCTTTATCCAATTTATTGTCAATTCCAGACGTCGTTATTAAATCGCTAGCAAAAATGTCTCTGATACGGATGACGTAGATAATGGACATGGCAGTCAATACATCCCAATAAAATCTATTTGCTTTTGACTATTTCCATCGTTTGTTATAAGTTAATTTGTAACCTTCAATCATATATACGATTTTCTGCTAAGAATCAAGATGAAAGAATCAGTCATTCCTATCCGTCTATCTTGAGTCAACGTCATAACCAGATTTCAAAAAAATCATTGTGTCTTCAGACAATAATGGAATAAAACCCATTATTCACAAGTTTGGATGCAGGAAACTTCAGTGGACGGATCAATAAAGTAGTTTACAAATACAGATCCACTCATCCTTCGCTGACGTATATTGTATAGAGCTTTCTCCTGCCATTTGTTTTTCTTGTTGGAGAATACAGAGTCAAATTAACCTTGGGACATACCGCTAGTCCTTTTAGGGGATGCCGGCCAGAAACGCTGTGCACAGTGCGAAATATATTTCCATTTAAATGGATCTCGGATTCAAATCCAAACTATTTGCCTTTATAATTTAGATAACCATATCTGAGTCCAACTATTTGTGATCTTGATATATTAATGGCGCAATTGCATACATGTTAAATAGTAAAGTTTTTCAAATCGTTCTCTTTCCATACTTCAAAATGATTCATAGTTACAGGAGTGTATAGGTGTATACATCACTCACTTGTGATATGGAACACTTTCTCGGGTCTGATTTTTAAAATAATACGTTTTTCTCCTGCTGCCCTAAATGGATATTTGTCTACTCCTAGATATTTATTGGCTAGTTTATCAATATGCTCGTCTGCACCTTCTGTGGTCTGTTCTGCTACATTCCCTCTAATACTAAGGGTGTTATACGGGTTGGATGGATCAACCATTGATATAGCAACTCTTGGATCCCTTTGAAAGTTTTTCTGCTTCACCCTTCCTTCTGCAGTATTGATCAATATGAAATGACCGTCATAATCAATCCATACTGGTGTTATTTGTGGACTGCCGTCACGCATTAAAGATGCTACAAAGGCAATATTTTTTCCCTTTAAAAGTCCAATGCCTTTATCTGTTAGTTCATGAGTAATTTGCATATTTTTTGTATAAAATAATATGTTATTTAAATGAAATATTTATGCATCCTAGGATCCTAATGTTGTATCTTAAATTGATTGGATTTGATATAGTTGGCTAATACTTGGTTTCAGCTTTTTTAGCACTGCCTTGCTCAGTGTCATCTAAAGATACAGCGCTTTAAATAATCTGTTACAGGTTCCATGCGAGGGATAAATTACATCACTATGTGTTTATAAGAATGGGATCCAAACTGCATGCGTATACAGGAATCTTAAACTGCTATACCGTCAGATTTCACAGATTCTGCGAATTTAACAGCTCTTGAGCCACTCTCTCATAATTCTATTTTTGTTATGCCTGATTTAAGAATCGATACCACCAATAGCGTTTCTATTATTATAGTTTGTTATATAATAATGGTAAATGCAGTTTGGTGAATAGGTTGGGCTAATTCCTATTCAAAACTAATGTTTAATGGACTAATTCTCACAGATAAATCTCTGATAATTGGTTATGCAGGTTCAAAAATTCTTTGATTGATGATGTGTTGTAAAGATAATTGCAACACAGTATATCTTCTTTATATTTTTAGTTTTATTATTATTTGACCATTATGCAATCCTTATTGATGAAAGAATAGTAATAAAATAAAAGGACTAATCATAAAGGTCTATGTATCAACCTGCACAATCAACTTCAGTCTTTTGTTAAAGCCTTGTTTTCAAAATCTTGGTAAATTTTTAATTATTTGGTGATAGTTAACAATATCAAAAAATATGGCCCTAATAAAAATAGACAAAGATATAATCACTTTAATTAACGTGTTCACAGTTGATCCATCTAAACAACAACTATTAGTTGAATTGCTCATGGAGATCACAAAACAAGTTTGGCGTCTGCAGGATGGGTTCATCTCAGCAAGCATCCATAAAAGTCATGATAGGAGACGGGTAGTAAATTATGTTCAATATAGGGGAAAAGAAGCCTTCGATAAACGGCTTGATAACCCTGATGCCATAGTACGTATGAATAAAATTCTATCTATAGCAAAGGCTGACGGCCACTTGTATGATGTAGTTTATACTGACTCAAAAGATTAAATGGAATTTTCTGCCTCATTTTAATATTTTAGAAATAGATCTATTGAACGAATAAAGGTTCAAACACATATCATGTAAAATAATTAGTTGAATTATAATTCGTGAATATTGATAACAGGTTCTTTCAATTATTAATTGAACATAATCAGAGGTTTTATCATCAATGGGAGTTATTGTAATTCTGGTTTTTTTCCACATTGTTTATAGATTTCAAAAATTGTATTGATTATATTGCATGACATAGCATCTTTTGACTTCATATTAGTGTTTCTCAAAAAAGTATTTTTTTGGATCAAAATATCGTATTTTTCACTAGATTAGAAGGAATCCAAATGTTTATTTTTGTCAAAATTTATCTTTAATGTGATTTTGCCGTCTCTAATAAATACAACTTAATATCATCAAATCTGTTTGAATAAATTATTTGAAAAGTGATAAGACGACAACTATCATTTGATTCATTTATCCGTCTAGAAAGAATGAACCTTCATTACCCATTAGGATTTTTATTTTTCTTATTTTTCTTATTTTTCTTATTTTTTTATTTCGCTTCTAAATAACGATGGAAGCGATCTCACAAAGTTAATTTTGTTTGAAATATAGCACATGATCTTTATGAGAATGAAACTATCAATTCTTTTTTACAGATAACCTCTAAAGAAAAAAATCCAATTCTGTAGTGATATTTTTTAATAATTTACTTTTGGGATCTTCCTTCGTATTCTAGTTCATTCCTACTACATGACTTTAGTATTTCCATGTCCTACATTCTATTAAAAAGGATTTGTTGATTATCTGCCAAATACTTGATTTGTTGCATAAGGACAGGTCAAGCATATTATGGTCTTTATGAAAGATGATTTCAATCATACAAATACGCGCTCTGATATTAACAATGAAATTGGCTATTAGCCTAGCTGACAGGTATCTGTTAGCAAGAAATGCCATAAAATGTGTTACAACAAGTGTATTTGCATTCATAAATCTGTATTGATTGATAACTTATTCACAACAAGGGACAACTGATCCCTATGATTAGGACTAACTATAGTCATGTATGTGCTTAATGTTGATCTTTCTTGGTTTTCATAGAGTATTTCTTGGGACTTTTGAAATCAAAGTTAGCAGATAGAACCATACAACGGCTCTGTTCACTTAAGGAAATCTTATAGCTTGAAGATATCCCATCTCTTTTATGAACACGAGAAACAGAACACCTTCAGAATACATATGCTATGGTTTGTATTTGTATTTGTATTTGTATTTGT
>NZ_VUYS01000011.1 GCF_008389435.1 Candidatus Nitrosocosmicus agrestis | reverse complement strand
CAGAAAACTTTGATGATTATTTTCCGTGCAGGTTAAAGAATTGTAAGTTAAAGCATGTACAGAATTGGCTACGGTTATTTGCCGACTATCATAACAAAAAGATAAAACCTGTTAACTGAACAGAGCCAAAGAAATAAAGCTCATATTAATATAATAGTTCCACGTATAGTATCTATTTAATAAAATATGAGTATAAGATTCCAGGATTTTATCTGTTTCCTGAATGATAATGAGATGATAAATATCCATGATATTCTTAACGATGATGAAAATGGTGTTATCAATAGGCTTAAACTTCAAAAATACGTCTATCTAGCACAAACTTCTTTAGAGAATGATTTTGGCTATGAATATAGCATTTACAATAATGGTCCATACTCACCTGAATTGGCAAATTATTACTATGATAATATTCATCCCACAAAAATTTCAAATTTTGATCGCAGTAGTGACTGGGCAGAAAATAAAACTTTTACCGAAAAATTCCTTGGTTTGTTCAAGGATAAGGAACCAGAATGGTTGGAAGTTGCTACTACTTTAATCGATAGTTCAAAGTATTGTGAGAGTGAGCAGGAGACCTTGGACAAAGTCTATGCTATAAAATCTAAATACAGTATGGGATATATTGATGATGTTTGGGCAGAGCTTAAAGAAAAAAAACTCGTAAACAACGAAACGGGTCTTAAATTAAATAACATTTTCGCCATGTTTTAGATAAACACGTTATTTTAATCCCCATTATATGAAATGAATTTTTGATTATAGGCTATTTGTGTAGCCACCTATATAAAAAGAATCTTAAACAAATTTATTTTGACGATTGTTTTGTGTTAATATCGGATAAATAAGACACGATCATCAATTTCTTAAATTTTGTTCTAATATTAAAAAATTTTACTGACGTCTTAGTAAAATAACAACAACAAAAAAATATTGTGATTAAGGGTCGAACCTATTACATTGTTGAGTTACTGGCCATATCAGTGGAGTTATCCATTGTCATGGTCATGTTGTCTGAACCATCCATTGGCATGGTTGAGTTATCCATTGTCATGGTCATGTTGTCTTGTGCAAATACTGGTGCCATCATAGCTCCTCCCATGAGAGCAGCTGCTGCGATTACGCTCAAAACTACAAATGCGCTAAATTTATTCATGCAAATGATTGATTATTTTTATAGTATATATTTCCTTTGGTTAATACTGTTAAATTAGTAAGGTGTAATGTTTTAGTTATACTGAATTTCTTATTTGTTTAACCATCATCTCTTTTTAATTAACTTTAATCTTTGCTAAATGCTATTGATATTGGAATAGAGCATTAAAAAATTAATTTATAAAGAAAAATAGGACAGATTAGACTTTACTATGACTTTCCAAATTAGGTAACCCTGTTTATAACTTACAGTAATATTATCTTCTATCTGGTAAGGACAGTTGCCGATACTACAAGGTATTCCATCTGATGCTTCTACTACGCACGTATCTCTTTCCTTCATTTGGACCAAAACGCTCTCTTTCACACTTTAACTAAAAAAGCTGAGTCAAAGATCCTCCCATCAACATAAATATCACCACAAATCCACCTGCAATAAATAATATTGTCAACACTTTTGGGGAAAATTAAAAATCCATTACCATTTCTTAATACCAATACGATTGCTTTCTCTTTATATAGTATTTAATATAAAATGTATTTCATATTGGCCTCCTTACCCCAATTAATATGGATTCATCTGAATTTCTAAGTAATAACAACAAATACAAAAGATCAAAAAACAATATGGAAATAAATAATATTGGCAATATGATAAAATTCTGAGATACTGGTTCATAAATAGAATAATGTAGACTTGTAAAACCAGTACCCAACATTTTGAATAACGCAATAAATTTCGACTGACCTCGTAATGCTTTCCCACGCTTATAAAACATGATTATAAACAAAACAGACATCAAGAGATTTTGTCCAAAAGCTGCAAATACTCCGTCTACATCCACGAGGATAAATCTACCTGATACTATTAATCCTGAAGCTGAGATGACTGATAAGATAAACCCAGAGTAAAGCGTTTTTAAAGATATGTTAGGAAATTCATTTTTGCCGTATTTCAAAAGCTGAGAAACAATTATCATGTCTAATCCAAACCAAAGATAATTTATGTACAATTGGGGTGGTGAATGAGGAGTAACAAATGCAAAAACAAACTCCCATGATATATTTGCAGAGTGCAAAAAAAGGCATTCCAAATGTTTTGTCTCTGAAACCTTTTGAAATAATGAATATGTAGGTGAGGATCCAAAAAACACCTCCTATCATCAACACTATTGTTTGCACAGAATTGTATGATTTAGGTAATAAATTACAATAATATAAATTCTCCAGATATTTCAGATCAACATCCAAGATAATTTCATAATCCTTGTTGATAAATAGACTTGATATCATGTAAAATTATTGAAACCACAATAATCATACATACTTGATTGGTTGATGTAATAGTGGTCATTAAACCTATAATTGTCCAAACGACCTGAATAATGTATTTTGATGTACCTTACAGTTACTCATTGGCCAATTCCGATTTATAGATTGCGAAGAGTGCGAACAACTAGTTAACAAACACCAGATGAGTCGATAAATTTGACAATTGTAAACTTCAAACAAACAAACAAATACATTGTGTCTTTGTTTCAATTAAACCTCGTCAGATGAGGGGGTTAGTTGTTTTGTCGATCATGGCTTTTGCAGCCATAATGATGATTCTTTACTCTTCAGATTTGTTATATATTGTACATAATCAAATTATTTCATTTCAAAATCCATCCAATATAAAAATTAATAAAAATTATGGTACTGACATCAGCGTTGAATTATTTGCAAAAGGGTTAACTCGTCCTACCAGCATGAGTTTTATTAACGATAATACTATTCTTATTTTAGAAAAAGATTCAGGCAAGGTTCGTGTAATTTCACACGGTGTCCTGCTTGAGAAGCCAGCCTATACAATTGAAAATTTATCCACTCAACAAGAACAAGGACTTTTGGGCATAGCATTTAAAAATAAGTCTTTTACAAATTTGTCTTTAGCATCTGGAAAGACACAATCTATCCAAGAAAACTTACTGGGGAAACATAACGACCTATTGTTCTCCCAAAAAGGAACTGAAAACTATTTGAAAGATAAAGTTTACCTTTACTTTACTCAAAAGGTGTCAGAAAACAAAGGTTTGAATTATATAGACAGTAATGAGGATAGCGATTCTAGTAATAACTTAAGGAACAGGGTCTATGAATTTAACTTTAACAATACGGATAATTCACTAGTGCCTAATCGATTATTATTAGATTTGCCTGCTAACCCTAGGCCTTATCATAATGGTGGTAAAATTGATATCGATAAGCTAGGAAACCTGTATGTAACAATTGGGGACCTGACGGCTATCAATAGTTCAATGCAAAACTATCCAGGAAAAAAACTTGATCTCTTTTTCCCACCAAATAATACCTCGGGTATTTTGCGAATAAATCCCTCTGTCTCTATGTTGATTCCTGCAAGCAATCCATTTTACAATCAATCACTTGAGAACAAAACACTAGGGTCCTTGTCTTTGTATTATGCTTATGGCATAAGAAACAGTTTTGGTCTAGATATCGATCCAGTTACTGGTCGGGTGTGGGATACTGAGAATAGTGAATCAACCTATGATGAGCTTAACCTGGTAGAACCTGGCTTTAACAGCGGTTGGTATAAAATTATGGGACCGCTAAATCGGAATAATGACAGTAACGTTTTGGATTTGGTTATGCTAAATGGTTCTCACTATTCCGATCCTGAATTTAGCTGGAGAAATCCCATTGGAGTAACAGACGTTGAATTCTATGAATCGTCAAAATTGGGTAAAGAATTTGAGAATAATCTTTTTGTAGGAGATATTAACAATGGGAATCTTTACTTTTTTAAGCTAAATCCAGATAGGAACAAAATAGTTCATTTGAAATCCATTTACGACTCAAAACTAGCTTCTAATGAAAGTATCGAGGACTTTGTGGCAGACAACAAATCAGAACTTGAACCTTATATTTTTGCTCAGGGATTTGATGGAAGGATTACTGATATTCAAACGGGACCGGATGGAAATTTATATATATTGTCATATTTTGACGGTAAAATATTTCGTTTAGTTAATTCATAAACAAAATTTATTCTCATTCATGTCGAATAAAGAAGGGTATAATATTCTAAATCTCAATTATGTTGTCGTAGGAATAAAATTTAATAGACCAATTTCTTTTTGATACGTATCCAAAATCTGATCAGAACACCGAAAATATAGATGAGGCTTTCTTTCAAGTATAATGATCAATCTTCGCAGCAAAGCATATTAATATTTAATTTATAAATTATTTTTTGATAAATCTGATTTACTGTAAAATTTATCGTTTTTAAGTTAACCTCTGGCGTGTTGCTTTAGAATTTTAAATATTGAAAATGATAGAACAAGCTTTATTGTTTTTAAGGCACTTGGTTTAATAACTCGAAAAATAGTAGGAATTTATGACCTTCTACCATGACATGATTTTTTTCAGATGAGACCACATGGTTGTTACCTGTCCAAAGCGGTAACCGAGCAGAATTTCTTCTTGCTAATAAAATCTAAGTAATTAATGGAAGGAATGCAGAACAACCAGATATTTAAACCTAATATTCTTTATGATTAGACAATTTTGCCATAAGGTTTTTTAATATTTCTGACGATTCATCTCTGGTTATGCTATAACAAACTGTGTTTCTTATCCTCCCATCTCTCATTATTTTATGATTTCTTAAAATACCATCTTGGCTTGCGCCGAGCCGTTCAATTGCTTTTCGTGATACTAGGTTTAAAACATCTGTCCTAATTTCGACTGCGATACAGTTCAATTTTTCAAAAGCATACTGCAACATTAACAACTTTGATTCAGTGTTTACCGCAGTTCTCCGAAACGATTTGGCTATCCAAGTATGTCCAATTTCGACTCGATGATTGTCTTTATCTATATTAAGAAACCTGGTAGTCCCAATTATTATATTGGTTTCTTTTTGCACAATGATTAATGGTATAAAGGATTCGTCGTGTTTTATCATATTCTGCAAGTAAATAGACATGTCTTTCACTTGTGGGAAAAACGCATATGGATTATTCCAAATTTCTCCGTCAATAGCTGCATCAGACAGGCCCTCCAAATCTTCAGATCTAGGTGGACGCAAAATAATATATTCACCTATTAAAGTTATATCATGGACAGAAAGCAATATTATCAAGATATTTTGTAATATTTAGGTATAAAAGCAGTACAGTGGCAAGTTGTTACCTCATTCGTAACCGAAAAGAATTTAAATATACGTGATAAACGCGCTAATGTAAATCTTTTTTCTGTCTAGAGTATGAAATAATAGTTCTAAACCTATTCTAAATTAAATTATCAAATTATTAGTTTACTATATTAAGTATCTTAACAACTAAAATGCAAAAAGCTCTATAAAATATATTTCAGAAATATCTTATCCAGACAATCTGTTAACCCTACTACCTGATAGTTACCATTAAAAAGGAACTGATGAAGTATGAAATTCGAATAGCTCATGAGGTCTCATTTTTAAGTATTTCATGGCCCGTATCCTTTGATATGTACTGAAAGCAAAGAAATTCATATTTAAAATTTATCGATTTAGGAATTTTATTTTGGGGAGTGGTATAGCATATTCTTATGGGTGTGACTAATCCAAGAAAAATTTACTTTCCTGATCGCGGAATAGGCTATATGATTGATATTGACGATTTTGAACAAGTCGTCGAAAATAACAATTATACCTGAGACTCAGAATAAAATACCAATTAGGAAAATTATAAATCAATGGTGATTTTATCTGTCTTGTCAATACTTCTACCTCTGAAATAGTAATTAATTGAACCAATTATGACAAAATACTACCATAGAAATCAACATTATGCTAATATGTGTTACTCACCAAAAATGAAAATCACTATTCTAGCACTCATACCTCATTACAGACATATATGCTTAAATATGTCGTTAAATGGAAATTATAGAAGTTTTCTATAATAACAGATATCTGAATGAGGTATCTGCGGATTGTTAATTTGGCAATTGTATTGTTCAGTGAGTCCATTCATGGCGAATGAATAAAGTTTTGTAATAATTTATAATAACAAATTTTGGGTCTCTTTTTCAATGGTGTTTAAATGGTTATAGTTATCTATAGTGTCTATGCAAAAGGATAGACCATTTGGTGTAACGCTCATTGCAATTCTTGCTGTCCTAGGAGGACTAGGTTCACTCTTTAGTGGCCTTGCAATTATAGTTGTAATTCCTATCGTAGGATTAATCCTTGGAGGAATCTTAATTGTCATTGGTATAGCTTATTTCGCAGTCTCTTATGGATTGTGGAAGGGCCTGGAATGGGCTTGGATAATTACCTTGATTGTATCGGTACTAGGTATTATAGTAGGTCTGGCTTCACTCATTGTCGGTAACATGGGTGCAATATTCCATGTAATTGTCAATGGTATAGTTATTTACTACCTCTATCAACCACATGTAAAGGCGTACTTTGGAAAATAGAATTTTGTTTTGGTGGATATCGGGTAACTAAATTCACTCAATTTTCCACAAAATAAACAAATCCAAAACCTATCTCGATGAAAAACTGAATTTATCTAGACATTTTCTGGAGTTTATATTTCGAGTAATGAACCCCTAAAAATCTTGAATTTCTATTCAATAGTTTGTGGTTGGTAATTTCTAATTTAGATAAATCTTTTATAAAGGTACTTTAAAGGTAATGGATGACAAATCTAATTTATGCTGGAATGTTTGCATTTGCCATAACTTTGGGTATTTTTGGTATTACTCAGAACTATTGGTATCAGACTTCATTTGCAACTATCTGTTTTGACTGTCCAGAGGCTAACTTTCATCTTGATGAGGCAAAAAAATCTATAGACAGTGGGGATTATGAGGGTGCAAAAGATCACATAGATCAAGCTAAACAATTAATTGGCCAGTCAAATTCTACAAGTTAAGAGTCTTGTAATATCGGCAAGGATAGGACTGTGTGAAAATGTATTACATTTTATTATCGGTTACATTCTTGTAAGCAAATACTAATTCGTTGATTTCGACTAAATTCGGTTCTGACTATTTTTATTATTTTCTTACTGAATAAATGATAAATTGATTTCTTTAGGTTGTTATTTTTTGTCAAATTAATATACTTGTATTATGGTTATTGAACATGTCAAATAGTGTCTGAGATAGTTATAATTTCCAAATAAAAGCCCCGTTGTAAATCGGACACGAGCACAGATATAGGCGGTTAGCTCCGAACTGGCAAAAATTAAACAATTAGCAAAAAAAATTTATGTTAATTTATCGCATAACATTCTACCTATTAAAAGACTATTGGCTTGGGCTAAAGCCAATAAAGGTCTCTAGACCAGAACCCAATATATACAAAAACCTTCCTATAAACTCTGATGTTTTTTTGCGTACTGTAATTGTAATAGTATATACAAATTTTAATCTCTGTTATTTTTATTTAAATTGGATTTGTTGATCGTCATGATTATTGGATTTCCTAATAATTGTATTCATATAGGTTGGCTTATCATTAATTTTCAAACTGTTTATTAACTTTTATTTAGATACAAAAGAGCAGAAATCAAAGTTTTATTCCTTATATCTGCATAAAATCATACATAAGTTTATAATATTACTTAAAGCACTTTAAATAATCTCCATAAATTTGAAATATTTAATTATATTTTTTTTATTTTGTTTCTCGTGTGGACAAAAAATCCTATTTGTTGCTACTATCCATTAATCATGTGGATTGATGAATATTGTTATATGGAAAAAAATGTACGAATATATAGAATAAACAACTAAATTAAAGAATGAACAAAATAAGCGCCTTGGCCGTTTCAGCGGCAGTTTGTACCGGAATGGCTGGTATTTTGCATCTAAGCATGCTACCTGCATTTAATCAACAAATGACAATACTTTTCTTAATTGGTGGATTGGCGCAAGTATTTTGGATATTACCTACTATAAAAGATTGGGGCAGAATATGGGATTGTATCGGTATAGTAGGGACAGTTGCTTTTATAACACTCTGGATAATAACACGTATCCCAGATAATCCAATAACAGGACGGGGAGGAATGATTGGCGATATCGCAATTGCTACTGAAATTTTTCAACTAACGTTTGTAGCATTAATGGCAGTAGTCGTATATGCTAGGCACCCAAAAGCAATCTCCAAAATTCAGAAGGCAAAATAGATGTAGTCATCTATTTTGATACTAAATTTCTAGGTGAAGAGTTTTATGCAGACATTTGATAAAATTTTAGATCACTTGAAGGTCAATATGATTAATATTTGGACCAAATCATATAATTCTTGAAAATCTCTAAATTTTTATTAATCCTTAATATTAATTAATTAGGTTCTATCAATCTGGATGACACCTTGTCGTCATTTTCTCTTGAATTCAAATCCCCATCGATGACCTCAACGTTAATGTATTCGGACATTTCTAATGTAAATTTCTCTAGTGTTTTTACGGCTGGAAAATCAGAATTTAAAATATACATTATAGTTTTTCCAATTCTTCTACTTTTTTTCACAAAGTGAAATTTTTCTAAGCTGGGGATCTCTCTCGTTATGGTCTTAAATGACAAACCAGTCTTTAAGGCTATTTCTGCTGGAGAATAGTCAAATTCTTTATGATCTAGAAAGAAATCCATAATTTGAGATGGGGCCTTTGAGGAAAATATCTTGGACAAAATACCCGTTTCTTCTGGATTCATTCCTTCATTTAACATGATCTAACTCTACTAAATGTCATATTTGTCTTTTTCTAATCTTTTAATTTTTATTGATAGAGAATTATTTGTATACTTATAAAAAAGATGGGGTAAATGAATAAATAAAAAAGGTATCTTAAAATAACTATTGAATTCCTTTGAAATCTCTATATTACGTATTCTTTTAAAAAGGAACGGGCGCCCAATCCCTGTATTTGCTTTAATAGAAGGTTTTCCAAATGATTCTGAGAGATATGTAATCAACGCGATAAATCATCTTAAAGATTTGGGGTATGTTAATATTCTACCTGGATTTCCAAAGGAAGAGGAATATATCTCATTTAATCCAATGAGAAAAACTGATATTTTGAAACTTGTGTATCCTACAACTGAACCAAAAGAAATTAAACATTCAGTTTCAAAGATTCCATACTCATTACTCAAAAGCAAGTCTCAAAATCCAATATCAAGTCCCTCCAGATTTAAACATAAACTAGTTACAAGTAAAAACAGTGTAATGATCGTCATGACACTCGCTGTAATCCTCGTTGCAAGCCCATTAGCTTCCCAAATTCCAACCGCAAATAACAAGATCGCATCCGATTCGATCTTAAATCCTGTGAATAGTTACTTTAACTACCATAATGTCTTCGGTGACAAGCAAAAACATTATTTGGACGAAGATTTGAACACAATTGGTGATGATCAGGGATCAGGTTCTCACCTTATTCTTACGACAGATGGTGCGTTCATGAATCCTTATTCATGCAAACTAGGCTAAGTTAATTTCATTTTACTATTCTATTATGGTTACTGAATTAATGTGATGAAAGTGCTATAGAAAGATCAATCTAATAATTACAGAATATAGAGACATTCTTGTCGCTAATTTTATACTTCTCTTTCTATTTCTGAATATTTATGGAATAAATGTCAAAAATCCCCTCTTACTATTTAATGGGGAAGAGGGGATTTTTTATAGTTGCAAAGGTTTGGGTTCAACTCATTACCTTTAAATGAACAATTGGTTCATAGATCATTTGTATCGGATGTTACCTCGACACCCATACTTCCTGATCAACAAGAGGTTTCTGTCACCGAGCAAGTTACTTATTTGCTGAAATAGTCTGATACGAAAAATACCTAAACTTTTTGAATCTTATGGAAAATGATGGAGAGAAGAACAGCTATTTAATTTCCTAATGATTTAAGATTGATTCCTATCAAAAATAACCAAGTTTAATATAATAATCCGCAAATAACTTTTAAATACACAATAACTATCCCACCTATTGGAATATGCTTACATAAGAACATATATTTACGTCAAATGTTGTAGTCTTTGGTTTGCAAATTTATGGTTACCTCACCTACCTTCATATATAAATAGTTTGAAGGGAGGTAAGAATTGAATTGTTTTTCTTAATTAAAATATTGATAGGTGCAAGACTGAATCAATCTTGGAAATAAAAAAAGAAAATATTGTGGGTCTAATTTGCCAAGGGCGACATACTTGTTTCTAACATTCCTTCTTCCATCATACTTTCTCTATCTAGACCTGATGCATTGTCTAACCAAAGTTTGGCGTAACCCTTGGCTAGGTCTTTATTTACATGGATGACTGCGGTATTGATGTTTTCATATGAACTTCCGATTCTTTCTGGGAGATTGTCTGCCTGTTCTTGGGTGGTAACCACACTGCCTGGTGGTACAAATTTGCCATCCGCTATACTAACTCCGCCTGTAATTGTACTTGACACTCCTATTGCGACGTTGCTTCCGACCTTTGCATTAAATACCATACTTTCCATACCAACGAACGTATTGTCTCCTACAAACGCTGGACCGTGAATCAATACACCATGTGCTAAACTTACGTTATCTCCAACATATACCGAGTAACCACTTTCAAATCTGGAATCATTTCCTTTTAAGAGGTCGCCATTTTCAGAAAATCTTCTATCGTCCAAATTGTTGCCATTAAGTGTGGTCTCCAATCCATGAATTACTACCCCGTCCTGCATGTTTGAGAATTCTCCAATATGCAAAGGAGTGCCCTCATCACCTCTGCAAACTGCGGTAGGGGCGACTAGCACCTTTTCTCCAATGTAGCAATTTCCTATAACTATTGCGAAAGGATGAATAAAAGCCGAATCATCAATGTCTGGAAGCGTCACATTTGAGTTAAAATCGGTCTTTACATTTTGATGAATATTTGGCCAATTCGGGTTGATCCCTGGAATTTGTTTATCTACTTGTGTTAAATTGTGCGTCATATTTGTTTGACCAAAACTGGAAGGCATTATTGTCGAAAATACAGATATACTAAAAATCAATAATAATTGGGGCTGTAATTTGCTTGAATATTTAACCATCGCTATTTCTTTTGCAACTGAATTTAAGAATACTTGTAAATAATAATTAACATTAAGTATATTTTATTCTTCATTATTCTGGACTACGGTATAAAGACAAGATTTTAGATTTTTTCAAACAATCAATTGAAAATCTCATCGATACATTCATTTAATTTGATAAAATGATTATAGTTTTTATTTTTTGTTCATCAGGTTCTTGTTGAAGTATTTTCATTTAGCATTTTCATCTCATGGAAAAATATTAACAGAAATTCAACACTACTGATCCAAATCGTATCATAATTCAAAAAAAATCAATCCAAAAGGTGTATAAATATATTAAAAGGATTAAACGGTAAAGGATTGATTCTATAGGTGTCACAACTGGAGCCCATATATTTAATTCAAAGTAATCTACCATAATTGGTAATTTCTGATTCTGGATTAATTGAGTTAGGTACACAAATACTATTCTACAAAATGCATAATTTTGACTAAATAAATTGAACCAGATATTTTTAATAGCATTCCCCACACTTTCTCAATAACAAGGTTCCTTCTTGTTGAATAAAATAGCTAGTCCTAAAGAATGCCAAATTCTTTGGATGCTTTGAATACAATATAGATACGTATTTAGAGAACAATATTTTTGTTTTTATAAGAATTGTGAATATTAATATTACGATTAGGTTACTGGTATTTTAGTACGAATCTGATTTTTTATTTTAAGCGACCATATAGGTGAAAACAAATTCGCAGAAACGCAAATAATTTGTCTTACAAATGATTCCGGGATTATTCCAATGTTAGTTTAAGTAAAAAATAGGAATAATATTAAGTGTTTTCAAATATATATTTGTTTGACATTGTTCCTTTTAGACATTAACATTATTTACTATGTAAGAGAAATAGTGTTTTTTATTTTGATGGGTTGACGTTGGCAAATGATCTTGTTTGAATTACCTGTGTAGCAATATTTGCCAAATATATACTTCTTAGTATCGTTTCTTGTTATCTTATTTTGTCATATATTTTATCTGTAACCATGTAGTAAAAAAATCCATTATTGGATAAGAAATCAAAAAAGTTTTGTTCCATTTTCACCTGTATTCTTAACTTCAATAGGTTTTACTAATCAAAAAGAGTCAAATCCGCCTAGATCCATTCCGCCGAAATCTGCGTCGCTATAACTACCACTATCGTAGTCTCCCGAATCCGTGCCAGCGCCAGCATCCTCAGCTCCGGGACTATCGGCAGCCTGAGACTCAACTTGGGTGCTTTCAGCAGGATTCATTGCCATACCCATAAATGACATCATTGAGGTAAACATTACCATATTAATCAATCCTGAAAAAAGCATCATCGGCATCCACATGCGGTTATCATCCATAAAAGTCTGCAGTTGACGTTTATTTCCTGTTTCATAGAGCTGCTGCAAGTATTTTGATTTATTTGATAATTCTTGTTTTTTGGATTCGAGTACCTTAAGACCTATGTCTGTAAGAAAAACCTCTGTCTTCTTATTCCCAAAGAAGCCTTTCTTTTCTTTGATCTCTACAAGCCTTTGGGTTTTTAAGTCATTTACTATTAATTCTACTTCGTCCTTTGATAATTTAGTAATTCTTGAAATATCATTTATTTTCTTAACTCCTCTTGAAATGGCATCCAAAACCATAAAGTGATTTGGACTTTGACCAAATGAACCGCCTGAAGACATTATAATTTTATGATTGTGAAATTATATAAATTTTAATATTATCTTTTCCTGATTCTATTTGGAAGAATATAAATTCTAAATTTAATTTAACCAATCTTTTTTGTAAGATTGGTTAAATAGTAGTTATCAAATCAGATGAATCGTCTTGGAGAGGTGACTAATGATCAAAATAAACCATAAGCCAACTACCATTTGAAGGATGATATTTTAATTGTTCACCTCAGGTTGACTCCCAATGCTTTAATTAAAAAATGCATACCATTCGCGAATTATTACAACACAAAAGAATTATCTGCGTGATTACTATCGAATTTCACTGAAAGAAAATGAGTTGTCGATTTATTCAGGACGCTAAAAGAATCTTTCTCCTTGATCAACACCACCATAATTTGGTATAGATCAGGATGATATAATTAACAATCCTAATTTTCTTTGTTGATGTAGTAACTAATGTTTCAGCATTTGATAGGAATTATGAGTTGTTTTATTTTGTGATACCTGAACTTAGAACAAATACAACTAAATTTGATACAGATCATTTATCTTGTTTTGTGTGTATACAAAAAATTTGTCTATCATTACATTTCACTAATTGTTTTTTACGTATGAAAGGAATGGATCTTTCATATCAAAGTTAATGGTTTTGACCTTGATATGTATCGGGCATAATAATAATATTTGATTTGGTCTTTGTGATTGGTAACCTTGGATTTGCAAACAAAATGAGATCAATTTTCGCCTCAAAAATTAAAATATGCGAATCATTTCGGGATATAATCAAATGAAGAGTGATTTTTAATACCGTTATTCTAAATCATGTGCATGAAGGTCGTTTTATTGGCTGGTGGCAGGGGAACCAGGGGCAAACCATTACAGATTACACTCCAAAGTCGATGATCCCAATTAGGGGACGACCCGTTATAGATCATATAGTTAGATTCGTATCTAAATTTACCTGCGTTTCTGAAATCCTTATTGTGTGTGAAAACGACTTATTTGGAAGTCAAATTATGAATTATTTTGAGGGGAAAGATTGGCTTTTTCAGAAAAAAATTACCTTTATTGAGGATAGAAAAAACGGTACTGGAGGTGCGTTGTTATTATGTCATAGATTCTTGGAAACAGAATCCCATTTTTTGGTTTGGTATGCTGATAATCTCTGTGCTTTAGACATTCGAGATCTGGAACAAAAATTTCTTACTATCCAAAACGAAGAGTGGTGATGATATCAAATACATCGTGATAACACGATCGAATCGGATTGAGGAAACAGGCAGGGTTTCTATAAAGAATCGTCATCTCGATAATCTATATATTGCTTCTAGCTTTGTAGAAAAGCCTTTGATTGAGATCACGGATCAAGAAGCGTCAGGTATATACTTGTTTACTCATTCTATCTTGAATGTCTTGACAACATATGGCGTTTCTAATCAAACTAAGGTTTTTGATATTGCCTCTGATATTCTTACACGTCTTAACAATAAGGTTTTTGTAAAGTTCTATTCGTACAATTTGACAGAGGTTGGTGTTAACTGGGCCAATATAGAGTCTCCAAATTATGTCGAAAGAAATGAATTCTATGTTACATCGATAATCGACCAAATGAATGCTGTTGTGGAAAAATCTATTTAAATTTCACCTTAATAACAAAACAGATTACACTTTGGTATTTCGAATTAATTCATAATAATTTGAATTTTATTTAACAAATCAACTCCGTTTATATGTATAAATCGAATATCAAAAGTAGTAACGAGATCTTGATATTGGTATACAACTATTCATTTTTTAAGCAATTTAAAGGCGTGGTCTCCTTTTCCTGTTTTAAAGTAATATTCAATCCAAATCATTGCTAGAGGTTCCAATAATCTTGATTTATCCATCTTCCCAATATCAATGGATTCCCAACCCAGAGGCGTGATTATTTTTTCAGCGACTATTTTTTTGGCCTCCTCAGAATTCCCGCAAATAAACATTGTAGGGGGATTACATTGGAAACTTGGTTTCACCATATGTTGATTTCCAATAATATTAAATGCTTTTACAACCAAGGAGTTGTCTAGTATTGATTGTATTATTTCCCCTGCAGAAGTATCGAATCCAACAGCTAATTTGGGTGACCCTTGATTGGAAAAATCTAGCGGATTAGTTGTATCTATTACTATCTTGTCCTTAAAATTAGATGGAAGAGCCAAATTAATGGCGTTTTCAGTCCCGCTCCATAGAGTTGAAAGTATTATTATCTCACCAAAAGCGGAGGATTCTGCAAATGTTCCAATAAACGCCCTTTCTCTGTGCTTTGAATTTTGAAGCCATTCTTGTACTTCTTTTTTTTCAGAATTACGAGTACCAATCATCACGTGGTGACCCAAGTCAAGACAACCGCTGCCAAGTCGCAAACCCACGTCCCCTGATCCTATGATCCCAATTTTCATAAGGTGTAAAATAGGGGGTTAGTGATACTTAAATCCTTAAATTAATGACCAAAGGTTGCACCGTTTGGGTGACTTGATCGCTTTGGTTTTCTGCTCTATGAAAGTGATGTATGATTATATAAAACCGTGAAGATGACAAAAAATTTTAGAATTTCTTGGGATTTCGATGAATTTGAGACGTGAAATTTATGAAAGTGGCTCTCCAGTTGCTGTGAAGTTGTATGAAGATACTCTATAATGTGAGATTATCTCTAGTCCTGCATAATTATGACTTGCACCAGGTTTTAGTATGAATGAAGGTTGGGTAACAAACTCGTCTATTTTGCCTAAACTGGTTCCATCTTTATCGAAAAATTCGCCTTGAATTCTGATATCGTGAACATCGAAAGTTTGGTTATTCTTTACAGATGCACTAATGTCAACTAACCCTTGAGAAGTTTTGCCAACAACCAAATTTTCCAAAGATATGAATACTTTTTCGGGTGGTTGAGGAGCCGTGGATGAAGGGGACGATGTTGCGTTGTCTGTAGCATTTTGTGATATGTCCAAAGAGTCTGTTTGGGCTTTTGCAGAATATCTGGTATCAAGAATAGAATCGCAAGTGGCTATGACAAGCAATAAGGAAAAAATAATACTAATTTGCTTTAGCATTAACTTATTAGTGTGTACTAGCAAGTTATAAATTATCCTTTTTTTCAAAAACTTGATAAAAATATTCTAAAAAGTATAATTTTTATCATTATTATATTTTTTTTATGTATGATGTAATCACCCTTAAACTTCAAAATTAACTTAGCCAAAAAGTATCTATTGAATTAACACAAAAAAACAAAGCAAAACATGAATCATGTGAATGGTCTACATTAGTGTAAAATCTTATTTTGCCTTTGAATATTTTGGCAAATCTACTGTTGGAGCAAAGAAACGGTTAACAATTTCAAAACGTTTGAATAACAATCCGCAAAAATTTATTAGATTGCTTTTCTTCACTACACCTTGATTAATCAGACTCGGATCCTCTGGCGATGTTTTAAAAGGATGTTTCCAGAACATGAATTTTTTCTTTTCCATAATGCCTGTAAGATGCTACAACGGATGAGCATTGAAATTTTAATGACTAATTAAAAATGTCCATATTTGACTTGTGATATACATATTTTAAAAGGGATGAAACCAAGTTTGGATGTTAATAAGATAGCGCTAATTACTGGGAGTTCAACGGAGATTGGATTTGAGACGGCCTTAGAACTAGCAAGGAATGGGTTCTATACATATGCTTCAATGAGGAATCTAAATAAGTCAAAGAAAATTAAAGAAGTGGCCACCTCCGAAAGGTTACCTTTACAAGTTATTGAACTTGTGAATAGCGAAGTGTCTGTCTCAAATGCAATTAACACTATATCAAAGGAAAAAAATAGACTTGATGTTGTTGTAAACAATGCTGGATATGGATTATTTGGCTCTTTAGAGGATCTTAGCATTGATGAGATAAGGAATTATTTGAAACTAATTATTTTGGGATAGTCAGGTTAATAAAAAGTAGTTTACCTCTGATAAGAGTAACCCCAGGAAAATGTACAATTATTAATATCAGTTCAGTCGGGGGCAAAATTGGCGCACCTATTTTGTCTGCTTATCAAAGTACTAAATTTGCAGTTGAAGGGTTAAGTGAATCATTGCGCTTTGAGTTAGAACCATTTGGGATCAAAGTTGTAATAATAGAGCCCGGATTTATCAAGACAAATATTATGAATTCTAATATTAAAGCAAAAGGTAGTTCAAACCCTGAGTCACCATATTTTCAGGTTACAAATAAGGTTGAAGCATATTTTAGATCAATGGTAAACAATAATCCATCGGTTACATACCCAACTGAAGTGGCATCTGTGATTTTGGATGCAATAAAATCTGATAATCCAAAATTACGGTATCCTGTGGGTCAGGATGCTTACCAAATCCTATCTGCCAAAGATCATCTATCCGAATCGGAATTTCTTCAATTGATTAAAAAGCAGTTCACAGAAATTTCAAATAAAAAATAGCAGGTCTTATCTGCATATTTTTACCTGTGGATAATGGAAATTTATTAATACCTGCAAGATGAAAAACTATTTTTAATATATATTTTTTTACACGTGGCATTTAATTTAGAGAAAATCTGTATTACCATAGGTGTGATTTGTTGCAAATGATCGAGAAATTAACCGATTCCGTTTTCTAATTTAATAAATTTCTGTGGTTGTATAAAAACTGATATTAGTCATTACATAAGAATAAAAGTTAATAATGTCTTGTAAACAGAATGCCTGCCATTATGTTGGTTTTTGGTTATGTATTATTTCATCCTTAATTGGAATTAATTACATCGCCTCATCATTCAACTTTTCTCAGAATAATGATATGCCGTATGTATTTGCGAGTTCTAATAATACACTTCATCATCACGATCATGGTTCTATGATGGATATGAGCAATTTTAAATTCGATCCAGAAATATATTTGAATTCCAGTAACGTTAATTATGACTTGAAATCCTATCCAAATAGCGTAAGAACATCAGTGTTTCAAACGCTGTCTGATGTTGATAAACCACTATTATGCGGTGATAACAAAATACATTCAAACTATTATGTTAAAGAATTTATTACTCCAATTTTGTGTAGTCAACCCGTTGCACTGACTGCCGACAAGGATGGTAAAATATGGTTAGCTTCAGGAAAATCGGGAACTATTCAAGTATTTGATCCTAAATCTGAAAAATTTGAACAAGTAATAAAAATACCTAACTGGCCCAACCAAACTAGAAATATTGGATCCATGATATGGGACATTAAATTCGATAAAAACGATAATTTGTGGTTTACAGATGAACTTAGCAATTCGATTTGGAAATACTCTGTAAATGAAGGAAAGTTTGAAAATTACAGGTTATTAGCCGAGGGGGGGTATCCATTATCAATTGCTTTTGATTCGGATAATAACGTCTGGTTTACTCAAGTATTTGGGAAACGACTTGGATTCATAGAGCCATCGAAAACTGTATCTAACACGACTGAAGGGATTTCTGAATTGGATATGTCTAAACAGATAAATTTTCAGACAATGGGGCCAATTTCAAATGGATACAATTTTTCGGGTCATAATAATAATACTAGATCTGCAGATAATTCTGGGGATGTAGTTTGGTTTTCTACAGCAGTATTCCCTATTGGGGGACAAATTATAAAATACGATATTGATAACGAGTCTATTACCATACATGATATTAATTACACACACAGTGTACCTTTTAGCATTGCCGAGGACGAAAACGGGACTTTGTGGGCTAACAGTCATATAGCCAACCTTTTTCTGTCCCTGAATCCTAATACAGGTGCGGTTAAACAATATGCTACCTCAAACCCATCCTCTTCTGGAAACTTGACTACTCTTCCTTATTATAATGAATACCAGGATGGTAAGGTCTGGTTTAATGAACACTATGGAAACTCTATCGCTTATTTTGATATAAAGAATAACAAATTGGTGGAGTATCATATCCCCTCACATAATCCATTATGGGTCAATTCCTCAAACCCGCTTAGGTTTGCCTTTGATAATGAAGGCTCTGTATGGTTTACAGAGTGGACTGAAAATAAACTTGGCGTTATCCATGCAGACAAATTAAAACAACTACCAATTTCATTAAATGTTTCGAAAAGTGATATTTCACTTGATAGGAAGTCCGGAAAGGGTGATTCTTTAAACGTTACCGTTTATTTTGATCCTGATTCGATAAACACTCTGACAAATTCATCGGGTCCGGAAAATAGCAATTTTAGGGATGGGAGTTTAGAAAGGATTTTTGACAAACCCGTTCAAACCGTGACCTTTGCTATCACTTCAAGCATCTCAAAGGATGGAAAGTTAGTTAATATGACCAGTAAATTTACCGACCTTAACTTAACTAGTTCCTCTAATTCAACTTCTGCAGCCGATCAAATCCCGAAACTGAACACTTCTATAACAAAGCTTTTGACAATTGAGCCCGAAAAAGGCATAATTCCTGGAACCTATACCCTCACTATTAGCGCTAAATATGAGGATGATTTAACTATCTCGAGGATAATTGATTTGTATGTTAAATGATCATTCTTTGTCTCAGAGACTTTTTTAGTGAGGCTAAGGTGATAATTAATCAGAACTCGAGATTAATAACCTCCTTTTTCTTGTTCTAGTACATGATGATAAAACAGATATTCCGAATACAATTATGCTTAATTTATTTATTTAAATATAATTTATAAATCTGAAAGAAATTAATAAGAATATGATTTCAAATTTTGGACCATCTAGCGGCTCTCATAAAAATAATTTAGTAATAAAGCCTTTTGAACTGAAGAAGAAAATAGACGAAGGTGATGATTTTTTTATTTTAGATGTGAGGACCAAACAGGAACATGATATGTGGTCTATTTCTTATGATAAATACAAGGATTCCACTTTGATTCCAATTGATACCATAATGCAAAATGAATCACTTAAAAAACTTCCAAAGGATAAAGAAATCATTGTATTCTGTGCTCATGGACAGAGATCGTCTATGGCAGCTATGGCGTTGTCTTCACTTGGGTATAATGTGAAAACGGTCGAAGGTGGTATGGATGGTTGGAGTAATTTATACGATGTTGCAAACCTTGAAATTGATAATTCTCTCCCATTGAGGATTTGGCAAATTAGGCGAATTTCGAAGGGATGCATGAGTTACTTGATTACATCAACCGTGGATAAGAAAGCTACCATAATTGATCCTACATGCAATATAGATGGCATTGTTGACGACCTCATCGCACAATATGGTCTTACTATCGAGAGAGTAATCGACACTCATTTACATGCTGATCATCTTTCTGGTTCGTCAAAAATCGCTCGCAAGTACAATTGTGATTTAATACTGAGTTCATATGAAAATTACAATTTAACCGAGCTTTCTGGATTTGATGTACAGAGGGTAAAATTGGTAAAGGGTGGTGAAAATTTCAAACTAGGAGATGAACTTGAGATCAAAGCAATTCATACACCCGGTCATACTCAAGGGAGCATAAGTTATTTGTTAAATAGCAATAAACAAGGTAACAACTCCTTCTCTATTGATGAACCTGATAAAATTAATCACACAAATGCTTTGTATTTATTTGCTGGCGACACTATTTTTGTTAACGGTGTAGGTAGGCCAGATTTGCATAATAAGGCCCAGGAGTATACAGCCATGTTGTACCAAACATATAAGGACTATATACTTGAACTTCCTACTAACGTTACACTTTTGCCATCTCATTATAGTGAAAGTTTTAATCATGGGAAGGTGATATCAAATACAATTGACGCTGTAAGAAACAAATTAACTGGGATTAGTAACTCTTCTGATGATTTTGCTGCTTATGTAAATTCAAATATTCCAACACAGCCCATGAACTATGAAAAAATTGTAAAATTAAATAAGAATCTTGTCTCTTGCGATCAAGTTTACTATCGTGACTTAGAAGCAGGTCCGAATTCTTGTGGAATAAAAGCTTAAAAAATGATCATTCCAACTATGATGTTATAGTAAACATTTTTTGTGCATTGGTTAAATCCATTGTCTGATCCTATGTGCATCTGAGGGCCGGAGTATATATAGGATAATGTTTATAAACAAATCTAAATTTGGTTAGCATCTTCATACAATTTATTCGGCTTTTTAATTATAGTTATGATGTATTAACCATGCTAATTGTTATATTACGTTCATAAATTTTTATCTAATTATGTTCCTCTCTATTTTCGAGTATTGAGATCTTGCTTCTTAATACCTTTCACTTTAATTTCAAATAAGTTATACAGCATGCTTGGTTGCGGTCATCAATTTTGAACTAGTCAAAAAACTTGCAAGTATGAGTCTGCAATTATATTTATGTTTAATTCATATTGCAAAAACTGTAACCTGATCTGTCTACTAATAATCTAGTCCTAGTGATGAAGCAACAAAGGCGAGGTTGTATGATGCGGCGCCGTCAACATCATATTTTTTAATTTCCGAGGTAATGTTTTTTGTAACCTATGGTGGAGGGAACCAGTAGTTGCGAATCTGATGGATCCCACTATAGAAGCTTATCTCATGAATTCCACCTTTGTTACTCTTTCTCTAGGCTACCTTTACTGGAACTGCAATGTTAATAAATAATATAGTAGATTTCAAAAAAATTGGTGATATATTTAGATTATCTAATCGTTTTGATTCTATCATGAATTATAATAATTATGCTACCAAATCAGATGATTCTAAATTATTACTATATCCAACTAGTAATAATGCGACTAGTATTTGTTTTGGTAGATATAGTTTTGATATTAGAATTCTGTTAATCTTGATTGCATACTTGATAAGAATTTCTACAATACTAGGACAATGGATCAAAATTATCTTTATGGAAATATTTCTCTGTTTTCTGTGTACCTTGGAACTTTATTACCATGATTTTGGTTCGCATATTAGAGTTCCTTATTATGATATCAAAAATTATGGGTTTGTATCTATTTGAAAGAAAATACTCTAATGAACCCACAATCTCTTTTCCATGCATGTTTGATGTATTCAATATTACATTGGTAGGTTGTTTTGTTTGTACGATTTTATAGATATCTGGTAGAGAAAGCGAATTTAATATATTGATAGTATTTGTCTGAGCTTCGGAAATGCTAAATTGAGTGAATCCTGTTGTACCTTGTTCAATAGACGAAGCATAAATTGTTAGATTCTTCAATTTGAAATACTCCTTTGGTAAAACACCAATAAAACTTTGTCAACTATGTATATTTGTTTTTTTAATAGGGCTGGTGTCTTATCATGATATTAAATATGGGAAATTAAGCCTTTAGTCTATATACAGAAGCAGTTAAAAAAAATTTAATAAAATGTGGATGCTATCTATTATGACATGTTACTAATTAACATTATAATTACTATTATACTTTAGAACTGAAAGTTATTTCAGTTTATGGTTTATTAACTTTGTTAGTTAAACATATATGTTAACCGGTGGAATTATGTCTTTAGAGTATCTTGATTATGTAGCTGGAATAAGCCGGAGTAATAGACTGGCTAGGAATAAGACCAATGAAAATACGACTGGCAAGAAAAAGATAAACCATTTTCTCAATATCAAAAATGATAGTACACACGAATCTGTAAATCTTAGAACTAAAAGTAATGGTAATAATAACTACAAAAAATCTATCTTAATAGCAGAGTCAGACTCTAGCGTTAATTCAATTCTGGGTATGTTTGTTAGCGCTATGGGGTATGATTATGAGATCGTTGAGAGTGGGTCTGTAGCCTTGGATAGAATTGGTGTATCAAGTAAAAAGAGAAAAAAGCATTATGATGTAATAATTTTAGACACGCATCTGGATGAAGGTCCAGGGCTAAATATTGCAGAAGAAATTCGGAATAATGACTTTTCTCAAAGGATAATGATCATAAGCCAAGCTTCAAAAAATGAACTAAACACAAGGCTGTTAAAGAAAATTCAGATCAAAGATGGTGACCTTTTTACTAAGCCTTTTAGGTTCTCTGATTTGTTATGTGCTATAGAAAAGTAGGTGTATATTTTGATTCAGTGCCCCTGATTATTTGAGCAAAATAAATCAAGTTTATAAATTAGCATTTTGATGAGAATATCAATAAATTATGGTGGTAGATCTTTCTGATGTGATTGAATCCGGGAAGATGGCAGAAGTGATCTCATTTAAAATGAAGGAGGCAAAGTTTAGCTTAGTTCCTGCCTATCAAAAATTGGAAGAAATTTTGATATTGTACAAAAACAATGGTCAAGAAATTGATCTAATTATGCCTGCACTTTTTGAGATTGACATAGAACACAACAAGACAATCCCTGACGGTAGGTCTATTTGGTTTGCTTATGCTGAAGTTTTACATGATGATCTCTGCGATCCTACGGGGAATTTGCATCAGATCATTAGCTCAAATAATCCTGCTAGCGGTTCTGAGGTGATCCAGGCAATAATTGACAAATTAAAACTCCCTCAAAGTTCTGCCTTGATCGTAGCACCTTTGGCAGGAAGTATGTTGAGTCTTGGTGTCAATGCATTTTGTAGACACCCTGTCGCTAGGTCGGAATGAATAAAAAGGGAAATCTAAACATGTTGACATTTGGTAATGATGCCTAAACTTTTATCCAATTTTAAACACAATTGAATACCTTTTTCTCCTAGGGAAATTGTCTATCATTCATAGTAAAAATATTTCAAATCAAATTGAGGCGACAAAAAAGACCCGATGAAATTGACAATTGGTATCATGTTACCAAAGATGTTTCTTTTACTACATTGTTTCAAATCAAATCTAAAATTTTTTAAATATTTTATACTAATTGACAAGATCCTTTGAAAACTAAGAATTCAGTTTCTAAGTAGTTTTAATAGAGATATTATACTGCCAACCTAATTCCTATTAAAATAATGAATCCATCAATACTGGTTATCATTTGGGTATTGTTGTGGTCTTCCTTACCGATACTGCTTTACCATGACAGTTATAGATAGAATCTTCCAGATTTTGCAGTTAATAGAATTTTTATGTTTGCAATACTATTAGATGGTAGTTCAGTACTTTTTAAATTCTATAATTTAATCTATAATCTACCAATCTAAATGATACTCGTTTTGCAAATTCTCAAAGTCTAACCCTTCATAAATACAAAAATTTTTTCCTAGTATATTACAAATTATTGAAATAATCTTTTTTTCATATATTCGCAATGAATTCTTTATCTAGTATTTTATTTTAATCATAGATGATGATCTCTACTGTTACGTTCATTTTAGTTTATCTCTTTACTAGCAGAATTTGCTTTTCAAACCGCGTTTGAAAGTTCTGCGAAAAATATATGTCTCAGTTTTGATACTTGCTGGATCTAATTCTCAGACTTTACATCTATGTCATAAAGCTAGTTATTTTTAAATCTTTTTAATGTTATCTTTACAAAAAAACAGATGGATAACGTTTGAACACAGGTAACTGTTGTATATGTACAACTAGGCAAGTTTTTCTATTTATTTAACGATCTTTCAAATATCATGATAGATTCCTAGAATGATTCAATCGCAATACAATGTGTTAAAGATCAAGTTAGTTTTGTGACTATCTTAATATCTTGCATAAAGGAACGAGTCCATTGGTACTTGTTTGGGCATAATCAATAATTTAAATATATTAATCCAGACTCCAAATTAAACATATCAATTTTTAATGGCTTGAAAGATGAAAATAATTAAGACTAAGATATATGACAATTCTAAATAGGATAACACTATAAGATTTATTCAATCCCGATTATTGATTCCATAAATAATGATGATAAATTCATTAACAAGATTTAAGGTCCAAAACCGTTTCAGATTTTCAAAGTATATATTGAGGTGATGTTGTTTAATTTTAAACAAAGCATGTTACATATAGCGTTTAAAATAGGGTGATTTTTTTTGGAGATCTCGACAAAGTTACGGTAATATGAGTAGTTGGATAATGATAATATTTGCTGTTTGCCATTTCAATCCAAATTATATTGAAACAGCAATTTTTATTGTCTTACTATTTTGAGAGATATTCAATGTTTTGAGCGATTACATGATTTTTTTTGTCCATTAATTATTCATATGTTTAAAGGGATATAATTGGAAATTTCCTTCTTTCAACAGTTAGTAAGGGTCTAATCGGATTGTTGGCCTCACTTATTATCCAATTACTTATGACCTCTAATGACTTCGCATAGGTAACTAATTTCAACGTCGTTTTGAGATCCAGTTCATATCATTTGTTTCGTTGGTTTTTTGTTTGGATTGTTTTTTATTAATTGCAAGATACTCATTTATAGTAGCATTATACCAAAATTAGGCTTTCGGTTTTTTTAATATGAGTGGTTTACAGTATGACCATTGAAATTGTGAGTGATTGCAAATTTAATGATTAATTTGACAATAAATATCGAGATACTCTACGACCTCGTAAATGTAATCCTGTGGCGTTCCCAGAATCTTAAGACGATTAGAAAATTTAACCTATTACGCAAATTCAAGTACCTTTCGTTCTACTTTGTCATCTTTATTTTGTACAGTTGATATAAAACTAAAAAAATAATGTAAAGATTTTCTTTTTCTATACTATATAGTATACCATTTGTAAAATGGTGATGTAATTTTTTTTGTGTTATTAATTAAGTAAACTTCTCTCTAATCTTTACACTTCTAATTTTTCACAGAACGTTAGGAAAGTTGTGCAGCATCGGATTCAATTTGTGGCAGAAAAAAGTATAGCATTGTATGATTAATTAATTGTGAAGAACGATCTTTTTTTATTATATCTTGTCATAGTCATGATCAATTCGATTCAATCTCACTCATGGGATTAAACATTGTATTTTCTAAACCTGTTATTAATAGTATTTGTTATCCTTAGTCTATGATAGTCTGAATAATAGTGTAACAATCTTAATCTCGCTAAATCAAAATATATCATGTTCATTGAGGAAATCTTCGAGAACCATGACTTGAAAATTAATACTATTTCTAGCAAAGATGATAATTTCGCTTATTTTCTAATTTCTAAAACAAAAAAATAACTAGTCCTAACTTTTTGTAAAAAAACTTGAGCGAAATATTAATTATATTATATATTTAATAATCATTGTTTGGGGGTACTCGATTATAAAATAAGTTTTGTGGTATTGCCTATAGTACTTATCTCTTCAATTATCTTGGGAATTATATCATTTAATTACTTTACCCTCACTGCTAGAGAGATTCAAGATCTTGCAATCGATGATTTGCAAACAAACTCTGAAATTGAGGTTTATAGTATTTCAAATATTTTAAGTAATTCGATATTATTCATAAATTCCAATCTGGAGCGTATTATAAATTCACCTTCAATTCTGAATTGGAATGTTTCGGGAATTGATAGGCTACTATCGCTTTCTTTGAATGCTACGAATTATCTTACCGATGGTTATTATGTATTGAATGAGAATGGAACATTGGTAACATTTGCAAGCAAAAATAAGGAAAGTTATTCCCGATATTTAGGTATCGACCTAAGTCATCGTGATTACTTTCAAATCCCAAAGCAGAACCACACATTATACATTAGTACCGTAATTGATTCCAATGATAGTGTCCCTAGGATATATATCTCATTGCCAGTAGCTAGAGAAAACCAATCAGTTTTGGAGTTCACATCCGAAGGAAATAGTTTGAAAAATAATTCTTCAATTTTTAAAGGTGTGGTTGTTGCTTCTATTCCCATCAAAACTCTGGGAGGATTCCTGGAATCACAAATGCATCCTAAATTTAATGGGGAAGTTGGTTTAATAGATAGAGATGGAAACATCCTCTATGCATCTAATCAGTCATTTATTGGGACAAATTATTTTGAAAAACGTTTCCAGTCTTATTTGAAGACTATGATGAAAGACCAAGAAGAGGACTTTAATAGCATTATCAACCACGCCCTTATATCTAAAAATGGTGTTCAAGATTTTGCATTCGGACAGAATACTACAACTATTGCCTATCAGGCAGTAAATATCCTTACAAATGAGGGAGAAAATAACAGGATAGGTACATTATTTATAACATTTCCTCATACGCTTGCGATAGATGTAGTCACCCTTATCGATAGTCTAATAATCGTGAATTTTTCCATAATCTTCGTAATTGCATCCATCTCATTGATTGTATCTATTACCCTACTTCGGTGGAATAGAATTCTGAAATCAAATGTGAAACAAAAAACCTTGCAATTAAGTGAGACAATTGACCAATTAGAGAAAGCAAATGAAGATCTGAAAACTCATGACAAATTACAAAAGGAATTCATAAATATAGCTGCCCACGAGTTGAGGACACCTACCCAAGCAATTTCTGGGAATCTTGAATTGATCGAAATGATTTATATCCCATCTATTATGCAGATTACTTCGCTAGATAAATCAACATTATTCAAAGAGTTTGAAGCATTAGTAAGCGATAAGGAAAAACTATCTGATTTCATAAGAAGACTTGTTTCAACTTACCGCAATTCTCAACGGCTTGAAAAGTTAATCAATGATATATTGGATACTTCGAGGATAGAGAGTAACAGACTTGAGATCCATAAGGAATATTTTGACTTGAATGAAAAAATAAAAAATGTAATTAAGGATACAGCAAAGCAATCGGATGATCCTGCACAGATTAGCGGTGGTAATAAAACAATCGATATACAATTTGTTTCCACAAATGAACCTCTAATTGTATATGCTGATAAGATACGAATTTTTGAAGTGGTATCAAATCTACTCAATAATGCAATAAAGTTTTCTGAAGGTCGTCCAATAGCTATAACTGTAGAGAAAAAGGAATTTACAAAATCCATTCAGATAAAGCCATGACAGATGCTGCAAATGATTCATTAACGCAAATTAATTCGGAAAAGTTGGTATTGATAGCAATAAGGGATGAAGGGAAGGGTATTGATGCAGAAATACTTCCACGATTATTTACGAAATTTGCAACCAAATCAAATCAAGGTACTGGATTAGGGCTATACATCGCCAAGAGTATCATTGAAGCACATGGTGGTAAAATTTGGGTTAATAGTAACATAGAAGAACGAGGATCAACATTCTATTTTACATTGCCTTTGGAATAGACAGTCCAAATCAGGTAGTTTGAATCATTACACAAACTTGAATATTATTCGGATAGTCTCAGTTAAAACCAGACCTTCCAAACAAATGCTGTTTAATACCATATGGTTTTTTAAAGTGGAACTAACTTGCTATTGTGTGAATAAAAAAGATATTTACTAAAATACAAACTTGTTAATAATAAAAAAATCTTTATAGTTACCACACTCGCAATACCTTTAAATCATTTCTTAAAAGTGTTCTAAACAAACGAAATTTCTGGATTCTTTTGGTTAATATATTGTGATAAACCGCGCATATAGTTTCCAGCAAAAGTAGTTATGGGTTGGGATGAATACCATATACATCCTAAGACTTTACAATCATGACAGGTTCTTGCTATATCTCATTGTGGAGCGTTCCAAATTTCTTTAATATCTTGAGTTAACAAATCGTAACGATTTTCTGGACTTTTAAATTTCCAACAAGGTACTAAAACACTTCCATCACCGTTTACAAAAACAGTTTTTCATACGCCGCATTCGTCAAAAGTTACATGACCATCACGTAGTATTTGTTCAAAATATAAATCAGGTATCATTATACGAGGCTTATTATTCCTTTTTGAATATTGTAATATGCTTTCACATACCCTGTTTATTGTATCTCTATCGGGAAGAAGTGAGTAATTAACATCTGCTCTGTCTTCAACAAAAGTTAGTGAAACTGCATCAGATCCGAGTTCTATAGCTTTTTCAAAATAGGATTGATCTATGAATTCTTCGGTATTATATTTTGTTATGACACTATTAAAATAATGGGGAAAATTCGTTTCCTTTAGCATTTTGAGGTTCTTTACTACTCTATGAAACGTTGCTTTATCAACCCCTCTTACTTTACAATACGATTCCTCATAAACAGAATCTATACTACAGGTGATGAATTGAATATATTTTCTCAATTCTTGAATATCTATGGTATGCAATAGAGAGCAATTTGAAATCAGAGTGATTGGCATCTTTAACCCATACAAGTATCTGACTAGCTCCATAAAATCTGGGCGAGACGTTGGTTCGCCACCTTCTATTATTGACCATACACAGTGCTCTGAAACTTTTTCAAAAATTAATTTCCATTGATCAGTCGTTAGATCATTTTGTTTGGCAAATCTAATTTGACCCGACTTGTCGGGATCGCCGAATGGGCACATTGGACAATAAAAGTTACAATAATATGTAAGACTAAATACTGCAATGATGGGCCGCCTACGTTGTATTATTCTATTTCCTACCCATGAACTTACCAATTTGAGAGT
This sequence comes from Candidatus Nitrosocosmicus agrestis, assembly GCF_008389435.1. Lineage (GTDB taxonomy): Archaea > Thermoproteota > Nitrososphaeria > Nitrososphaerales > Nitrososphaeraceae > Nitrosocosmicus > Nitrosocosmicus agrestis. The sequence goes on along the minus strand of NZ_VUYS01000011.1, from coordinate 77,811 downwards.
ACGAATCGTGTCTACTACCATTTACAATAATATTTAATAGTCAATTCAGTAAAAAGCCTTTGTCACAAAGTCTGTAAATATTAATATTTGTTAAATAATCTGACATTCACCAGCCACATTTACTCACTATGATGTCATTTGAATAAAATCTGCAATCAAAATTGCTCCAAATTAAAAACATTATAAAACTGTTTGTAGTAAAATACTCAAACAAATTAGTCCCATTAGGGAGAATCCAGGTATTGGGATTGAGATAGAAAATCGAAAGTAGGTTACAAGACTTTTAAACATTTGCTTGCTGATGAATATGCCCTCTTCAGTAAATCTCGTAATTATCACTAGAATGTAGTAGGAAAAGACTTAATAAACATCATGAATTCTTTCAACAGCAATATGAACAAGTAAACCAAATAATTGATGATGTAGCCGAAAGGATACGACAGCTAGGTGGTCTGACGTTCTCAACTTTGAGTGAATTCTTACAGTTTGTAAACCTTAAAGAAAACCCTGGAGAATATCAAGCCGACCTAAAAATGATATCAATCCTTATAAATGATCACGAAGACACTATCAAGTATTTGCGTAAAAGTGCTGAGGAATGTGAAGAAGAATATGCTGATGCATGAACAAACGACTTTATTATAGGTTTGATGGAAATTCATGAATAAATGTCATGGATGTTGCGAACACATTTGGACTAGATAGTGATTCTAATGAATCGTGTATTCTCTGAAGATTAGGCTGAAATCAAATCTACTCAATCTTGAACAATAACGCCAGAAGCAGGCCAATTTACCCTTCTACCCAAATTTAAGATTAACCATAAATCTATTCCAAAACACAAATTCAATGAATGGTTCAGCAAACTGATCTGTCGTTTTATTAAATAATCCTTTTTGAAGGAATGCCAAAGGAATACAAAAGTAGTTAAATGTAAATGAATATATTTTTAGTACATAACTTGATCTAAGAAGAATTGACAAAGTTATGCCCATTGAGCTTGAGTATTTAAATTGTGTTTTGTCAATATAGCTAACTTAATATACATAATTTTATAAAATTAGTTAAATCTGATTATGGAAAAGAAATGGAAGATTATCAACGGAGTTGCTGTGGCAGTATTCATTATTGCTGTATTTTATTGGCTATTAACTTTCTAGGTCGAGGATAAGCCGGATCACTACAATGCAGGTTTGAATTAAACCTTTGAAATTTTTTACAGGTCATAATTGTAAACGTTTTTTATTAACTTGTTAGCCATTGCCTTATAGTAGGATAGGAGTAGATTTCATTGTAAGACTTTTTAATTACCAAATGACTTTTACATAAATATAGAGCGCCTTGATGTAATTTGTGAAAATTATCAATTCATTCTACAGAATTGGTAACTTATTTTTGGACTTTTATTTCATTATTTCGTGGGAATTCTATCTCTTTTCTAACGCGATATGTGATACTATATTTTTGTTGAAATCTGAATAGTTTTTATCTTTTTCTTTTGATTTGATTTTTTTAAAAAGCGGATACTTTGGATAACTGAACCAAAGTTGAATTTGAGTCGACATTTAAGCTCACAAAGTTTACAGTATAAAACTAATTCTATTAAATGATAAGCCGTATCGCTAACCTTGATTTTTTACTATGCTCTATAAGAACATTTTTAAATTAAAAATTTTTATAACTATTTACTAAATTCATACAGATGGGGACCGAAAAACCAGCCAATTCTAGAAAGAAAGTGGTTATGGTCTGTGAGGATGAAGAAGAGCTATTGGAAGTATATACAAAAGTCCTTGAAATGAAATATACTGTAATCCGCGTAGCATCTGGCATTGAATGTATCAAGAAATATTTGGAACTGAAGAGCAAGGGGTCTCCGATTGACTTGCTTTTCCTTGATTATAATCTAGGTGATATGTATGGCGATAGTGTGGCAAAAAAAATTAAGGTACTTAATGGAATAAAAATAATTCTTATTTCTGCATATAACTTAGATGAATCATTAAAGGAAGATTTGGTCAAAAAACAATATATCGAAAAGTTTATACAAAAGCCTATCAAGGTGAGACAAATAATTGATGAAGCAGTACTGGCTATCTGTTAAATTAAGAAATTATAAGAACTGAATTTCTTATTTATGGTTAAGTATTTATTCATTTTGGTGCCTAATAATTCGGATATTTATATTTTTTGTAAAACATTTTTCTACTTAACCAATCTAGTTTTTGAATAAACAGGTTTAACTTGGATGATAGAAAAATCAGTTTGTTATCATATAGAGATACAAAATATAGATCAAAATTGTTCAATTTTTGTGACGTTATATTATAGTATTTTGTTATATTACTTCTTCATATTTTTATTTTGTAAATTTGATTATTATCAGGCTTAATCAAATTTAAATAGGATTAGACTGACTTGCTCATAATTCGGGTATGTTATTTCTCAAATTTGATTTCCTTATTTGAAATGGTGCATTATCCATAAATTTGTGAAAGACGTTAAAAAACATTGTTACATGAATTCTACAGATGATCGCTTGTCTATACCTTTGTCTATTTTAGATCTTGTTATGATTAATGATAATGGAACAGCAGGCATGTCTATGATAAATAGCCTTGATCTAGCACAAAAAGCGGAACAGTGGGGCTATCGGAGATATTGGTTGGCAGAGCATCATAATATCCCAGGCATTGCTAGCTCGGCTACATCTATTTTGATTGCATTCATAGCCGGTGGCACAAATTCCATTAGAGTCGGGTCGGGAGGTGTCATGTTGCCTAATCATAGCCCATTAATTGTAGCTGAGCAGTTTGGCACTTTGGAATCGCTTTATCCTGAAAGGATCGACTTGGGGATAGGGAGAGCCCCAGGAACTGATAGAATGACATCCATTGCATTAAGAAGAAAATTTAGTGAAAATCCTAATGACTTGGAGGAGGAATTTCCAAACGATGTTAGAGATATAATTAACTATCTGGAAGATGACAGTTCTAATAATATAGTTGCTATCCCTGGACAAGGACTGTCAATTCCCATTTGGCTACTTGGATCCAGTACTTTTAGTGCAAACTTGGCTGCAAAATTAGGGCTACCATTTGCGTTCGCCGGGCACTTTGCACCAGACTATTTGGATCTAGCAATCAAAAGTTATAGGAAGAATTTCAGACCATCTAAATATCTCAAAGTACCTTATGTATTAGTATCAGTAAACATGGTAGTAGCAGATACTGACCGTGAAGCTCAATTGCTTTTTACTTCGGTCCAAACAAAGGCACTTGATATGATCAGAAGAAAGCCCGGCCTGCTTAAGCCTCCTATCAAGAATATGAATAAAATATGGAATGAATTTGAAAAATATACCATCGACCAAAGACTAAAATATTCTTTCGTCGGAACTCCTCAAAAAGTAAAGTCTTTGCTTAACAATTTCTTACAAAGTCGTCAAATCGACGAATTAATGGTGGTTTCTCATATATATGATCACAAAGCTAGGTTAAAGTCCTATCAATTACTATCATCCTTATAGATGCTGTTCTTTAGATAGTAAAGTTAGTCTGAAGCAAAAAACCGGGGTAGATTTTTTTTGCTTGTCCAACTATTAAGTATGTCGATAGATGAGGTTGTCAATAGTCCAGCTTCAGCATTTATATGGCACAATATCCAGATACTTACACCCTACAATCAATACTTTGGTTATAATCCCATTTTTATTCTTATCAATGGTGGTGAAAATCCTACACCACCTTCTTCATCCATAAATTCTAAAAACTTTTTGTATAAATGAAGTATTAAGACTTTCTAATTGTAGTAACGTTTAAAGTAAGTTTCTATATCTAATATCTAGCTATTCTTGGGAACGTCGGAAAAAAATATGTATTACTAAGTCAGTGGATGTATTGGCATACAAAATTCCATAATCACAAAAATCTTGTTATATGGTACGGTCGATCTGCTCTCAATATTTCCTGTATAATCTGTCAATAAGATAAAACGACATAGTTACTTGAATGAGATTAATCAATATTGGTTATATACTTTAATGAACAGCTTTAATATATGGTTCGAAAAATTCGAGATCAGAATCAAACTAAAACTGCCTATTTCTATGTCGCACTATTGACACTTGCTATTGGTACTACATTAGTCGTTACATCATTATCAATTTTTCCTGTGAATGGTCAAACAATGCAGGAAAAGTGTACGCCTGATCAGACTGGGATAAATGTCTCCAAATCCAACTGTTTCTCCAACGTTCCGACGTCCATTGGTGACAATATGACAATTAATGGTACTACTGGTCAGTAATGATAAACTGACCTTTAGTTGGGAAGAATGTGGTACTTTAAATGTGGTGAATTATTCTTTTTTTTAATAAGCCCGGTAGTGGTCTTCTGTCACGATTGTTTAACCAATGTGTTCATTCCCACGCTTTGTGATGCAATATTTTATCGTATGTTCTTTTCTTTTTCTTACACTTTCCTAAGAGTCTATAAATTCGAATCCAAAATTCCTATTTGATCCATCTTGTAAATTAATATTTCTTACTGTATTAGACAGATCTCATGACTACCTACGGTGATTGTCGATAATTGAACGCATATAATATATTATACTCTTCAGAAGAATTTCGAATAGCTGGATATAAATTCTAGAGAATATCATTATATTGATTAGTAACATTAAATTAATTGCGAATTTGAATTAAAACATCAATCGACTAATTTAAGAGTGGGCTCCAAAGTTTGCAATACCAATTGCTTATTTCTTATTCTGCTTTCATATCTCTTCCCTATGATTTTTGTTGTACCAAGATGATAGAATGTAAGACTTCTTGTATTTTCTAAATAATGTTTAAAATCATTGTGATCATTCTTTTTAAAATGGGGCGAGACCCAGTTAAATTACTATTAAGAACTGATGTGGATTTAGCTCGAATCATAAGTAACGTAGGTAAATATTCCATAGAAATTCATGATAATCCCTTTGAGTCCTTAGTTAGATCCATTATTTATCAGCAATTAGCTGGTAAATCTGCAAATGCCATCTTCCAAAGGTTTATTGGGTTTTATGGTAATTCTTTTCCTTTACCTAATCAGATTGTTGATACTGATGCCATGATTCTTAGAAAAATTGGATTATCATACAAGAAAATAACATATGTAAAAGATCTGTCAACAAAAATCACGATGGGCGAATTGTTATTAGATAAATTAGTTAATCTTTCAGATGAACAAGTGATTTCAGAACTAGTCAAGGTAAAGGGAATAGGAAGATGGACCGCAGAGATGTTTTTGATATTTTGTTTAAAGCGCGAAGATGTTTTTCCCCTAAGTGATTTAGGGATTAAAAAAGCAATTAAGTTGCTCTACAATTTGGATACACTGCCTTCAAACGAATTTATTGTATCCAAATCGGCAAAATGGAGGCCTTATAGGAGTATTGCCGCCTGGTATTTATGGAAGTCATTGAACAACTTTACAACAATTGGTTAAATCATTATTTATTTAATATCTTTGAATAAAATATCTATTAAGTCTTTGAAAATATTGTCCCTGTTTTATACGCATTCATTATTTAATATATTTCAAATAAAGCCTTTTCTTCTAAAGAGTGAGTTTGACCATGGACGAATTACGGTAAAAGTCAATTATAAAACTTGATCTCTCTTTTATTGGACGTATTTCTTTCAACATTAAAATGCGGTTTTGATATATCTTTATATTCTGGTGGGATGAAATAAAATGTTTTCTTAATCATTTAAGTATACTTTATGATACTAATCATGCAACCCCCAATCGTTAAATATGAACAACAGTATTATATTATACCCATAAGATGATTCTTGTTAATAATATTGTATATAATAGTTATTTATCATCTGAGTTGCAAATTCGCCGTCTTGAGAAACCAATCTATTTTTGTAGAAGTAAAAAAATGGTCATTAATGAATTTGTTTTAAGATCGTATTAGCATGTATAAACAAAAAGACACCACTAATAAATGCTCATTTTGTGATAAAATAGAAAGTTTACCATTTAAGTGTAACTATTGCAGAGAACATTTTTGTAACTTACATAGGAACCCAATAAGTCATTTTTGTCCTTTTGTAGACACCTACAGATTAAAGGCTAATCAATATAAATTTGGTAACGATAAAAATAGCTTCAAGGATAACAATGTCATTAGAATAATTCGCAACTTATTTAACTTAAAAACATCTAAAACAGAGATACTTCACTTATCCTTAGCAACACTTCTAGTGACATGTGTTGGACTATCTTTGAATAATTATCGAACTTTTTCTTGGCAATTTTTGGCCATATTTATTAGTGCTTTTATCGTACATGAATTGGCTCATAAATTTTTGGCCCAGTATTATGGCAGTTGGGCCGAATTCCGGGCAGAATTGTATGGTTTGATAATAACTGCTATTTCTGCCCTTCCAATAATGCCCTTTAAATTTATTGCTCCAGGTGCAGTAATGGTACATCTAAGTGATAGACAAAAGTTTGGGAGGGTAGCACTTATTGGACCAGTAACTAATTTAGTAATGGGCTTTGGCTTTCTATTTTTGTCATTTGTTTACCATCACTCATATGGGCCATATTTTGATATAGGTGCTTCATTTAATGGGTGGATCGCGATGTTTAATTTAATTCCTATGGGTGTTTTAGATGGCCAAAAAATTTTCGATTGGAATAAATTAGTATGGGGTATTGCAATGGCCATGGCAATGATGTTATTTGTTGTCGGTTATATGAAGTAAATAACCTCACTTAATGCCCGATTAGTTACTTAGTACTTTTGGGTTTTTTACTAATACTTTTTAGTTCAAATAGCCATTTATTATGGTTTTAATTTCGTATTGAAATGGCTATATTTGAAAATCGTATGGACTTGCTAATATTAAGTGCCTAACCAAAGGTGATACCTTGCATTGGTTAGATTAAACTAAATAAAGAACACAATATGAATAAAAAAAATATAGTATATTTGGGTTTGCTCAACTAGATATCTAATTAAAGAAAAGAAGTATTTGCCGATAGACAGAGTGGGTATGTGCTTAAATAATCCACAAATTATTAATACATTACTTAATTAAATTTTATATTAGAATATCTCTAACATTTACCATTATCTCTATAATAATAGTAATGGGTATAGTAGGAATGATTGAATTATTTGTTATTCAATCCTTCTCTTCATTTGCTACTTCATCCTTAAGTGATTCAATTAAGCAGAGTCAAAATCAGTTACAATCTGCAATCAATAGTCAAGTACAATCATCTATAACAGATACAATTGAAAGTATTAACAACAAATCAAAATCATCCTCCAATGGGACTGCGTATATTGGTAATTCTACTAAAGACAATATTTTATCTCCCATGTCAAATATTTCCTCTGACAAAGTCCTACAAGGAGGGATAGATACTTTACAATCGATTCCACAAATAATAATTTAGTGTGGATATTAGGCGATGTTTATAACATCTATAATTTGACATCTCAATCTCCTCAATTTAATGCTTCTCTCTACATGATAAAAGAAGATAGAAATTCGTCTCACTATCATGATATACATATGATTACAAATTAAGGAAACTTTCAAATTCTAATCATAACAGCAATTCTACAATACTATATGGCACGACTACAGTCACAATGCGAGAGTCCTGTGATCGACGTCCCGACTAATATCACTCTTAGACGGTAGTGTTGTTAAGATTTGATTGGATCCTACTATGGTCAATAAGCACTTTGGAGAATCTCTTATTTATGGGACTCAGGACTTGAAGTGTTTAGGAATACCTCGTTATTGTAAATAGTGTATTCAATAATTATTAGTTGATCCTATCCACATTTACTCTCATTCTTTGCGCATAAATCTGGGAAATTTGAATGTTCTTTTAATGAGTAATGATCTTTGGCAAGTAGATTTATTCATATATCTTTGAATTGTTAGGTGGTATTTATTACTGGATTGTATGATTACTCACAATAACCTAACGAATTTCCACTAATTATTTCTTCTATGACTGACTCATGACTGTTTTACGTTGTTTGGTGTAATCCATTAGAGTTTGATCAAAAAAAATTAAAATGGTCGGATGAATGTAACTGCAAGCCAAATCCTAAGGCCATTCTTTAACATAACAACTGATGAATTTTAATTATCAACTGTCAATCTAAAATTATATCCAATCAGTTATATATTAAAAGAACTATTGTTATGAAGTTTGAAGTGTATTTCCCTAATTACATTAGCGGACTTGAAACGATCCAGAACCAAAACCTATCCTGGATCTACCTTGAAAAACCAACACGAGAAAAAATAGACACCATTTCCAAAAAATTTCCTATTCATGAACTGAATATAGAAGACTGTTTATCAAAAAATCAATTACCCAAAATTGACCGGTATGATGATCATGTTTTTGTAATATTGCAATTCCCTACTACTACCAAAGATCGAGCAGCATCCAATTTTTCTCAATTATCTTTCTTCATTGGCAAGGACTATTTAATCTCGATTACCCAAGGGGATTTGCAGCCGTTAACCGATCTTTTTAAAGCTTGCAAATCAGGAGATTCTAGACTTAGAAATACTCTAATGGGTGGATCTCCGGGATATTTGTTGCACTCTATCCTGGATACTCTAGTTGACAATCTGCTCCATATTCTTATGAAAATTATCGGAAATTTGGATGACATAGAAGATGAAGTGTTTGATGACAAGGTGGCGAATGCAAAGGAAATCTCAATTCTGAGGAGGGAGATTACTACTTTAAGAAGAATCGTATTGCCATTAAAACGAATTATGCTAGAAATTACTTCAAGGGATGTGAAACGATTTTCCAATGGCGTGGAGGGGGAAGAACTAATAGATTATTTTGATGATATTAACGATCACATATCAAAAGTTCTTGAGGCACTGGACGAATCGAAAGAAACCATCGAAATTTACAAGGATACAGATAATATGTTAAACTCTGAAAAAACTAATAAAATACTGAGTTTTCTAACAATGCTTTTTACTCTCTCTATTCCAATAACCGTAGCAGGCACCTTTTATGGGATGAATATTGTGATACCTGGCAGCATAAACCACGGAAAAGATTTTGTAGATTATATCCCACTTGTTATAACTGGGTCTTTATCGGTTTTGGCAGCGGTAGTGATGATTTATTATTTTAGAAAATTGGGGTGGATGAATCCTTGACAGCAAAGATCGGGGTTAAAATCCTTACGAAATTGTCTTTCATCCTTTAATTTCTTGAATTTTTAATCCATCTATATTCCGGATTTTCATTTTATGGTATAATTATTAAAAGAGAATTTAGAGTAGCACTATACTAAAATATGAATCATTAAGATAATTAAATCGGAGTTTGTTTTTGAGATTAATTATGCTGTTGTTATTATATAAGAATTTTGATCCTTGATATGAGTTAAAAGTTGATTGACAATTTTTACAATTGTTATCTATTAATAATTGGCAGCAAGAACTTTAATATGCAAAATTACAAATTGCAACTTTAATTGTTTTATAGTTGTTATATTTGGGTTAATAATTCTAGAGTAATGCTATTATTTTATTGGATTGTTTAAATGCTTTATTTACTGCATTAAGTTGGGGAAACAATGAATTTAACCAATGGAATAGATATGGAAGCTTCGATGACCCTTGCAATTGAATTCATTAACTCTCATTCCTATGTATGGAGAGGCTATGTTGGTCCTAGCACTTCCGCATTTAATTGATGATTTCTACATTTCTTATAATACTTCATCTTGGATTTTAGCTGCATATTTGATTGTTGGTGCAGTTATGACACCTATCATAGGAAAATAGTCTGGTATTTATGGAAAAAAAATATATTGGTAATGGTAATTATTAGATATAGTTTAGGAACGTTACTTGGTGGTTGATCTATGGTTAAATCACTTATGCTCATTGCCTGGATAAATCAAGACATTGGTCCAATAATGTTTCCTGTAGCATTTTCAATCATAAGGGAAAAATTTTTGAAAGCTCTGGGTAAGTCAGGGTAAATTTACTGCTATCTTTTCTGGAATTTCAGTGATGTAACTGGTATGTAAAGCTATACTCGTCGGATACTTTAGTTGGCATTTAACATTTTTATATATTTTTCCTCTTAATTCTGTCACTGGTTATAGTTTATAAAAACCATATCAGATCAGAGGATTTTGCTCCAGTAAACCATGGTAATTTAATTATAAAATGAACGATATTATTGATAATAATAGTTTCAACCTTTCTCTGTGGTCTTACATCCATGCTCAACACTATTTTTACCGTTACCCTGCTAATGCCTGGAACCGCTGCTATTCTACTTCCTATTTCTGTTATTCTTGTGATATTATTCATTCTTAGTCAACAGAAAGCAATAGTCCCTATCGTAGACTTGGCCTTTATAAAAAAAATTCCCGTCCTATTACCTAAATACACATTAATAATTATCATTGGAGTTTCTTCGTAATTTATCAAATTATTCTGATACTAATTCAAAAACCGCAACTAATTGGACTTGGTGGCAGGCTAGTTGATAGCGCGGCAATCCACTTCTGTTTATGATTTTATCTTTATGATTTCGGTAGTTTCAAGATTTTTAAATAGCCATTGTGGGGAACCTTAAACCAACCTTGTTTTGTTGTAGTCTATTAATCATTGGATTTACTTAGATTTATTTATACCCTACATCCGACTTGTAGTTTTGTTAGATCTCCATAATACCTATTGGGGGGCTTTCCTAAATTCAGGTCTTAGAATGTCTCTCTGGAATCAGTACCAGTTCGTCTACTTGGAACAGATGTGGAGATTGCCGTGTTACTCATTTTAATAAGTATGTCAATTTGACCAGCAATTTATGGAATATGTTTGGAGATCTATGAAATACATGTAGAAGGAACGACACATTCCTATCCTAGTCCATTTTCTTATTATTTTATTTTCTAAAATGTCCTGTTGATTTCAATTATTGGAATTGTCCTACATTACTGATCTCCAGATGAGTCAAAAGACTAGGATTGAAAACATGATTTCCGTGTATGGGGATTTTTATAATGAGTGTGTTAGGAATATATAAATATATGAAGATACGTTACTATCGAATATAACTATAGAATTGACATTTGTCTATTAATAATTATTTTAGATCAGTAGTTTTGAATATTAATTTTGAAATTTGTATAAACTATATCTTGTATTTATATCAATTCAATTGGAGATTGTCCATCTCATTTATATGGAATCATAATTTATTTGATATTGGCTTTTGGAATTTAACTTGGATGATATGTCTAAAGCTAAAATTGTGCAATTGATACTTGATAAAAAGACTGAAGAGGCCTTGTTTAAATTGAGTAAATATTATAGTATACAACCTCCACAGATAGTAGTTGGTACCATTAAAGGAAAAAGGAGAACAGTTTATGCCGTTTATGTTCAAAGAGAAAGTAAAATTTATTGTATTAATTCCGATATTTTTTATAATCCATTTATTGTCTTACATGAATTCTACCATCACTTAAGAACTCATGCTGGTATTCATAGAGGATCCGAAAAACATGCTAATCAGTATGCCAAGGATTTCATTAATTCATACAATCGTGTGAATTTCAGTGAATAGGCTTTTGATATCTGCAATTGACTACAAGACTTTTAACTAGTCTACTCTCATTTGATGGCTCTGTTCAGTTAACGATAAGCCTATAGCTTGAAAGCATTCCATTTCTTTTATGCTTACTAGAAACAGAACGCCTTCAAAGTATGTTTACTATGGGTTGCATTTGTACTTTTCAGGCCTATCCTTAAGGAAAGCCTCGGAAAGATTATCTCAGATATACAAGAGAAATCACGTTTTATTAGCTAAAAAATGGAATTGGATTCAAAAGTACAAGCCTCAAAAGCTGAAGTCAACTAGAAGAAGAGTTCTAGAGTATATCATAGATGAGACCATGTTGAAGGTGGGATCAGAGTTTGTCTGGCTCTGGGTTGCAACTGAACCCGAAAACAGGCAAATTCTCGCACTTCTTTTGCTAATAAATCTAAAGAAAGAAACATGTTTGTAGCTGAAAGATTCATTTCAGGTTTAGTCAAGATTCATGGAATTCATCCAGTTTCAACTGATGGAGGTACTTGGTATCCAATGGCCTGTAGATTCTTAAATCTCGATCATCACATTCATTCCTCTCTGGAGAAAAGTCTGATTGAAAGAAAGATGCAATACATAAAGGATAGAACCGAAAGTTTCGATGACTACTTTCCTTGTGGAATAAAGAATCGCAAGTTAAAGCATGTACGGAATTGACTGCGGCTCTTTGTAGACTATCATAACAATGAAATAAAACATATTAAGTGAACAGAGCCGTTATCAGTTTAGTTTTATAAAGCCTTTATATTTTAGTGACCTTTTGAAATTAAAATCGCAGAGTGAATGTAGATAGTTTGTATCTATATTAGCAATCAGGAATAATTTACCATCAGATTGCAGAAACATTATTTGGATATAATAGATAATAGATTATTTCATTACTTGTCAATGTTTCATAGATTTTATAGGTATATGGGTTATTACCCGATGAATTATATTGGGAACAAATAAGAGATTCCTTGGGTTCTGCCTAAAAGATGTTACTTAAATCAACATTCCCACATTAATAACTAGTGACAAAGGCATAGTATCAGAAATAATCAATGAGTAGTAAAAGAAACGGTCGTTACGAACGATGAAAGAAGTTAACAACAGGTATGCAAGTAAATGACATTTATTCTACCATCTTTACGACATTAATTAAATGAAACAAGTGGATTGAATAATTTGGTATTAGTGAAAAAATATTGGAGAATTTTTTAAATGAATTATATATAGAGACCTTAAAACAATCTTTCATATATCATCGTTTCTAACCAACGAAATATTCTAATGGCATTGAAAAAAATTGGACTATACTATTCCTTATGGATAGGAATTTGTCCCAAGTTAGATAACTAATTGGTTTACGGTTCAACAGAATGAATCCAATTGGATTATAAGAATGTCTTGAAGTCAACTGTAGATTCAATTAAGTTATTAGAACTATTAACAGAAAAGATCTATTGCAAAAGGACATAGAAACACCTGGTAAATCAAGAATTATTATAAAAAGATTAAGTTAAACTTTCTGGTATCGTTTCCTTGAACTTTTTCCCAACGGCAATCCTGGCGAATTACCAAACCCATTTAAAAAATGAATTGCGGATGAGAAAATGCGCCCTCCACTCTCCCCAAATTGGAGTGACTTTACCGTGTATAATCATGAGTTTGCAGAAATAAAATACTTTATAATTTAATTATATTCATCATCATCATAAACATCTAAATTACTCCTGAAGGAAAAACCTTACGATTGATCCTAACCTCCAATAGTAGTAATAGTGTATAGTTTGGGATCATTTTTCAGATAGTCAGATCTGGATTTCGAAAATATCGGAAGAATGAAGCTTCATGGCAATTGCTAAATATATTTTAAGGAGTAGATTTCTATTCCTTTTAACATGGGATATATGGATTTAATGAGCAAAGTAGAAAATATTGAACTTTTGGGTGGAATGATTAAACATTTAGTAACTAACCGTGGCAAGTTAGATACTGTTTTTGACCTAGAAGATGGGTTTAGAGATACTATTTGGATGCAAAATTGTATAGAGAGGCTCAAAGAAGATCCTGAATGCTCCAAGATGTTGGAGGAACGATATATGGGTCCAGAATATGATTTAGAAGAAATGATAAAACTTCCAAAGGATTCTTTAGGTTACACATATGCGTTAATTATGAAAACTATGGGCTTTGAACCACATTTTTATCGCGCCAGAGACAGAGTATCTTTAGAGAATGACACTGATTATGTAACTATGCGTGTTAGAAAGACTCATGACATGTACCATACAATAAGTGGATTCAATATGGCCATTGGAGAAATAGGCGTAATTGCTCTGAACGTTACGCAGTATTCCTATCCTGCATTTATGTTAATTGACCTAGTTGCGGTAGGTTCAGCTTGCTTCCCAGGATTGGCGAGCATCCCAGCTTCAGAAAAAATTCACTCATCTACCATTTTTGAAACCTTGTCTAAAGGTATCAAGATGGCACAAGAGAGCAAACCATTGTTTCCTGTTAAATTTGAGGAAATGGTCGAAATGCCCCTAGAAGAAGTTAGAAAGAAACTAAACATCATTCCAATAAAGGAGGGCCCAAGCTGGTACCAGTATCCAAAAATCAAAGAAGCGGGCCTTCATTAGATAACCTTTGATTTTTTTACAAAAAATAAATTACACTTGTATTGGTAGGTGTTAAGATAAAGGGAAACATCTCTTGATTTAGGTTAGATAAAATGTCTATTGACTGACGAAAGGGGTAATGTTGCTCTTAATCTAACCAAATTCAAATTATTACTTGATAGTCTTGCCTAATAAATCGTCAATTGATTTGAATTGATTGGAGAATCAGAGACCTATAACAATAAGGGAAAAACCAATTCTAATTAATTTGACTATACTCAAGAAAAAAAAGGGATTCTCAATCTTGTACATTCTTAACCTGGCACTTCACTTATTGATTGCTTCAAGTTCATCAACAATTTTTTCATAATGATGACGCGATTGATTCATACTTTCTAGCTTTGTCTTTTCAACTACCTCTAATTCTTGATCAACATCTAGAGATTGATCGGACAGTATCATGTCCGCCATAACAAATAACCTTTGATTTTCCTTTGCTAAATGCATTTCAACATGTTCAACATAATTATCAATATCTGAAACTAATCTATCTGCTTCAGACCCATGTAAATAAGATTCCGTAGATGCCACTATGGCACTTGCTAGGTTCGTTGTTATTTCATGTTCGTAGAGCATCCTAGCGATTGGCCCCCCTTGTTTAGGCATACCTTTTTTTTCCAAAGCCGGAAATAGAGATTCTTCTTCTTTGCCATGGTGACAGGTGTTGGTAAAATTGATTGAAAAGTCAATTGCTTGTTTTAATATTGGAGATGGAATTGATTTTCCTTCTCTTAGCATAGAAGAAACAATTTTGAGTGCATTTATCATTTTTTCAATTAAAAGATGATCACGTCTTAATGAATCAGTAGGACTCACGGTCTAGATCAAGGATAAGATGAATAATAGTTTTATCTTATAAAGAACTACAATCAAGTTTAATGTGGATTTATCTATTGTTTTGACCCTATTTCTCAGCCGTATAGTATTAACTATTAGCCAAGATTTTTGCTCAATTAAACAGTGTATTTTATAAATGAATTTTTGATTTATATACATAGACATATTGTTTTGCCTCTAATATACCTTATCAGTTTTTTTCAAGCAGCATTTAAAATGTACGCCTTATTCAAAGATGTAATTATCTGGATCTATGCTTATATTAGGAAATTGAGGATTAATTGTTTCAAATATTCTTAGTAAAATGGATGAAACAGCCCAATTTCTAAAGTACTTTACATTTGCTGGAATCACAAACCAAGGAGCCCATTTCTTGTTCGTTTGATTTAAGATATTTGAATATAACTGCATATATTTTTGCCAATTCTTGTGACTTATCAGGTCTGCCTCTGAAAATTTCCAATTCTTTTTGGGATCATGTATTCTTTGTAGTATTCTCTTTTTTTGTTCATCTTTACTAATATACAGGAATATTTTAACTATTGTAACATTATTTTCCGATAGGTATCTTTCAAAAAAATTTACTTGTCTAATCCTGTTTTTAAATATTTTCTTCGGCAATGATCCAATAATTGCTGGTTCGACTAAATCTTCGTAATAAGACCGGTTAAAAATACCAACATGTCCATAGGAAGGGATTGAATTATGTATCCTCCAAAGATAATCATGCGACAATTCTTCGTCATTTGGTTTTTTGAATGACTTTATGTTACAACTTTGAGGATTTAGGCCCCGCATTACCTGTCGAATAGTTCCATCTTTTCCTGCAGCGTCAACCCCTTGCAATATTACCAAAACTGATCGTTTATTTTCAGCGTATAGTTTGTAATGAAGGTCCGCAAGGTTAGACAAAATCGCATCTAAATCAGATTCCAAATCTTTCTTTGACTTTGATCCAGAAAGGTCAGGATTTAGATCGGATAAATTAAATGACCTGGAATTGTGAGAAAGGTTAAGCTTTAGTTCATCATACGGGTCCACAAGGTAAAATGTAGTAGACCCGGTTTATTTATTATTCCAAAATTCTCAACAATAGTTTAATTTGGTATCAAGACATTTGTTTGATAAAAGGAGACAGAAAGTATTTCGAAATGTTGGAAAATTAATTAATTCAGACTTCAACCATTATATCATACTGGAAGAACCAAATGAGAATATAAGTAGGGGGTCTGGAAACAGACAGATACAAATTCTATCAGGTCCAGGGTTAGTTTTTTTAGAATTCTAATCTTCTCTTCAAAGCTTCATAAAGCCATATGATGTCCACTCTAGGCAAAAGCTATTATGCTAGGAAAAAATACATTGTTAGTCTTTTTTATAACATCCTATAATATTGTTATTTTATTAGTTACCAGATTATTAAATTTTGAATTTTTGTTTTTAAGAAATATACAAGTATCTCTGAGCAAACATGTATGGAATCATCCTGAACTTGCTATTTGGTATAGATCGTACAGGTATATCATTTAAAAGTTTGGTATTTATATCTGATTACAATTGAAAATTGTTCCACTAATAGGACCTTGTGGTAAGATCCCAATTTTAATACGTGATGATGACATCAATTTTTTTACTCAGTATAATAAGCTAAATTTGATATATTCAGAAGCTTGGAAAAAAAGCTTTAAAGTGAGTTTTTCTATCATCCCCTACCAAATTTCTATGAATGATCCTTGCGTCCCACCAAATTATAGGAATGTACAAAAAAATTGCTATTCTATTGAAAAAAATGATAAGTTATGCTCATACTTAAGGGAAAAAATTGCAATGAATCAGGTCGAAATTATTCAACATGGACTTACTCACAAACTATCTAACGGCAGAGGAGAATTCAGTGAGATGTTTTATCCCAGAATACTCAACCCTGTAGAAGATTCAAGGGAAAAGGTTCCAATACATAATATAATCGATCCCGTAAATAAAGATCAAAAATATGAAAGTAATTTTGAAGCATATTTAAATATCGGCAGGAATATTTTAAAAAAGTCATTTAATATTGATCCGCTAATATTCGTTCCCCCTTATGATGATATTTCTTATGAAAACATTAATTTAATTTCTCGTGCAGGCATGATTCCAGTCTACGGCCAGTCGAAATATCATAAATTGTTCAGATCAAATCTGATACCTAGCAAGATAAAATCGTATCTTGTTCTTAGAATCATTAAGAAATTTGCTAACAAAGGTTTTATAATACCTCTTATGATGTCAAATTTAGATTATTTTAAGGCCGAACCCAAGAATGGATTACCGCTGTACATACCAAGAAGGCTCAAACTTAATCCGATTTCACAAGATGAAAAAGAACTAATTGCAAGCGAATCGAAAGTATTTTTAAATTGGGTATATAGAACTGTTGCACACTGTAAAATATATAGGAATCCAATTTGCATCCTTAACCATTACCATCATTACTTTTACGATTGGCATCAATACAAAATAACTAGGGACAATTTGTTTACCCAATGGAGTCTGATTCTGAATTTACTTGATAAAATACCCTTTTCATGGAAGACGAACTTTTATGATCTGTATCAAAGAATACAAGACATAAGAAAAATCAAATTTACAGAGACAGGTAATAAAATTACTATCCAATCTAGTCAACACGCAGTAACAGATGTATCCTTCAAAGTGGACAAAAAAATTGAATTAAAGAATGATAACATAATTTGTGATCACTATGATGAAAGAATCATAACTGTAAAGAGAATAAATCCAGGTACTAACGTAACAATCTATCTAAGGTAAAATAAAATCCCACCATTGAAGGGATAAATTCATAAAATACCGATATAATTTAACATGTTCAAGATATACTTTCTTATAAAGTTCTCATTCAGACCCGGAAAATAAACCGATCATTGATCTATACATGATAAATAATTATAATTTTTGGGTCCCTTACCTGGGGAAATCACAGGATAACGGCTTCCATATCACCATGGAGTCGAAAATTTTTTTAGTCTCCCTTGTATAGAGTGCATAACCAGGACAAGATTCAAAATAATTTGATGGTTCAAATGAACTCATTCGTACCTTGCTATAAATGAACTCTTTAATAATAAATTGAAAAATATTGGTTTTTTTTGTCTGGTCACTTTTTATTTGATCCCCCTTGTTTCCACAATTCCACCGTTGAAGAAAGATTTTATAAAAAATACAGCGCATAATCTTTGAAAGGTTCTTAAAGTTTAGGAAATAGATGAAATGCTTTAAAATCATATTGTTCTATTGAATTACTATATATATGAATACCCGCGAATGCATTGCTACAAAGTTAGACATCCGTGAATTTAGTTCTGATGAGGTCTCAACAAATTCCATAAAAGAAATATTGGAATCGGCAAGAAAAACTGGCAGTGGTTTAAATACCCAACATTGGAGATTTATCTTGGTTAGAGAAAAAGATAATTTGAAAAAATTATCAGATTCAAGCACAAGTGGACAATGGATAATCGGAGCAAATTTTGCCATAATAATTCTAACAGACCCAAAGTATTCATTTCACTTGTTGGATGCAGGAAGACTGATTCAAAATATGCAATTGTCAGCGTGGGACGAAGGGATAGGTTCAGGGATTTACACCGGTGTGATTCCAGATCAAATGAGAAAGCACTTCAATCTACCATCTAATTTAAATATATCTGCGGTATTGGGTTTTGGATATCCTAAAAATCGGATTAAGGGAAACACGAAAAATAGAAAATCAATCGAGGATATATCATCTATCGAGTCATATGGGAGGTCAATCAAGGAGATCCTGTAAGACAAATATCCCTCGAAGATTTAGAAAAGTAATTAGTTGTTTAACACCTGCAAAGATTCCATCATGGAGAATTATGTCGAGCCAAAGATCATGTCATAATAACCAAAGTGAAGATCAATCCAAAATAACGACCCTTGAAAGTGTACCATCCGTACAATTATAATTCGAGAATTACAAACTAATGGGTGAGTGGAAATTCATGAGTTGTATTTGCTACTGGTAAATATTATAAGAGAGAACATTCATGATTCATATTTAGATTTTCACAGCGATAAATAATTTGGCGATCTTTGTTTTGAATACCGATCTTGGTTCAAATGAGAAATTAGGAATTTAATTACAATTTGGAAATCACAGTTAGAACTACCCGTTTTCAGCAAGATTTTGTAAGATTGTCATTTATTAATACGACAAAGAAGTATTAGTTAAAAGGGGTAATCACCAATAGTTTTATGGTCACAAAAAATAAGACGAATGTAAAGTTTATGTAGCTTACTGAAGAAATTCAGCAAATTTATTAGAAATGCAGGCATTGTACTCAACATAGTAATCGATTCAGAAAAAAAACTGTCGATCATTACAAATATACCAAATATCGGGTAGAATGTAATAATCTTGAGTCTTAAATAAACAATTTATAACAGAAGTGACAATTGAAAACCTTTAATACAGTAAGAATCTATAAAGGTGGTAACTGCATTTTAACTTTGGTCAGATATTAAATGGAACTTTACAGTCAACCAATCAGCCTGAATCTACATTAATATTTCTGTTATTGATAATCGATCTTTTTTTGCCTCTATTTTGAAGATTTGAAACCCTCTTAGAACAGGTCAGTACATATTTGATGCACATTGATGTAACAATGTCCTTATTAAGAAAAACAAGAGGTTAGAATAAGCAAATAGCATAAAATAGCGTCTAGTTGTATTACAAACCAAAGATACTATTATAAGAAATTCGTCCTCTGTTGGAATTCCTATTATTTTTTTCATCGACTTACAGATTCGAAAGTGAAAAGTGTAGTGGGCGAGATGTCTGTCCTTAAACAGCACTCAGTTGTTAAAATCAAAAAAAATGAATTTTGACTCAAACATATGGAAGTTGAATTAGCAGTTCATGTTTTCATTTAATGGGCCATAACATTCTCATCACCCATTAGCACAACCCAATAATCAACATTTCAAATAGATATGGCATATTGATATAAAGTTCCTTGTGGAGATTCTCGGTGAAAAAGTCGAAAATTAAATCAAAATTTGCTATAAACGATATTCGTAGATTAAGGTCAAGAATAAAACTATAAGTCCGATGTATTGAATAGGATGAGTATATGACTTTTAACGGAAAAATAGGTGATTTAGTGAGTCAAATCATGATTGTGGGCTGTCCAAAATGTGGTCAGAAGGAAAATTTTCAACCCACAGTCGCAGATAAGTATGTAGACCAATCCACTCCTATTGAAACAATAGAGCAACTTGGACTTGGAAATTGGTTTATTACGTGTGGTAAGTGTAAACATAAAATATCCAAATTGGAAGAAATTTTTAGAGATCATTCTTAACTCTGCACTCACTAGTTTGGAAAAAGCGATTGAGGGCTCCCAGCTAAAATGTCAAACTGCATTCATCGTAATTGTAAAAAACTTTGTTAAATTAGGTTTGTTATTAATACAATAAATAATATAGATTCTTGACCAAATCCGCAAATTTGAATAGTTACAAGATTATCCCACTACACATAAAGGTAGATTGCCACAAAATTAGTTCGTAGTGTTGATGGTCATGATTAACACTAATTAACGATTTGTTTGATAGATTCATTCTTAGGTTGATCTAGTGTAATTTTTATACTATGCTTTGCCAATTTAGACCGACCCTAATTTGATTTTAAGATTTCAACTATGAAAAGCAGTACATATGGTTAAATGAGTGAATTTATCAATTTTAGTAATTTTTATTCATCTGCAAGAGGGTATACTTAGTTATTATTATGCCATATAGTTTGTATTTTTTGGATGATGATTAAGAAATAGTCATCATCCATATGTAGAGTGAAGATAAAATTAAAATACATTCATTGGTTTCAGATCTATTTTTTGATATTGATGTAGTTCAAAATAGATAATCCAAGATACATTTTGCATTAAAAATTAAATGAATGACCAATTAACCTCGAATGCACATAGTAGTAAGCGATTCTATATTAACACTATGAATTTCATATTCTTTTAAAAATTTTTCAAAATGTAACAGCGAAAAGAAGGAATAAAAAGGGGAACAATTTAAATTTCATTGGCTGCATAATAAATAGGAAAGTAGAATTTAATCAGGGTTTCACTTGTGACCTGTTACTGTATTTCCTAATAACATTCGATTTTAAGATTATTTTTCTGTGATCGATAGTGATACTCTTTTTATAAATAATTTTTTACATCTTTGACACAGAATTTCGTACAGTGGAGTCTCATTGATATAGCTGTTATAGAATTCGTGCTTCCCTATTACTATTAGCATATTATCGTTAACCCTATTACATGTTGGGCAAACTATCAGAGACAAATCAAATTCAAAAGTCATTATTATGTAATTAGTTAATCGGTTGATATTGCGTTTGAAGGAAGTAACAAGTAGATTTTATTCTAACAGTTGTAATAATCATTAAAAAGTATAATTTTTGACTATATCATCTAAGAAGTTGTCTTATATAGTTAGCAAATTGAGATAAATCCTGATTTCTTGTTGCACGGTTATATTCAAAAGCACTAAATCATATCAAATGTTTATAGATCAATTACCACATTAAATGTTAAATTACCCTCGATTCATTGCAGGTACTATCCTCATAGGGTTAACAAAGAATATAGGAAAATATTTTGATTCACTGTTATGGACTTGCCTTGCTAACTCGCACAATGTCTGAATAATTCAGTATTATGAAATAAGTAGACAAAGTTATATAATATGCTAACTGGGACAATAATAAGTTAAAAACATACATGACGTGCTGGAGTAATATACTGGCGATTAACTGGAGTATCATTTTGCCAAGGTAGTGCATAACGAATTATATAAAAACTTTTTCCAAACTCAATATTTTAACTTTATTAGGTTACTAAAAAATAGGTAGAAGATAATGAACACAAGCAGAATAGTAAATCAATGTTAACAGTTTTTAATAGGAAGCGAGTGTTTGTGTTTGTACATGGAATCTGTTCATGTAAAAAATTGGGCATTAAAATCAATAATGAAATCGAAGATAACAATGCGATAAGTCTACCCACCCTTGAATAAAACATTTTACTGTTAAAAGAAATTTATATCCATTACTAAATCTTGTTCGTTGTTGAATTTAACTATCAGATAGTTTACCATCTAACAAAATGAAATTACTAGTGTATCCACTTTTTCAAAAAAATTTGTCATGCTGGTCAGACTGATACCTTGTTGATAACACTTTTCAAATGAATTTGATTAACCATATTGGTTGGATAAGTTCTGATTGCTTTGAGCGTCCTGCTTCAGCCATGTTGACGGCATTAGGTAAATTTGTCAAGCATCCAAAAACCTTTAAAGAGGATAGAGGATGAGATTCGATCAAATTACATTGACCAAATTCTAAATCAAATACTTTTTAAAATAATGATTATTCATCTATTTAATCGGTATCAAATTTATTCATTAGATACGATGCAAAATTAATTCTGTATCTACATTGAAGTACAGCATCAAAAGTTTTTTTAAGTGACTAAAGTAATAGAATTCTATGCAGGAAATGAGTAAGACAACCCTAAACCCTAAAGATGTAGAAGTTTCTATCTCTGAAATATGTGATGGAATTTATAGAATATGTGGTTTGGTTGATACCTACGGCATTACATTTAACCAATTTCTGATTAATGATGAGACTCCTACATTAATTCATACTGGCCCAATGGGAATGTACCCCTTGATTGAAGAGAAGGTAAAAGAGGTAATACAACTTGACAAACTCGGGTATGTGGCATTTCTTCACTTCGAAAGCGATGAGTGGGGTGGAATGGAGTTTCTAAAAAGTCCTCGGGCCAGATTGGTTTGCAGTGACCTAAGCTCAAAATTAAATCTCACAGGATGGTATAATATGCCAGTAGATCACATCTCATTTTGGGATGGAGAAGTTCTTAAAACTGGTAAAAAAACATTGAGATTTATTATGACTCCTCATGTTCATCATTGGGACAGCATGATGATATTTGAAGAAAATACAAAGTCTTTGTTTACTTCAGATTTGTATATTCAACCCGGTCAAAATAAACCAGTTGTTTCAGAGGATCTATCTGAATCAATGATTTCCCTATACAGAGCTGTAGGCATTTTCGCTTCAGAAAGACCTGTTCGGGAGACTACGAAACGGCTTGTAAGCCTTAACCCGAATATGGTATTTCCAATGCATGGATCATGTATAGATAAATCTATGTTTAACAGATACGCTGATGCAATTATGGATAAAGATTTTGCCTATACTAATATGCTTCTTGGTCAAAAATTAGAATATAATGTTACCTAAATACATATAATTCTTTTTATATAACTATTTGACTTATTATTCTTATCAATTGTAGTAAAGACTATCTTTTTAGATCTGTTAATTGGTTGTCAAGTGGTCTCATAGCAGATTGATATAACCGATGTAGTTGTGGTATTATTTATTTAACGATGGAATTCCTTGGAATTTATTAATTCATCTTTAGGTAAAAAGATCTTGATAGATCAAAATTTTCATGTAAGACAAACCTTACATTGTATTGACAAAGTTATAGCTTCAGTCTAACGAATTAACCATGATTGTTGGAGCGAGTAAAACAAAATCAACGTCATAAAAATGATAGAAGAAATGGACTAATTTTGTCCTAATACATTGAATCCACTATTTACTTGATTTTGGAAACTGACATTGTCGCACGAAACAATTGCATCTTCTCCAGAAACACATTGAGAATTTTGACGTGAAGATTGAGATTGACCGATACCTTGGTTGGAGTTATTTCCGTCATCATCATCGTCATTATCTCCACCTCTTTGTGCGGCTGCGTTGTTACCGGAATTATCTTGGTTTTGGAAACTGACATTGTTGCAAGAGTTACTCAGACTACCTCCAGCCACACATTGAGAATTTTGACGTGAAGATTGAGATTGACCGATACCTTGGTTGGAGTTATTTCCATCATCATCATCGTCATTATCTCCACCTCTTTGTGCGGCTGCGTTGTTACCGGAATTATCTTGGTTCTGGAAGTTGAAGTTGTTGCCAGAATCTTCAATGTCATCACCTGATACTACTTGGCTATTTTGTAAAGAGCGTTGCACTTGAGATATTATTTGTGAAGCACTATTTCCGTCATCATCATCGTCATTATTATGATGATTTCCGCTTGAATATGCTATATTCAAGTTAGAAAAAGTTCCTAATGGAGACAAAGTCATAATAATAGCTAAAGCCGAGAATATGGCTAGAAAAGTTTTCTGGTTTTTATCAATACCATTCATGTTGACAATTAATACATAATTATGTGCGATATAACTCGTATCAAATATCTTTATGGTAAAATTAAATCTAAAAAACTATCATAACATTTTACTATGTTTATATATTCAACACTACTTCAAAACTACCAAAATCATTCATTTAGGATTATCAATTAATACATGGCCAAAACAAATTTTCCCCGACATTAAAATCAAAGATACTAGTGATTCAATAAATTGGCACCAGAATAATTACAATATTGAAACATAAAAATGATAATAAAGCAAAATAATGTAACTTGATTGTAAAGCTAATGTGAATCTACCGATTACAGAATTGATCATAAAACCATTCACTAATTGAAGGTAATCTAATACAGCAGTGATAGTCCTTCGTCTTGATTGACTCCACAACTTAATATTTTATTTTGGAATAATAAACTGGATTTTTGTCTAGGAATGGTCAAAATAGCATGCTGTTTGTTTTTCTATGAAACTATTGATGAGACAAATTTTGTTTGAATATTGTCTTCCTGGAATAGAAAGGAACTATGATTTTCATCCTCATAAATCTATTTGTCGGCCAAAGCGAATAATGATCCAGATAGAACTAAAATTGTCCCTATCAATTTAAGGAGTTAAATACTATAGGCAACGGTATATGAATAATAGGTAAATGAGTTCAATCTATCTCGTCAATTTTATTTATACAATTTAACCTCTCCACTGACATTGTTAAGGAAAGATTGAAGCTCTTTTCGTAGTAAATAATAACTATCTAGTCTTATTATATCCATTAAATGGCTACTAAAAAAAATGAAAGCAAAGTAATTATTCAAGTAAGCAACAAACCAGAATAATGTTATTATACGGTATTAGAGTAACTTAGAATCTGGAATTTATCTATAATAACATCCATAATAATCTTTATCATTCCCCCAAAAACGCAGATAGCAGGAGTAATTCATACGACACAGATTATGAAAATATGACAAACATTGAAGAAAATAACATCTTGGACTTTAGTACCCTTCGCAATTTGCGACAAGGTCGCTTGGAAGGAGTCCTGAGTGAGAGATACCAGTATTATACTTCAATTGAAAGGGGACAAAAATTCTTGCTTCAATACGTCAATTCCAAAATTGACCTAGTCATAATGTATGCGGATATGGTCGGATCTACCAAAATGAGCATGATGCTACCTACAGAAAAGGTCGTAACAATTTTAAAAGCATTCTCTCACGAGTTATCATCGGTAATAGAAAGTTATGGTGGGTTCGTTTTAAAATATGTGGGAGATGCCATCATATCATTTTTTCCACCAGGTTTCAATAAATATCTAATTTGTGACAAGGTCTATCGTTGTGCCAATTCAATGCTAGCAACAGTAAGAAATGATATCAACCCTGTTTTTCGAAGACATGATTATCCTAATTTGGAGATTAAAATAGGAATAGCAGAAGGAGAAAATGTAGTTATTCAATATGGCAGAGATAAAAGTTCCCAAATAGATTTAATAGGATATGTCATGAACGTTGCATCCAAAATAACATCCATTACACCCCCCAATCGAATTTCTGTAGGAGGGACCTTTTATTCGCTACTGCATCCTAATTCACAATGCGATTTTGAAGAGGCTAATTTGGAAGAGAGACAATGGAAATATATTGATAAACACACCGGTAAACCTTACAGAGTATATACAACTAAAGTCAAGAACTCAAGTAATCTAATCTAACAAGAGGATTATATAGTGTATATACTACAAAGCCAAAGAAGCTATTTGAAATGGAATCCCCAAACTAGAAGTATGAAAAAAAAGGAAACTTAGAGTTATACGACAGTAATAAAGATGGTACCAGTACAAAGAATCTTCAATATTGTTTAATATCAAATGTATTAAATCATTTTGTTTATTCTTTTATTTCTTTACTACAGTCTAAAGGTTCTAAATTGGAATTAACTTTGAATGTGGGTTTTAATCAAATCAATATCGCCTCCAGAGTTTCTTTATATGTTTGATTTACAAATTCAGCCGAAAAATGGTAACAATGACAATAAATTAGAAAAACAAAAGTTCTTAGATCCATTAAACATTTCAAAATTACCATCATACAGATAGTAAAATAACCTCTGCGAGTCCAATCAGTATTGACAGCGGTGAAAATAATACAGAATGGTAAATCTCCATCAGATATTAAAATACCAAACAGATTGTTATTGCTATTGTACATGACTAGTTTTACTAAGCGAATGACTGCAGGGTTTGATCTTTTTTTGTTCCAATGTTATCAGCTACATGTGCAGCAATTCCCAATGATACAAAGTAAATTATTGCGATTACACCTAACCTTTCGTGACCATAATCGTTTGCCATCATATTCCCCCATTTGACAAAGGAAATACACATTCCTGTATAAGGTAGGAAGAGCATGCTGCAAAACAGCCTGAACCTTACTGGGCCAAATTTCGGAACGAACCATTCGTTTAATCTGTTATCTTTATACATTTCTTTTGGTGCCTAAATCATCTTAAAAATTTGAGTGATATATAACTATTATTTGGTAAACCAATAGTGACTGTCATCAAAATAAAAGAACTAAAAATAATATTACTCTTATGCATCGTTTTGACGATTAGATTTTCAAACTCATGATGGTCTTGTTACGTATCATATCTCTATTCTATTTGTAAAAAGAATTGCTAAACCAAAATCGTGAAAAATCTTCGTATATGTCTTTCTGAGGTATTGGAAAATCACTAGAGATAACAGTGGAAATTAATTCCTTATTGCTCATAAGTAGCTTAAATATATCATGCTCCGTAACAATACCTACAAGGTTATTTCCTTCCAAGACAATAATCCTTCTTATTTTACGTTCATACATCAATTTCATTGCGTCTAGGACTGATGCATTTTGTGAGAGTGTGATTAATGGATAACTCATGAGTTCTCTTACGGGAACCTCCAAGTCTGCCAATGAAAATGTGCTTACTATTCTTACTATATCTCTCTCAGTTACAATACCTACCGGGTTCTTGCTATCATTATTATCGATAATTACAACAGAACCTATATTGTTGTCTATCATAACCTTGGATGTATCAAAAATATTTTGTTCTTGATCTATTACTTTAATGTCTTTATTGACGACCTCTAAAATACTTATAGAGCTTAACCCCATGTAAGATGCTTACAGTCGTTATTATATTAAATTATATATTATACAGATGATAAATCAATGCAGATCGTTCAATTGGGTTTACCTGATAATTAGAATCCTATTATTGGAAAGATGTTATGAGTTGATATTCTAAAGACTGCTTATCGTTACAATTATCACACGATCAATATTGGACAAATAACCTATCAGTAGTTTTGTGGCATTTCTTGACACATGATTCGTTATCCTATCATTCTTGAAAATCCTCTAGGTCCCACCATATCCAATACTACTAAATCAATAACGTCTTATTTAGCAAATTTTATTCTTTTTTTTGATCGAATCGGCGAAGAAAATTTCTACATGAACATGAATCTTTGTTTTAGCATACTTACTTTTTCTCTCTTGTGTTATTGAATTTTAATTTTTTTTATAGTTCTTCGAAATCCTTACCAAACTAGAGAGTATTACTTTATGATTCGTTGACTAATTACGATTAATGTATTTGTACTAGCATTTCATATATAACCTAGGGTACAAAGTAGAGTTTGGTTTTTCTTCGGAAAATTAGATCCCCTGATCAATTGTCATCTCGGAAAAAGGAGATTTATCAAATGTCAATGGTATTCGATTAAATAAAATACTGATTTTAAAAGTTTCAAACCTATAAGGGATAGAATAGATTAACAAAAAAAATATGGTAGGATAGCGATTGATGGGGAAGAATATGTCATTTGTTATCTAATAATAGTAAATTTGGCTTTTGATGTTTCAAACCCTGTTAGATTAATTTTTTATACTTTTATTAATAGCCGTATTTTTATTTTCAAGATTATCCATCAATGCAGCAATATCCACATTCACAGACTATATCTGCGAATAATTCACATCGTGTATTTTCTTTTATCAATTTCAGTACTATTATACCCGTTTTTCATCTACTTAATACTTACGAATCACTTGCAATTGATAGCAAACAGAGGCAGCAAAATATTCTTTTCTCAAGTTAGTCAGATAAGATATTAGAAATCAATTATCAAAAGTAACGACTCACGTAATAATATCAAAACAATAAAGCAATTAACCTGGCTAAAAAGTCAATGAAATTACTAGTGATAAAATTTTCGATTTTACCTTGTTTGAGCAATAGAAAATGGTTAAAATGTCAAATTCCATTGTTGATTTCAAATAAGGATATCAAATTGAATACTGCGGCATACAAATCATGCTTAGAAGCCAATCTTTTGGGGTCTTTGAATAAATATAATTTTTTTGAGGATTCCAATACAAATAGGAGAGAAAAGATTGTTTTTGGTATTATGGAAAGGTACATATTCGTATCTTGTAAGTAACTCAACCATTCAACCCCTAAATTCCAGTGGAATAACTAGTACTTTCAGATAGGTTTCTGTATTTTAATCCCTGATTTAGTATTTTAAAAAAAACAACTATCCACTTTCTCGGATTTGTTTATACAGTTTCAAGGCGAAAATTGCTGTTACTTGAATCTTGAAAGTTTTTGAATTGTGAAATAATCCCATTCCCTAGATCAATTGTTTTGTAATTGAGAAATTAAGTCAAGAGTACGGATAAGAATTAAAATATTAAGTTTAGGTTGAATTTGGCATTGACGAATTTTTTATTCTGACCTCCAATAGCGCATCTTTAAATAGACTGATTAAATAAGGTAATTTAATTAATTAACAAAAAAAAGATTTATGTTTGAGTCTATGTTTCGGGTTACAAACCTGATGGGTTCTGTTGTGCATCAGTTAAGAGTCCTTTCCAATAGGAAGGCAGGTTTTGCACCCATCCATCATATACGTTTGGAATTGCTAGGACACCTTGACCTCCTGTTCCTTCGAGGCCAGATATTGTATCATCTGTTTTGGTACTTGCAGAAGCAACCAAAGAAACCTTTCCGGCGACTTTGGCGTCTATTGGATCTCCATCGTTATTGGGATCGCCATCCACAACTATAACTTCATTTGAAAATGTACTGGAAACATAGGCGTAGTATCCTCCGCCCTTCTTTGCTCCAAAGTTGACCCCATGACACCCGGGATCACATGGTAATTCCTTTACAACCTTATCAGTTTCCGTGTCCAATACAGTTATTGTGCCACCAGTATTTGCAGTTACCATGTATTGGCCATCAGGACTTACAGGTGTTTGTATAGGAAGAAATCCCATCGGCCCTGTTTTATTACCACTTATTGGATCATAGTTCTCAAGAAGGTTAATTTTCTTTAACAGAGTCGCATTTGCTGTATCTATTACACTTATGCTACTGTCAAAAAAGTCCGCGACATAAGACTTGCTACCATCTGGCAACATCCCAACTGCGACTGGAGAAACACCCGTCTTCACTTTTCCTATTATTTTGTCTTGTAGCATATCATAAATGGTAGTTGTGCCGGTAAGCGCATCGGGCGTCACCATATACCTATCATCTGCACTCATCCAGTGTCCATGTGGATGTGTCGATGGTGAGGCTGGAGACTGCAATAGTATGAATTTTTTCGGTTCAAAGTCTGGATTTGGAGATAATACTGTAACACCGTCTTCACCATTTAAAGCAACATATAGTTTATCTGTTTTGGTTCCTGTCATGACATGGGAGGGATCGTCGCCTACTTGAATATCTTTTATGAGTTCTCCTGACGTTCGGTTAAACACAGAAGTTCTGTTATCAAACCACATTGTCTGATAGATCAGGTCCTGGTTTCTATCGGTCCACATATTGTGAGGATTATTCATTTCTATTTGAGGAAGTGATACTTTTTTGCTGACTTTCCATGTAGTGCCGTTAATTGCCGTAGCAGTTCCTGGTTTGGTCTTTCCAGATGTTTTTTCAAACTGTGTATCAATCCAGATTTCACCTACGGCTGGTGTAACAGGATTTGACAATGGAGTTAGTGTCTGGTTTTGACCATATGTTTTTTCCAAAACATTTTTGACATTTACCACTGTGTCATTAACAATTCTTACATCCACATCTGGATAGGTTACATGCCATGGTTTTGTTTGGTTGGAGTAGTCTTGCCAGTTAGAAGTAGAGGTAACGATAAACAAAGTTCTTAACAATCTCAATGCTAACTCACTGTTTGTAGGTATGGTATCTCCATTAACCAAAGTTAGTTCTGCGCCAAGATCCAAACCTTTGGTCGCTGGATCATCAACAATGACTGCTGCTAGCATGAACGGATGAAGACTACATGCAAATACATAGAGACCAGGATCTTCCAACTTTACTATAGCTCCTCCTTTGTATGCCATCATCTGGCTAAATGGCATGTTATTGGCGTTTTTTGGATAAATAATACTTGAAACTGTATGAACCCCATTTGTGGCATCCATCATGAAGTTAACTGTTCCTGATTTGTTGATTATTGCAAGTGATTCGCTTCCAGTACCTGATATATCACCCTTTAGATTCCTAAACCACTTTCCTGGCTCATCACTAACAGAAAATGCGGCGAAGTTATGGTAAGGTGAAGCACCAGGAATGCTTGTCTGAACCACTGTTTTATTTGCACCCGAAGTAGAATTTGCAGGTAATACCTTGAATGTGGACATCATACCTGCCTCCATGTGAGCGAAAACATGGCAGTGAAACTGCCAGTCTCCTGGTCCTACACCGTCTCCTGAATCTATAACGAATACATGGCTAGTTCCTGGGTGTATCTCCTTCACATCTATAATATTATTTGTACCTTGATCCACCCATCTGTGAGCATGAAGATGAAATGTATGAGAATGACCGCTAGGATTTGACGAAGGACCAATGCCTACTATATGAAAGCGAACCTTTTGGTTCTCTTGTGCCACGAGTACTGGATTAGTCCAAAGGGGTGTCTGAGTGCCATTTTTAGCAATTTCCAGTCCCCAAAATGTCGAGCCTACCATAAATAACAGGATATCTTTGTCTATCTCGCTGAGCGGTATCGTAGTTATTTTTCCATCAACTAATGCTACAGTCATCTGATGATGCGGATTAACAATGACAACACCATACAAACCCCGGTCTCCTAATTTGTCATCTTGATATACAAATGTTCCAGGATGAGGTGCAATGAAATCCTCCTGCGTTATGTTACCATCTAAATGCTTAATACTGACATGTACCGTATCTCCCTCATTAATTACGATCGCAGGACCTGGAATTGTTGCAATATTACTATAGTTGCCAGTTACATCTAAGCTATTGTTAATCAGATGTCTTAACATTTTATAAGCTGGTTCGCCATCAGGTAACACTTGTTCTTCAATGGTTATATCATGTATAGAAGAACTTGTCAGAGATTTGTTAGCATCAGTATTATTTGTTGAAATATTTGAGGATAGTGTATCGAAAACCTTGCCATCATTATTTTTTGCTTGAGGGATAGGTATGAATGCTTTGGTGCTTTGAATTACCCCAGCCGGAATTAGAGCCGATGTTAAGATTAAAGATGCAATAATCATAGGAAGAATCCTTCTCATTCCGATTTGCCCCCATTTGATTGGTTTAGTATGCTTAACCAAAGTTCTCATCCCTTAAATTACATTAGCGTCTCTTTCTGGATTCATGCTACTTTTCCCATTATTATCGGCTACTACAAAATTTCCTTTCATTCCTGCAAGAAGGTTTATCTTGGAATTGTCAAAATAAGTAGCATTTGAGTCTGCTTTGATTGTAAACACATGATTTGCGAGTGGGCCAATCAAGTGAGAGTTGATTTGTGTATTTGTTCCAGGTTTAAGCCAATGAACGTTATTCATTTCAAAATTATGAAATTCATTTCCAATAGATTGAATATTGAACCTGACGATGCTATTATTTGCTGCCGTCAAAGTCGGATTAATACCCAATTGAGTATGTTTTCCATTTTTGGTATAATCAATTTCACTGCCCCAAAAGACATCATCATTTACAAACAATATAAAATCCTTGTCAATATCTTTGACATTTACCTTTGTCGGGATACCATCTATTAAAGCATCTACTTTCCCATTAGCAGGATTTATTATTATGCTAGAAAACAGTCCCACAGTCTCCAGCCCATCCATGCTTTTTCCGAAGACGTTTCTTCCTAAAGTGTGATCATGAAATGGCCACGACCCAGCAGTTCCGTTGCCTGCATCCCATTCAAAAGTATAAGGTTGAGAAGGTGATGCAGCTTGATCCGAAACCTTGTTCAAATCCTTCAGGGTCCCGTCACTAGCTATGCGATAATGAGCGCCATGTGTATGAACACTTGGATAACCCCAACCCATCTCGTTTATTAAGGTTATCTCAATTTTGTCACCCTCGTTGGCCACAATGGTAGGTCCTGGTATCGGAATATGATTATCATAATTGGAAGTTATATCAGTTGTACTGTTATCGACAAGGTCTCGTAAAATGTATTTATTAATTTTGTAAGCAATTCTATCATCACTAAGTTCCTTAACACCCATTTGAATTTCATGGTTTTTTGGATGAGATCTTTGTTCCGTTTTTTGGTTTGATTGAGCAATTGCATTACCTATGCTCCCAAATGATACTGCATTTGCGATAACTAACCCTATAGTCATCGTGATTACGACTAGTTTCAAACTAAGTAACTTTCGTATGGTCAATAAGCTGATCAACCAATGTACATAACAGTGTTATTTAATAGATCAGTATTGAGTGCAAAACTAAGTCCTTGGATGCAACCAAAAGCAAGCGATGGTGTTTATAACGAATATCAGAATATTTCTTATTTTCCCAACGCAATTCTATTCGAGTTTTTTATCTCAAAAAAATTAAACTTCGTTTCTGTGCTCTTAATGTTGGCTATCTAAATGAGATCTTAAATAAGCTGTAGTGCAATTGAGTGCAGTCATTTCAATTGCAATATCTTTTAAGGAAACATTATTATATCTGAAAAATATATTATCCATACTGAATAACAAAATTGACTGAGCAAAAGCAATTTTGACTAAAAAAATACTCACCAAAAAAATGCAAGATAAATTGGCTATTCACAATATTCGGTTGAGTTTCATAGCCTTTGGTGGTCGATGGGTAAATCAGCTAAAGTATTTTTCATTCGTACATTATCGTCTATCCCATCGCACCTTCTCAAATAGTAGTTGTATATTCAACATTAGTATTTTATCAAACGTATATTGATATGCATCTTGTTTGGATTCAATTAAAGTGATCACATTCACCATCTATTAAAAAAACATTTGGTTATTTATAATTAGAAAGCTATTTTGACGTGTAAAGTCATTAAGAATCACTAGGTAAAATTGATACTGATTAATTGAAATTTAATTTCTGATTGAAATGAAAAAGATCTACTCCAATGATTAGTCATGTCCATATTTATCGTATTAAGATCTTTTTTTTATTGAATCGTAAACCTATTTGCATACGTTTGCAATGGATACATCATATTTAATTTGATTTACTTGACTAAAAATGACATGCCAATAGATTCTGATTTCCCAAAGAATCACAAAGTAGTAGGTAGACACGACCATGTTGATGATGAACATTTTCATTTTGTTTGGGGACCCGGAAGGTCGGATGCTGAATCTGCAACCAACGCTGAAGTACAAAATGCATATAAAAAAAGAAATGAGACCTATGTTCCTTTAGGCGTTCACGGTACTATGGTTGCAGTCGACTGGGACTCATGTGTAGCAGATGGAGCATGTATTGAAGCATGTCCTGTACAAGTATTTCAATGGTATCGAACAGCAAATGATATTCCTGCCATTGAGATGGTAAACGCAACAAGTGGCGACGAAGGCGAAAACCATGATAGAGAAGGACGAAAGGATTATTCAGATAAATCGGATCCAATTAGAGAACATGATTGTATCTGGTGTATGGCATGTGTTTCCGTATGTCCACCTCTGGCCATTAAAGTGGATCAATCTAATCTCGAATTTCATGAAAGAGAATCGAGAACCTACAATGAATCACTCTCTAAAGGTAGTGCACCACCTCCCCACAGTCACTGAATTTATGAAGGTACTGATTAAATGATAATAGTAATCGCAAAATTTCCTACAATAAACGCCGGACGTGATAAAGATTTTATTAAATGGTTTGAATGGTCAAATTACCTTTTAAAAAAAACTCCTGGTTTAATATCAAGAAGATTGTTACAGTGCAAAAATGGAGGATATGTTGCTGCGGTAGAGTTTGATTCGATGGATTCATTTACTATATTGCATCAAAGCGATACTCATAAAAAGATTCATGAAAGAACTGCTACTATATTTCATGGGAATCCTATACCCGAAATCTACCAATTGATTGATACAGGGAATGAAATAATTAGTACTTGCTCCGATGGCTCATCGAATTTATGAAAGCATTATGAAATCCAAAGGACAGCTTAAATGAAAGTTCATCAAATCATGAAAAGATTTTGGGATAGATGTGGTGCCACGATGTTTAACTCAGGTAGTAACTCACTTATTCCCAATTATATACATCAAGATTACAAAAACCATTATAACTCTCAAACAACAAAAAATCCGAGAATTGTCTTTCTTATATTTAAGCAACTAAATTTCATATTTTAATTAGTTGATTTCATCCAATCTTGCACTTCAAGATATTCTATTAGTTTTATCATCTCCTCAATACGTTCCTTTCCTCCCACCTGATTTTTGCACAGTTCATAGTGCTTTAACAGATGATTGTCTTCTTCATTTGTTATAACCGCTTTAGACATGATCAAATCAAAGAATTTGTCTTCTTTTCCTGTATGATCGTCGATGAAAATCGCATATGACTTCAAAAATCTTGCTATTGGTTCCATTTGATTTAATTCTTTAATACCAGTATCGTATTTTTTGAGAAGCCCAGATTTTTCTTTTTCCCTCCATACTCTAATTTCTCTCCTCAACATATTTGCTATCCTTCTTCCCAATTCATGTTCAATCAGGAACTTGCGTACATCTTCGGCAAAATTATTTTTGCCTTTTGTTTCAGGAAAATAAGCTTTTTCTTCTTTTCCATGATGAAAATTATCTACAAATTCTTCTATGATTACTGAAATGATTTCAATATGTTCGATAGGAACATAGATATTATTGTATAGCTTATAAGAGCAGGTTTGTGCTATATCCCTAACTCTTCGTATGACAATATGATCATCTTTTAGATTTCTTGTTGAACTCAAAATAGATTTAATATGCAATTACTATCTCTTTAACCCTTTGCAAATTCCTGCATTTCATAATAGACGATTATTTAGTCATATATGATATTAATATTGGAAGTGACGATTTTTTAATAGAGATATTGAGACTACATCTAATTTTATTTTTCAATTTGTATCACCCTTCTTAGCATTGAAGGCATGATTGAATATATATACAACAATAAACAATTATTTCTCAGAATATTTATTTTAAAAAGAATTAACACAATCTTTACTCACTTCTTGTATCCAGCTGAAGTAGAAACCTGAATTTATCAAAAAATCATCTCCGAGGGAACAAAAAAGGATTGTCTTAAATTATCAAAATAAAATATAATAATGGACTAATTCAACTATAAAATATATCAATCCAAGGTACTTATCGAAAGCGGTTTTTTGGACTTCAATGATTTTTTGCAAGTGTAAAACATTAAGAAGGATATTAATTTAAAATTTTCAAGTGATAAACCTATTGCTTATTGGTAGAAGAAAATAAATTTTTGACTAAATTTTTGACTTTTTGACTAGGATTACGACTATTTTGACTTGATTTTTGAACAAGATATAAACAATTACCCATATACCATTGTGCTACTATTATAAATGACCAAGATTACAAAAGAAGTAAAAGAAATAATCATTACAAAGTACCTAGATTCCAAGACCCTGGATAAGATTAGTGAGGAAACAGGGTTTTCGAAGGGTTCGATTTTTAATACCATCAAAGCATGGAAAAAAGAGATTGGAGAAGATAAAGTTGACGAGGTGAGGAGATTTAAGATGCGTTTGAATCAATCCAATATCTCAATAAATGATTGTTTAATAGGATTTCGAATAGCAAAAATGTTAAAGAAATTTGATATAAATGACGAATTCGAACGTGATTTTTTTGATGAATACGAAGAAAATCAACTACTTTCTAATCCGCTTTATGACAACAATAACTCGTCAGATTTAACTGAAAAGATTGAAGCAAACAACTTTTCAGTCCAAAAGTTCAACAATAATCATAACAATAACGAAATATACGATTTTATAAGCAAGGTATATCAAGGCTGTAAAAATTATGGCATCTCTCCCGATGAACTAGTTAATTGGGCCAAAAACTTGATTGAATTTGCACCACATCTTGAAGACAACCAGAACTGGGCTAATAAAGTTAACACAGATTCAGATGAATCACAAATTCCATATATCAAATCATACACCATTCCAAAGGTTTCAGAGTTATCAACATATATAGAAAGGGAGAAAAGACGCCATACCATAATTAAAAGACAAATAAAATTATTAAACGATTACAAAGTAGATTTAAAGAATCAAATTAATAAAAAGGTCAAGCAGTTAAACGATATTGGAAAGAAAGAAAATTTCACATTACAATATTTAAGATGGTATTCGAGCCAACATGAAGTTTTAATGAACAACTATAATATAGACATCAAACAAGTATATGGACCATTTGCCAAGGCAATTGATGATTTTAAGAAATACAATTTTGATGCAGTTAAGATATTAAACCTATACGAAAGTATCGAATGCCTTAAAGAAGAGTTTGATTCATTAAAGAAAATTATTGATTCCCAATTGGATACGAGAAATGATTTATACCAACAAACTATTTCGTTAAAAGCTCAAGTTTACAAGCTTGAGAAAAAAATCAAAAAAGTTGAAGAGATGGAAGACCTGGGTTTTGGAGCAAAGGAGCTTGAACAGTTATCAAGTCTTGTAGTATACATTGCATCTGACAATAATATTGACAAAAATGAAGCCATACAAAAATTTCTAAGATGTTAAAAACCAGTATGACAGTAAACTTGGCTTTGAGAGTACGATAAATAGCCTCAATGAAGAGAAAAGAAAAACAGAAGAGGAGATTCCAGGCTATAGAACTTTTATAAATATAAAGGTTGCTGCAGTACAAAGTATGGAATATTTGCAAAAGAATGGTGTAACTGTATTTGATATCATTGGAATTGACCTATTAATGAAGGGATTCTTAAGTGGTCAGTTTGCATTTCATCCAGACAAATCCTTTATGAACTATTATTCACAAGGTAATAAATTAGAAACCAGTAGTAAGAGTACCCAAAGATGGCAACTTTTCATCGACAATCTAAAGCATCTAAAAAACTTGTCTGTGGAGGTGACGGCAAAAACAGCAGAATTAAATGGGATTAAGACCCAAATTAACAAAAAAATCATCAAAAAAGAAAATATTGACAATCAATTAGCACGATCAACTTTGGATATTTACAGATTAACCATTCAAGGTATTTATTTCATGGAAACTTTAAATCAATTTAGTACTAAAATATATACCAGCATTTTATCCACAAAAATACTTCCTATGGCATTTTTCAACTTCTCTTACCCAACAGATACAAAGCTACATGAACCGTCAAACAATGATGATTCAAAAGAACATCCAGAGAAGAATTAATCAAATCATATTAAATTATAACCATTTTCTTGATTGTGGTTAGATGCTGTGAGAAATTAAAACATAAGCCTTCTGACATTGCCGTTATGCCTTGACGATTCTTTGTAATTACATTAATTGGAGTCCAATATCGTTAAAAAAATTTTTCATAAATTGTAATTTGTTTAGTTTTATTATCCTCATTCATCTTTGATTGATTTACATGCCTTTTAGATGGCGTGCCTAAATAATAAATATTCTAACTTGGTTGAGAGTTTCACTAGAAACCTCATTTAAGGTTGTTATCACAAGTAGTTACATAGAATTAGACATAACAAAGTTGAGATTTGTATTGGTTTATTTGAGTGATCCCTTTTTGAAGGTTCCAGGTTAATTTTAGATTGGCTTTTAAAATATCTCTTTGGTTCTGATATAAAAAAAAATTGAGTTTGCCTTCCAATTAATTTTTTCTTTTTGTTCTGTTGTATTAAATAACAAAGATACCTTTTCATTAACTGTCTGGCGAGGTAGTTTAAGAAAATCAAAGAAACCATACAATTCTTCTTGACACTTTCTTTTAGATTTAGAATCTACAGAAGCATCATGAATTTCTGAAATGGAGCCAGATTGCCATTATCTAAGTAAAGAATTGGTTGCCAGGATGAGAACAAAGATGGTATTTATCTTTGAAATATGTTATCACTGAGCTAATATAAACAAAGGATATTTCGTCTATACCCATGGGAATATAAGTTGACCAAGTGGAAAGGTTCAACTCGTTATTACAAAGCACCATGCAATGTAATTGTTCGATTTTATAAAATTGTTATATTAGTCAAGTATCTTACATTCATTAAATCTTGAAACAATTCCGGTGGACAAGAATGTATAATCGGTGTGGAATGAGTATTTCTAAATTAATTGATATTATTTTGAGAAAAAAGAATACTGACGATGAGAATATAAAAACAAATCGATTTGTCTATATAGGCGATTCAATCTTTGAAGGTGAAATAAAAAATAAACAGGAAAAATATGACAAAAATAATGATGTCGTTATTTTTAAATCACGATTTTTTGGCAATACACAATACAGTTATTTTGCCGCAGAAATTATCCCACCTAAACATTCATTTTTTCCACCCAATACAATTCATTTAGATGATGCAAGTGGCAATGTAACATCTTTTTGTGATATGACCATCAATGGGAACATACAGAATGCTTGGAATATTCATAATATTCCATTTGATTTAGGAAAGATTCATGGTCGCAATGTAAAAACCAATTGGTTTGAATGGTCATGGAAAATCCCAGAATCTGCTCCAAAAGGCGAGTATAGAGTAATAGTAGGCATATGGAGTGATTCACAGGAAGAAAATGTTGACAAAAATATACCTATTCACTTTTATGAAAAGTCATTTTTTGTTAATGATCTTAATGATCATAGTTACCAATAAGTAAATCAATTGCAATGTCTAAAAAATATTACTATCCCATAACCGAAGTACAAGGAGGTTTGAGTACCGTAGGTAAAAGAGCTCAATTGACTTTTTTTTATAACTAAAAGGTCAATTAATGTTGGTAAATATGATAGTTCCTTAAGATAGTAATGGACTTGTGGAACTTAAAATAGATATAGTACTAATAAATCGATTTATGATTTGCTAACTGAATAGAAGAATCATGTATTCTCATACTATAAGAACTTGATTGAAGAATCATGATGATTACTATGCAAGCATAAAACAAGTCTGAGGCGACATTGTCATACAACTTTTAATATTGAATTTCAACTAGATTTAATGGCATATAGCATTGTATTGTACAAGCCTGGTTACTAAATTATAGTGATAAGAGACAACTTGTGGAAGACATTGTTAATTGTTATTTATTTGAAGTATGACCAAAAAAGATTTGAAAGAGAGGTAGTGGAATAATTTGCCGTTTAGTACAAGTTTTAGTTATTAGCAAAATCTGAAGGAGAACTTCTAACTCTCAAGCCATTCCCCGTTTTACTCATTTACCTATTATGATAGAATGACATCAAAGATTCAAAAAAAAATTACCATTTTCTTGTTAAACTGTTGTTGTCACCCACTGAAAAATATTGGAAAGAGTTAATAGAGTAGAGGTACAAAATTGAAAGATTGTTTTTTTAGTTACATACTAATAGCGGCCATTTAATAATAGTTCCTTTTAGGAATTATTACAGGTATTAATTGGTGGTTTAATTTGATATTTTAGATGCAACCTCTATCGCAGTAAATATTTTTCCGGAATGTCCAGTATTCGTTTTATATATCAATAATAAAATGGTACTGTCTAGAGTAAAGAATTTGTTGTTGTTCCTTTTTTATCCATGTCTTCACGATACATGTTTTTGAATTTTTTATTTCGAGGTTTGGTTCTCAGTTTAGAACCGCAGCATGGACATTTAAAACCCGCCTTCCATTCAAGGAATATTTGACAAATTTGACAGCGTTTATGATTTAATAAATAATGAGAATTACTCTTCCTAGATTTAGACGCTTTGTGCCTGATACATATTCCTTTGCACACCATGATCAGTCAATATCTAAAAGTGTGAATCAAGGTATTTAAAATGCATCATAACAATTGATGGCTCTATTCATTTAACGGATTAACTCGTTGTTGTGATAATCAACAAATAAATTCAACCAATTACCTACATGTTTTAGTATATAGTTCTTTAGTCTACAAGGAAAGTAATCATCAAAACTTTCCGTTCTGTCTTTAATGTACTGCATTTTCATTTCTATAAGGCTCTTCTCTACTGAAGAATGAATATGATGTTCTAACCCAAGGAATCTGCAAACCATCAGATGCCATGTTCCGCCATCTGTGGATACAAGATGCTTCTAGTGGATTTTTACTAAACCTGAAGGATATCTTTCGAATACAAATATGTTTCTCTCTTTAGATAAAGATAGCTAGAGTCTTTGCTTAGCTTCAGGTTCAATAGCCACCCAGAGCCATACATATTCTGAACCAACCCTAAGCAAAGTCTCGTCGACGATAAATTCCAAAATCCTTTTTCTTTTCTACGAGATTATTCTAACATGATACTTTTGAATCCAATTTCAGATGGAAACGTGATTTCGTTTAAACAATTGAGATAATCTTTCAGTGGCTTTTCTAAGATTCTAAGAGAAAGACCTGAAAAGTATAGATGTAGTCCATAGCAAACATACTTTGAAGGTGTTTTATTTCTGGTAATCATAAAGGAGATAAAGCATCTTCAAGCTATAAGATTTCGTTAAATGAACAGAGGCTGAAATTGGCACTATTATATTTAAATCCAATAGAAAATGTATGATAAAAATCAGAGTTGATCAAATGATGCTTGTCTTTTTGTACAAATTATGAAACAATCTGTTAGTGTCTTTAACGCCTTCTTTGTATAAATTTTCCAGAGTTGTAGGTGTAAAATCGCTTGCTTTACCATAAATAGTATTTATGTCGTCCTGTCTATCTATACGATAAACCTTAACCAAAAATTTATCTTCCACAAGGCTTAAAAAATTCCTTTGCTTTTTAACATCACGTGAGGTTGACTCTCCAGTGATCCCCATTATATCATTTAGTTGTTCCTCACTTATTTTTCCTGTCTCCTTTGCTAATCTTATTAACCGTCTAGTCAAATCAATATAATCAGTTACAAGATGAGCCACTTTTTCATCATATTTAGAACGATCGTGAAAACGTATGTCATTCATTCTGTCTTCAATTTTGTCTCTATCTTTTGGAATTGAATCATCCTTTGTTTCCAATGCAGGATAAAGGTTGACAATAAAAACTTCTAGGTCAGGAATTTTTGGTTTAACAGAAGATGGCCCTAAACTTGTATTTTGATTTATTTCACTTTGGCATTCTCCCATTTTATCGTAATCAATGTCATTTGCGTTAAAATAACTGGTCCAAAAATCTTTATGTTTTTGAAGTAGTTCTCTTAAAGGAGTATTACTTAAAAATGCTCCGTCCCAAAATGTCCGAAGTTCCTTAGATACCAAATCATAGAGACTTGTGTGATAGTTTGAGTATGGAAACAGACAACTAGCCATTAGAATGTCATTGTCTATACCATTGTAGGAAATGACATGCTTTCTTACACCATTATCTACTACTTCATCTCCATATATAGAAGTCCAGATGTGCTCCTTGTCTGTATCATCATTGTAATGGTTATTATTTTCAGTAGTAGGAATACTTTTATAAATTATTTTATTATTGATACTTTTATTAGTATCAGAAATCTCTTTGACATGGTCAATAATATGCATTGCCAATAAGTTATTTTGTTTCAGGTCGAGTCCACATACATCACATACACTTTTGTAACTTCTATAACTATCAAAAGTAACAGCAGTAGAACAGTCTTTAACGTCTACTGAAATCAATAAAAGTCTCGGTTGATTTTTCTCAAAATCTGTTTTTATTGGATAGTTAATGCTTCTTTCCATTAGGTTTATGAGTGGTTTATAATCATAGGCTAGAAAATTATTAAGATGACTAAAATATCGTGTATCAAATTGCATAGAAGAATTACACAGGTTCGGTGAAGTTCCTCCGAAAGGCGGAGATAAACAAGCAAGTTCATAAAATGACCAGTATCGCCGGG
Source organism: Candidatus Nitrosocosmicus agrestis (assembly GCF_008389435.1). Taxonomy (GTDB): domain Archaea; phylum Thermoproteota; class Nitrososphaeria; order Nitrososphaerales; family Nitrososphaeraceae; genus Nitrosocosmicus; species Nitrosocosmicus agrestis. Next base: position 34,889 of record NZ_VUYS01000011.1, on the reverse strand, counting down.
CTGCCTCCGTTGATGCAAGTCCATTATTAAAAAATCTGAGACCTTCCCACATTGTTGTAAACCAGGGATTAGATTCAGCATATGTATTTGCTTTAAAGTTGTTCCAAAATTCCTTGAGCTTTGAATCTGCCCCTTTCCATTTTCCATTATTCTTCAAGACATAATCTACCAGAAATACTGCATTGATTGCACCAATAGATACGCCTGCAATAATATCAAAAAGTTGTTCACTGTCTTGATTATTTTTTACAATGGTATTAATTTTGTAAGGTTCATCATTAGGTTTTGCGTTTGATCCTTTAACATTTCTTGCTTCTATTTTCTCTTCAGTTTCGTTCTCTGAATTTATTCTATTAAACAGGTATTCACATATCGACTGTAAAACACCTATTTCATAATATCCTAAAGCACCTCCCCCTTGTAAAACTAATGCTCTTTGTTTGGTTGGTATGCCAACAGTCTCACCTTTTTTATTTTTCGTGAATATCACTGATTTCTCGTTTTTTATGATCATTGGCTATAGTCTGCATAACCCATGAGTATTATAAAAATCTATTTAAGTATATTGCCAAGTTACATATTTACTTTTTTTAGATAGAGTTTAGAACAGAACTATTATAGAATATATATTAAAAAACTGTGTACAACATGTCAAATTCATTATAAATGATTTTGATTCTAGAAGCAATGCTATACTAATGGGTAAAGTAATATCGATATTACGAGTACACACGATTATCTTCTAATAGTACACCATTCGATTAAATTGTAAAATTTTTAGTTATATGTGATACATACCATAAATATATAATAAATAAGGTTTACATTCAATGTATAAAATTAATACTTTGAAAAAATCAATAAAACCATTAATTATCTCCTCAGTAATTGCAATAATGTTGATGGCCGCTATGGATTCAAACCTACCACAAATTGTGAGTGCAGATAAAGATTGTTCTGTTGGAAAGACCCTCAACGAAGCCTTTCCTAGCCCCAAACGAGGTAATCAGGTTGGTAAAGACGCAGTCTTAGGAACCCAGATCAGCCCTGGCCCCGGAGTTTCCTATTTCTCATTAAAAACCAATGAAGAGTGTCGTTCCAATAGGTAAACAGGTACAATTAACGGGTCTTTTTACAAAAAACCTGTTACTATAAATTATAATGGGCCCAAGGGGGTTTGAACCCCTGGCCTACCGGTTATGAGCCGGTCGCTCTACCAGGCTAAGCTATGGGCCCATTCATTTAAGTCTAGGATAGAAATGAATGTATAAAGGTTTTGTTTGAAAGGTTTTGTTTGAATTCGTAAGATTATTTTTCGACATACTTTTGTTGGACTGCATCTAACAACGAATTTTGAGCACTCATCGATTCTCTTACTGCATCTAATATCCTTTCGTGTTTATCAGAACTGCATTCATTTAGTATATTCTCCCAAATCTTAGCGTGCATCACATCTACTTCTTCATGGATTTTGAAATATTTATGAGCATTTTCCTCAGTTAAACCGTAGAAATCCACTAATCCTTCTCTTTTCGTCTGACTGATCTTGGGCAGTTGCTTCTCGAATGCATACATCGCAGCTATACCTTCCTCAAATGATGAATTTGAAATATCATTCAATCTTTGGACTGCATTATTAGTCAAAGAATCTCCCTCGTATTTTTTTAGGTCACTATGTTTAATTTTCAAACTAGAGGCAAACTCTTCCCATGGAGCTATATGCTCTCTTTCTTCTATTAAGTTACCTTCGATAATTTTGTTGTATTTAGGATTAGGATTGTTATTTAATATGTTTTGTACAAAGTTTGGAACATTTTTAACCAATTGATAGTATTCTTTAGAATATCCGGACAAGTGGTCTAAAGTTAATTTGCCCTCTTGCCACATTTGATAAAATTTATGTTTCAAAAGACTGTGTTTGTCGATTTCGAAATTAATTTGATCAATTAATAGAGTCATATGTATTTCTTACTATTTTCCAATAATAAACATTTTGACTGAATTAATTGGTTCATAATTTTTTGTGTGATATTAGACACAATTTCTATATATGGATAATTGCCAAAACTGACTAATGAATTAATTCGTGTTATTTTATTCATACTATGAGACTAATTTTTTATTAAATCGGGTATTTGAATTTGTGGCTGGAATTGGTGTTATAAATGGAGATTTGTCCACAGACATTTGTGCAACTGTCATTATAATGATAGACGGTACTATAATAATTACTGCAATATGATTGAAAAAGTCATACAAAGAGAAATCATCCTGAAATGGTTAGATAGTTTGAGGATTTAACCATAATAAGGATCCATTTTAATGAGAGTATGTCGGCAATATACAGGTACGAATCAACCATAAATGGATGTGATGTGCTAAATGCTGCCAAGATCACATGTTAAATAGTATGTTAAGTAAACATTATTGCTTTTAAAGAATAAAACTATAATTTCGTAAGAAATTTAGCCTTATTCAATAAAAGCGCTTTTGAATTATTGACTATTCCAATAGTTAAATTATTTTTTGTTAAAATGGTCCTATTACAATCAGATTGTAAGACCATTGTTTCGGTGTCTATCGGACGAAACTTTAATATTCATATTATAAACCAAAACCATCCCAAATTTTATGTTTTGATGATTATCATGATAATGGTGTTACTTATTCCGCTGAGGTACCATATTTCATGATCGAGGATAAACAAATTCAACAGCAATAGAATCTCTGTAATCCCTTATTTGTAACCGCTCTAATAATGTATCCAAGCTCCTGTCGCAGTCTAGTACTTTTTGATCTTTTATTGCAAAATGATTACCGGGGTAATATTTTTCAAAATATCCGTAATTTGAATGAAACCATTCTAGTCTATTTCTAATTTTCTCTACCTTCTCAATATCCAAAGCTCTAACAAATTCTAGGTTCATATCATGTCTAAAAAGATACTATTTAATCATTAAATAAAAACAAACTAGTTCAATATTCTAAATTATGCAGTCTTTATAGTATAATTTAGACATCAAAGTTTGCTTTAAAATTGCATCGTCATTAACAAGTATCAATTCAAAAATAAGTACAATGGTATATGATAAGGATAACAAAAACAACTATAATAGAGGCCTAGCCTAGCGGATTAAGAAACAAGAGAGCGAGGAGCATATGCAAGTGAAGAGGTCAACATAAGAAAAGAGGACTTCATTATGTTGATGAAGAAGATAGAAAAAGACTAACAAGTGAAGGCGATAAGGCTTAGTTTATATATATAATAACATTTTATTTTTATCTCTTATATTAAACTATTTTGTTATAATACCATCACTTTAACAAATCAACAAGTCAATTCATCCATTCATAATAACCAGTATTGCCTATTCACCGATAGACTTTGTACAAGTATTTCAGCCTTTTACCAAAAATTCATATATATTTAGTAATGAATGATGTTAACAATGCCATTGCCCATTGCTTTCGCCGTTATGGTGATGGAAATTGAAGAATTTGTGAATCTATTTAACGTCTTTTTAGAAAGGTCTGGTTATGATTCTATTTCGTTTACTGATCCTATAGTGGCTCTAGAATACTTCATTAAGAATCGTGATAAAATTAACATGATTATTACAGATCTGAGAATGCCTAATCTAAATGAGATAGAGATTGCAATAAAAAGTAACAGAATATAGCGAGACAGTGAAGATTCTTTTAATCACCGCTTTTGTGGTGGATGCTTGCTTACAAAGTGACAAATTTAAACAAGCTCAGATTATCGGAATACTTCAAAAGCCATTTAGTTTAAAAGACCTAGGACCCAAAATCAGTGAAATACTATCTGTTTAAGATTGGTTTTAAATCGGATAAAATTCATTTAATTTGCAATATATTCTTCATTAATTCAACATATTGACTTCGATTATATTTTAATTCCAATATTTGATATAAATACTCAGTTTTAATGGTATTTTGCGTCAACATTTTCAAAATCTTATATACTAATTATGGTCATTGTAAATACGGCCATTCGACCATTAGTCATGGTAGTGGACGATGAAGAAGAACTTGTAGAACTTTATAGCCGGTTCATAGAATTAAGTGGGCTGGATTGCGAGTATTTTACTGATCCCAAAGAGGCTTTGGACAACTTTAGTCTGAATTATCACAGATATAGTCTAGTAATCACCGATTTGAGAATGCCATCTCTAGGTGGAATAGACTTTGCTAAAAGAATACGCGAATACAATAAATCAGTCAAGATCTTGTTAATTACTAATTTCTTGATAGAGTCAAATCTGGATTATGATGAGGTAAAGCAAGCAGGAATAGATATGGTTTTTGAAAAGCCTTTTCATTTTAAAGATTTAAGGCCTATTATAAAAGAGATTTTGGGTGCATAGACAATAAATGGCTATTTCTAATCGAACATTGACCTTTTATTGTCATCAATTAGATAAAAGTATTCTATCTACATCCAGTTATTCCTTTTTGTAAAGTTGCTTTTTCTGGACTTTGATTTGATATATTCTTTCAGACCAACCAACCAACTTGTCTACCCCCGATCTTATTTTCTAAGATATATTTTTATTTTCGTCATTTGCATTTTATCCCTGACCCAAAGGCCTCTCAGGCCTTTTGACTTACTAAAACCTTATTCCATAAGCAGTATTAACTAGTTTTTGGTAACTAACTTAGTCTTACAATCTCTCCACTTTATTTACATCATTTTAGTTGCTGCGTTAAAAAGCATTTTGATACATCTAGTTTTTGGATTCTGATCATAGAGTACTCTACTAATAATGATAGTTAATATTTACAAACACAATTCGTAATGCATTCAAATTCATTTTCCATTATTTTGTTTTCATTTTCCATCTAATTATTAAATATTATTGTTGATTTGATTAAAATAGAAATAGCCTAGAGATTTCCCATTAATAGTTCATAGTCATTTCATACAGTATTCTTTTTAATTGCCCCATGTAACTATAATAATGTCTCGAGATTCCATCGAAGCAATAAATTTTAGATTTGGACTTGTCGTGATTGATATGCAAAATGGCTTTGTAAGCAAAGGTGGTTCCTATGATCATTTGGGAATGAATATCCAAGACTATCAAAAGGTCATCCCAAAAGTAAAGGAATTGATTCAGTTTTGCAGAACAAAAAATATACCAATATTTTATACAGAAGCAGTTAGAGAGGCAACTGGTATAGACCTCTTAACCCGTTTTCATAGACTTTTACCTTTAGCAAGAGAAGAGAGACTCAAAGTTCCTATCACAGTAAGAGGGACATGGGATGCCCAAACAATAGATGAAATCAAACCCACAGAAAATGACCACATAGTTATCAAACGAAGAGACGGTGCATTTCAAGATACTGAACTAAGGGTGTGGCTTCAAAGTGAAGGAATTAATACTCTTGTATTCTGTGGAATTGACACCTCTATATGCGTAGAGACATCATTACGTGAGGCGTTTAATATTGGATATGATGTTATACTAGTTTCTGATTCAACAGCTTCGGGAAACAAAAGACATTATGAAACGACATTAGAAAGGGTAAGAGACTATTACGGTCTTGTACTTGATACAGCGAGATTCTACAAATTGATAAATTCGCTTGAAGATTTAGAATCAGGTAAAATGGATTACAATAAACTCGGCGAGAAATATGAAAAGTTTCTAAGTGAATTTAGTCTAATCGATGTCAGGAAAAAATAATCCACCATACCACACAATCATACAGGACCATTAGTTTTTTATATGATTTTTTATAATGGTTGTCTAGCACCATAAAACAAGAAAATACTAGAAGAGTAGATCATGAGGTTAACTCTATAATTCTCAATGTTGCTATAAATTATATCAAGTGAAGAAAATCCGATTCCCACAATCAGAATCATTGATCTTGACTTTTGAAACGCAATTCTGGAGGCTATTTAACCAATAATGCATATTTGATTATAAAGTAAATAACCTGGCCGCAACTATTGAGCATCAATGTATTCGAATGGGATCATTCGTATTCGTTCATAAGTTATGTAACAGCATAGTTCAATGGATATCTCGGGTAATATTTTATAAACCTTCACACCGCTGGTTAATTCCTAATTATGATACAAGTATATCGAAAATAGGCAGATGCTTTTCATATTTTATATTAAATTACTCATGGTTGGTACCTATAGACTGATATGAACTAGATATCTACATTATCTTATACATAATATGTAAAGCAATGTTGAAATTTTGCCGAGGATGGTTCAAATTGAATAGATGGTAATTTTAGATGCAATTCAAGACAATAAGCAGAATATGTTAATTGCTGATTGTTATAATCAATAAGAACGTAAATTAGCCGTTGTTAATCATACATCTTGATTATTCTGATTGAATTGAGATTTAATATCTATAACAACCATAATTTCGTTTCTATTTATAAGTGGGATATATGTAAACCGTTATTAGATTCTATTCAAAAGAAAGCCAATACATTAATTGTATGCCTATTCGATAAAAGTATTATTGAACCAAAATTGTGAAATTTCATTTTTCAATTTATCTTCTGGGATAGGAAGATGAGCTCCTACTGTAGTAGAAAGCAATTCTTTGTTATTTACTAAAGATCTAAAAATATCTTTATCTGTAATAATTCCGACTAGTTTCTCTTTTTCCAATATCAGTATTCTTCTTATTTTCTTTTCGTACATCAATTTTATTGCATCATAAACTGATGCTTTAGAAGAGAGCGTTATCAATGGGCGACTCATATAGTCTCGTATGGGAACTAATAGTTGTTGTGGCTGTATCATCCCAATTGTTTTGACTATATCTCTTTCGGTAATAATTCCAATTGGTCTTCTGGTGTTTATATCGTCTACTATAACCACTGAACCGATGTCGTTGTTTGACATTATTTTTGAAATGGTTATCAAGTTTAAATCCTGTTCAGCAACTATTATGTTTTTATTCATAAGATTCGTGATTGCTAGGGATTCGAGACCCATCGTTGTAATATAACACTATTCATGTAAAATAGTTTATTATTTCATAATTTCTTTATTAGAGCAGTATTTGCTTAACAACTTGAAAGTACGATTAATTTTAACATTCAGTATCATTTTCGGCAGAATATGAGTCTTGATATTGTTATTGATTTAAAATCATACCAATGGAATAAATAATCGTATTCTATAAACCCTGTGGTATGGTATTTCTATGTTACAACGAGTTGTACGGCTCTGTTCACTTAAGGAAATCTTATAGCTTGAAGATATCCCATCTCTTTTATGAACACGAGAAACAGAACACCTTCAGAATACATATGCTATGGTTTGTATTTGTATTTGTATTTGTATTTGTATTTGTATTTTTCAGGTCTGTCTCTTAGGAGAACTTCTGAAAGACTATCTTGTTTTATCAAGCGGAACCATGTATCGATTTGGAATTGGATTCAGGAATACCATCCCATAAAGATATCATCCAAACGAAAGAGAATTTCAGAATTCATTGTATAGATGAGACCCCATGTTGAAGGTCGGCTCAGAGTACATCTGTCTATGGATTTCTATCGAACCAAAAAAAAAAACAAACAGATCCTCGCACTTATTTTGCCAATATCTCAAAGGAGAGAAACATGTTTGTTGCCGAACACTTTCTAGCAGGTATTGTTAGAGAGTATGGAAAGCATGTATCCAGTTTCTACCGATGGTGGTACATGGTATCCAATGGGTTGTAGGTTCCTTGGAATTGAACATCACATTCATTCCTCTGTGGAGAAAAGCTTGATAGAACGAACAATGCAATATATTAAGGATAGAACCGAATGCTTTGATGACTACTTTCCGTGTAGAATGAAGAATTGTAAGTTAAAGCATGTAAGCAACTGGTTAAATCTCTTTGTCGATTATCATAACAAGGAGTTAAAACGCGTTAACTGAACAGAGCCATTTGTACTAATATGAAAAATGAGTATTCAAATATGATTATTTCAAAGAAATTATACATCAGCATTGATGTCGGACAACTATGAATACTAAAAAAATGGAAAATATTTTGTATTGACTTACATATATAAATCACTTATAAGTACTATCTATTCATTTAATCCTTTTTCCTGTTGAGGACGCTAATTTGAATTAGCCTCTGATGGATTTTCTGGACTTTGATCCTGAATATTGTGACAGTCGAGCCCTTCATCACCTGCTGAATTCTGTGAATTAACGTTAATTTCTGCACAATTTTGACCGCCTATAATCAAATCACCTTTTTGATATATACTTTGGTTGTTGTTTACTTCAATATCACTATTACTGGCGTCTGGAGTATTAACTGGAGTATTATAAAAAAAGGCTGCCATTGCTATTCCTGATGTCAGGAATGCTAACTGGAGTACCATCTAAGAGACCTCCAAATACTGACGTCGTTGATGATACCCCTACAAGAACCGATGCCATCATGACAATGACTACTTCTAATTTTACTTTCATGAGGATAGATAATGAAACGAATATATACTAGGTATTTAACATGATACTAAAAAAGTTATAGCAATTTATCTAAGTGTATTCTGTTATTTGAGTTACAAATGTAAATCAAATCATGACTATAAAATGTATTATACCTACTGATAAACTAGCTGATTCTTAGGAAATTGATAGTACATAAAAAAATTTCATAACTTACGATGAGTTTGATATTTAACAAGTATAAATTATAAAAGTCAGCAGAATCTACCTCTTTGCACCACTTCCAGTTGGGTTATCCTTGTCCTTTGCGAATTGTTTTTGATGTGACTCCGAAATAGGTATAGTTTTTGAATCGTGTTTAATATCATGTGTTTGTTCTTCTCTCATTCTTGTAACTTTATTTTTACTATAACCTGAGTACGATTCAGCTATGGTTGTTTGATTTCTGTTCCTTAGTTCATTTATTACAAACTCTCTTATTTTATTGGAACCTATCATATTATTATTTTCGTTGATTTTTATAAATTCATGTATTGATGCAGATATGTCTTTTGCCATAGTAAAAGGAATACCAGCTCTACTGATTGATGATGTTAATTTGTCTATATCAAAGTTCTCAGACCTATTGTTTCTTTTTCTTACGATAATAGAGTTAGATGAATTTTGCATAATGAAAAGGACAAGTTAAAGCATATAGACTTTATTAATTTCTGAAGTATAAATATAATTTTTACCAAAAAATAATCAAATCTTTCATTTATTTAAAGTGTTTGATATATATTGTATTATTCTTATACTATCCTTTTATAGCATTATAATAGATAGTTATTTAAAATGACTAATCAGAAAATGATAATTTCAGGCATTTATTTGGGATTGGTGATCATGTTATTTTCCTCAGGCAGCGCATTAACCATAGCACTAGCCCAAACCAATTCAAGGGCCCAAACAAACAATGGCGGCGGAGAAAATAAATCAAATAAGCAAAATTATGATAATTTTCAGAATTGCCTTGATAATATAGCTGGAACTACAGGATTTGCTACAATACCACAGATCCGAGAATGTTTTATTGCATCTTATAACATCCATGATGATGACGATGATGACGATGATGACCTTTTTGAAGATTGACAGGTAAAAATGATTGAAACTGCCTACATAAGAGCAATTTATTAAAAAATGATAAAACCCGAAGGTGTTGATAGACATCCTCATGCTCTTACACATTCTTTAGATACGGATACATTACCAAATTCCAACACGAAATCCTAATATTTACAGTTGCACTAATACAATAAGTTTGTTACAAGGTCCTACAGTTAATGTTCCCACTACAGTAAAAAAATTCAAACAATGGAAAGTATCTAAAATAACTGCAGATCCGGAAAGCGTTGACTACCACTTTCGCAATTCGCCTGTTATATCGGGCATTGGCGTCAACCCTGAATTCATGACATCCCATAATTCTACATAACAAAATTAGACTGTTTACGTAAATAATATATCAATATTTACTGTTCTAAAAAAAACAATTTGTGCGACAATCTTTATCATTGTAAATATATTTGTCTTATTAGTTGATCTATAATGGATTTTATTATGTCATAAGCAAACCACTTGTAGTCCTTACTTAGGAACTAATTCAAGAAGTTCGAATTGTTTTAGTAATAATGTATTGGTCATCACCACTCCATATAATTCATGAGTTTTTATCGGTAGTTAACAAGATATTGAGAAGGTTGTCCTCAACCCGATGGGCTAGTTATCCCTGTATAAGTTTTTTCTTGTTTATATTCTCCATTAAAGGCAGATATATTTCTCAATGGTTCTTCAGATATTACCTGATTGTCAAGGAATACTAGACCATTGCATCCCCTTGGAGTTAATACAGGTCATGAAGAACTAATGATATTTGTTGTCTCCGCTAGAGATGTAAGATTGTAAGTGGCTCCCATTAATTTTATTAGCGTGTTTATAAGACTGAATAATAAATATGATGGAGCACCATCATCTTTGTTTAGTTCAAATAGGTAAACATTCAAGAAATTATTTTTACTAGTCAACAGAAAAGGACCAATTCTCAGATCTGTGGAAATGTTCGAACGATTAGGTTTAGATCCAAGGTATTTAGTTACGGGTATAGGTGGGAAATTGTTCCTTTGATCCCTAATTCCTATATAAAACATATCCTATATACAGGTACGAGGGATTTCTATTACTATATTTTCCATCGATATAATAGATTGTCAGAGGACCATGGACAACCGGATCATATTTGGTCAACATATTGATAGGATAAACACTTTTTTGATTCTGCTACTCGAGTAATTATATTCATAGTTATACTTTTTCAATTTATCATCTCATAATATCAAAATTGACAAATCCACTCTTTATATTGTTTGACAATGGCGAACCTATCCATTTTCCAGATATAATGGTGCCATTTATATCAGACCCAATATCTATTGGGCTCTGTTCATTTGACAAGTTTGATCTCGCTATTATGATAACCAAAAACATATTCAACCAATTTCTTACATGATTTAGTTTGCAGTTCTTTACTCTGCAGGAAAAGTAATCATCAAAACTTTCTGTCCTATTCTTTATGAACTGCATTGTTCTTTCAATGATACTTTTCTCATAAGGGGAATGGTTGTGATGTTTGAGTCCCAAGAACATACAGGCCATGGGGTACCATGTACCACCATCCGGAGAAATTGGACGTTTTCCATTAAATTTTATTAAACCGCCAATGAATCTTTCAGCTACAAACATGTTTCTTTCTTTAGAGATAGACAGTGCGAGAATTTGACTGTTTTCGGGTTCAGTTGCAACCCAGAGCCAGACAAACTCTGATCCCACCTTCAACATGGTCTCATCTATTATATACTCTAGAACTCTTCTTCTAGTTGACTTCAGCTTTTGAGGCTTGTACTTTTGAATCCAGTTCCATTTTTTAGCTAATAAAACATGATTTCTTTTGAAAAGTTGAGATAGTATTTCGGAGGCTCTCCTGAGAGAAAAACCTGAAAAGTATAGATGTAGTGTATAATATACATAATTTGAAGGTGTTTTATTTCTGGTAATCACAAAGGAGATAGAACATCTTCAAGCTATAAGATTTCGTTAAATGAACAGAGCCATCTATTGGTAATTGCGCATCTACAAATTCTACAATTTTCGTACATGATGTCTAAAGATAGAGAATAATAGGACAGCAAATAATAATTTTCCCCATAATTTAGAACTACAATAATATATAACAAGCAGGGTTTAAATTTAAAATTTAATATTGACAATAAAAAGTAAGATAATCACAGAGCATGAGAGATAAATCAGCATTTTCTTGTACCCTCTCACGCGGTTCTCATTTTTATTTTATGATTAACATAGGCTTATTGGTGTGATGAAATACATTATGGGCTACACTTCCCATGATGGCTGTTTTAAACTTGCCACGTCCTCTACTTCCCATAACTATAACATCGACATTTTTCTGATCAGCATGATCAATTATAATAGGTGCAACTTGGTTCCCTCTAATTAATACTGGTTCGTATTTTACATCAAATTCTCGAGATTCTTCATCAACCCTTTCAAAAACTTTTTTTGATTCATTCTCTAATGCATCAATTATGGAATCGACGATTATTTGGGATTGAACATACCCAACAGGAAGTATTTCTAGTACATTTAAAACCGATAACTTAGACCCCAGTTTGGAACTTAAAAATAAGGCATGTCGTAAAGATCTAATAGAGTTTTCAGATCCATCTACTGGAGCAAGGATTTTAGAGTACAATGTTTGCTATAATAATACAACATATATATTGATTCATTGGAATATTTGAGCAATCATCTTTGAATTTATACTAAAAGATTAAATTCATACTTATTCAGTATGTTATTAACCTGAGACATAAACAAATCGTCCTTTTGTCCTCAAATTGAGTGAAAATAAAGAGTTGGTATATATTATCTTAAGATATCTGAATTCACCATGTACTTTATCTATACAATAGTTTACCATATGAAAAGATTAGATCACTTTCAAAATACAAAGTGTGAATTCTTTCCTTTAGTGTGGACATAGAAATGAGTATACTATAAAAAACAGTTTGACTCTAATCATTAAATTTTTTAATTATTAAAAAGACTATCCGATATAATAATGGGAGTTGGATAAAACAGCATTAAGTATTGATTTAGTAACATTATCGATTTGAATCTAACATATTGCTATTTCATTTTACAAATTCTATATCCATTTGACTTTCCTGGAAATATATAAATACGTTAATCCTGTTTCGTTCGCACAGTCTTCAGAGCTTTTCCCCATTCTATGACTTCATCTAACATAGTGTTAGCAGTATTCTCATGGAAGGGTGCGGGTTTGAAAGTTGAGAAGGATTCAAAATCTGTAAACAAGGAAAGATATACTTGGGCTCTAACGGTAGCAACTTTAACTTCTGTCATGACCAAGCGCAATTGTTCAACTGCTCTTACACCTCCAGCACTACCAAAACTAACAAATCCTGCTGCCTTATTATTCCATTCTCTAAATAAAAAATCAATAGCATTTTTTAATGCAGCGGAAAAACTATGATTATATTCAGGAGTAACAAATACGAATGCATCAAATGAATTGATTTTTTCAGACCATTGCTTTGTATGCTCTTTTGAATATTGTCCCATAGATGGTGGAATAGGTTCATCCAATAGTGGAAGATTAAAATCTAAAATATCAATTAACTCAAATTCAGCATCACTTCGTCTCTTTGCAATACTGTATATCCATTTGCTTACTGCTTCACTATTGCGATTAGGCCTAGTGCTGCCAATAATAATAGCGACCTTGAGCCTTTGGCTGGCCATCTAAGTATTTTATGTCAACAAAGTTATTATAATTCTACAAATAGGTATTAATGAATCAGTGTTTATTTAATTATGGATCTATCTATCCTTTTATATGTTAACAAGATGAGGTTGCCTTTAGCCGATTTAATTCCTTATTGGCGTCTATTTTCCTATGGAAGACTTTTAGAGATCAAGTATGGAAGCCTGATTCTAATTTAGATCTATGAAACCATCACATTTAATTCCTGCGTTTATCATAAAACAATTTACTTTTTTTTGATGAATTTTCTAGCATCTTAAATTATTCTAAAAAATCCAATGGAAATAGTGAACAGTCGAGTAAGGCCAAATTAACATTCTGTAATTAACGTATTCTCAAGATTTACAAAACCAAAATTCAAAGATGGAAAAGTAATTGATGGTGGTAAAACTGATATATATTATTAGGGCAGTTGAAAATGCGAGATTGTGGTAATTTTATAGTAATGAATTTTTTTTAAGCCTTTCATCGCAAAATCCATTGCAGGAAATCAAGTCCAATTCCTACTGTGGTACCACCTAAAGTGAGATCCTATAAATTATAATTTCAGCATCTTTAAGGATACATAAATTAGTAACTACTAGTTGATTTGTTAGTTATATGATGACTTTTTTTACTCTAAAAAAGTATATTCCTTTACAATAAACGCTAAATCTAAAGATTTGCAGAATTTTGCGGTACTACCGAAATGTTCAATTGTGGTAGTATGTCACAATATTTACATTGACCCAAAATGAAAAGATTCTTTTCAATCTGTGGATGTCCTGATTATAGGTGGAGGTTCCGCTGGGCTTAGGGCCGCTATAGAAGCCCATGACGCTGGTGTAAACGTTTTATTAATTAGCAAGAGTAAAAGGGGAAATCCTCATACAGTAATGGCTAGAGGGAGTATTAATGCTGCTTTAGGTACTATGGACCCCAAGGATAACTAGATGATACATACAATCGATACTTTAAAAGAAGGTGAATTCCTTGCAGATTTTGAAAGGGCTGCAATTCTTTGCAAATGTGCCCCAGATGCTATCAGCGAACTGGATAGTTTAATTTAGTAGCATATATGGGTTTACACCCATAAAATGACATACGACAGTTAGAACTAACTATTATGATTAGTACATTCTGAATTCTTTGTTTGTAATCCAGAGAAGAAACAATATTCTTTATATATTCATGCCATGGTAATAGAATATGGTTAAAGTCGAAATGAAGTGTACCGAAAACGGACCTATCATAGTAATGGTGAATGACAAAACCTTTACCGTATTATGCCGATGTGGTGGCTCAAAGAATAAACCATATTGTGATGGAACTCATGCAAGAATAGGTTTTAAAGCAGAATCAAAAGAAATTCAGGTTTTATAATCGATTTGTTACTTTAACTTACGTAATCATTTGCCGAGATTTCATATTTTTTTGTTATTTATTGAAAATGAAACAGGCTATGTAACTTCCGTAATAGATTAATGTCTAGTTTGTCTGTCTAGATTGACGATATACTCTTTCTCAAATGCCTGCAAAATTTTGTCATATGATTCATCTATTTGATCATTTAGATCCTGAATGATATTCCTGACAGACCACTATTCTGTTTCAAAAGACTCGAACTTGAAACTCAATCTGTTTTTTTCGAAAATATAGAACCTGAACTTTAAAACAGATTTTTAAAAAACATAACCGAAGTACATGCATACACAAATTAAACTAAACTTGTCTTATATTGTAATTCAATATTGATTATAAACTAGCAACAAGAAATTAACTCAATCATTTGTCTTTTATTATGCTTAGATTAACTAGTTCGAGCAATATTTATTAATATCTCACTTCCCGACTTGCTTTAGAGCAACTTTAATCCTTTACAAATCCAAATGGAAAAAAATGTCATTATTCTTTGCTAAAGCCTTCTTTGTGTATCCAATAGCAAGAAACCTTATCAGCACTGATCCAAAAGGTCTCAGTACCTGCATCAACTTTGATTTCCTCTGAACTATCACTAAATTTCATGTTATGTTTGTGCAATTCAATGCTTTCATTGCTATCCAGTCTTATCATTACCTCACCGTTTTGTTCTAAGCATTTTTTTATGTTTTCATAATTTGCCATCTATTGTTGTGAAACCCAGCTTTTTTAAACTTTGTTACTACTTAACAATAATTCTCATATATCGCCACTTGGACCTGTCAAAAATGATGAATCATGATTATTTATCTCCTACTTATTATACAAGCAAATATGTGATCAGAATTCTCTACCGCCTAGGTATGAATGACCACGAAGTGATCATGTTATAGTTTCAGTTTCTTTTTCTGTATGACTTCGCATAGCATCCCTTAGAGTATCAGAAACAATATGAATGATCATAGGATAATCAACTTTCGGTATTATATAATCGATCTTAATTGTGTAATATCGAGTATGTTTGCTATGGCTTTAGCAACCGATTGCCAGGAATGAAAAGCAAGGTCACAAAAATATATTTATCTACTTCTTATAGTTACACTATATTTTTTCATTCTTTATATGAAAGGACTTACTATTCCTTTTATGATACCTGTAAGAAATACTAAACTACACGAACCCTTGAAAGTATCAATCTTAGAATTATAACCTCTGGGAAAGTAGTTTATGCTAAAATCTATTTTCCATTGATCGGGTCAAACCGATATTCATTTGTGGAATGCAGAATTCGAAAACCTCAATGGATAAATTTTATAAGCAATAAAGAGAGATGTATCTTATCTATTGACTCTAGGTCGCTTTTTTTTAAGCAGTGGTATGATAATCCTAGGAATACACAAGATTAGTGTTAAAAAGGTAATAGTAGTCAATCACATTCCCAATGAAGGGTTATTTGAATATGTTTAAAGATGGCTTTGAAAATGTGCTCATCCTTCAGGGCATGGGTTCCTTAGGTGCTTTTGGCTGTGGTGTCTACAAAGCTCTTGTGAAAAATAACATCGACCTAGACATAGTAGCAGGTACATCCATTGGTGGGATTAACGCCGCAATAATAGCGAGTAATACAAATAAGGAACACTCAGAAGAAATTTTAGAGGATTTTTGGTTGGAATTATCTGAAGGCTTTGTAGATATCGATACTTTTTCCATTTTTTTTGGTCAAAATAGGAGTATTGAAAGCCTGCAATCCCCTTTTTACTATAGTTTTTATCCATTTATCCCGTCTTTATCTGAAGCCATTAGTGGGATAAAAGAGGTCTATCATTCCAACAGAATTGAAATGGATGTTAAAGTCAAACAAATGAAGTCATTTTACAGTTCTGCCATTTTTGGAAATAGTAAAATGTTCATCCCCCGATGGTCACCACAATATGCTTTAAAGGACCCGGAGTACTTTATACCACAAAAATGGACCTTTATATATGATCGTTTTCCCATAGTAAAAATTCTAGATAGATATGTCGATTTTGATAAATTAAGACCCGAAACAAATTCAAATATTCGCTTGATTTTAACCGCGGTAAACGTTTTAAACTCACGACCTATTACTTTTGATAGTCATCGAGAACAAATAACTATCAAACATATCCTTGCTACATCCGCTTATCCGCTATACAATTTCCCTTGGATAGAAGTACAAAAAGGAATATACGCATGGGATGGCAGTCTTCTTAGTAACACACCGTTAAGAGAAGTTATCGCGGCCTCTCCGAAGAAAAACAAAAGAGCATTTATAGTCGAAAATTATCCCAGGAATGTAGATAATCTACCAAGGAATCTTTTTGAAGTTTATCACAGAGCAAGAGATATTATATTTTCTGATAAAACAGAACACAATGTAAGAATGTCAAAAGTAGTTTCAATGTATTTAAAATACATGGAAGAGCTTTATCAAATAGTAGATGATAACTTTGATAGGTTACAATTAGCTGATAAACAACTCAAGAGCATACGCCAAAAATATAATACATATAAACAAGAACATGGCGCCGAGATAAAAGAAATATTTCATATAAAACGCGAGGAGTTGTACCCACATATGTCCGAAAATACGGATTTTTCACTCGAAACTATCAAGAACTCAATTAAGGAAGGAGAGGAAAAGGCAAACGACATTATCGTGAATAAAAAGAACTTGAGATGAAGCAAAATATACTTTTTTTTATGATTCGCCTATTTCTTGGAAGGATATGCTATTTCATCTTTTGAATCTGAAATACATGTAAATTTGTTTAAAATATTCATCCATACTTGAGTTTATTCAATCTTGGATAGTCATGAATCATAAGTAATCGCAAGCAGACTAAATAAATCATTTTAATGGTAATTGTCTTAGGGTAATTTATAAAAACAATAATTGAAAAAAAGATTTAGGAACAGGACATGCTCAAGTTATACCAAATAATATTTACCTTTTTTAATTGCAAAAGATCAGAATGGTTATTCAAATTAATTTGTTAATAGCCTGTAAACTCCTCTACCTTGATCATTTCCTTAGAAATTTTTAATTCCTGCTGTAATAAGGTTTGCATAGCATTTAACATTGCTGGAGGGCCGCAAATATAGAATATTGAATTATGTAATGATATATCGTCAAGATACTTTAAAATCATTTCTTTATTTATTCTTCCATATTCTCCATTCCAATTCTGATTAATATTTGATTGATGCTCATCATGTTGCGTTTCACTAATAGTATAGACAATCTCTAAATTTTTGTTCAATGCTGTCCATTCATCAAACTCTTTTTTGAAAAGGATGTTTTCCTGATTTCTATTTGAATCAAAAACTACTATTTTTAAAGGTATTAGTTTATCAGTAACGTATTTAATCATGCTTCTAAAGGGAGTAACACCGATTCCACCGGATAGAAACACAGCTGGCTTTGAATAGTCGTCGTGTAACACAAATTGTCCTTCAGGACCCCTAACCTTGACTTTGGCTCCTTTCTCCAACCCAGAAAGCCTCTTTTTATATGGCGAATCCCTTATCCGGGTCGTGAACATTATAAAGTCCTCCGTTGGAGAAGAAGAAATGGTAAAATGCCTGATCGGACCCTTTGGATCATTGTTAACTTCACCTATGTCAAAAAAGGCGAATTGACCCGCAGCATAGTTTAATAGCCCTGTTTGTTGACTATCATCTACTTCATTACTAATTTTACTAAATTTAAAAGACATAACATCGGTTCCCTCCACATTAGTTTTTTCAATTAATTCTAGCTCAAATTGGAGGGAGATTTTGCTCTTACTTGTTAACTTGATGAAAATATCATTACCTTCTATTTTTACTTCATAGACAGGTTCGGGCTTATCGGCTGGTGGGCTAGTTACCTTCCCTGTTCTAACATCAAATTTAGAATTGTGCCACGGACATTCGACTTCGTATCCATTGAGAGCGCCATCTGCTAAAGGTCCTCCTTCATGAGTACAAATATTACTTATGGCGTAGTATTTTCCCCCAACATTAGCAATACATACACTCTCACCCCCAACTTGAACTTCTTTCATCTGTGATGGTTGTATATCCTTAATATCAGCTACCCTAATGAAGCCTGATTCCACAATCGTTCATTTTGTTATTCATTTCAAATAGTATATGGATTACTATTTCAAAATTTGATTAGAATCCAATCATCAAACAATGTAATTTTATTTTTAATAAATCTAATACTCTATAAACGAAATACCAAATTGTTCTTGTAATCTCGGAAAGAAACTTTGTATTTATCTAATGTTTTAAAAAAGGGTTCTTAACCTAGTCATTCTTCATTCTAAATACCGCATCAGTAATAGACAAGTTTACATCCTTGAAGTGTAGAATCAACAAATTGAAACTTAGAAGGTGTAACAATATTGCAAGGCAGATAATCGGCAGGGTTTAAAATTTTTCAGTCATACTCTTCTATCTTATACATAAGACCTATTAATTGACAAAATGATTTTAAGATTGGCTCAATTTGAAACATCAATCAGATATCGTAATCATTGACAAAATGTAAAATACAGACATAGAAATCTTGTAATGCATCCAATCATTTAAAAAGGAACTTTTAAACCCCCAAATTTTTTTAAAAATACATTGTAAATAAATAATGATGCAATAATTATAGAAGCAATATATCTTCGGTATCAAATTGTTTCATTATTCAATTCGTTATCTTTTTCTGCACTAAAATGAGGCCAAATCTTTGTCGATTCAAGTTTTCAATGCTTGCATAACGGCGATGTATGATTTCCTGAAACATTTAAAATTACCTTTTCTAAAGACAACGGGATTGAGCCTGAGACACAGAAGATATAAAAGACTCACCCCCTTAAAGTTGGGTCTCCAACTCGTTCCTTTTTAGGTAACACTCCTCTTGATCGTGTATAAGATAATAGTTTTTAACATCTTTCATTTTTTTAGCCGACAGGAAATAAATATACCATTTACATATGACAAGGAGTATTTAAAATACTGCGCATAACAAATTAAAGGATTAAGTGTATTCTAATCATCGAGGATTTTAAAAAAATTCATTATTGATGGCTAAGATTTTTATCTTAACTTGATACTGTGGTCTATATAAAAAAGAGGAAATCACCCTGAGGAAATTGTTGAACCGTTTGAAGAAGATGTATTCGTCGTCCTTGGTGGCGATTCTGAATTTGAAGTTGAACCACCTAGAGGGATTTCTATGAAGGGGATAGCTCCCAAGTTATTTGCTCCAGCGACACCAGCACCACCACCGCCACTGCTACCTGTGACTAATGGTAATTTGCCATCCCATTTCTGAGCTTGTAGCCAATTAAGATATTCAGTGCTGTTTCTAAGCTGTGTGTCTATTATTTTTATTGCTTGGGATTCACCTTCGGCTTTTAATATGTTGGCTTGACGCTGACCCTCAGCAGACGCGATATTAGCTTTTTGTTCACCCAAAGCTCGAGCTTCAGTCTGTTGGGCTTCAATTTGTATTCTACGAAGTTCATTTTGAGCCTGAAGTGCACGCTGCTCGGCTTGAACCTTGGCTTCTACAGCTTGAACGAACTGATCCGAAAATTGGAAATCGGTAATAGATATAGTCTCGGCTAATATGTTGTAGGGTGTTAACCTAGCTTCGATTTGTTCTTCGATCTCTGATTTGACTTGATCTCTTTTTGTGATCAGCTCCTCTGCATTGTAACGAGCAGTGACCTGCTTCACTGATTCTTGTATTGTTGGGACTATAACCCTGTTAGAATAATCCAGTCCAATTTCCTTGTACAGAATTTGAACTTTATCAGGGTCTATACGATAATTCAAAGCAACTTCCGTCGCAACATTCTGAAGGTCCTTTGAAGCAGATGTTGTACTTTCAACCAACTTTTGGGTTCTTACTTCCATAGGTACAATCGAATCTCTAAAAGGTAACACAAAATGAAGACCTTCGCTCAATGAAACAGATGTATCAACTGCCCCAAACTTTAGCAAAACACCTCGATTACCGGCCTCTACAATCTTGAGACTTGAAGTCAAAACAACAAAAATGACAATCACGATAATTATAGCCAGAATAGCCAGCTTTAGAGGACCTGAGAAGCCAAATCGTCCACCACCTCCAACATCTTCTAGTGGTTCACCGTCTGGAGTGATCCTTCTATTTCGCTTGGATTTAAAAAAATCTACCATTTATAAATTAAAATTATCCTATACAAGATTTAAATTTTGATAAAAATGCATATGGATGTAGATACTTGCTTAATAATTACGATATGAGCAGCATAAAAATTGAAAATATTATTTTTTGAAATCAAATTCTCATATATAAAATGCATTCCAAATTGCTCTTGGGTATATCAGAGATAAAATCAAGATTTGTCGACTCAAATTCAAATACAAATCAAAAACCTTAAACTTTGCAGTCTTGTTTTAACAACATCAATAGCAAATTATGAAAACATAAAGAAATGTCTAGATGAAAGTGGTGAAGTGATGATTATACTAGACAACAACGAGAGCATTGAACTACACAAGCACAACGTAAAGTTTGATGATGCTTCACAGGAGATTATCATCGATGCAAGAACTGAAACCTATTGGATAGGTGCGGATAAAGTATCTTATTATTGGATTCATAAAGAAGGCTTTAGTAAGGAATAATTTTGCTTATTTTTTTGTCTAATTTCTAACCTTATTTTAACAAAACACTGAATATCGTTAATCTTGTTCTTTGTGTCAAACCTCTAAAATTAATTACCTCTGATTTTTAGGCCTTGTCTACTGTTGAGCATATACTGCATTCAGCCTCTAATTATAACTCTTAAAACTCGTTCAAAAATCACTTAAAATCCATCTTCATCATCGTCACCCCCACCGCTATTGCCATCTGAAATCTCGGCCTCGGGTAGGGAAGTAAAATAACTGCTAAATAAATATTCATCCTTCCATTTGGCTGTAAAGTCATAACTGGAAACCGAATCCTTAATTACATTGTCAAAAATTTGAATTTTAAATGTAGCTTTATCTCCGGGATTAATGGAATAAGGACTTGTCCCACTTCTCTCTTTGCCTATAACATCGTCTTGATCGTTGTAAAAAATAGCAGTTATTTCGACTGCTTTAACAGTAGCTGTTCCATTATTAAGTATCTCACCAGCAATTTCCGCGGAGAACAATCCTACATTATTGTACCTGTGATTCAACAATACAATATCATATTTTTTATTGGTATCGCTTTCCTGACCAAATGCACCACCATAGAAATAACTTAGACCTAATACTAAAAATATTGTTGTCAGCATAAAAGATAATTCAAATATCCTAATGCATGACAATGATTTCACTTGATGTTAGCTAAAGATAAATAACTAAAATACTTTTATTGTAGATTTTACTGTTCTAAATTTCTATCTGATCATTTGGACAACAAATTGTTCCGTAATTTTAACTTGTCAGAATTAGGGTTCATCATAATTAAAATAGATAGTCTTTTCTTTAAGCAATCTCTATCCCTTCATTTCTACCTCAATTTTCATCAATTATTAATTAATCCAAAGAGATCGATATTTTGAATATGCTTTAACAATTTACATATTAGTTACACAAAGGAAATGGTTAAAAAAATCAAAGTGATCATATAATCCTTCATTTAATTCTGTAGGTTAAAACTATGTAGATATTTAGATAAATTCCTTAAAAATGCTAAAAAGCGGGTCTGATACTTATAAAACTATGACAATTTATATTCTTATGCTTATTAAAATTATCAAAAAAACCCTTATCAATGCAGTTCTTCTATCAGAAGTC
Organism: Candidatus Nitrosocosmicus agrestis; assembly: GCF_008389435.1. Lineage (GTDB taxonomy): Archaea > Thermoproteota > Nitrososphaeria > Nitrososphaerales > Nitrososphaeraceae > Nitrosocosmicus > Nitrosocosmicus agrestis. The sequence goes on along the minus strand of NZ_VUYS01000011.1, from coordinate 12,300 downwards.
AATAGTCATTGAAATGCATATTATTATTAATTTTAAAAACTATTGTAACCTATATTTCACATGGTTAAAGAGATCTTACCCAAATGCGATATCTGTGGAGCTTCTGTTACTGACCTTGTGGAGCCAGAAGTGAAAAAAGAAGGTCTGGTTAAAGAAGGAAAATACATCGATAGTGTGTGGATTTGCATTGATTGTACAAAGAATAAATAGGATTGTATTTGGATTGTTGACCTAAGATTATTTCAAATATCACAATGATTGACACAAAGTCTCCCTGAATTCGTATAACCAAATAAAGCAATTGAACAGATTAATCCGATATGGAACCGTTTAGAAATTTACGTATAATAATTTAAAAGGTGTTACCAATGATAAATATGACCATTTTAGACTTGTTTGGAGTAATAAACAACAGTTGTATATGACCTCTCTGAATAATTAGATCAATTCCATTTTTCTCACTCAGTTATGATTAATTTATAAGTATCATACAATTGACTAATATGATCTATCCATGGATATGAATAGACAATCCCATGAATGAATAATCAAATTTATCGCATGGGTATTAAAACCTTGGTTCAGGATTTCTTTAATTAATTTTATCATGAATATTTCTCTGACGGAAATGCATTGCATCTATTATCTATGCAATCTTTGATCCCGGTCTCTTCTTTCGCTGTACCGTAAACTAAGATGATGATATCTTATCATAAAGCATGCTGTTATGTGCAATCCTATTTAAGGCGGAATGAAACGGTAACATTCCTGGTAGGTCTATAAAATATACTTGATCGCCATGCTTTCTCTTAGCAGATTTCCTTGCATCACTACTTCTACGATTAGATAGGTCTTATTTTAAAGATTTAGCATTCTATAATTATACTCAACCGAAGAATAAACGAGTTAGAAAAACTCTCTGAGGAAGTATTGTACACACAGTCCTAAGTGATTAACGTTATTTTAAGAATCAAACGATGGAAGACAAAAATCTAGCAAAAGAATAATTAGTTCGTAATGGTTCCTAAATTTGGGTTCTCTCATCAGGAAGAAAATACATCGATAAATATTTACCCATATAAATTAAAAGGGTCACGGAATTATACACTAATTGAATTAATAGTAATATTATTTTTTTTGAACGATATGGAAGTTCAAGTAGTTAAAGTTTTAAGAGTAAAATATTCAATAAACTGTTGAAGGAAAAGAAGTACTTTTGGGATCAAATGTATATTTTAACGATGGTTTAGACAATAAAGTAATTTAGATTACAAAACTACAAGACAAGAATAAACATTGCGAATAATTAATGCATATCTTAACCAAATAATTCTATTAATCCTGTTTAATGGTTCAATATCTAAATTTCTTGTTTCAATATTGCAAACCGAAATTTCAGTGATTGAATTAGCAAAAACTTTAGGATCTCACAATATTGGAAATAAAGTTTTAAATTATAAAATACAGAACGCCATACTTCTTACCAGAGAGCTATAGAGTTAGCATCATTTTATCAGATGATATGTTGAAAGGGTAGATGATAAAATGAACATAAAAAAATTTATTAAATTACGAAGACAGGTTTTTTAGTTTGATTGAATCCATGATTAGAAGTACTTCCTAATATAGTGGTTTTAGTTTTTCCTCAATTTCTATTTCCTATTACAAGGAGATCAAAAAATTCTTATCATCATATTTTAAGATAACAGAACCAGCCAGTTGGCCCTTTTATTCTACATAAGATGAATTTATGAGCCTCCTCAAATCTATAGAAAATGCTAGTTAACAGAGATCAGGCAAATAACCAAGATGCTATTTTTAGTTGGTTTTGGATACATTTTCATAATATTAACTAAAATGGATTATATTAGATAGAGAGAGAGAAAAGAGAATAGAGAAAAGAGAAAATATTTATTTAAATTTCAAACAATAATATTCTCATATGGTATATAGGGGTAACAATTTGTTTTCCTTATTTGCGATTCATTTCTCAATGATTTTGAGTCTCTTTCTTACTTTCTTTCATATTTAGAGTCAGAAAGATCTATCAAAAATTTTGAAATGTGATTTTCAAGCGCAATATTTTTGGTTAAATCAAAATTTATGGTATTAAAGTTCCTGACATTAAACAGACTTGGTTTTTAGGGCGTTCTATGATATACTCTAGAACTCTTCTTCTAGTTGACTTCAGCTTTTGAGGCTTGTACTTTTGAATCCAATTCCAGATGGAAACGTGATTTCTCTTGTATATCTGAGATAATCTTTCCGAGGCTTTCCTTAAGGATAGGCCTGAAAAGTACAAATGCAACCCATAGTAAACATACTTTGAAGGTGTTTTATTTCTGGTAAACATAAAGGAGATAAAGCATCTTCAAGCTATAGGCTTATCGTTAACTGAACAGAGCCGTTTTTAGTAGTGGTGATATTTATATAGTATGGTTTTAGATAATTGATGATGAAATTTAAGTACGAACTAATTCTGTCTATTTCTTTGATCGTGGTCATGGTTTCTTTATTGATGAATGTTAACATGACACAAATTTATGCTCAGAACCCTTCAAATCCAGATTCAAATGTTCTAAAAGGAGGGATCACAAGTACCTCAAACAATGGAAATACAACAGATTCAGAGTGGGTTTTAGGGGGTACATATAGATTTTCAGATTTTAATTCCTCATCCCCTATATTCAATGCCTCTTTTTACATGACCAAAGTTGACGGTACAGCAGAACATATACACTCGATATATAACCTTAAGCTGTCAAGTGAACCAATTATTAATAGCAGTTCAAACACTACAACCCTAAATGGAACAGCTACTGTTACATTGAAGGATGGACCAGTTTCAAACGTTCCTACTAAAATAGAATTGTTAGATAATAGTGGAATAGCAATTACTTTAGATAACAATATGACCAAAAATCACTTTGGAACAACTCCTATTTACGGTACACAACACCTTATTTGTGTAGAATATCCTAATTTATGCAAATAAATATCGGATCCCATATACTTTTTATTTAAAGCGAAATCACAATTTTTTTAATTTTTCTGAATCGGCTATCAATTGAAATTGACATTTGTGATATTATTATTATTATTATTTCAATCTCACAAGTTCTCAGTAACAAAGACCTATGGAAAATTTAGAAGCCACCCTAAGTGCTCACATGCTTGTCCAAAAAATATTCTAAACTAGGCGATTACGAATGTGCCCGGTAAAGGAGATTTGTGTTCCCGAATACAATGGTGATATGATACCAGAGTAGATATCAGTAAAAGGAGTTTACTACTTCATTTGATCTCACCCCTTATTTATAGTCAAAAAGGTTAATACCAGTTTGTTAAATTCGTCGGGGTGCTGGTACATAAGCGCATGACCAGCATCTCCTATACGAATGAGCCATGATCCTGGTATTCCCTCTGCCAATGTCAAAGAATCCGGGGCTGGGTCATCGTTATTTCCAACAATTATTAAAGTAGGCTGAGTAATATTTGATAGAGTACTACAAGTGCCTTCCCAAGTGGTCGAGGCATTTAATTGCTTTTGGTGAATTTGTTGAGGAATTGGATATTCTACAGGGATTGGAAAATAAGTTTGGTAATTTGGATGGTCCTCAAACCATCGGGCTGGAGCAAAGAACATAGGTGCCAGTTTTTGCATTTTTTCTGATTGTGACATTGAAGTATTCTTGTCAATAGCTATTATTTCAGGTGGTGTAGGTCTGTCATTTAGGCCTCCGCAACTCGTAGCGTATAAAATAAGATTTCCAACTCTGTCGGGATTTGTTAATGCTAATTGTTGAGCTATAAATCCACCCATAGACCAACCCAACACATCAGTTTTGTTTATCTTTAAGGCATTGATCAGACCCACGGTATCATTTGTGAATTGATCGATGGAGAACTCTTTTGTCCCAGCAGTAGATTCGCCAACCCCTCTGTTTTCAAAAATAATTACTTTATAATTTGCTTCGATCAGAGCCTCCAATAACAATGGATTCCACATATCCATAGTTGAGCTGGCACCAGTGATTAGAATAATCGGTTTATCTTCTGGGTTACCCATTTGCTTATATGCGACGCTTATATCATTTACAGTAACGTTGTGTGATGTCATATTATCTAAGATGGCAGCCTTTGATTCGAAAGAAATAGCAGCGCCAAATGGATTACTAATTTCGAGCTTCGTGCTGCCGTAAACTTGGAATGGAAATATTAAATTACTAATAGTTAATAAATTAAATAATACTAATCCCACTATAAAATACGATACTAATTTATCTTTCAAAATCAAATTTATTCTCCTTTTGATGATAAATGACCTTATTTATACATTCAGAAGTCAGGTAATTAAACAGATCCATACCTCAAAATCATTTCCTTTATTTGCATGCCGGCGGCAATTGTCGGGAATAAAAACACGGTGAAATGCACTAGTGTAATATTTTTACTATTATCCGTATTAGTATCAGTATTAGTATTTTATTGTCCAATAATTTCTTCATTTTCAAATCAGGAATTAGATTATTTTCTTCTCAATTGTTAAGGGAAAACCTTTTATAGATTTGTTTTTTGGAGTTTAAATATGCATTTTTACAAATGGCACAAAAAGCCAATTTCACCATTGTAATTGTCATGTTGATTATCATCATGATGGTAAATACATCTGTAACCTCATTATCCGCATTTCCATCAACAGTTGCTAATAACATTTCTTCTCAACCTGTACTGTCTGCTTCCCATAATACACAGAAGAAATGAGAAATAGTTCATCGATGCCAACATTCAGAATAACAAACGAAATAAAATCAATTATAAATACTCTGGTAGATTCGAATTAAACAAACGGTGCAATAGTATTAGGATTAATAGATCCGGATGGAACCCAGTTCTACAGTCATGAGAAAATATCCAATTTCAGTAGTATTAAAGCAGATGAAAACAAGATATTTGTCATTGGTTATATTACCAAGGTATTACCACAACCCTTTGGCTGATATGGTTTATCAAGGACTCGTAAAACTGGATGATCCTATTGAAAAATTCTTCCACCTAATATTAAAACTCCCGGTTATAACAAACAAAGAATTACCTTTGAGGATTTGGCTACACACACCTCCGCTCCACCTTATTCCCTTCTAACTACAGTTCTACTTTTGATCCTTTATCTATAGCATACAAAATTTTAATTCAGTTTGGAAAAGATTTAATGGATTGCACTAAAATTTACACCTTTAATAATTCCTATCAAGCTTTAACAAATACTACTTTGTCAAGAGATCCTGGTACTAAATTAGAATATTCAAATTTTGGAATGGGCTTGCTAGGTCAAATTATAACATTGCAATCAAATACATCATCGTTTCATGAACTTCTATCAAAATGGATACTAAATATCTTAGATATGAACAGTATTACTTTCGATCTGTCAGACGAACAGAAATCCAGATTGGCAATCCAACATTCCAATAGTAGCCAAGAACTACCAACATGGAAAGCATCAAAGCCTCTTACCCCAGGCACTGCACTTGATTCGACAGCCAGCGATCTTTTAAAATTTTTGTCTGCCATTATTGTCCTTATGAAGACAAAATTAGGTGATGTTAAGAAAGATACGCAGTTGATAAGACATAGTACGAACCACCTGTTACCTAATGATGAGCCAGCAATATTTCCCTCTAATAAATTTGACTCGGACACCCTTGAATTTCATTCCGGATTTGGATGGATGATAATTACCAATTTCGGTCAGGAAATAATGTGGCATAGCGGTTCAACTCCTGATGGGTACGATTCTTTCATAGCTTTTAATCCCATCAAGGAACGGGAGGTGATGATTCTGTGTGGTGTGGATGCTTCTCATATCAACATCTCAAATATTATTTTCAAGGCTAACAATAGTTTAGCCTCCTTAGTAGGAACTTTGCTTACTGAATAACAATTCCATGTATAATCAAATACTGACACATGTTCTTCCTTAAGAGTATCATACAGAAGAATTTGCAAGAGCAAGCGTTTTGGTAAGACCACTGACCATATTCCCAATCCTTTTGTCGGTACAATAGAAAAATTGCAGCCGAAAAAGAAAGAAGGAAAACTGGAGCAAAACTAATAGGAAGCTCATTACCTTGTTTCAAAGCACATTATGTATATTGTGGGAAAAAGCATTTCTGGCATATAACAATGCAATCTTTCAAAATCTATACCCTGGATAAAAGTTTTGGCACAGAACAGTCTTGTTATAATATTTTCCTTTTTTCCGTACATAACTTTATAGTTACTTTAACTTAGGATATATTTGCGAAATTTAGGTTCAAACGAGATATTATTGTCTTATAACGAAATTATCCTCACTGTCGAAGGTCTTGATCGGATATCAGTTAAGACGAAAAAATGATAAACAATAAAGTTGTGTCTATTTCTCAATCTAGATCAGTTTTAATCCTTATTTTAGTGACTCTTATTATCGATTAAATATTAGAAATAAAACGGTATTTTATTCAACTCAGTAGTCAAATTGAATTTAACATGTCTTGTATGGTGTCACTATTGTCTATTATTTATTATCGCCATCTTTGTCATGGAATAATTTTTTTAGATGAATTAGTTAAAAAAAATTCAAACAAAGTTTTTGAAAAAATTAGTTAATTACTGATATTTTATTTTGGGATTTCGATTTCTTGATATTACTTGATATGTCGGTTGAAACGTGGTCACGATTGTACATGCTCTTCTATGCCTGAAACGCTTCTTAATTGTACAAATGATCATTACTATGAAAATTAATCCTACTTTAATAAAGGAATGAGAGTTGGATTCATGTTTAATTAATTTTTTGGATAGTTTTCTACCAGGGTACTAGGTATTATGACTTGATATGTTGCCTCTACATAGAGAATAAGATAAAACCTCCTTCACAAAATTCTCGCTGCTGCACAGATATTATCGAAATCAAGATTATTAGTTAAAGACATTCTTAAGTCTACTTTAGTGAAAACCAGAAAACAAAATATGTCAAATTCTATAGATGGGACAATACATTGTCAAATGGTAACTCATACTTAATAAAGTATTCTTACAGAAATACCAGAAGAACCGTTCCCAAGGTCTTAGCAGTTATTTTGGATTAGTAAATAATTTGATATTTGTTGTCCCATAAATGGGTATTACAACTTCATCGTATAGATTAAGCATATGATATTGGAATCTTTAGAGTATTTCATCTAGGATTTTGGAATTCTCAATGCTAGTGCCTGGCTTTCGGTCTGATAAAACAAGCCAGAAAATGAGTATCTTAAAGTATGTGACTATAGGGTATATGGATTTGGACAATGCTTTCACATCTGGTCCTAGTAAGGTTCATAGGATTGTCACATAAGGTTAATTTCTAATTTGGCACGTCCCCAACTACTTCTGGCAATTAGTGACTAGGCGCATCAAACTTGTGAACAATATCTTTAGGAGTTTACAGATTTTGGAGATATGGAATTTGTCATTTGAAGAATCAGAATTGGAATCGTTACTGGTTTATTCAGTGTTAATGGTTATAAGAATTGCGGTATTATCAAAATTGTTTCCATTATTTCGACATAATTTTGATCAAATAAAAGAAATTAAATCATAGTGCAGCTGACGCACTTATTCAAATTTTCCGATTGAAACCAGAATACAAATTAAATACTTGTGAATTAAAACGACTTATCAACTTTTTCAATTCATCATCCGGTTTACCGTAAACATCTAGCGTATCCAATTTAGATATATTAAATATTCTTGGTAGAATTGTTTTTGAAGCTATACTTTCGTTGTGTAATAGAACAGCCTTTGAGTCTAAGTATGTTTCATGGACCATGCACTTCGTCCCATCCACGTTAAAATATGCCTCATACATCAAAGTATTTGGTTCGTTGGTCTCAACCCTATCGCTCATTTCTTTCATCAATTTTTTATACTGTTCAACATTTTCTTTTTCGATGGTGAATCCAGCTCTGATGTGTATACTTTCAGACATAATTATTTTATCTTAGAGCACGTATATGATAGTTATCAAAAATATTTTTTTTGTGAATTGAATTTAAATTTATCTCTGATATTGGTATCTTTCACCCCTTCAGATCTCACTTTAATCAAAATCACTAAAAAAATGACTTGTATTCTCCATATTCAGAGCTAACAATTCTTTTTGTTTCAATTTTTCGAATCCAGTTATCAAGTTAAATTCCAATGCTGAACGGATTTATTGAAAAATATAAAGTTAAGGATCCCTGGAATTAGAATTAGAATCCGATGCAATTGATAAAAGTTACCAAATCCTCATAATTGATATTATTTAAGATCTTACTTTTAGATACCACAAGATGTCGCAATAAATTAGAACAATAGCCTGATATTACAAATCAATTACACCATGTAAATAAATTAAATCAAATAATTGGAAAATCGAATTTTTGTAAATTAGAATGGCTATATAAAAAAGTCAATCTTAGTAATAATATCAAAATAGAGATGAGTAAAGCCTGTGAGGATGAACGGTAATTATGTCACGCAGATAATTAATATGGATTCATTTTAAAACCGGATAAGCGTTCACAGTTGCCAGTTATCAGATGAAACGATAAACAAGGCTTCTAACTCTAACGAGTTTTGGTTATTGTTATAGACATTTTTGTCTAAGTTTATATACTTTTATTCTTATCTTACATACAATGAATATGAATAATTCATTGTTTGCAATACCCTTAGCCTTGGTATTTAGCATGATTTTAGTTTTTTCTTCGACAGCAGGCGTGTTTGCTCAAATCCCAACCAACGCTACAAATTCTCAAATGTCAGACAAACCAATGGGAATGCCAATGGACCATAAGATGTTTATGGGATCTCATGAGACTAAAGATAACAACTTCACAAGCTCTGTCTCTATCTTCCAACCCATAATTAATGCATTCAAATCAATGATTAAGGTGGATATTAATGATGCTGTAACTGCTGCTGAGGGAGCAGTTGGAGAAAACGCTACTACTGTAGCAGCATTTTTGCATCCAGAAAAACATTACATTGTTTATACAATAATTGTACTTGATTCTAGCGGAACACCACATAAAGTCCTAGTTGATCCTGGCACCGGTAACGTATTAAAGGATGAGAAGACATCATTTATAGAATTAATGATGCTAGCCCACGGTGGTAAAGATGGTGGCATGATGGGACCAGGTTCAGAGATGGGCATGATGGGTCATGGTGGCATGATGGGTCATGGTGGCATGATGGGACCAGGTTCAGAGATGGGCATGATGGGTCATGGTGGCATGATGGGACCAGGTTCAGTAATCATAATTACTCATTAAAGCAAATAGCTCAAATTTTCTACCCAATATTTTTTTGATATTTATTCCGAATTAATTGGAAAACCTTATCCCCCAGTTACAATTAGTGTAGAGTAAATTCAGATTGAACAGACTTTTGCAGCTCGATAGCCAAAATTAAAGGATAGGATGAGGAATAAATTTGAAAAAAGGAGTATAAAGAATCATGACATATAGAAAAACATTCTAGAGTCTCATTCTTTTCCCAACAACAACTACTACTAATTGTTGGTATTTGATTTTTGCAACAGCCCTCTGAAAGTATCGTTCCAAAATTGTCCATAGGAAGTATTTCAATACAATTTCTATATCTATTCATATAATTTTTGATTTAGAAAATAAAACAAAGTATAGCGAAGAAATAACTACTTCCTTTTATATCGGAGTTAAAATAACAAGTAAATAAGAGTATTTGTAACATGCGAGTTCTAAAATAATATCGGAATGGGCAACTAGTCTTTTTTAAATATAATCAAATTCAGTTTGACAGAAATCAAGTGAGGATTTAGATTCTCTAGGCAATATGTATCTAGTTTAGCAAGGATCTCTAAGAGTGTGTTCTCGATAACAAGATTCAATATTAAATATAATCAAAATTATTGGTGCACTAATCATTTACAATAAGAGATATGCTTATGTTACGAGAATTTGTATTCTCGCTATTTAATATTAAAATACAGTAGGAAAAATAAGGGAATTGAACCTTGATATCACAACTATTTCATCGAAGGAATCTGCGTTAAATACTAACCATTAGATACATCCTTAGCAATTGCATCGATCGCATATGTCACAGTAAACTTGACATTGTCGATAGAATGAAATACTAATTGATCAACCGCGAAATCCGTGCTTCCAAAAGTCGATTGAGGAGTGGAACCTGTCAGATTAGTAGAAGCAAAAATAGTGTCACTTGAATTACTAACCTTTAGAGTTTCCACTTTACTATGTTCTTTATCTTCTGCACTTTGATTATGTCCAATTAAGAATCCTACCTCAATGGGTTGGCTTGAAACCCATGATACTGTTCCTACCCAGATTTTATCATCTCCTTTAGATGGTAATGCCATAACAATTTGATGATCTTCATGTCCAGGTGATGGTACACCAGGTACAGATGTGGCAGTCTTTCGCATAGTTACACTATCGCCAGTTGTTGAGGTTTGTGCCATTGCAGATTGTGCAGTCACCAAAATAGTCAACAAACTAGCAAATAATACGCCAGTAATTACAATCACTTTCTTGTTATTTAAAAACATTTCAATATTCAAATATCATTGAAATTAATATATTTTTTGAAGATTTTAAAATGCAGTACTTAAAAGACCGACCTCTTGGATGTGAATCAAGATTGAATAAACCAAATCGTCAAAATTTTTTTGGTATTTAAAGAGATTTATGGTCGGTGAATTATAAGGCATGTCAAATAACTATTTTGTAATGTAATCTAGGGACCCTAACATTATTTCTCTAAAGGAAATCATATTTTAGTAGGAACTAAATAAGAGAGTTTTAAACTAATTTGGAGATAATCAACAAGTAACGGGATGACAAAGATTTCGATAACAACACGGCGATTCAAAATTATGCCTTTCTTTGACTATTTTAGAAGTGTAATCAATTATTTCAAACTCAGAATACAGTTATTGAGTAACATCAAATAATAAAAGTAAAAATTAAACCTGTCCTTTTTTTTAATTATGGTTATTTGAACATTCATTAAAATGATATGGTTGAGTCCTTGACAAATTTTCGTTTATTGAAATTAAAATTATAAGGTGCTTTGTCTGAGAATTCTGATGTTTTTAGAAAATTCCATTGTCACCCTTAACATCAATCTTATCGGAAGGTTAACGGCTTTTGATTTAAAGTGTATCTATGATTGCGGTCATCTGGTTGGCCACATGTCAGAATTTATTGCATTTATTCTACAATTTTATTAGTTCATATTCATTTAGTGGACATATGCCTCAACTTTTTCTTTTTTTCCTTGTTAGATATGCTTACTCAATTCACTGAAAAGTTTTAGCCACTTGTTATAGGCTGCTCAAAGACCATGGTTGTGGTGTTAGCCTATTATAGAGTGACCGCGATATTTATCATAGTATATTTATCCACCCTATAGTTTAATCATGATAAATAAATTTGAATAAATATTTTTCATACAATCAGTTTGCTAAATTTAAATCTCTTCGTTATTTACTAAATACAATGGCAGTATATTCTGGCATCTTCTTCATCAACCGTAGAAAAGTGAAACCAAATTTATTGTATAACATTTGGTCCCAGAGTCAATATTAAGGCCAGCAGGAATAACAGTGAATTAGTTTACACCATTGTATTGCTGGATCGTAACAGTTTTAGATGTGATGCTTTATGTAAAAAACCTTTTAAATATGGTTAATTGCTATAATATGAAAAATTTTTTTTAAAAATGTATTAATATAAAATCGTATTTAATATGGACAGTAGGAGCAGACTAATTTTACAAAAATTTGATCTTTTCTGCTATAACATATTGAATCTTCAATTGATTAAGAGATTTGTACATTATTTTGGATATGCTAGCCTTCCATCGATATAACATAATGTGGAACGTTTTCATATTCTCTATTAATTAAAAGATTTTTGTTTACTACGGGTTTAATTAGCCCTTTTGAAAGTAATAAAATCAACACCTTTCTATTAGTTGCGATTCGGTGTTTGGTTAGTGGAACTGGGTATTGACTTAGATATGTTAGAGTTTCATAAAGGGAATCATAGTGGGTATTATACTCTATTATTTTTTAATTGATCTTTTTTTTGGTGCTAACCATAATTGACCATGACATCTAATTCAAGAACTGCGTGTTCATAAGAATGGTTCTAGTTTCAGATAGCCTCTTTCTCAAAGTCATGATATTGATATTGGCTGCTGCAGCAATCTTTGATTGGG
>NZ_VUYS01000012.1 GCF_008389435.1 Candidatus Nitrosocosmicus agrestis | reverse complement strand
AAGGATAGGCCTGAAAAGTACAAATGCAACCCATAGTAAACATACTTTGAAGGTGTTTTATTTCTGGTAAACATAAAGGAGATAAAGCATCTTCAATCTATAAGAATTCCTTAAATGAACAGAGCCATTTCTTTTGTTTAGAGATACAAATGATAGGATGGGTGGTTGGGTGGATGGGTGGCAATACAATAAGTTTTAGATATACTTGTATTTAGAATAAGTTAGTAGTAGACAGACCCCAGATTATAGGTAAGAAAAACCAATTCCTTCCATAATTGTCAAATATAGGGTATTTTGTAATAAAATTAAAGTATTTATAGAAAATTTTCAGCCTCTCACAATACAAACTATCTAGAAAGAAATTCGAGAAAAGATATACCACTTATTTTTTACTATTGGTTGAGCGAAAGAAAGTTGATACCCTATATTGTCCCGTAAATGGAAATATCTTTCTCCCCAAGACACATCTTTTGGGACAATTTCAATTATATTTTCAGAAGTCGACTTGCTATTTTGAAAATATGAAAATATGTCATCGACATCATCAGTTTGGAAAATTAACCTTCCTAATCTGTCTTAGATTTAGTCGCACCAGAATATGAATGCTAACCCTTGACTAGATCCAAGTTTAGATAAACATTCGGTGTAGATTAACCAATTTGAAAAATGTAAAATATGTCATCAGAATCTCATCACCAAATACTAAATTAAATCCCGATATTTTAGATTAAAATTTACAGGTTGGTTCCATATTAGTAATTGAGAGAGTTACAGCAGAAATTCTGTGTGCGTTGACCATAAATCAATAATGTCTTAGTACTTTGCAGGGTTCATTGCTAGCACCTCTAATACAATGAACAAAAGAGGTGTATAACTACCTAGTATGATTATTATTACCATCAACAAATGAGTAAGAACTACCAAATATTAGGAATCGGTAGCACTTATAGAAAATTTAATATCAGAATCACAATACTAAAACATCATTTATCTAAACAATAGATAAGTAGGAAATCCTTTTATTATTAACTCAAAGTCGTAACATTAATGACAGAGAGGATGGTAAAAATAGATCAAGCCAGTCAAAGTGATTCTGGCACAAAGCTCCAAAACAATTCTCCGCGGTCAAATGACCCAGAAACTGGAAAGCAATTGGAGCAAAATAGGGAAAATGAAATTACCGCCCGACAGCGAGTTTTTAATAGCTCTTCAGAATATAAAAAAAGAGAGATTGTATTCGGTCAGATACAGCGCTTGCAGACCAGATTATCTAATTTAGAAACAAAAAACAGATCAAATTTTAGAAATTTTAAAGTCAAATCATCAATTAAATTCAAATTAGTCTAAAACAGATTTCACCCTATTTTCACACATTATTTAAAATTTAACATGATATTTTTCCAATCTTTATGCTCATTCCACGATAAATACGAGTCAGATGTTTTCCATATGTGGACTCTAAAGTATATAGTCTCAAAAAATCCAATAGTAAATGCATTTTAGGAAAATAATGTTTTTAGATTGATTAATGTTGTTTTACCAAATGGCAGTTTTGACACCTTTTACACATTATTTTTTAATTTTTACACACTATATGTTTCGTATCATACAGATATACCAATATTCTTAATGCAAATTGTATGACTATAATGAATAACAATATTTCTTTTGAGAACGAGTAAAGAATTAGTATATATTTATTAGAAAGTCGTATTTTCTTTGAGAAATCTAAATACAATACTCTTAATATTGGTTCATAAGATCTATTCAAAGCAGATAATGATTGAAAGGTCCTTTCATAAACCCTCACGTATAGTTGCAAAACTAAATTTACTTATTATTAGGACTTGAAGTATAATTATTCTGATTATGATTACTCATTGATAAATTAGTAGAGGATGACTCATTTATGATGGTACCGGGCAAATCAGGCGGACTTTGTATTTGAGCAGTTACCAAGAGCAATGGCGATGATAAAAATAGCAGAGCCAAACCAAAATTTGATAAAGCAAGTATGCCAAAAACTATAGCATGGGATATCATTCAACAGCAATTAAGTATGATAATATAAAACCAGTAATCAATCAATAGTCATCTTGAAGTTTTCAGAAAATATGTCGTACTTTGCTAACCCACAAAAAATTTGCCAACCTTTCCATAATAGTATAAAAATTAGAGGCGGGATTTCATAACAGGTTACCTACCCCATAGTCTTCATTAAATCCATTTTTTCAATACATTTCACGTTACCTAGTTACCTTGTGACTATCTGAATAGTGTAAGAAATATCTTGTGGTTATAGATACAAATATTTATCTACACATGACATTAATTTTTCAGAACTAATTTTCCATTTACTTGGAGATATTACCCAATGTTAGTAAACTTTTATATTGTCATATGCTAAATCATGTAATGAATTCAGTCCTAATTATTTCAGTTATAGCTGCAATATGTACTGCGGCGGCCGGGCTATTACATCTAAGCATGGTCCCCGCACAATCTACAAATTCAACCATATTGTTTTTGGTTGGCGGTATTGCTCAAGTCTTTTGGGTTATTCCAACAATTAAAAGATGGGGATTTGGCTGGGATGCAGTGGGTCTGGGTGGAACACTGGTCTTTGTCTTAATTTGGGTAATAACTCGAATCCCCGACAATCCAATAACAGGCAGAGGTGGACGTATAGGGGATACTGCCATAATTCTGGAAACTCTTCAGATAGTTTTTGTTATACTGCTAGGTATTCTGATGGCAAAAAGAAGGTGATAATATCAAAAAAAGCTGACCTTATCAGATAAATCACCTTTGATGGAATAAGGCCAAGATAAGGATATTCTACAATATCAATGCATGCATTGGCTTTTTATTATTTATTTATGATATAAATAAATAGTGCAAAGGGTTGACAATTTGTAAAAAAATAAAATAAATCTCACCTCAAGTATTATGATTGCAAACATGTCGTTCTTGTAATTTCCATAACTATATTACTAAATCAAACAACATTTAACCATACTTACATGAGTATGCAATTGAAACAGTATAGTTCACTATAAAAAAGGAATAATAACAGGTTTAGACATGTTTCACAAGAAAGTATGCCGACAAAACAAACGGTAAAACTACATTCATGTCAAACCCTAGATCAAGAAAGCGACGTTGAAAATGCAGTAATTCTGCTAAGTTATCATAATCCTACCAATACAAACAGTACACCCCAATTTTGATAAGAGAAAGTCCCAAAATTGAGGAATATGTATTAACAACTGTAAATGTGATAGAGATCTATTTATTTTGATCTATCAAGGAAAAATGAACATTTAGATAATTAACCTATACTTATTCTATGCATAGAAATGAAAACACACTACACATTGTCATTTAATTACATCGTTTTTAGTATCCGATGAAATTAATCCCTACATGATTAACATAGAAAGTAAATCAAATATTATCTTCCCTCAGTAATGAAATATGTTGGATAAGTTATGTCAAGTTTAATTGAATTGATATTTATTCCTCGTCACATTTTTTCTATTATCATTGCAAAGTAGTAAAGACGAAGTGAAACAAATTTGGAGTATGGGTGACTACAAAAGCAGGGGGCAATACTTTCCCCCCGTATCCGCTCAACTTGTAAACCTGGTTCAATTAAAACCCAAAGAAATGGTATTGGATGTAGCTTGCGGTTACGGTAACACAGCTATAACCGCATGTAGAAAAGGAGCAAAAGTGACAGGTATAGATCTAACACCTAAACTGCTAATGCTGGCAAGAGAGGAAGAAAAAATAGCAGGGTTAAGCAGCATAAACTGGAAAGAAGGAGACGTTGAAAATTTACCATTCGAAGACGAGACATTTGATATTGTACTATCGACATTTGGACACATCTTTGCATCTAACCAATCTTTGGCTGCCAAAGAAATGGTCAGAGTATTAAAAAAGGGTGGAAGACTAGGGTTTTCTAGTTGGCCGTCGGAATTATTAAGCGAAAGATTGTCAGACGTAATATCAAAATATAATCCGTTTGGAGAAACTAAAGAATTCAAACCAGGTAGTTGGGGATCACCTGATAAAATAAAGCGTTTATTGCCCGAATTAAAAGAATTGTTCTTTGAACGGGGTACGATTGAAATTCCCTGTCTGAGTCCAAATCACTATTGGAACGATAGCACCCATAAAGCAGGATATCTAATGAGAATAATTGGTGAATTAAAGTTTCAAAATAAATACGATATAATCGAAAAAGTTAGAAAAGAATACTTAGATGCTTTAGAATCATATTTTTTGGATAACAGACTGAGATTTGGATATCTCTTAGCAATAGGCAAGAAATAGCATAAATCATTTTTACCAACATACATTATTGGATATAGAAATTGTAAAGTAATCCTCTCAAATGAACTTTAAAAAACAAATTTCCTTTGTTTTGAAGTGGAAAAGAAATTGGCAATATCGCATTTACCTTTTTGACTATAGTTCAAAATATGAGCAACATGTGTTCAAATAATATTTGTAAGAAATAGTTCCTAATTTGGATTAACCCATTCTTTCACCTATCTTGTTTGTCCATATACCCAAGTTTGAGTTAGGATGCATCATTTTTAATTCAAAAATTAGGTCAGGTTTACTGGGGTGATAGGATTTACTTTTTTACTAGGCGTACGATTGTTAATAAAAATGCATTCATTTTAGGTTAATTTCACGATGGAGCCGAAAGGCCAGTTGTTACGATATGTTTGACCAAGGACATTAACAAAACTAAAACAATTCCAGTCAGTAATGCTATTGATGTCATATCCCATTAAGGTCGATAGGTGGTCCTCATAAATGGTCATAATTTTGTGACAGTGTATAAAACTGAGATATCGAAGTATTGAATTGAAGAATTTTTTCCCTTTATTAATCCCTCCTTAAATTATTACATAGACAAAAGTATTTTCCTTTTGCATACGATATTTAAATAATGCTCAGAGCTAGTGATTAGATTTAGAAGCAATACTTATCGATCGCTTTGTACGGTTTTATTTCCAAATTTCTTAAACAACACATGTGACTCACCGCTTTGTCTGCGTTCTTCAAAATCAACTAGAAATCCGTTGTTTTCTAGGTATTTCTTTATTTTTTCATAAAATGTTGTCCCATCAGAAAGATTATGAATTTCAACAAGAATGGCTAAATCATTGGATGTAGACAAAAGGTTTTTGCATCCTTCAATGACTTCGAACTCTGCACCTTCCACGTCAATTTTAATCCACGATATCTTGTTGATATCTAATCCTTGTTTAAGTAACAAGGAGTCAATTGTGATTGCATCAACTTCTACGTACGCATCCAATCCTTTTGTATTGAAATTGTCAATATTAGTTATCACAGTCCCAAATTGGTTGTTTCTTATGTTGTCAGAGCCTCCTTTATAGAATTTTATTTTTGTCTGCTTTGAAAAAGCAGCATTATTGAACGCAAATACATTGTTAAGATTATTGAGAGAAATATTCTTAATCAAGATAGGATACACATCTGGGTTAGCCTCTATTGATATAACTTTGCCATCTTTTCCAACCCTTTTTGACCCTATAATAGAGTATCTTCCAAGATGGGCCCCCACATCAATAACGGTTTCGCCAGGTTGTGGGTTAAATCGTGATAACATATTTTCTTCTCTTGAGATCAAGCTAACGTATTCCACCACATTATAAGGACAAAGAACCTTGTAATCATATTTTGGAATATAAATTGCTCCCATTGTCTTTTTAAATCCCAATCGTCCCATCATTTTGTAAAAATATATTTTTACAAAAAAGGAAGAAATCAGTTCGTTGCCCTTTCTTATTTTCTTAAATATTCTAGATTTATTTTTTCTTTCATTACCGTAAATTAAAGTTGTCAATAAATCAGATATAGTGTAAAATGACCTATAGCTCAAAACCACAAAACCATTTAGAGCTTCATTTCCAATTTCCTTTGGAGCTTCATCCATCCACCGCATTTAATGTGGATCACCACCATGTAATTTTATCATGTATTAGATTATTAATAAAAAATAATAAAAAGGGGATACATTTATCAGAATCAGTTATTAAGAATTACTACAAATTTTGAAATTTGTTTTGTTCTTCAAATTATTTAATCTTTTTATGATTAAATGTAAGGTATAATAGTGATTATATTTTGTCGTTCCTATACTTTTTCTCGAGCTTTGTCTGCTACATCCTTTGTTGTTTCAACCACTTTGTCCTTAATATCACCCATTTTGTCCGAGATATCATCCAAAACAGACTCGCCATCCCCTTCACGCTTTTGTTCAAATCCCTCTAGTGATGAAGAAGAAACATTCACGATCAATTGTTGTCCATCGTAAGACTGGACGTTTGACTTTGGAATCAGATAGATACTGTCACTTGCTCCGTCCTTTTCGACAATAATCGAGTCGCCTCTTTCACCAATTAAATTCCCCACAACTTGTCTATCAGATAAAACGACACCTTTTTTAGAAATAATTAATTCTGAATAATCTATTTCTGACATTTAATTATATTGTACATCAAATTATAAAAGACACTACAATTCATCACGAGTTCTTGTGTTGATATTATTTGCATAATAGTTATGACGAAACAATCGATTATGTTTTTCGATTTTTTAAAAGATACTAAAGTAACAAAAATTCCAAATGATTACTGAAATTATTCAATGGATAATAGAATTTTTCTATAAAAAAAATGGAGGGTCAGATTATCGATATTCGTCTCCACAATCGCCTATTATTTCAAACAAATTGTTTGATTTAGAACAGATTTTTTCTATCGCTGCACGGTCAGACTCGTCCAAAGAAAAACCAAATACCTGCGTGTTACTATCAATATGCTCCGAAACTCCGAGCCTTGCACCTATAATTACACCCGCTACTGAGGGCTTTTCTAGAATATACCTAGTGGCTACATTTGCGATATCTACATTATACTTTTGACCAATTTTTTTCAGAGTCTCCAATAACTCTTGGAATAAACTCCAATTCCCCCACAAGTCAACCATTTTTTTGTATTTTTGTAAACTCAATGTGTCTAGATCATATGTTGAAGGTTCTTGAGACATACCCAAATATCGCTCAGATAAGAGACCTCCACAGATGGTACCATATGCAAACAAGTTTTTGTTGTTTTCTTCACAAAATTGAATCATTTTTACTTCAGGTCTTTGGTCTATAATTGAATATTGAACTTGGTTAGATACGATCGGAATATTTGAATCATGTATAACTTGCATCCGTTCAGTATCAAAATTTGTTAATCCCAGATGTTGTATCAAACCATCATCACATAGTTCAGCCAGATAACCTAAAGCATCCACATAATATGGATTATCATAATCCCACCAATGAAATTGAAGTAGATCCAATGACTCTACACCCATTTTAGCCAGAGAGTTTTGCGTACTTTCTTTGGCCATAGAACGTGTAATTTTGCCGGGATGAGGCACCCATTTTGTAAATGCCCTAATTTGCCTCAATTCTCCATCTCCTTTTATCTCTGCAATTTTTCGGCGAAATTGACCCATAAAGTCCTCAGCGGGACCGTAAATATCGGCCATATCCCAAGTAGTAAATCCGGCTTCATGGTATCGCATCATCTCGTCCACGGCCAATCCGTGATCAATGTAACCATGCCCGCCGGCAACTTGCCACATCCCATTAACTACCCTATGGCACTGTAATTGCGGAGACAACGAGTAAAATCGCCCTTGATGGTTTGTCTGAGAATCCATGCGTACATTAACCTTGAAATATAAAGATATTTAAACATCAGAGTTTGTAATAGAATTGCCCAAAACCGATTACCATCTTTTGGAAAGAATGATGTTACTTAATGTTTTATAATAAAGAACATTTATTTTAAAATTTAAAATGAAATGGCTACTTAAAATTAAATTTCTATTTAATGGCAAAGAGACTATCTAATCTTTTTTTAAACCTGTCGATTTATTTGGCTTTTTATTCTTTTTTTAGATCATTTGAAGGGTAATTATAACCTAAGTTAAATAATAAAAAGAATAAATTTAATTCCATTTTCTAAAATCTTTTTATAAATGCAATCGTACGAGAACATATGAAGATAATTGATGCCTCTGCTGGAATGGGTAGTCCACTGTCTGAAACAGAAGTACAGGAATTTTTATCAAACAGTAAATTTAACATTTATATAGCTACAACAGATAGACAGGGGCGACCAAATATTCATCCAGCGTGGTATTATTATGAACCCCAAAATGGAAAGTTATATACCAATACCTCAAAGAATTCAACAAAAACAGACAATATAAGAGAAAATAGGAACCTCTACCTTTGTATCGACGATCCCAATCCACCATATAAGGGTGTTAAAGGTGGTGCAATATGTACGATTTTAGAAGATCTAGAACTCGTCATTCCAATTGCAGAAAGAATCATGATAAAGTATCTTGGCAGTTTAGAACACCCAACTGCTAAAGGAATATTACTACATGTTAAAAATGGAGAAAGTGTGCTTTTGGAAATGACCCCAAGATTCTATTCAACATGGGACTATAGCAAATAGCCTTCCAAATCCAAACTCAGAAACACATGAGTTAAACACTGAATTTTTTTACATTTTGATTTTAATTGTCGAGTGTTAAACCGCAAGAACTTATTTTGTTTAAACAAGTTTTAAATCAGATATATTAAAATAATTTATATTTTAAAAGATCAAATTGATCAAGAATCAAACATGCAAATTAATTTCCCATACCAATATGTAAATTAATAATTGAAAACAGGGTAGAATGAGATAAATGTCCTACTTGCCCTCACACTTACCCTGCGATTTTTGAATTAAGGTTTCTGTAATTAAATCAACCTTCCTTAAAAGAAAATTGATACAAATAACTAAATGAGAATAATGTTATTCAATCACCACCTTGTAAAGAATTAGAGAATCGTACTATATAATAACCCCATACAGGTCAGTAATCGGATTCTAAGAAATATTAATAACAAAACAATTGTCATTAAAGTATGATGAAAAGCAGAAAAGAAAAAGTTAATGCAAATTATTCTGATGATACAAATTTGAAAAGTATATGACCGATTGTTACCTCAATATCATTTTTATGTATTAAATCCCATATTCCATTCCCTCTTCGGAATTCAAATGGAATACTCGATTCCTTTCGCGATTTATAATCATCAATTTTTTGAATAGAATGATATGAATGTTGACGGTAAAGCTCTAACTTTAAACCAGTTATAGGAACATAGGTTTTGAATCACTAATCTTTCCCAAAATAATTTGTGTAAAAGATAAATTGATCACAATTTCAAATTAACAAATTTCTTAATGATTTATAGACAGTTGAATTATGTCAATATTTCATTCTATCAATTCAGATTATTCCCTCATCTAAAAGTTTTTCAATTGGGTAATAGTTATATAAATATGTCTATATCGAAAAATATTGATGGTTTTATTTCATCAAAAACATCAACAAAAAAAGGAACAGGATTTCAAATAATTATTGGAGTATTACTCTTGATAATTTCGATCATAATTTATCAAATCATCTCTATTGACGTATTACTCTATGTTATGCTGACAATAAGTATAATTATGATAATTTCATCTTTTTTTATTATAATTAATCAATACGAGAGAGCAATTATTTTAAGAGTTGGTGTATATCGTGGACGAATACGACCAGGGATACATTCAAGATTACCTTTAATAGACAACATTTTGGTGATAGACATTAGAGAAAAGGTTAGAGAATTTAACGCAGAAAAGATGCTAACAAAAGATAATGTTCCTGTAACCATAGACGCGATTTTAAGGTATCAAATAATTGAAGAGAGATCAAATGACGCATTGTTAAACGTCGAAAATTTCAACGAAATGATCAAACAGGTTTCTCAAACTACGCTACGAAACAATATAGGATCGTCAATATTTCAAGAAATACTATCGAAGAGAGAAGAGATTAACCACAATATCAAAGCAATAATATCCAAGGAGGCTGAAAATTGGGGAGTGATGGTTACAGGTGTAGAGATCAGGCAGGTAATCATACCACAGGAATTGGAAGCAGCAATGTCTATGCAGGCACAGGCTGAGAGAGAAAAACAAGCCAGAGTTACTTATGGAGAATCAGAGATTTTGGTTGCTCAGAAGTTTTTGGACGCCTCAAAAATCTATTCAAACAATCCTGTTGCTTATGCCTTAAGACAATCCAACATGCTTTATGAGACCATGAAGATACATGGAAACACCATAATAATGGTCCCATCTGAGACACTCAACTCGATGGGCTTCGGAAATCTGGGAACAACCATTGCTTATCTAAATAGCTTGGAAAGGAGTATAAATAGCTCAAACAAGAAACCGAGTGTTGATAACCCATCATTAAAAGGAAAGACCAAAAAAGAGACTATGGACTGATTAAGAAATCTTTGCAGTGTTTTTAGTTAATAGTTTAATTTGATTTTTAGTATTCCTTATGGTTTGTAAGCTCCATGGCAAGATACACGAACATCCTGGTTATCTAAATGATTATACTGGTCCCTCTGGCGTTTTAGAAAATGAGATCAAAAAATCGACTGCGGTTTATCTGTAACTATCATATGACTCAATTAATTTTGATAATTTCCCATTTAGGAAAGAAAACATATTCAATTCAATCCCATAGAAATGAAATAAATCAGCATCGCAGCCTATTACAGATTCTCAGAATAGGCAATTTTTATTAGGAACAAAAAAAATTATTAACAAAAATGAATACATATAGCACAATTTTGAATAGAAATTGAATCGAGCCATATTAATCCTTTGTTAGAAAAGTATCATCAGGATTTTGCCGAATCTAATGATCGAAGAACAGAGGTAACTTTGATTTACCAAACTAAATTTACTCGGACGAAAAAAAATGATTAGAATAATTGTGTAGTTAGTAGATTGCTTGAATACAAGATCGATAAATTAAAAAGGTTTTGTGATTGTAATGACGATTATTATTTTACATAGGCCATTTGAATGAATCAAAACGAATTATGGTTTAGAGTTATAACTCTAATAACCGAACAGTTCGTTAAACTTAGCGATATTACCGTTTAGATCACTAGTATAATCGCTTGCTCGCATCTGTGAGTCATCGCTTGAAGAGGTGTCAGTCTCATCGCTTGAAGAGGTGTCAGTCTCATCGCTTGAAGAGGTGTCAGTCTCATCGCTTGAAGAGGTGTCAGTCTCATCGCTTGAAGAGGTGTCAGTCTCATCGCTTGAAGAGGTGTCAGTCTCATCGCTTGAAGAGGTGTCAGATCCAGTAAGGAATGTTTCCTCATAACACGTTGTTACCTCGTTCTTTGTGGGTTCTTTTTCGAAATAATCATCCTCCTCTGCACCTTTGCTGTTGTCAATTTTTTCATCAATACAATCATAAAAAACGGGCAAACCTTTGTCCAACGTAGAGTTCCCACTGTTAATTGGAATCAATGGAACAGCCTGACCAAAAGCTATACCACCATGAATTGATACCGATACCATAACCATGGCAATAGTTGAAAGAAGTATTGATAATGTCATTGAATTAGACTTGAACTTCATGTATTTTTTGGATCGAAAAACAATTTAACCTATTCTACAATTTTATGTATTATTTTTCTATATAACAATTTGCTGAAACAATCAAAGTTCGTGATAGTGGAATATTTGGTAACATCATTAATCTACATATATTTTGTTCCAAGGTTTTTGGCGATTCAAATCAGATTTTAATTATCTGTTCATTTCTTTGATATGATGGAGTCTGGAAAAATATTATTATTAAAAGGAATAGTGTAACCAAAATTAATCACATGGCATTAGTGTTTTAATTAAATACATGACAGGGTCATCATATGCTCGATGCATTTTCCATTAATACTAAAACCAATATTTTTGTCATGATAGCGTATAGTCTAAAAGCGATTTCTACTACAACCTATGAATATTAATAAAACTAATTTGCCCGTTATTTCAATGGAGTAATAATGATTTGAATTATCAAAATCTAGTTTTTAATGCTTGATTTCGGAGTGTAAGAATGGACGGTATGAGGCCATTACAATTCATGTATTACTTTTATTTTAGAATAGATATAGATTTCACATAGCAAATTAACATATTTGTGCTTGTTTTTTATATTATAGCCCTGTCAGGATTAAAATCAATTTATTTTATCTACCACCGTCAAAGGAATCTCTAAATTAAATTAATTAGAGGTTGAAGGATAAAGCATCCACATTCGGATCATTTAACAAAAAATCCACGACAAAATTTCACTTTAGCTGTCCCAGATATTAAATTGGCAACAGCCAACAAATTTCATTTGATCTAGAACGAAAATATGGATAAATATATAAACAAAGTTTAAAGCATTTTATCACCAAGTAAATTTATCAGCAATGAGTTCTAAATTTAGTATTTGGACCTGGTTTGGCATTATAATTCTTTTTTTTACCATAGGTTCAATTCTCAGCAGCATTCCGATATTTTTAAAATCATATTCTCAACAAAGAAATGTAAATATTGCATCTAATGAATTTCCAAATCAGGTTCCTAGCAAAAGTACAGGAAAAAACCCATACTTATCAATTACCCTTCAGGTAACTAAAAACCCCATAAATCATGGATCAACGGGAATCCTATATGAACCAACAGAGAAAAGCATCATGATTAGTATTAACGACAGCGGTACTCAAAAAACAGGTCGATTTTTACTAGATAACTCTACCAGAAATCAAGTAATTGTTTCAAATGTCAGCATTTTTCCGACGTTATCCTTTTCAATGTCTGCCGACAAAAAATCAAGCATAGAAAATATTGGAGAAATAAGTCGAGTTTTCTTTGTAAATAATGTTACCAAACAATCAGACAGTCAAATATTTCAAGGGATTAGTAGGTTTACTCCAATAACCGTAGATAACAAAGTGTATCCTGAACCAATAGCATCATTTTATCTATACAAGAATGGAACTGGAACTTTAAATATATTAGATAATAAGCCACCGATACATCCTCATTGATCAAGCACAATAAATAGTAAACTCTTAATCTTTACCCTCATTATTACCAAAGTAAACATTTTAAAAACTGAGATAGGATTAAGGCAATTTTTATTGTTCCTATTACCATTAGTTTGGTATAAAAAAATATTGCAAAATGCAAGCAAGGTTCACAATTAATAATACTTATACTTATAGTGCCTCCAAACAATCATTGAGAAGATTCCAGTAATCCCGGAACCATTATTTCTAACTTAAAGTTCAACAAGACATTAATATTTAACGGTACCTATTCTAAGATTTACATCCCATCTAACAACTCTCTTTTGATTTTCCTGGCCCCACAAAATTTCAAAGTCTTTTCGGAATTGATCTAAAGGGTTGTAGTGATTTCGAAGTTGGAATTTTTTTACTGATGACCAAGTTTCCATATAAGAGAAAAGATCATTTAGATTCCAATCAACCATCATTTCAAATTTTGGGGATTTGAGCTCTTCGAATGGAAACGGTATAGTCTTATAGCCATCTTTAACAAATTCGGTTTCTTTTGGCCAATAGTTTCCCAATATATCGCCACCTACAGCGAGTCTATCGCTAATTTTGTCTATTTGGGGATTTATTTTGTGCATCCCGTAAGACCAAACGGCTATTATTCCACCAGGTTTCTTACTTACGCGCCGCACTTCATTATAAAACCTCTCAAAGTTAAACCAATGCACTGCCTGAGCTACTGTTACTAAATCAATAGAATCATTTGGCAGGTTAGTACTTTCGGCAGGAAAAACTTCGTACAGTATGTTATCCCGTACAAACCCATTTTCGATCTGATTTTTACTTAGGTCGCTGGCAATAACTTTTTTAAAGTATTTACATAGTCCAATTGCTGCCTGTCCATTGCCGGTAGCACAGTCCCAGACTACTCCTCTATGAGGAACAATCGTAGAAAGATATTTAAAAAGTGATTCGGGGTAATGAGGTCTAGAAAAAGAATATTCCTTTGACTTTGTGGAAAAATGATCTGCAGGACTCATCTTAACTTTTAATACTTAATACAATGTCTCGTTGTATTAATAATTATTAAAGTCTAAGCATTAAAAATCATTTTGTTTGATAACTACCATAGTGATCCAAAGATATAGTGGACAGTTATGCCTCTTTTTTACATGCGAACCAATCATGTTACTGATCAAAAACACTATAAATTTGGGATAAAAGGTTAGCAGTAGTTAATTAAGTCATCCTATACCTCGTGGTCACCTGTCTGAATAACCAAAGATTTAAGTTTATGGTTTCAACTTTATTTCGCTCATTCAATTGTAGTTTATCATTTTATTTTGATTCCACTCCACCAATACCCTCTTTAAGATAATGTTATATCCGTTATTACATAACAAAGAGTAGATAGCAGCCGGGGCAAATCGCTGACCGCCTTATTTAATAGTTACGCAATAAGCAGCTGCCATCATATTCACATTAGATGGAGGCATGTTATCTAACTTCCAAATTCCATTACCTCATTAGTTTTGAAAGATTCATGAATATAAAATAAAAGCCCATGTTCACTAGGATTATAGATAGACTTAACTTCAAGCTGAGTTTGACATAACCAAATCTCGTATTTGGTCCATAAAACGTTGAGTATAGTTTACTTTAGTAAAAAAGGTTGCCTGTAGCGGATAACTGATAAAGGTATCGCATCATAGCCCATTTTCTACATCAAAATAACAATCATAATCTGTGTTGAATTTTATATTAATGTTGAAATGAACATGTTGATTAGCATATAGTATTTAAAATTTTTTTGAATGGTCTATTGCAGATACAGCAATTTTTCGAATTTGTCGCAGTCTAGTATATAGTATTCAGTGCTATTCCATCGCCAAGGTAAGTTGCTTCCAGTAGATCCGAAATATTAATTTGCAGAGGAGTAATAGCATTACCCCAAGTTTGAATCCAATTATCATTTTGATCACCGGATGTTCAGGGTTCAAAGGAAAGAGATATAGAAAATATTGGAGAATTGAAAAAAATAAATGCTAAATAACATAGATATTAAAAATACCTAAAAAAACTCGACATTAAAATCGAACTCATTATATTATATCTATGAGATCGATGTCGATCAGCGAATATATGTGAGAGAATTTGTCCTATCCACTATCCAAATTCACATCGATTCAACTTCAACATGTTAATCTGATGTTTTCCCCTAAATGAAGCCTTTGAATGTATGAAAATCTTGATTTTGTTGCAAAAAATCTTAAATTCTTTTAAACTCGTGTCCTTCTACGACTTTATTGAAAATTTAGAAAACAATGGGAAAATAAGGCTCACAGTCTAAACAATAAACTCTACCTTTTTTAAGGTTATATAAATCGATATATAATAGGTAAGTAGGCTTTGTTTCACAGTATTCCAAGTCGTGCTACGAAACTTATGCTATGGTTTTACCTTTCATGAATAATTCAAATGCTATTTCGGTGATTATTTTCTCTGTTTTGGAGGTCTTTGGCTCCATATTCGTCAATTATTATTATTCCACTATCTCAAGCGGAAATTCTCGCTAATTTAGTTATTTCAGAACATTTTTTTGTCTTATTATAATAACGGTATACCAGTCTTGCATTTCTTTATTCTTATAGATTTGTATTTAAGACTATTACCAAAAATTACCTTTGTTATCAAATCATTTCCCTGCTATCATTAGGTTTGCTAGGCTTTCATTTATGAAGGAACCTTTGCAGAAATACATGCAATTAGTATACAAGTGAGCAGGTTAGACATCACATCATGTCCAAGTTTTTCAGGTGATAAAAGATCTATTTAAAAAATACCCATTTAAAGTTCATTAAACACATATTTTCTGCTCACTGGCAGGATTTGTAAAACAATTTTATTTCAGAACTCAAGATCCATCATAATTCATAGAAATCTTTGCTTTCTCAGTTAAGATTAGTGAATAATTTTCTTGATAATACATATAATGCATAAAAACCGGACAAAAAAATCTATGCTTTTTCTCTCTCATTAAAAAAGAGCATTTGCAAATTTCATATTAAAATTCCTATTGATCACAATTGAAACTTTTTGATTCAATAGTTTGGTTTTCTGGGTCATCTGAATTGCTATCAGCATTCTTGCGTTTTGCTTTTATTCCTAAAAAAGGTAGGAAATACTGTTTAACAAAAAAATAATCTTCAAACAGAATCAAAGAGTTAAGTTGGCTGGTAAGCATTATAAGAAATCACAAAAATAGTGAAGAACAAGAGAAGAATTTTTCAGGAGATTCCATAGAACCAAGAAGATGTTTAATAGTTAATGATTTTTGGCAGTAGTAAAGTGATTATTAGTTTTAGGCTTTTTTTAGGTCAAGGAAGCGAAAATTAGAGACAATAAACTCAAATGAACATAATTTATTTTAATTAATCGAATGCGGGTGCATCTACTGGTGATAATCATGAATTCTAAATGTACTGAATTCCAGAACAATAATATCACTCCACTATATGCATGATAAAACCAGCCATGTGTAATTAAAATACAGATGATGACTGTAAAGGACAAAAAGCCAGTAGGCAAATTATGAAAAATCGTCAATGGCAAGTAGAGTTGTTGATAGTATCCCTCTACCAATATACACAGAGCAAAACCAAATTCTCCTCTATGCACTCAACATGATAAGATAAAGTATGTAGAGGTAGTAGTGATCTAACCAAATGGAAAATGACTGTCTCAGCTTTTGTTATTCTCACTTAGAAACAGTAGTTACAACATGAGTTTGAGGTCGGGAAGATAATAAGAGTAATAAACAATAACTGGGATAATCCGATACGTTACACCGAAAACATATGTGGATCTCCACCAGCAAATAATAAATTCGATATGGTTGTAGCCATTTCCCATGCTATTGCTTCCCCGCCTTATCAACCGGTATGCTTGATTCTAATTGATCAACCAAATTGAATGAAGGGTATGAAATTTCAAGAGTATTTGTCGAAGGTAGCTCCTCCGCGGAAGACATATTTTATTACTGAATACAGGATAACGATATTAAAGAAACAAATAACAAATAATTTTCCAGTCGACATAAGGTAATACGTTTGTGTTAAGTTAATTCTGTAATAAAGAATTGGATCTAACTTACCCAACATTACTACGAGTAATGGTTATTTCAGCCTCTGAACTTTTTTGCAAAGTATTAGATGGTATAGCCAATTTGCAAATCGTATATCTAAAACCTTCTTTCAAAATATATTTATTTTTTTGATCGTATTTCTCTGAGAACTGTTTCATAATCGAGATGCATATTCTTACGCATATAAGGAATCAACTTGTAATGTATTGAATAATAATCCTTATCCTGTTGTATTATGCCCTTAACTTTCAATGATACAATGCCGCCAGCCATTCTTGAAATTGGGATATTTTTTTCATTTGAAATATGATTCCTCATTTTATGATATTCTCTGGCTGTAAAATAACTCCTATTCAGATGTAAAACCAAGGGCCAAATGATAAATTCCCACATCATCCTTCGATTTTCGGTAGAAGTAGCGTATTTCCCCTTGGAATTTTCATTAATTTTGGTATTGTATTTTTGTTTTTCTATTGTCATTTTGATATTTGAAACATGCCCTTTTGAAAATTAAAATACATAAATGATATTATTCAGCATATCTTATATTAATATCTAAATCCAAATCTCAAAAGGTGTTATAAAGTTTAATTGTTTTACTAGCCAAATGGAATAAGAATACAGAGTGTATCGGTAATGCCATTTCGTGAACGAAAAGTTGGTCAAATATTTTTTATTTAAGAATTAATTTCCGTCCATAGTAGACTCATTTCCCTATATTTTAACAAAACTGATAAACATGTATATTACAAACACTGACGCGTTTCCTACGTTCTATTGCAGAACAATCCAAGCTCGTATATTAATATTAACAGTATGATTTGAAACTATATGTACAGCCCTATCACAATAATTTTTGATCACCTGGTCATTATATATATAAGCAATTTTGGTTCAACCAGCAGAACGGAGGGCGCAAAACAGGAAAATTTATTGTGATAAAGACTAATCACACTTCTTCAGCATGCAAATCACTATGGCTCTTGTATCGCCATCGGATCAGGAAGGACACCGGAAGTATTATGATCAAAGGGAATATTGACGCTAAATGTGGATGAAGAAATGAAGCAAGGATCGAGATTGCATACGTAGTTGGGATTATCATTGTCCTGATATATGTAAGTCTTACTAAAACCAAGTTTAGTTCATAGTTACTATTTTCACCTTTTGTAGCAATCAATTGTCTTCGTAAAGCATGTCTCCACATAAGGAAAAGGATTAAACCTGTCAAAATTTGAATCAAAGAGTAAAAGATAAATGAATTTTGATTATTATACTCATTCATAAGCCTAATTGAAAAAGGAACTATTGCAATAAACATCAGAAATGCCAAGTTTAGCCAGATCATTAAATCCGTGGTACGTTTAATAGGATTGAAAACTGCATGATATGTAATCCAAAATATCCCTATAATGACAAATGTAGTTATGTAAGAGATAAAGGTTTTGGCAATTTCGCCAAACTCCGTACTGTCAACGAGTTTGATCCCATCAAGATTTGGAACTTGTAGTTCAACTGCTAATATAGTAATTGCGACTCCAAATACAGCATCAGTAAAGATCTTTATATGAAATTTGCTTATGCCATAGATATTAACCATATCAACTAGATAATAGTAACGCCAGATGTGAACCTATTAAACATTTAGAAAAAGATTTCAGTATGATTCACATTATCAAAATGTATTAATGTTCAATAGCGGTTATTAAGAGAAGCAATCAAATAGTTTCACTCCGATTCGGATTTCTGTAAACAGTTATCCGTGCCCGAATACAGGATTTTGGCATAAATACAGATTGTGTCTTCAAATTTAATATATATCTTGACATGGAAAACCGTGGCTGCATATCAATTAATTATGCTATTTGATAATAGGTCGTACTGCGAACTTTTAATCAAGCAAATTAGTATATTATTTGATCAGCTCGTAAGCCGGTGTAGGCCTGATATATGACAAGGTAGAGTCAAAAATCAAAATTGCAAAGTCCTTGGGATTTACCTTCTTGTAAGGCCAGGTGAGGTTGAATTGCACTGTAAAGTTTTAGGATGTCACTTGGATTTGTTTAACAAATAATTAATAATTAATAATTATTTAATTATTTCAATATTAATCAGTTAATTTGTGTTTTAGAAATGTATTTTCCGTTTCGACTATATTACCAAACCCTTAATAAATAATCACAGCCAAACCACAATATTGAAAAATCACAAATTAAATTTAAATCAGTTGGATTACTCAAGGTTTCTTGGAATTCCCATGTTATTGGTTATAGTAATATTTTTCTCCTCATCTATAGCTAATGAAGTCATCGCTTCGAATGGTAGTAATTCAACTTCATTAGAGTTAAACACTCAACATGTAATTTCACTGAAACTAGCACAACAAATAGCGACTGCAACCCAAGCAGATTGTAGTGAAAAAGGGTTCCCAGTTACCGTGTCGATACTGAATAAGGATGGTATAGACATATTATTAGCCAGAGGCGACGGAACTACTGGTGCATCCGTAGAAGTTGCACGTGATAAAGCATACGCTGCGACAGGATTCCAGTCACCAACATCTGCATTGGAAGAGCGAGCCAAAACTAGCAGTCCCGGGATTATAGCGGTTGAAGGTTTTACAGTTCTCCCTGGCGGTTTGCCTATTAAAGTTAATGATGAATTAATTGGGGGAATTGGTGTTAGCGGAGCCCCAAGTGGAAAAATTGACGAGGCATGTGCCAATGCAGGATTGGCTACAATAGGTACAGATATTCCTAGTGTAAATGCCAGTGACACTACTAACGCAATCAACAATCAATTAACCAATACTACGAGCCAAGATGCCAATATCAACAACAACAACAACACCAATAATTTAGTTTAGCAGATCCAATTCCAGAATTCAATTGAATATTGGTAAAGAGAACGATATTGAGTAAATAAAGGGTCGATCCAAACACCATGTTTTTTTAGATCATGTAATTCATGAAGTTGGCTTTCAAACCTCTTGTCATAAAATATTTCAATAAATTTTAATCATGCATTGTGACTGATTGAATAATAAATAATTCTTCAAACCGTTTTCCTCACATATTTGAGAACAGCGCAAATAGGATATGGATATCTAAACCACCGATCAAATAAGTACACATCAATTCCATCAATCTAAGTCACAATCTGATTAAATTTGTGAAGGCAAATTCAGATCAAGGTAAATTCCAAATATTAGATTCAATGAAATGTTGATAAAAAATCTCTGACTTTATCTTGATTTTCACATTATTGTTAATTGTTTGCATAGGTTCCAAAGCTTTCTCCAGGATCTTGAAGAAATCAGACTTGACACCTAACTTGTAGACCTAATTTACTGAACTACTATCTTGATTGATTATTCATGATAGAATATATTCCACTTCCAATTCAAAATCGTGTCCGCAGTGGAGTATAATAATCATGTTCTCATTACCTAGAATCTTTTAATGCTGTAGTATGTGCTTACTCATTCATATTTTTACTTTTTGATTATCTTTTTTAATCATATATTTGTGTCTTTAATTTCTTTGCGACTCAGTCTGAACTTAGTAAATGGCGTATACAATAGAAGAGAATTTGTATTATTATACAAGTAAGTAGAAATAGTAAGTATGATATCAAATGAAATAGTAACTCCATTTTTGGATATAATCTCCTATGCTAATTCATTTGGTTTAGAGATCATGAGATCAACTATTGCCCTTTTTGTAGTAATCAACCCCATTGGGACATTACCTCTTTTCATAAGCATAACAAATAAAATTTCCAAACAAGAGAGAAATCAAGTTTCAAAGACCGCTGTAATTACTGCAGGGGGTTTGCTAATTGTGTTTGCGGTATTGGGCACGCAAATTTTATCATTTTTTGGAATTACCATCGCAAGCTTTATGGTGGCAGGAGGTATTTTGTTACTAATAATTTCATTGCAACTTATTACCAGCGGAGGTTGGAAGTTTGTTGCAGGAGGAAATGGCAGAGGTAAAGGAATAGCCGAAGCAGATGAATCAGGCGTAGTACCCTTAGCTTTTCCCCTGTTAGCCGGCCCTGGAGCAATTACATCTGTTTTATTATCCTTTCAAACATCTGGCCTGGTAATAACAATATTTTCTATAGTAATTGTCATTGGGTTAACTTATATTATATACTATTATACTGATCCTATTCATAGAATACTTGGAAGAAGAGGGGCTTTGATTACTACCAGGGTTTTTGCCATACTTGTAGCAGCTATTGCTGTACAATATATCGTAGACGGCTTCAAGTCATTTCTATAGTCCGTGCTTAATTTTGTTGAGATATGATCAGTAAAGGCCATCATCCAAGCTATTATCAAGTATACGAGTCATGCTTTACATGGACATCATACATGACCAATGATATCATATGAAGGTCAAAATAATATCGAAAGCACCAATTCATTGAATTTGGATTCTTGTGCTAAATAATTGCCCTTTATAGAATAACCTTGTTAAGCACTCAATAATCACACAAATTAAAATGCATGCTTCTAATATCTGTGTATAGATCTCATACGTTTGAAATAACATTTTGTTAAGAATCGATATAAGAACAAAGAACCATCATTATTATTTCACAACAGCTGTTTTTGAAACTCAATTCTACTCACCTTCAACATCCCTTATCTTCAGAGCAGCATCTTAGATTAGTAGTTGATTACACAATAATTGCAAAAATTTTGGAAATATCAAGTATCAAATAGTATTGGAAATAAAAGTCAGTTTTTTCTCTTTTTTAGCCATTGTCCTACTTTGGGCCATAATTGCTCCTGTGCTCGCGAGCTAATACAGGCCCCAACATGACCAGAATCAAACTCCAATATTGATTTGTCTTTACTTCCAACCGTATCATTTATCGCTTTACTTGATTTTGGATCAACGAGATCATCTCTTTTTGCAATTACGTTTAAAAATGGATGTTTAATTGTTTTCAGATCAATCTTATTCCCGTCACCGATCACCATTTCATTATTAATTAACAAATTTTTCTTGTAACAATCTTCTACGAATTGTCTGTAAATTTCACCAGGTATTGGCGGACTGTCATACAGCCAAGTTTCTGTGGCAAAAAATTGAAGTATTGAGTCCATGTCTTTTGGCTTCCCCCCTTCAAGGAAGAAATGCGGATACTTGTGTAAGACATCGACCGGACTACGAAGTAAGAAGGAGCTGTTTATAAATACTTCGGGAGCGTTACCAAAAGTATCAACAAGAGAATTCGCATTCATATTCCTTGTCCATATACTTAACAAATTATTGTCAATTCTAAAATCACCGGGTGTAGCAAACGTCACAATATTTTCTATTTTTTCAGGATGCAAAGCAGCAAGCATTAGAGAAAGGTCACCGCCCCAACAATAACCTAACAAGGAAACCTTATCTGAATTTGAGTGATCAATTATATGGTTCACTGCATCAAGAAGATAACCATTTACATAATTTCCTAAGGTCAAATTCTTATCATATGGGCTAGGAGTACCCCAATCTGTAGTATATACATCGAATCCCTGATTCTGAAAGTTTCTTACAACACTTGAATCCGGAAGCAAATCGAGTATGTAGTTTCTATTGATAAAGGCATAAATAATAAGAAGAGGTGTGGAATTGTTGGTATTTTGATCAATCCCGTCCAATTTTTGGCTTAAAGTATTTAATTTCAACGTGCTCTGTCCTTTAGATTTTTGTCTAGTCCAATCCTGTTGTGGAGTATAGTAATGGAATAATGAATAATTATCCTCAGAGTGTATTTTATGAGAAGGTGTTCTGTATATTATATCCCGGAATATTTCAAAATATCGATTATTCAATAATGAATTTGCATAGGAGAATTGTTGATACAAAAATCCCATTCCAGTCATCTTGGCAAGTTTGCAGTTAAGGTCAACACATTGTGAAAGCGCATTGACAAAATCCTTGTCCCTAAATTTAGTATCAAATGTATTACGGATCTTTGCAAGTATTATTTTTTCATATTTCTTGTAAAATTCCAATTGTTTATCAAAATTTCCATCCCAATTAAAGTTCATGAGAGTATTTGGGTTTTCAGATTCAACTATCTCTTTTTCAGGAAGTACAGATGATGAAGAATAAGCATCAATAAATGCACGATAGATTTTGGAACAAAGATTGAAAGAAGAGAATAATGAGTTGTAGTAAATTTCTGTAAACGAATAAGGATCATAACCTAAATCTATGTCATCATACCCCTCTGGAGCCATTATATTCGATTTGCTAGGTTTATGCATCATTATTAATACTAATCAAGATTAAAGTATATTAATAAATGCTGAATCAGGCAGTGTAATCCCCCATAGATATCTCATTAAGGTATATCACATAGAGTTTGTTAACTTAGAAGCATTTTAGTAATAGTGGAAAAGTAGTAGACAAAATAATAAAAGATTTCTTTCCAGTTAATCTTTATAGAATTTACTGCTACAGAGATAAGATATAGGCAAAATGATACAACACATAATGACTCATTTCAATCAAAATGCCAATAGGCTAGAATAATAAATTTTTAATATAGTGATAACAGTCAATTTTTCTTGACCCAATCGTTGCCTTCTTTTTTGTATTCCTTTTTTACAGCAGCCCATGCTACCTTGTGTGCAACTGCTTCTGCAGATTCACTTTTACCACCTCTTCTCTTATCAGGATCCTTGTACTCATCGAGAGCACTAGCATGAGCCTTTTTAAAAATATGCTGAGCGTGTTTTGGAAGATCATCAATTCTTTTCTCGGTAGACTCTGAAAGTCCATCATCAGTATTCCCATTCTTTTTGTTAGACATATCTATTGTTAGACATAATAAAATAAAAGCAGCGTAATCAAAGTAGGTATTTTTTTAAAAGGATTTGTTGTTTATATCGCATTAGGATAGTTATAGAATGACAAATTGAACAAGATTCAATCCACATCTATCATATTCAAAAAGAACGTATTTTCAATTGCCATCTAATTTCCGATACCTATGTATATTTTATAAATAGATTAGAACACAAAAATACTCATGTCAGAAGAACCACTTATCAGAGAAGATGAACTTCAACAAGAATTGCAAGATATTATTTATAGCGATTTAGAAGATGCGAGAAAAAAATCAGAAATGCTAACAAATCTTCATCAAATAATACCAATAACCCCGGCAAAAATTTAGATACGAAACATCGTTAGAAAAAAATCTACGAGTCTGGAAAATGCAAATAACCAATACCCCATTTTTTTTAAACAAGCATAGTTCTTTCTCTAACCATTTTAGATAGGTTTTACTAAAAATTAAGGGGTAGAATAAATATAGTTACTCTACTTTAGTCATTCCCCTCTTACGATATTCCTCGCGTGCTTCTGGTGAATTTGTTCCAGTCTGACCTTCTGATATTATTTTTTGATCTTCTTGATCCCTCTTAACTGCAGTAGGTTCCCCTTCATTTACCTTGGCTGGAGTCATTGGTTCTTTATCTGAATACTCATTTAATGGATCACTTTTTCTTTCTTTATTAGTGCCTGCTACACCTTCTTCATACTCTTTAGCATTGTTGTTTGTTGACATGGATAATAATTGCTAACAATGTATATAATCAAAAGCAATAAATTATCTTAATGCATATAAATTGCATCACTTTTCCTTTTTCATAGTTTAATAGTCATTATTATAATTTACATTGAATTAACTCATGCTTAATTTAAATATGAATGATCATGAATATTAATACGAATAAGAACAATTATTTCCTTAACTTATTACAGATGGCCATGTTTTAGCAATGTCAAGTTTCAAAGTTGATAAAAATCATAATCATTAGTTGATTTAGACATTTGATTTAAAGTATATTGGAAAAAGCAATTTATTACGTGATCAAATTTCTACTAATTTAACCCTCATCCAAAGGCTTGTTAGAGTATCTTATTTTTAGTATTAACATGAAAATATTTAATGACACTCCCACTAAATTACCCAAAAAAATGACAATATCTGACTTTCCTATACCATATATTGCCCATAGAGAAAGACCTATTATCAATACTACCAAGAATCTAATTGACACGTCATCAGTGTCTTTTGTCCTCAGTGCTTTTTTGATTTGTGGAATCGTACTTGCTACGGAAAACGCTGTTGCAAATAATCCAACAACTGTTAACAAAGCATCAAACATCAGTAAGTAATAGGCATTCTAGTTTTTATTTAGGATATAAATGATAAAATGGCTTTCCATTAAATAATTTTTTTTGAATGAACATACTATTAAGCAGATTTAACATTTTCTCCAAAAAAATAAAGGTGGTTAGAAGAAAGAGTAATTATTTACCTTCAAATTATTGAAAAGTGGAAGAAATATAGTTCATTTAGTAAAACAAACCAAAACATCAATCGATATATTAAATTCAAGATACCTAATCACCACTACAGTTTCTTCATATTAATATGAATACAATAGTCCATATACATAGACTCAATTTTCCCCGTCTTATCTTCAAGATGAAAATCAAAGTGGAAAAAATAGAAAATTTTGATCCTGAAAAATATTGATCAACATAGGCGTGATGGAACACAGTCCTAACTACTAAAAAAAATTTAAGAATATATTACCAATAAACAGAAAGAGAATTTCTCGACAGGTTACTTTATCTACTTTAACAAGATCATGTTCTACGTTTTCAAAGATCTAAGACAATTAAATTAAAGTGTAATTTCTGAACCTTATTTAGAGCAATCTAGAAAAAGATCGTAACCATACAGAGAAAAAATCTCGAAGAGCATCAAATATAATTCCATAACTCGAGCTGCTCAACACATATTCAAAGTGTCATGCTATAGATAAAGACATTAAGTATCCTTAACAGTAAAATCCAGATTGGCATAACAGCATATCCAGCAACTTTATTTCTTTTTACTTTTTATTATAACTAATTCCATATTAAGTGAGGTTACTTAATTAATCAAACGCAATATAAGATAGGTGACACAATCCTTTTGTCCATCTATGATGTTTCGTTCACATGTTGTTTTATGAACAAGCATAAAAGTATTGTAATCGGAATGGAATTGTTTTGGTAAATACAGATTTGAAGATATCACACAGGTGTTGAACCAGATCTGTAAACACATCTTTTTTGTAATACAGTTTCTGATTGTTAAAGTATTATCTGTTATATCTACATTTTTTATACATCTAGTTAATTAAAAAATCAAACTACCAAAGATAAATATCACCACGACAAGAAAAAAGGGAAGTCAGAAGTAATGAAGAGGCATTTTACAACTCCTTACTTCCCAACAGCTATATCGTGGATGGTATTGTGATTGTTATTTAGCAACAAACCTTATTAACATGATACATTATTTGTATTAGAAATATATAACTAAATGGCAAAAAGCTTGATTTTAATACTCATTTTCATCATAATTTCAGTGAATGATATCATAACCTTCTTTAGTATAAAGTCCTTTAATTCGCATACAAGATTTTATGAACCTATCTGAAATAACATAAAAATATTAGAAATTAGATAATTACGACATTAAATCTAAATCATGTTGGAGGAAATGTCGGTAAATAATTCTTGATCCATATTTAAGTTATCACCCTAACACAAATTAACAAAGAATATTCATACAACATATGAAGGAAATTCAAATGTATCCCCCCTACTCCGAATAATTAATTTCAACATTATAGTATAGCATTGCAAGATCTTTGATGCTCTAACAGAAATAGCAAAAATAAGATCATTTGTTTAGAAGATGAGTTCCTATAATTATTTTGCATATAGTTATGATGACAAAGTTAAGGATTTATGTGATTTATTTACATCAATGATATGAATGAAAAGAACATAGACGAGCCTTACAATGAAATTGAAAAAAAGGTGCAGAGTATAATATTGGCTCATCTTTACATAAAAAAAAGGGAACGTCAAGAAAAGGTATCTCTTCAAGAATTGGAAGAAAAGGTATCTCTTCAAGATAAATCATATCTGGAACTAGATTTGATCAAACTATGGAATAACTCTAATTTGGTAGTAATTACAGATGATAACCAATTTAGTATTACAGAGTTAGGTATGACCGAAGAGGAAAGGAGAATAAAGGAGAATAAAGTAATTGATTGATTTATTTATTTATAATCAAAGCAGACGCATTAATATGCAAACGACATTTGATGGTTAAAAAGACGGCAATCTGTTTACAATTAACTAATTACGGAAGCAAGTAACTAAATTTGAACAAACAAAAATAAGACTAGAAACATCAAGGAAAAAAGTTAGCATAATTTCACTATCCCAAAATCAATCTAAAGCAATCATCATCGGAAATAATACAAACCGGGTTTCACCCTGTTGTTCCACTTCTTTTTGATTGTACTGCCAAGTATACTCTATCAAAAATAGAGAAAAAGTACTCTGTAGCAAATAACCTGAAAGAATTATGGAACTCATTATAATTCTTTATACTAGATTATCAGTTTAACCGATAAATCAATTACTTTGCAATATTATATTTTTTAATAAATTAGAAGATAAAGAGATACAATATAATTTTTAAAAGTATCTGATTTCGATATTATCATCCGACCTTCAAAAGGACACCAAGGTTAAACGCTTGAAATTTTTACTACCTTCCTTAGGATTTACCAAATAAATAATGTAAACACTGCTAAATGTCGTGCTACAAGATAGAAAGATAAATCTATTTCTTTCTCACTGTGATTTTTTTTCTGAATTCTTTATTAGCATGATGGGCTATCTTAAAGTATGGAATGTCGCATTTGCAGTCATCCCATAGTAATGAGTCGACTTAAAAGAGTCAGATTGGATAATAATAAAGAAATTTTTTATGATATCTTATTTGATATTTGCAATTCTTGCAATGGACCAATCATTGGTGTAAAAAGATACGATAGACAAAATTCTAATGTCAGTTACAGTCAAAATCCTGAAGAATGGTCTTCAAATGATATAGAATTCTACTCTAAAAGTAACAATTAGAACATCTAAGAATAATTTAAAGATATATTGTTATCTTTCTAACGGGCAGAATTTGGATGGGTATTCGGACTAATATATCAATATCCAATTGTTTGAAACCGGAGGACATATCTCTAACATATAAACCAATACACCGATAAAGATAATTCATCAATTAAAATGGAAATAAATTGTAGAACCGTGAAAAATAATTTTATACTTCAGGTTGAATATAATAACCACATTGGATCTAGTTAGCCGGTCCAAATTGCAAAATTAGCAGATATTGTTCCTTTTGCAACAACAGAACTTCTGTAAACTAGGGCTAAATATCATGGTGATATTTTTCATCAAGCACATAATAAAAACTAATTAAAATAATAGAAATATGATGTATGTGCTAATGTGATGACCAATTTGCAAATTCTCTTGCAAATTGCAAAAGTAATTTAGAAAACTAATTGCACTAAGCAAGTATTAAATTATAAAACCAAATTCTATATTTGCTCTGTTATATGCGAGCATAACTGATCTCCTTTTTTTACTTTGATACACATATAAGTAAATGTGGGTGAACCATGGACTTGTTATACTACCAATATGGGCTATTACTAAGGTTTAGGAGTGAAATCATTTAATGAAAATAGAAAGTTCAGAAAGCAGAATGATAAAAGATAAAGAAAGCAAAGACAGTTTAGATACACCGTTAAATTATAACAAATCTTCACATACCAATTATGAATTATTACATCAAGATAAGAGAGAATTCATACTGTCACAATTAGATCCTGAACTAAGAAGAAATGAGTTTCAGAGATATTTCCGGTTATTTGGCTATAATCCAGATAAAACTATTCTTCAGGTTCACATAGTAGGATTCTTCAACAAGGGACAGTTGGATCCAAAAGAGAAGGAAAGACGAAAATCGTCCATAGAAAGATATGGGGCTACTACATTCATGGTAGTAGGAAGAACCCATGATCCTTCAATATTAAATAATGTAATTCAACCTAAGAAACATAATCCATATCAGAGGAGTCCAGGATACGTCGGATATTTATGGAAGGTTAAGAATAAACAGAACAGGCCTCCGCACGAAGTAA
Organism: Candidatus Nitrosocosmicus agrestis; assembly: GCF_008389435.1. Lineage (GTDB taxonomy): Archaea > Thermoproteota > Nitrososphaeria > Nitrososphaerales > Nitrososphaeraceae > Nitrosocosmicus > Nitrosocosmicus agrestis. The sequence goes on along the minus strand of NZ_VUYS01000012.1, from coordinate 79,516 downwards.
TCCCATTAGATTTTACCCCTTTAAACATACCCTACCCAAACGAATGGAAAAAACTATTCGCAACCAAAGGGTTCATGATAGCTTTACATGTACCGAGTAGACTTGCTAAGGTCAAAAATAACATAACAAGGTTGCTATATAGAATAGGGAAAAAACCTGGAATAGATGTACGCAAGGAATGGTCATTTTTAGACGACATAGAATCCGAAATGGAAAAAATTTCTGAGAAAATGACAAATTCAAAAAAATAAAATTCCTGAGAAAAAAGTGATTTTTAATTGCAGTTTTTAAGGTCACATACTTTAAAGATGTGACGAGATAACTTTAGAGCATTTTATCCGTCATGCCGTGTCGATATATAACACCTTGTCATGAATGAGACTCCAACAAACTTAGTATTCCGAAATTCAATTTACCATGCAATTCCCTAGTTATTTTATTAATCATTAAAACTATCATACATAATGACTACTAACCAAATGAAAGGGAATTTACTGATTTCTGTAAGTATTTTCAATGTTAAGGACCAATTGATGCAAGAAAAAGTAGTTAGTTTACTTAAAGAAGCTACCCAACAAATATTGCACAAACACGAAGGTTTCATATCCACGAGAATTTACAAGAGCTTGGATGGAACAAAGGTGATAAATCACATAAAATGGAGAAATAAGGGAACATTTGAAAAGCTGCTCAATGATCCTAGAATGATTATTCATATGAACGACATTGATAACTTAGTCAAGGTCGAAAGAAGCTTGTGTGAACTAGTTTATGTTGACAAAAAACAATAATCCCCCATCTTTTTCAATTTATAGAAATGTAGTGGATAATGTAATTTAAGCGACTAAAATATCTATAAAATCCTGATATAACGGGATTAATAAATTAAAGTATCAGCTAATTCAGCAAATATAAAAAATTTTAGAATTTGTGAATTCATTTGCTGACCGTATAAAATTGAAAAATAGAAAGAATCATTTGATTATCAGAAGATGAAAACTTTGCTAAACAGAATTGTTCAGTTCAAGTGCTCTATCCTCTCTAATAGTAGGATTCTGGAAAATTTGTGCAGTTGTACCGGCTTTTGAAAGAGCATGTAAAAATAAAAACATAAAATTCATTTGATGTTGAATATCCTCAAAATACATGTTTGATTCGCGTGGGTCTATTACCCTCCCTGAGCCAATATTATTTCCTAAACTGAAAAATCGCTTGTACCAATCATTTTCAATATTAGACTTACTCAATGTAATAATCTCTTAAGTATGTAATAGAGTTTACACTATTTAAGGATTATTAATTCTATAAATAGAATTGGCATTACTATAATTTCACAAACAAAGGTTTTTTCGTAAAAAGGCTAAGCATAGGACCAATAACGGAAAAATCCATTACATTACCTTCCTAAAGCCTTACCGACATGTATACAAAACAGCACAGAATTAAATAAGGAATTTGCAAAATAGAAACTAATAATTTATTACGCTCTCATAATACTTTATAAGAGGGCAGTAAATTTAGAATTTCATTAACAATAAACTTAGCCTATGGTTTAACAAAAAAATACTTTTCCTTAAAATAGTTCATCAGTTATCATATAAACTCCAAATTAGCATTTAACAAAACTAAACCGATAGCGCTCTAACAATGAAAGAAGAATATAAAATAACATCGATGTTGCCTGCAAGTATGGCAATATCTATGAACAATAAATTGGTCCAAAAAATGAATAAACAAATAAACTGGCAACAAGTGAAAATATAGTTCATATCCATTTTAAAAGATCGTCTTGAAAAAATTTAAATCACCTTCAAAACATTGAACAGCCAATGTCCTAGAAGTATTCGAAAAACAAGCTAAAAAAAGGCCTTGCATCCCCTTTATAAAATAGAAAGAACTGAAGATGAACCATATTCATTTCACTCCCACAAATGCATAGGAGTTTACTTATTACTAATGTTCGGATAATCCTATTGGTTTATTCACATCATTAATTTATCCACAAGAATGGGCTTTTTTAAAAATTCGATTAATATATAATAAAAAGACTGACAGATAACCATATGACCGATATTAACAAAACTATTGATATCATTTTTGGCAGGTGGAAAAGCCAAATACTTTATGCAGGAGCCAAAACTGGGATATTCGATTACTTGTCAACAGATCCGAAAGATGTAAGTCAAATTGCAAAAGATTTAGAATTAGATGAGGCCATGACTTATCGTATTCTTCGGGCACTGGCATCCTTGGGTTATCTTAAGGAGGAGAAAAATGAACGCAAATTTTCAATTTCCCCTGAAGGAGAATTTCTAAAGAAAGACCATCCTCAAACCCTCCAAGGGATTTTACTATTAGAAGAAGGACCAGAACACTATCAAATATGGAAACATCTACCAAGAATGATTAAGGAGGGAAATCAAGACGCATTTCTGTCAGAATATGGAACCAAAATCTTTGAATACGCTGCAAACAATTCTGAATATTCAAAGATATTCAATGAGGCAATGAGTAGCTATTCTGCGATGCATACAGCCATGGTCATAGATGCGCTGGACGGATATGATTTTAATAATATATCTCACATCTGTGAAATTGGAGGAGGCCAGGGACATCTTTCGAGTCATTTACATTCAAAATATGATCACACAAGGGGAACGATACTAGAGTTAGAACAAGTCGTTAATAACCACCATACAGCATGGCCCACTAAAATGGGTTTGCAGGATCGATGTAAGTATTTGAAGGGAGATATGTTCGACTATGTTCCTCCTGCCGACCTTTATATGATGAAAATGATACTTCATGATTGGAGTGATGAGGAATGTGTAAAGATACTTTCAAATATTTACAAATCTGCTCCAGAAAAGTCAAAGGTATTCATTATAGAGCATTTAATTCCAGATGCAAGTACTTCACACTTTTCCAAGTTGTTTGATATACATATGATGTGTGCAACAACCGGAAGGGAAAGAACCCTTGAAGAATATATTCTGATTCTTAAACAAGCTGGATGGAATTACGTAAAAACTCATTATCCTTCATCCAAGATGATTGGAGTGATTGAGGCCATCAAAGGAATCAATTAAATAGACTGATTTAGGTAATTCCTTTTTTGTTTTTAATATTTACACTAATATTCTTAACTATCCATAATTTAAAGACACAATTTCAAGCACATACTCTAGGCCCATTAAAGACACAAAGTAAAGCAAATTATAATAAGATATGAAAAAAAATTTAAGGTGAACGGATTCAAAGATTCACTTTATTTTGAAGATTGTTAAGTAACCAATTCCTTAGTTGACTAAAAAATAAAAAACCAAATACCTTCAATCATAATATACAAAAATGATATCAAAGGTTAAAGTATAATCAAGGTTTTGACTTACAATAGTTGAAGGCTACGATGATAGAAATCAAGGCAATCAAGTCGTTTTTGATTTTCCGCTGATACTTCAGCTAGATGGTATTGGTTCGTGATCAAATAGTTAGTTCAACCATAGAATCATGAGGACATTCTGTAAGGATAATATCTGAGAACTTCCCAAATGATGAACTCATTGAGGCTAACAAACTAATCAACTAAAAAATGATACCATACCACCTCTCGCCTAATTAAATAAAATTCAAGAAAAATTTGGCGCAAAGTCAATAAGGAAACAAAGTAAATGTTCGATTATTCATGACCCACTGGTGGTAGCTTTATCAGATAACTCCGTTTAGGCAACTATTTAAACTGGCTCAAACATGCGAACACCAACACTTGTATCAGGATTTGCCCTTATGCAATTATCTACATAATCTTTATCAACAGCCTTATTACATTCGTTTTCCCAATCTTGTTTGTCTGTATATAGGTACATCTTTATCCATATACCCATTATATAGTAACATGTTGCTTTGAACTCAGGGTTTGAAGAACCGCAGAAGTTAAATCCAACGTCAGTTTTTCCATCGCCTTTTAGAATTGTTTTTAGTGTTCCTACCATGCAATCCTCTCTGTGACTCGATTCATTTGCAATATTACAAGCCGCAACCGGTACATCAGGATTTGTTGAGGCCAAGAAAGATAGCAGTCTACCTATACCCTGATAGCAATACTTTGCAAACTTACTTGGAGAGATCCCATCACACTCACCATAAGCATCAGCCAAATTATAAGAAATAGTGACATTTTTTCTCTCCCATTCATATTCTGGAAAGTAATAATAACACTGAGGCGCAAATTTATCTACAGATTTATTGCAAGGAAAATAAATATCGTTCAAGTCGATATCCCCTTTTCCCGTGTCAAAATGATACTCATAGTTTTCCATGAATACGCCTCTAGAGCATGCGCTCTTGGCCCATAAGGGTATAAATTCGTCGCAACGCTCCGCAGCAGTTTTCGTATCATAATTGTATAGTTTCACCAATCCATGTCCTATTCCATGAATACAATCACGTTCATGTAACCAACTTACATCCACTTGACCAACTGGGCAAAGATTAGTTATCGTTATATTATTCTTATCTTTGATATTAATGAATTTTTCTTCTCCAAAGAAACTTTGAAATATTCCATGATAAACTGCACCTCCACAAAGCACTGTAGCGCTTTTTAAGGCTCTTGTCAAATTCTGCGTATATTCATAAAGCCAGATACCAAGATGATGTCCTTCATGATGGCATAAGTAATTATTTTCGTCGTAAAGCCTTACGAGATTTAAAAATGTTTCTAATACTACGGTTTGGGAACCTATTTTGTTTATTTCATCCAATCCCATCATTGGACAATGTTCATTATCAGAATTCTGACATGATAAAAAGATCTGTTCTGCATAGGATTGAGATGAAATATTATCAGATAAATTTTGGTTTTGTAAATTAAATTCATGATGAGGTAGCATTGTCAAGTGTTTATTATTTTCAGAATGATTACTAATTGGATATACTGATAAGGTATTACCCAAAATTAAAACTACAGACAGTATTATTACAACCATCATATTATTTTTAAATAGCAAGCTAAATGACATCAGTAAACCATTTCACCTTCAATTAACCTCATATGAAGAATATTTCGGAATCTGAATGATACACTCGATATTATTGAGCAACCTTTTAGAATTATTCTTTTACGAACCACAAGGGTCAGAACATAAACAAAGTAATTAATAGAGATAATAAAGTCGGTCAAGAAGTGGAAAATATTGTCAGTATACGCTCTATTATTCCCAAACGTCATTTCATTTGTACATTCATTTCTGCTTTTTAAATATAAGGAAGAAATATTCTGCATAACTAGAATACAATAAATTAAAATAATGATTATTAAAGATATTGACAAATATTCACAATTACATTAACTGATAATAATTGGGAGTACCAAGCCTAATGAAACCAAACTTATTAGATTTAAGGATTTTCATTAATTATTAATTGTAAAATTGGCCAATTCTGCATACCCTTGCAGCATGTAAAGCCATTCGGTAATCAGCAATTCTAAGAAAAAAGATAAAATTATTTTACTACATTCAGACTATAAAATTAGATCGTAATGAAAATCACTTTGATTGCAGACAGGTTAATTTCATACGAAAGCATATTCAAAGATTTTGCTAAAAAAGAAAATATAATCAGATTTTAGAAAAGTTTTTTGATACAAGATTTAAAATAAAAAAATCAGGATTATTCAAAAGAAGAGCGAATAACTTTTCAGTTCCAGACAATGCATAGATGATTAATCCTAATTTCAAAAAGATTAGTAGGTGGTTAAATTACTATTACGCTGAGAAATTGAGTTTGATATCTCAAAGCAATCAGATAGAATTTCTACCCATTTACCTGGAGGCCCTTTCGCAGACAATTTAGTTGTATTCCTAGTTGATAGGATGGGTTGTTATAAAATATTTATCTATACCAGTGGTTGCATCATATTGAAGGTTAGGTGTCTGAGAGCACAAGATATTATTAATATTAATAGCGACCTTATTAGAACAAGTCCTTTAACTAACGGATTCGTATATATTTCATCTGTAAATAAAGAAATTACAAATAACTTTCATCAATATCATTATCCGAATAACAGACAAATTTTCTAAAAAAATTTAATGGATTGAGACAATCTTTGATACATAGGTTTAAAGTCATATTCACAATCTAAAATCCCATATAAGAAGAAAAAGATATTGAAGGAACTTGATTTATGTAAATATCTGAGAAGCGGGTGTTACCTTACTTAGTTTCCATGCATTAACATAATTTGATATAGATGAGCCAGTACCTGTTTGTTTAGCAATTCCAGGTTGTTGCGAGTCGTGAGTTGTTTGAATAGACACATCTTGTGGTTGAATCCCATTCATTGTTGTAACAGGCATTTCGGACGCCTCTATAGGTAAAGATGAGAAGGTTTTAGCATTGGTATTCTCTTTTTCATCTGTTAATGCCGTTGCCACAAGAAATAATGTGACAAAAAAAATTGAAAAAATAGAGGTTAGTCTGAATGTTTTGTTTGTACTCGTTTTAAAATTGATTGTTTGGATATTCATAAAATCATATAGGAATTCAAACCTAATAATATCCACGTTTTTGTTGTATTCAATTGCAATTAAATGCGATTTTACCATTGGACTGCAAAGAGTTCCAAATTCAATTCATTTGAAGGATCGATGCTTTTAATTTAAACGTCTCAACTTGAAAATAAGGATAGTTTTTGATATTGAATTCTTCCTGTGGTTAGTTATCCATTCATTTAATGAATGAAATGAATTGAAACAAACATAAGAGGCAGTTTTGTATGATATTAAAATAACAATACAAATTGATCCATAATTAACTTTTAAACATTTGTGTTAGATTAATACGATATACAGTTAGGGCTCAAAGCAATCAATAAACGATAGTTTAAGGAGCGATAAAGTATCTAACTTAGATCTTTTCATACAATTTCATAGGACTGTCTTGACATGGGTAAATACTTTATAGAACTACTTATACATGAAGGAACAGGGTCATAGAATCATTATGGCTGCACTTATCACAGTGGTCCATAAGCCATCCTTATTTCCTTGAGCAGACTGAGTAAAATTTTGAGTCTTGTAAATTTTTCCCGAAAGTTTCCATTGTTCTTCTCTCTGATCCCATGTAAGCGTATGATCCGTTGGTAATCCAATAGTAGTAGCTAGCATTTCCATGGCCAAATCCTCTGCATAATCTCCTGCTTTGGTAGCTGTTTCACCTGTAGAATGATGTTCTGATAAGTATCCATATTGAGTATCATCAACCGGTCTGGCCAAACCTATCGATGCAGCTATTAGACGGTTTGGTTCACTAGTGGAGGATCTGGCCATGACTGTAAAAACTATTTGTCCAGGTCTCAAATGTCTTCGTCCTTCTTCCCTATTCACAATCTTACATGTTGGAGGTTTAATACTTGACACAGATACTAAATTTAGATCGCTAATGTTAGCATCTCTCAAAGCAAGTTCAAAGCTAGTAAGCTGGTCTTTGTGTATTCCTTTTCCTTTGGTAAAAAAAATTATCTTTGGGACGTAAGATGATGGATTAGCAAAACCAATTGTTTTAGAAGATTCGTTTAAAGTACCCATTATTGTTTATGTAAACAAAAAGATAAAAAGATAAAATATCATTCGGTCAATGAATATTTGCAGTTCTGAGCTTGTCCGAGTTAGCACAACAGCAAAATTTCGATAATTATTTGAAACCAAAGGAGCAAAAAATATTACAAAATGATATATGGATTGCAGATCTTCATTCAGGCCCTTAGAAACAAGAATATCCCTTTGAATAACATTCAGAAATCATCAATGTATGATACAACTTTCGTTAAAAAATTATCATATGAGTCAGGATATTTTATTCTTAATCGTTAAGAATCTACTGTAGCAGATAGATATTGGAGGCAGAATAAAACAACAACTATAGAGCATGAGTAAGATAGATAGAATAGTAGAGAGATAGAATCTTAAAATAATGCAGCTCGATACACAGCTCTCTGAAACTATGGAAAATATACTTCATTTTATGCTTATAGGAAGAGAGTAGGAGGATCCTTCCCATGAATCAAGTGCACAATCTGAAAAATAGATAATGTGATTTGAAACTCTTCCCCTACTACTCCAGGTGGGGCCCTTGTCCTTTGAAAAAATTTATCTTATGTGCTGTCCATCAATCAAGAATTTACGACAAAAGTATCCAAACACAAGTTTATAGTCTTTCTGACAAAGCATATCCTTATATACATACATGTGTCTTTATTTTGAATTTAGAAATCAATTTTGATGTAATCGGGATATCTTTATTTTGTCCATTTTAGTCGTGATCAGTTTTGACTTAACATCTCCAAACAATAAAAGATTTATGAGAAACATGATCTGCTGAAATTTCAGATAATACAAACATGAGAAGAGCAGAATAATCATCTCCTTGTATAGTAATAGATCATAGATCTAAAATAGTAATTCAAAAGGAAGAATTGGAAAAGGAATTCGATAGTATATAGTCGAATAAGATTATTACAACTTAGGTGTTCAAAAAATTGATGTAAGCAAATTCGAAACCTTTCAATAGTTAAAATCCCAACTAGTTCAAGTTCTAGTTTAGAATTCTCATTCTTATTAACCTAGTATACAGAAACAATCTTTGTTGCAATGATGTGTTTGCAAATACTCTTTCTGAAAACAAAATCTGCACACGTGCAAGTATTGTCTTCCAAATTTACGTTATAAAATTTTGACTTGTCAGTATTACTCCTTACCGTAAAAATTCTATGAGAATTATTTTTGATCCGAATAACTTGGCCAGTACCATCTGTTTTTTTATTGTTGTCTACTTTTCCTTTACCTTTCTCTTCTACAATGAGGGAATTATCTAGACTTGATTCTATAATGCTGATTGCACGTTGAGTTCTCGATACCACCTTTTTTGTTGGATTCTTGATTGTTTCACCAAAGTTTTTGATATCGATGCGTTGTGTTTTATCTATTATTGGTGTAACCAAACCTCTTCTCCTATGTTTGTCTGAAGAAATTTTATCAGATTTGAAATCTGGATTAGCATTTATAGCACGGTTTATTACACCTAGTACTTTATTGTCAGTAGTATCATCCACATAAATTACATAGATTAACGCCATAGTCTTCCCTTCGACTAAACGCAGTACTCTTCCAATTCTTTGGACTATTTGGTTTATGTTAGATGTTGTGGCCAATATTATTTCAATTCTTACTTGGGGAACATCAATCCCTAATTCCAGTGTATGAATGGATAATAAGATGTTAAAATCAACGCCCCATTTTTCAAGAATGTTGGCACGATCTTTTGTTTTTACCTTTGCATCAATAATTCTCGATTGTATGTTATGCTGCTTTAGAAGATCTCTAAATCTTTCGATTGATTCAAGTGTTTCGCTAAAAATCATAATCCTTTCATTTGGGAATCGATTCTGGATAATATCTAATGCAGTTAACAATTTATTTTCGTTATAACTTAATAGGAGTTTTCGTTTCCTTACATTGCTAAACCAAGCCTTGGCCATCCCACTTGCAAAACCCCCCTTTTTTAGTAGCAATGTCATGGATGTAGCATCATAACGCTTGAATTTGTTTGATATGTTTTTTATTTTTGTACTATATTCATCATACTCTTTTAACTCTGTATCAGTCAATTTAACGTCAATTGGGATAATAACAGGTTTGGCAAGTCTATTATCTACAACTGCATCTCTAATAGGATATTGCTTCAAAGGTGGAAGAACTGCTAAAAGTGATTTATTTCTAGAGTCTTTTGTGTTCAAAGTGGCTGTAAGCCCTAAAATGGCTTTATTAGGATCCTCAACAAGGTAATCAAAAATTCTCTTGAATGATGATGAAGTATCCCTGATCAAATGTACTTCATCGATTATTACCATATTGGAACGCTTGATCAAATGGGGATTCCTAATAACGCTGTGAAAAGTGCTCACAACTATTTCACGGATTTCCTTCCGTTCACCAAAGTACCCACCTATTCTTTCTGATGGAATATTGTATTTGATGAGTCGGTTTATTGTCTGACTTATCAAAGATACCCGAGGTACCAAAACCAAAATGTTAAAGAATGAAATTCGATAGTTACCATGGCGTGAAATAACCGAGGTTGTTGTAAAGGTATAATCTTCAGGCTGAAAATAGCGGTCTTTGGTATCCATAATTGTATTGGTATCGCAGCATGTAACCAGACTAGAATCATCACTCAACACATCAGAATTAGCATCGTCCTCTCGCGTTGAGACAATTTTTGCTTGTAGATTCTTTGGTCCATCATTTTTCTTGTAAGTTTCCACTAATCTTCTTGCACATTCAAAAGAGATCTCGGTTTTCCCTGTTCCTGTGCTATAAAGAATAGTACCCCTGCAGTTATTATTCAGCCATGCATTAACAGCTTCAACTTGATCATTCTTTAATTCAAACGGAAATCTTAAATGTGAAATAACAGGATCGTTCATATTTTATTTAATTTTTCATATAACAGGATGAATAGAAATTTAGTTCTACCGGTGGCATTATCGAATCAATATTTGTAGTTATTGATCTAATTGAGATACAAAAATTTGCAATCATTATTCTCGAATGTATCATAGATTTCGAGAATTAGATACATAAACATTCCCTTTTCCTATAGATCCTTTTAAAGGTTTTAGGATGTAAACAAAATGATGTCTTGAAATATCATCCCTATAGAAGGATTAGAAACAATCTTTCAGTGCAATAAAGTCCCTGAGTATTCATATAGAAGCGCACTTTAGGGGTAATAATTATACAATTCTGCAACTAAAGTCAAGACGACGAATCTAAACGAAGGTAACTAGAGGTCGTTATTTATCTTGTTGTGTTTAAGGTACTTGTCGAATAGATTTTACAAAATTAGTAGAGTCTATACATTAATTTGTCGGAACATAATTTGGTATGTGCTAAATTTCACTTGCAGAATAAACATAATCCTGCAATGCAATAATCATAATAAAATTATTATGATAAGAAGTACATTAGTTTTCCTAATTTAACAATTTCAGAGTGTTACTCAAATTAATAACGATGCAAACGGTTTGTATTGTTTCATTCTAATCATTCAGGTATTCCAAATGAGAATATATATATTGTTCAGAAAGTTCAAAAAAAATACGACTAAAATTCTTTCCTTGGGAACAAATCTCATGATTGCCATATCCATTATTTATTTAGAAAATTGATGCGGTCGGACAATCAGATTTAAAAAAGAATACTTAAAATCAGTAAGAATGAAAATAAAGATGACATGTTTAATCAGCACTTCAAACTAATTATAAAATAATTGGTGTCGCCACCATTCTACATGCACCTGACAGATGCTAGATATTAGTTTGAGATTTCTATCGCTTATTTTCGACTCTGCTAGTTGAATCTACCTATTGACCACTGCTGTCACTGCTGTCACTGCTGTCACTGCTGTCACTGCTGTCACTGCTGTCACTGCTGTCACTGCTGTCACTGCTGTCACTGCTGTCACTGCTGTCACTGCTGTCACTGCTGTCACTGCTGTCACTGCTGTCACTACCACCTTGTTGTGCGGCGGCATTGCTACCAGTGTTTGTTTGTGATTGAGTACTTGCGTTGTTGCAAGATTCATCTACGTTTCCCCCAGAAGCACATTGGGCGTTTTGGTTGTTAGATTGTGATTGGCCTATACCCTGGGTTGCAGAGTTTCCACCGCTGCCACTACCACCAAGCTGACCTAACACATTGCTGCCGCTATTTACTTGATTTTGGAAGCTTTGATTATCACACGATACTATCGCATCTTTTCCAGAGACACATTGGGCGTTTTGGTTGTTAGATTGTGATTGGCCGATTTTTTGGGTTGCAGAGTTTCCACCGCTGCCACTACCACCTTGTTGTGCGGCGGCATTGCTACCAGTGTTTGTTTGTGATTGAGTGCTAGTATTACTGCACGAATTGCTCAATGAACCACCTGCCACACATTGGGCGTTTTGGTTGTTAGATTGTGATTGGCCTATACCCTGGGTTGCAGAGTTTCCGCCTTTACCGCTGCCACTACCACCTTGTTGAGCGGCGGCATTGCTTCCGCTATTAGTTTGAGTTTGAGTACTTGCGTTGTTGCAAGACCCTGCTACGTTTCCACCGGAGACACATTGGGCGTTTTGGTTGTTAGATTGTGATTGGCCTATACCCTGGGTTGCAGAGTTTCCGCCTTTACCGCTGCCACTACCACCACTTTGAGCGGCGGCATTGCTTCCGCTATTAGTTTGAGTTTGAGTACTTGCGTTGTTGCAAGAATCGGCAGTGTTTCCACCGGAGACACATTGGGCGTTTTGGTTGTTAGATTGTGATTGGCCTATACCCTGGGTTGCAGAGTTTCCGCCTTTACCGCTGCCACTACCACCTTGTTGTGCGACGGCATTGCTACCAGTATTATTTTGTGATTGAGTATTCTGGTTGTTTCCGGAGCCTTGTGTATTACCACCAGAAGTCACACCGCTGTTTTGGTTAGAGGTTTGTGATTGGCCTATACCCTGGGTTGCAGAGTTTCCACCGCTGCCACTACCACCACTTTGAGCGGCGGCATTGCTACCAGTGTTTGTTTGTGATTGAGTGTTGTTATTGTTTCCAGAGTTAGTTGTATTACCACCAGAAGTCACACCGCTGTTTTGGTTAGAGGTTTGTGATTGGCCTATACCCTGGGTTGCAGAGTTTCCACCGCTGCCACTACCACCACTTTGAGCGGCGGCATTGCTACCAGTGTTTGTTTGTGATTGAGTGTTTGAATTATTACATGAAAAGACTGTACCGTTTCCGGATACGCAGACACCAAGTTGAATCCCAGATTGTGACTGGCCAATTCCTTGGTTAGCCGTATTTCCTTGCGCGAATACACTTAAAGTCACCGATGTTGGACCTGCTAGTAGTAATATTGATAAAGTTATTACCACCATAAAAGGAGCCACTACACCTTTTCTATTGTTCGATTTACCATTATTTTGTGAGTTATTCACATCCCTACTGGATTGACGAAGTATATTTAATTTGCTGCATAATTGCAATATTCTAATACTGTTAGAACTTTAGAAAGAAATAGGAACTGTTGTAGTGTACACGGTTTTATAGCGGCTATAGAATTTTATCAGCAAATCAACACAATTATCGGTTTCAGTATTACAATACATTCATCCAAAGTTAAATCAAAATATAGGATTTAAAAACAAAGCTACCTTATAAAATAACAAAGAAAAAGATGAAGGAAATGATATATGGTCGGCATATTTCGTTTCAGAAATGGTGATACCATAAATAATAAAATAAATTATCTTTTTAAAAGCGAAAGAACCACACAAGTAATTACACCCTTAAATTAAAACAAATAGCAAAAGAAAGAAGGAGAAGTTCTCAAACTTTCTTCTTATTATGCATACGGTTAACAAATCATAATCAAATGACTCTTGTTGTCTGCACTCATTAATACAGCCGCATTAATACTTTAGGACTAAAAGTTAAGAGTCAGGGCGCGTATTAAAGGAAAATGTCCGACCCGTCTAATGACCTTTTCAAACAACAGGCAGGAGCAGACTGGGAAGTGGTTGCAAATGGATGGCAGAAATGGCATGCAACTTTTGAAAATGCTGCTTCTAACATGAGCACCAAAATAATGGATATGACAGAAGTAAGAGAGGGCGCAAGCGTTCTTGATATTGCTACAGGTATAGGAGACCCAGCCATAGCGGTAGCAAGGCGGGTGGGACGTCGAGGGAGTGTGTTAGCCATGGACATTTCAGAACAAATGTTAACAATTGCAAAAAAAAGGGCGATCAAAGATCAAGTAGACGGAATAATTAACTTTAGCAGAGGAGATGCGGCCACAATGGCGTTACCCGAGTTGGCTTTTGACTCGGCCCTATGTAGACTCGGCCTGATGTTTATAATAGACCTAGACAAAGCGATGTCTAATATTTACAAATCACTAGTAAGTGGCGGGAATTTTGCAGCTAGTGTTTGGTCCACATCAGACAAAGTACCCCAACTTGCTTTGGCAATGGAAGTAGTAAGGAACGAACTCAAACTTCCTCCAGTTCCTCAAAACACCACAGGCAGTCCATTTAGTTTGGCTGATGTAAATTTTCTCAAACAAAGTTTTATCAAGTGTGGTTTCAAGGATTTGAAGGTCCAACGGATAAATGTAAGATTTGAATTCAACTCAGCCGAAGAATTTACTAATTTTACCAAAGACATTGCAGCACCTGTCGTTGCATTACTAAACGGTCAAACTCCTGATCGTAAAAATCAAATATGGCGAGCCGTGACCGAGGCGACCGCCAGTGGATACACGAATAATGATATAAAGTCAGTAATACTCGATAATGAAGCAATTTGTATATGTGGCAAAAAAAAATAATACTATATTTTTGCAGATCGCAATATCATTACATAGACAGCCAGTAATAATTTCCAATAATATACAGGCATGTACAAGGTAACCAAATTTCAAAATAGATTTAGTAAATCGTTTCAACTTTTTTTTGTAAACGCTTGTTTATATCAGTTATTAACAAATTTATGCTATCAATGTGAGTACCATTCCAGTAAATCTTTGGACACGTATTGCATTTGTAAATCAACTGAATATTAGAATATACTTTCTCAGGTATCTTCCTTATTTCCAAGGATTTATCAGCTGAAATTAAATCTCCATTACATTTAGTGCACCGCGTATTAAGATTTGGTACAATATCAACATGATGTATACCACACTTCCTTAAAATAGTAACTAAACTGTCCGGTTCATTGTCTGACGATATCAAGACACCAAGTAAATTTTTCTTTACTAGTCTGTAATAAAGTCCCTTATCTCGGGTTAAAATAATTCGGTTTTCAGAAATAGCCCTTTTAAGTATACAATTATCAGCGACGTTCAAAAAATATTCGGTATTGTAGCCGAAAATTCTTAATTTTCTAGCAATTTTTCCTAGCATTGAATCAGCGATGAATCGTGGATTCAATCACAAATTAATCCAAATTGTGAGTAATAAACTTATAATCATAGAAAAGTCCTTTTAACAATACTCATTGCGTTTTAATGCAAAGAAAAACCAAGAACAATCAGATAAACAATCTATCTATCCAAAACACGGTATCTGAAAATTTGATTTCAGACAATTCTTCTAATGCATTTTTTACACATCATTTCAATTATATTATGAATAACAAAGGACGGTTGACTCAAATAGAGATCTTAACCGGACATTCGTATTCACAGATTACTCTAACGAGGAAATAAAAGAAAAATCATGCCAATAGAGCCCTCAAACAAGATAATGATTTACAAAGACAACTCTAGTAAGTCGATAGTTTGCGAAGTACAATCGGAAGCACACATGTGCAGAAACCCATGTCAACCTATATAGTAACAAAGATCAAAGGAAAAGCCAATTCTTTAAAACATCTCAATTCATTAGCCAAAGCAGGCCATCAAAGCATAGGAAATATTGCAGTAGACATAACGGATAGCAACGTTAAGAATACTGATTTACACTATAAAGATACTTTATCAAATGTTCCAATTATTTTAGGAGAGGATGACAAAGACGTTTTAGAGTCATATCTCTTATTGTTAAAATCAGAAGGCTATGATAATATCAAAACATTCTCAGATTCTAGAAAGGCCCTTTTACACTTGGTTAATCCCAAATTTGTACATTAGTATCGACTGGTGATTATTGATATAACAATGCCAGAGATAAATGGGATGAACCTGTAAATAATATTGAAAATTTTAAACCTATCTTTAAAGGCAATTTTTGCGACTGGCCTGGATGCATCAGAAGAAGTTATGAGTATTTATCCTGAAATAGACACCAAAGATATTTTTGGAAAACCCGCTTCAATAGAATTGTTTGTCAAGGCCATTAACAGCAAGATTAGTAATACTACTCCCGATTGGTGAAGTACCATTTTGACATATTTAATTTGTTGACGTTGACTTCTCAGCACAATGTGAAAAATAACCGACAATATTTGATAGTAGGAAAATCAATTTATATTGGCCAAAATATTCATTTTTTTGAAGAGATAGTCCAGTTCGATCCCAAGTAACATCATTGATATAGCATATTATTTCCAATATGGTTTATTTTTTTTTACAAAAAGAAGGATAAAAAGAGAAAATTAGATATCGAGCCATTCAAAAGAATATCACTTGTTTTGTATTGTAAAGCAATCAATAATTTTGTCTCCATATCACTAAGTGTTTGGGAAATCAAAATTATTGTTTTATGAACTTGCCCGTTCTAAGTACAACTCTTACAACGTCAAATTCACTTGTGGAACACTTATTCTAACTAATTGATCTGCCTGAAATTGAGGCAGTTCTGCAAATCCCCATGGTTTGAGTCCTATTAGTCCATCATTATTGAATATAACATTTGGGAAAACTTTCAGAAAAGTGTTATAATCTCTAACTCCATCATTGTAATAGGTCCTAGCAACCGTAATTCTATTCTCTGTCCCTGCCAATTCGTCCATCAATCTAGTCACGACGTTATCTGACTTTAGTGAAGGGTATGCTTCATAGGTTAAAACAATTTTACCCAGAACCCCCTCGATTAAATTACTTAATTGATTTTTTTGAGAAATATCGGTGCTTGGTGTCGCCATCCACTGGGTTCTCAAACTGGTTATTTCAGCGAGTGTTTGATTCTCAAATTGCATGTATCCCTTTACAGACTGGACCAAGTTGGGAATCAAGTCGTATCGTCTTTGTAATTGAGTATCAGTATCTGCAGCCAACTTCTTTACGTTTTCATTTTTTGCTTGAGCCGAATTAAATCCAGAAAAATAAGTAACAAACAGTATTATAACAATAATAGCAATAACAATCACTATACCTAATGGGATAGCTACTCTTTTGTTTACCACTTTATTCAGCTTCTAAAAAAATCAGAATTAGGTTATAAATAAATGTTATCGTCCGGCACCTCCACCACTAGAGTATCCACCTCCGCCAGTGCCTCCGCTTCCAAAACCGCCACCAGTGCCTCCACTGCCCCATCCAGACCCTAACCCGCCACCAGTACCACCGTACCAGCCCATACCACCGTAACCTCCCCATCTTCTCCAATTTCTACCACCCCTCCTACGAAGAATTAGTGAAAAAACCGCCAAGAAAACTATCACCATTATAATTATCCCCAAATAGTCTAGTGGAGACTGTTGTTGTGTTTGTGGCGTTAGTTTGTAGATTGGATCACTATTGGAATATCCGATGTATTGTCCTAATGAAATTACAGTGTTTAAAATACCTTGATCGAGTAAAGTAATATTTCCATTTTTGACATAGACCTCTCTGGCAGGTACCAAATAAGTATCTAATATTTCTCCGGCTATACCATCTGTAATGTTACCCTCAAGTCCTCTCCCAACTTCAATTCTCATGGATCCTCCAGAAGTGTCAGGCTTTGAAGAAAATAATACTAATACTCCGTTGTCCTTACCAGTCTTACCAATTCCCTTTATGTCATCGAGGTACAACTCATTGAATATGTAATTTGAAAGTGTATCCCTATCTTGGATTTCTTGTCCATCTTTCTTGATACCGTGTCCTATAAAACCGGGAATAGTATAAACAATAACTTCAGCAGTTGTTGAATCATCTAATTGTCGAAGAAAGGTATCCATTAAATTCTCGTATTTATCATTGATAACACCAGCATGGTCGAAGACATAATGTGGACGTGTTCCCGTGGGAGATGATTCAACCAGAGATATATCAAATGTAAAAGCTACAAGCAATAAGAAAGAGCAAATGAGGATGAATTCAAAGACCACATATTGGGACAACTGAATACCTATAGCAAATCTATTTAAAAAAGTTAGACATCGATTACTATTTAATCAAGGTCTAACAATCTTTAATGTAAGATCCCAGGCCAAGTTTGGGTTTATATTATTATGACCTACTTTATATTCTCCAATTTCTTGGAACAGGTGTTCCAAACAGTTTCATCCTCCTTTGAAATAAATAACTGACCACAGGATTTGCATTTCACGGTATGTTTCTCATACATTGTGATTAAAAGTATTCAACAAAATAATAAAACTAAATATGATAGTACAATCGAAAATATTTAATTATAACAATAAATGATCAAAAGTGAGAACCCTCCAACAAGTTAATTGTCAAATATTTAGATAGATTACTTCAATAAACCTAATACAGTTGCTTAATTACAATATCAAAAAAAATGAAAGAGGGTTTAAACATGACGTCAGATCTATGAGGATAATTACCATGTACCATATGTGTATTCATTAAAGCTCATCTGAAGGAAAAGAAAATAATTTGTTTGTCATATCAATAATTTAAATGGCGCTCTCTTTATGGTTATGTGGTATATACAAAGAGATCAATCAAGTAAAAGTTTTAGGACATCCAATCAATGTGACATCTAATAATACAACTTATTCTTTGACCCAGAATCAAAAGATATAGAATATATCATCTTTTTATCCATAAGAGATCAGCAATCCACTTGTCAATGAGGCACCAAAACAACTAGTTCAGGAATTCTCAAAACAAGATAGGCACAAACAAACAATAATCATTTTTCCTTACCGAGATGATAGTTCCACTCTTGAAGGTATTCTATCATTTACTTTAATCTAGAGGTTAGTTATTGAATAGTATACTGATTTCCAGCAAATAATTTTCGCATCATCAGAATTTGGTCACAGAAAAGTAATCCCACCGTTAATGTCACTTAAAAAGACAAGTTTGAAGCAGGAGATGCTAGTATCTTAAGTGCGCCATCCAGAATTATTCCGGAACATGGAATCAATCCACCACCATTTCTCTCCGCATCCGTTCCATTTATTGGGAGATCACTGTTTCTGAGTACCATATCTGGAAATTACAAGCCTTCTGCCATTGTTTACATAGTAGTGGAGGAAGTCACAGGGGCTAACTATGGACATTATCCAGCCTAGTCATCTCACATGCTGTTTAAAGAAACACTAACTAGATAGTCTTATCGTAATTCTTTTTAATTATTTTGAGTCGCATCATGCTAGAAGCTAAAAAAACTCAGCAATAATTGATTGACATTATCAAGTGCCAAACAAATAGTCAGGATTCAAACACAGTATTTATTCTCTATATAGGTAATAAAGTAATCCGGGTTGTAACATTCTCCAAAGTTTTTTGCGAGAAGATCTTTTGGAGCGTATGTAGAACCATACTGATGTATATTTAACCTCAACCAATTTCTAATCGGATCAAAATTTCCTTTCTGGATATCTTGTTCGTATTCTGACAGGTCCTTATGCATTTTGGAAGCAATGATAGCCGAAACTAAGTTTCCTAACGTATAGGTTGGAAAATAACCGAATAGACCACTACTCCAATGGGTGTCTTGAAGAACTCCCTGCGAATCTGTTGTCGGTCTGATTCCAAGAAGATCTTCCATTCTATCGTTCCAATAATCAGGAATTTCCCTAACTCTCAGCTCATTACCGAATATTTTTTTCTCAATTTCATATCTAATTGCTATATGTAAATTGTATGTAACTTCATCCGCATCGACTCGTATGTAATCAGCTTTAACGTTATTAAAATAAAAGAACAAATCTTCATCCGTTGCCTGTTTTGTATGATCAACGTAATCTCTAATCAAAGGCGCTATCAAGTGAACAAATTGTATGCTTCTACCTACAATATTTTCCCAAAATCTTGATTGAGATTCATGAAGACCAAGTGAAGTTCCACCTTCAATAGGAGTATGAGACAAAGATTGGTCGCATTGTAAATTGTACAGTGCATGTCCACCTTCATGAATAGTGCTAAAAATCGACCTTTTGAAGTCTGAACCTTCATACCTAGTAGTAATCCGGACATCATTAAGACCCATGGTCTCTGTAAAAGGATGAGTAGAAATATCCAATCGGAATCGCTTCATGTCGTATTGTAAAAGTTTTAAAATGTCTTGATTAAGTTTATCCACTTTTTCAATATCATATTTTATTGTAGTAAGATTACTCTCTTGGCAAAATGGACTGTTTGAATCTCGGAGTTTTTTTAGAATCTGTTGAATACGCGGTGTTAATGTCCCAAAAACTCTATCCATATCGGCTACAGTTAGTTGCTCTTCAAAAACATCTAAAAGCGCATCATAAGGATGTTTTTCATATCCCTTCTTGGCAGCGATCTGTTTTTTTATCTCCACCATATTTTCAAGATAGGGCTCAAACATCTTAAAATCAGATTTAGATCTAGCTTCCCTCCAAGCCATATTTCCCCTTATTCTAGCAAGAGATTCTGCCTCTGTCAACTCCTTTGGTATTTTAATCTGTCTTACAATTTCCCTGTCTAGTACTCGCACTACACCTTTCTCAGTGTCACCGAGATTTTCTAGATTTTTTGCCGATTCAACAAGACTGACAAAATCTTTGTCTAGTAAAAGATCTTTATGTAACATTTGCAGTTGTGAATCGGCTACGCCCCTATCCTCAGTTCCTTGTCTGGGCATATATGTCTCAAAGTCCCAACTCATTAAAGAGATGGCATGTTTTAAAGACCATAGTGGCTTGTAAGCATCAAGGACTTGATTCATTAGGGGATTCTCGGATCTCATTCTATTCTTACCTTTGATGCAATCTATTTTATCGGTCAATTAATTTTTGCTGAATAAGACAGTCCTTTCAAAGATAAAACTTTAGAAAAATAACCTGAGTCATTATTCCTATATATAGTATATAGACATATATTCATTAAAACTATTACTGCCCTAGTCTTCTATTACAGTTCAGCAGCAAGAAAAAGTTCACTAATGTATTCAAAAAAGATACAGAATTCAGTCACATAGAATAATCGCTCAATGAATTAATCCTCAAAGCAGTAGAAGCAGCAAATAGACACACAGGTTAAGACATTTAAGTACATTCGCAAATGCATTTTCAAAATGCAATAAGGATCTTAGGTTTCAAATCTACAACTTAAAAATAAATTTTTTGATGTCTTTTAAGCAACGATTATCATAGATAGGGTTAAGTCTATTAATGATAATTTCTTTCGTATAGATGTCTTTTTCGCTCAACTCTACTACGAAATTAAATAATGGAGTTCAAATCCCAAGAATCGGACTAGGAGTTTATCAAATTCCCCCGGGCATACCAACAGTCAGAGCAGTTAGGTATGCTTTAGAGGTCGGATATAAACACATTGATACTGCCAAGATATATGGTAATGAAGTTGATGTTGGCAAAGCATTAAAGGATAATTCTTCAAAAAGGGAAGACATATTCATAACAACAAAGGTCTGGAACACCGATCAGGGATATGATTCTACTCTTAATGCTATTGATTCCAGCCTAAAACGACTTGGACTTACCTATGTGGATTTGTATCTCATACACTGGCCAGTTGCGGGAAAAATCAAGGAAACATGGAAAGCCATGATAAAGTTATTGAAAGAAGGAAAAGCAAACGCCATAGGAGTCAGTAATTATTCCATTGATGAATTACAAGAAACGATACAAGATAGCGATATTATACCTGCAATTAATCAAGTGGAATTCCATCCCTTCAACTACTCAAAAGATCTATTAAAGTTCTGTGTAGATAACAAAATTCAAGTCGAAGCTTATAGTCCATTGACTAGGGGAAGAAGACTAAATCATAATGAAGTTCTTAGAATTTCAAAAAAATACAACAAAAGTCCTGCACAGATACTAATCCGTTGGAATTTGCAACATGATTTGGTTGTAATTCCTAAATCTAGTCGCGAGAATAGAATTTTAGAAAATAGTGAGGTATTTGACTTTCAAATTAATCAAGAAGACATGAGAACCTTAAATAATCTAAATGAGAATTTAAGAACAGTCTTTTTAGATTAAAAGCATTTTATTAATACACATTATCTTTAAACCAAGTAAATAATCGTGCTATCCATATTCTTAGTATATTTCAATTCTAAAATTTTGTCATTTACTTAAGTATTAATACCTATAACAACAGATGCGACTCCAAAGTCTTGCGATCATCAAACTATCTTCTCCATTATAGATATTATAAAATTTAAACGTCAAAGGCATTTGAAATTTAGCCAATGTATTGACGTAATTTTATTTGGGTTGATTTGTTTTCATCCAGTAAGTCATCAATAACAATGACATCTCTTTGGCTTTGTATTAGACAAGACTTGGTTTTTTTAGTAGTAAGAATGGAATTTTTTAATTTGTTATTACGCATCCCGATAATATGCTCTAAGAAATATTTTTAGAATAAATGACATTGTTCTAGTATCCGAGTTAGAAAATAACTCCACAATTGGTCATTTAGAGACATAATCACATTTAACTAAATTTGACTCACAACTGTCATTCGAGATCAAAGATTAGAAAGATATTTACAAAACTAGTCAGTCTGACAATCAAAACTTTCCCCTATTTGCTATCAATACAACTCCGATCATTATTATCATAGTAGCAACTACTAGCTGAATAGTGATAACCTCATCAAGTATAACCCATCCCAAAATTATGGCAATCACAGGGCTAACGTAAGCAAATGTATTTGCAAGCGTTGCAGAAGTATATCTAAGTATCCAAAAAAATCCAACCCAACCTGCAGACCCTACCGTTATGAGATAAATCAACGAAATAAATGAATTCCTAGAAATTGTATCACCGTGAAATTTCTGGAGTTCGCCAGTTGTAACACTTAATACAAGTAAAAGAAGTCCGCCTACAAATAGCATCATACCGGTCGAAATAAATATGTTGTCTGGTAGATCTGCTTTTGAAGAATATAACGATCCCCCTGACCAACTAAGGGTAGCCACCATCAATGCAAGTATGCCAACAAATTCAAACTTCGTGTTGGAAGAATTGATCTCTACAAATTGTGCCAACAAGGTAGGAGATATCAAAATAATAAAACCAATCGACCCTAATACCACACCTAGTATGGTAAATTTCTTTAGCTTTTCTTTGTATAAGAACTTTCCCAGCAGTAATATCCAAATAGGAACGGTAGAAAATAGCAGGGCGGTAAAGCTAGATGAAAGAAATTGTTCACCCCAAGTCAACAGTCCCTGACCACCCAATATCAAAGCGGCTCCAATAATCGATGCTTCCCTCCATTGTTTCTTACCAAATAGTTGAACAATTCTAGATCTGATTCCGATTTTATAATCCCGAGTTAACTTCCCTTCAGTGAGATAGTTTTTGGAAGGTATCAGAAAATTCAACAATAAAAGAAGACCCCCTGATAATGCATATCTGGTTCCTGACATTAAAAAGGGAGGTATAGTATCAATCGAAATTTTTATACCTATATATGTAGATCCTATAACGACCCAAAGCATTATTAAAACGAGCCATACTTTTAGGTCAGCCATATAATCATACCCATGGTAATAATAATTTCTATTTTAGTGTGACTCTAGTTGTTATTTATTTATTTATTTATTTACATTTTAATTATAGCTTATTTAGGAAAGTGAAATAATCTACCTATTGCTACCCCCCTCATTTTCAAAATTATTAATTGTATTTAATCACTCTATATAGCATATTTAATAGCTACCATATTGCTATACAGTCTAGATATTATGAAAAATTCCACTTCACTTACAACTAGCATTTTTAATCTGATTAGACCCGAGGTAACGGATCATCTCGCATATCGAAATTTTATAAATTCCTTGAGATCAAGATATACCAAAGATGCATATTCGATTTACCTAAACAGATTCTTAAATTTACCCCAATACAAAAATAAAACTCTAGATGAAATTCTGCAAACTAATCCCAAAGAATTAGAGGCAGACATTATAGAGCATCTGATATTCATGAAAGATAATGAGGGCTTATCCCATTCCTCTTTATCCCTTTTTCTAGCAGCACTTTCTCACTTTTTCACTATTAATGACGTTCTCATAAATAGAAAAAAAATATCAAAATTCATAGGAGAGCATGAAAACAAACAAGAATACAGACCTTACAATCTAGATGAAATTTCTAAATTACTCTCATTACAAGATGAACGAGGCAGAGTCTGTGTATTACTAATGGCTTCAACAGGAATGCGAGTAGGAGCTTTACCACATATTAGATTAAAACACCTAAAGAGATGGAATATAGCAAATACAACAAAAGACTTTATTTATCAAATAACAGTATATGGTAACTCACCTAAATCAAAATATCTTACATTTTGTACTCCTGAAACTGCTAAAGCCATTGATGAATATTTGGACATGAGAAAAAGACATGGCGAATCATCATTAAAAATAGATGAAAATGGCAACTGGATTCCAGGAGATACAGCTCTAATAATTAGACAATTCAATAAACAACTTAATACTGCACTATACTCATCTAAAACATCTATCTTACCTAGTAGTATCACTGAAAAAGTTATAATCCATAAATTACATCAACTAGGAATCAGAGAAAAAATCCATACAACAGAAACTATGAGTCAGAAAGAAGCACCCAAAATCAGACATGAACTACACCCCTGTCATTCCTTACGTATTTTTGCAATAACACAAATGCAGAGAGCCAAGGTAGACAAGACAATTAGGGAAATGCTAGTAGGCCATTCAACAGGCTTAGATAAGGTCTATTACAAGCCCCAGGATGAAGAGATTTTACAAGAATATCTTAAAGCAGTTGACCTTCTAACAATATCAAATGAGCACCGCTTACAAAAACAGGTAGACTATTACAAAGAAAGAGAGAGTGATCTATCCAGAATGAGTTTTGAGTTAGCAGAGATCAGAGAGAAATTGGGCATCTGAAATAATTGGAGAAAAAATGATTCCATCATCATCATACCGAAGCATAGCAGGTATGATATGCTTCTCAAGATTGCAAATAAGAAAGTCCATTTTGTATTATGGATTCATTTTTTAGTACGTAGGATATTAAAATAACCATGAAGAATCTGTTAGACTCCTATTTGGATTTTTGTAATTTTAGGAAAGATTATAATGAAAACAGTAAAATCATCGTCAAGAATGACTTCCTGACCCCTACTCATATTATACCTTTGTACCATTTTATCACGACTAATGATATTCCTTCAGAAAATATTATTATTGAAAATCAAGATGTCCATTCCTATTTTGAAAACATCATAAAGAAGGATATTTCGTCTAGATCTACGTTTACTTATATTCCATTGACGAGGTTGCCCGAAGATCATACAAATTTTGATTCTGAAATGGATTCAATTTACAATATTCTGAAGGACAGGTTTTCAGACCCAACTCCTTTATTTTATATTTTCCAAGAACTTATAAACAATATTTATGATCATTCCGAATTTACAAATGCTTTTTTTATGGCGCAGGAGTATAAACAACAAGGATTATTGGACTTTTCGTTTTTCGATGATGGATTAACAATACCAAGAGTATTTAGAAATAGTGGAATAGGATTACCAGAAGATGTGGATTGTATCTATAGAGCTTGGAAGGGAGTAACAACCCGTCCTGATGCAGGTAGAGGGAAAGGAATTCGTTCATCATATAATATATGCACCAATCAATATGAAGGCGAGTTTCTAATAATATCAGGTAAAGGTATATTAGATCTGAGAAAACCTCCTAGAAAGCACAAACCAAATGATCCTCATTTCCACCTTAATGGTACCATGATTAGCGCTAGATGCAAATTCATGGAGCCAAAGGGAAAATTTATTGATAATTTAGTTTGGGAGTAATTTTATAGGCAAAACTTTGGAAATATAAAAATTCAATAACGAGTTGGTCTTATTCATTGAATATGTCAAATATTCCTATTATTTCAATAAAAGATTCAATTTCTCCTCATTTAGCCATTCGAAAGAGCGTTATTTCCTTCTTTGAAAAGGATATCATACATAATCCTTCTTATCAATTAAAAATCGATTTTTCGGAAGTAAAGTCAATAAGTCATTCATTCGCAAACCAATATCTTCTTAGCAAGAAAGATGTTAATAAAGAAATTAATGAAATAAACATGCCATCAAACGTTGCAGAAATGATAAGTTTGGCTCAAAATGCGATAGATTCTCCGAAGAGAACTGAACCCATTGCTGATCAAGAGATTCCAACCGAAGAATTGAAACAATCATAGTGAAAAAATTTTCATTTTCTCTTCTTAATATTCTAAATCGAAATACTTGTATTTGCAAAGCAATAATTAATCAAGTTAGTCAATGCTATTTTGATAAAATGTAACCTAAGTCACAGAATAACTATTAACAATTGCCACTGTAACTATTATAAATTATCGGCTGCAGCAAGCATTTTGAAGATTCATAAAGTTCTAATCCACTATTACTTTCAATATTTAATTTGATTAAATCCATCCCACATTTTTTAAATATTTCATTTCATTTCTTCCTTTTAACTATTCTTAAGTAAATTCATCAATAGACTTTATGATACTATAATTTGATCAACTATTTATCACAACTCCTTCGAGAACTAGTCATCCGAATCATTTTCAATTTAGGTGGAAACATAGCTGTTTGGTTGGCCATAAGATTATGGAACTGGTTTAGGACAATAGGATTCATTCGTTAGTCTAATCTTCATTTTTTTCAATCGTCAATACTCTAGTTCATTGCCAATTGTAATATAATTAATTGAAAACATGGCATGGTTTTATAAAATTCTAATATAAAATGATCTGTGTAAATACAATAAAATAAATAATAACCAAAATACTTAAAAATTCTTACGTACTTTGACTATCTACAACTGAACAAGGGGAAAAACAAATCAAGCATTCTTTGTGTAGATGTGGAGATGTAAGAAGATCAGGAAATGTTTGACTGCGAATTATGCACAATGGCAAGTTGCTGATCTCTTTCTCTACATTTTGTATTGGATGAATATTATTTCACTTGTACAATGCTTTTATCAAAAAACTTTAATTGATGATTGCTATGGTTATCTTTCCGTTCTATAAGTTAGTTCGGAACCTGATGAATACAGGGTGGATATGCTAATGTACTTTACTAGGTTGCCTACTAGTAAATCCACCCTGTATTTTTAACATTGTCATAATGATTTAATCTCAATCCAAATAATCAAGACAATCTTTATTTAATTATTGTAGTAAGACTATCATAAAATAATTCACGTCATATGTCCAATGCGGTGAGGATGGGTGGTGGCCCGGTCATATCAACTACCATTGAAAGTAAGTATTACCATACCTTTTTTGATCCGCACCAAAGCCCATCCTGTATATTATTAGAAATTAAAAAATTTTATTTTATTTCGCCACCCAGTTCTCATTAACCATTATTTAAAATATAAACAAGAATAACTGATATTTTTCAATATGACTTTTAACTAATCCATATATTATATTTTCATATTAATAGCAACCGTATGCACCTATCCCTTAATACGCATGCATTCGACAGGGAAGGTGTATACAAAGACAAGTGGCATGTATTTGTCTTCATTTCATGTGGGATGAGCCCATGATTACTGCTTTGTCATATTGGCTATTGATTTTCATTCATCATGCGGTTCATCCCCCATTTTCTCCACTTGTAAAATAAGAACAGATAATCTAGATCATTGATAAATAATATTTTTACCATATTAATTCTTGCCCTAATCTCCGGGGTATCAAGACAAGTACCACACAGCTTGGAACGCAAAGAGAGAGAAAAGTAGAACAAAAGTAAAGGCTACAATCATGTGATAAGTATCGTTACAAAAAGTGATCCACTCCTCTAATATCAGGCATTCAGACGATCGCTTATTCATCTAATATACTACTACCTCATTTGAAAGCACGGTGATGACGATTGCACAAAGGTAAGGAAAAAATAGAAGGATTCATATCCTCACATCTACGTCTATTCATTCGCTCATACCTTCATTTGATCCTACCATTACCAAATGAGAAAAGTGCTTGCGTTGAGACGCGCAATAAGAATACAAAAGCATGAGAAAGTTCCCCATGTGAACTTCTAATTGACGCCTTTGCTATTCTCATTTCCTCTCTGTGCTACTTATTACTTTAATAATTCTAGGAGTCCTTTTTTTGATTATCATCTAGCTTTCACCCTATCCAAGGTGCTACATTTCGAACAAAAAACATTAATAGTTGATAACGTAGCTTACCCTGCAACTTTTAAAAAAGAAGGGAAGTTGCAAGTGTCATAAAATGTCCAATGTGGGATGAACCTAAAAACCTTCATCCTTTTCCGTAGGCTCATATACAATAGGTTCATCTCACATATTTACTATAATATATGATCTGATAATCAAGATAAAACTTTAATTGATGAAATTCATTATTTATCCTCCGAATATTCAACCATTCGGTTTCTACGGACACAGGATAGATTATACCAATACCTTCATGGGGTGGTGGATCCATCCGTGTAATCTATCCTGTGTATATATATAATACATACATAAGCACATCTCAAAATTACCTCAGCTTCCCTGCTCTCTTTAGCTTCTCAACTTCATCTAATGAATGAACAAAGTTCATGTGTTTACATCCAAAACCCATAACCTCATTATGGTGGTCGCAGTGTAGTGGTCCACCCTTGATAAAAATCTCGATATCTTTCTTTAAGATATTGTCTCTTACCAACAATACATTATCGTAATGGTCTTTAAGGTAATAATCTTCATCATTATCATTATTATTATTCTTGTCTGATTGGGGAGATTTAGTAGATTTTGATTTACTCATTCTATTTGATTTTTGCATCCTACTTTAACTATTTATTTTTCTATCCCTCATTTAACAATATTTTACTCCTCTACTACCTTAACAAGACCCAATATAGAATCGTGTTTTGCTATAACCTCTACTATATCATTTTCTTTTAAAAAATAATACAACTCCTCACATACTTTATACCTTTGGTTGGTCGAGGTACAAAAATAATAATTAAATGCAGGTCCAATTTCGGAATCAGTATTTTCTAAACGCTCTTTTGTTATAATCGCAATAACAATATTTCTATTTTATCTTTTCTTTCGTAAATAAACAATAAAGTAGAAATGCAGGCAATAATGAAGGCAAAAACTAAAAATATCCACCCTACACTCAGATTTAACGGTAGTGTAACAAAAGCAATGACGAAGCAAAATAATGAAACTCCTATAGAGCCTAAGAATGTACGATGATCCCTACAATCAATTTGATTTTCTTTATTGATTTTCTCCGAACTTGAGTTGAAGTTCATAACCTTACTTTTGCAGATTTATTTGCCTTCTACGACATTAATCTATAATATTTTACCGTAGAGTTTACTCCTTGATTTTACAATATTTTCAGATTATATCTGACCTGAAGGACGTGTATTCATTTCAGTATAATTCTTCCATCCTTCTAATCTTTGTTTTGATCTTTTTAGATTAAGTTTTATTAACTCGGGTAATGCCATTGTAAACCTTACATGCAGACATTCTATTGACTCGTCCTGTTCGCAAAATATCTCAAATCCGTCATCACAACTGCTATCTTCATGATACCTTAGTTTAATTGTGATTGTTTTGTTTTGTTTTTCGTCATGCAGAAATATCGTGTTATTGGCTACATATTCTAAGGAAAGATTGGGTGCAAAGATCTTTAGGAACTCATCTCTTTCTACGTTCATGAGTAGAGTCTCATTTACATAATCCTGCAATGTCTTACCCTTTTGTTCCGCTGCTAATTTTATCTTTTGATATACCGACTCAAATATTGCCACAGTTAGTCTTTTATTAGACTTCACCATTTGTATTAATTTGGCATGCTATTAACATGCTAATAAAGATATTGTAGATAATGTAGAAAACAAGTGTATAAGAATTGTATGATAAAATTGTATATTATATATAAATTTATGCAATACTATGTAGTATTGAATGTTAAAAACACACAATCGACATACAATAAGTCCAAAAAGACGAGTTAGTGTCATGATAAGTGAGAGCATAAACAAGAAACTAAACATTCTGGCAAAGTATTATGAAATGCCAAAGAAATATGTCATAAAGATGCTAATAGAAGAGAAAATAGACACATTTCATCAATGTAATAAGGGGGTTGCAAACTAGAAAATGAGTTATTCTACACCTACCTATCAAGTAACAAAGAATAACCAATCCAATGCTAACGAGTATGCAACTTCCCCCGATGCTAATACCTACACTAAAATACTTAGAACTTTCGTTTATGAAGAAATCATCAAAACCGCCAAGAAAAGAAGTAAAAATGATGTTCCTAAGTTTGACATAGATTCTAAAGATCTATTGAAAACTGCAATCAGTCTTGCAGATGCAGAATTTACCAAAAGGAGGTGTTTAATCTAAACTGTCAGATACAACAGATCGAGCAGAATTCAAAAGAAAGTTTGTAATGGAATATGACGCTATTTTGGGAGATATTGAGATAGAGCATGACGAATATCCAACTAACTATTAGAGAAACAAAAAGACAAGATTCTAAGGCTTGCTAAAATTCTGGATGAATCAGGACATCCTAAAGAGACTATTTGTGCAAGTTTGCAAGGATGTTGATAAATACGATATTAAGGAACGATATGTGAGAAAGATTCTCCCTGACGAGTATAAAAATGCAAACAAAGTCAGGGATCCAATTTGCGGCCCTAGGGCCGCAAATGTGACAGTGGAGCAGAAAAAACCTCTTTTAGTAACTAACAACGGTGAGACAACAGATCAAAATGCAGAAAATACACTAGACGAAATATACGGAGGAAAATCATTCTCACAGATGAAAAAAGAGGCTGATATTGAAGTTGCAGATGATAAAGAAGAGACTTTGGAAAACCCTGCAAACGGTCTACAACATCATCGACAGCCTACTACTCCCACTACTGCTTTTCTCTCTGATAAATCTCCAGAGTTTAGAGCAATGGAGGCAAGGATGGATGAGATGACCCAAACCATGAATCAATTAGTAGAGGATAGAGACACAGCAAGACAGCAAACAGAAAGTTGGTCAAAGAAATTCAATCAGGTGAAAGGAGGTTTAATGGCTGAGGAAGATAGGAGACTCAATGTAGAAAATAGCAATTATCGAGTATTGTTACAAGATGTAGATAGAGAAAGTCTTGCAAAGGAAGGATACAAAAAAGTTGAGGTTTTCAAACTACAACAGGACACAATCAGAATGTTAAAGGAAGTATCTAGTAAATCAGAGAGAACGTTCTTTTTATTGGTTCATACCAAAACAATGCAGATCAAAGCAGCAAAAACAGATAAAGAGATGCATCAAATTCAGGCCAAAAGAGCTGCAGGAGTTTTGTAAGCTAATGTATCTCAAAGAATTAGACTCTATCTCTACTTTTTTTGATAAGAAAAGCAATAATCTGCAAGGGTCTGGTATATCAAGAGATTTTACTAAATAACAAAATCTTATGCCTCAAATAATAGAGGCGGATATATGGGAGCAACTATTGAATCTGTTTATCAGGTCCTCAAAAGACTCCAACAATACCTCTATTCGTGAATAGCATAACTACTAACTGTAATATCAAAATATTCCTAGTCAAGCATAAACTAATCAGGGAAGTATCTCCAGAGGATAATTTGAAAAGTGAATACCTAACATACAGATATTACTCCATAGGTGTAAAGGGACAGGAATACCTCAAAAGATACGAGGGATTTAAGGAGCTGATTTCTTAACAACATGTCTAAAATAAAATATGACTTTGATGACCTGATAACACATAGAATTAGATCCTAATACGACATTTGCTAAACTCATATGCTTATTATACGAAAGGATAATGTAAATGCCATTACTTTCAAACGATTTCTAAATTCATTCAAAATACTCGTAACATGAGACGATAAACTAGTAATGACTATAAAGAAACTAAAAACAAAATGTTACTTTCTAACCAATGATTGGATGGTTTACGAAGTGAGATTCAAACAACAAGAAGAGGTATCAAACTAACATATGTGGATTCTGTCAGGGTAATTGTTGAAAAGATAAAAAAAATCAATGTAGTATAATATTAAAATCTAAACTCGAAGTTCACTGGATGTGAAATAGTCTTAGACACAGACTCAATGCGCTGCATTGCTATTGTTGCAAAAGTAGACTCAGAAAAAGAACTCCAAGAGCTAAGAATTCTTTAAAAGCTAAAATAATTAGGCCTCGGGTAAAAATGTATTAGAAAAAGAAATGGGAGTTTCATTTTGTAAAGGTAAATGCTATAGCGAAAGCAGTTATCAGGGAATTGCAGGTAGACTGCATAACTCTAAATGTTCTGTCTGTGAGATAGCCTAAGACACAAATAGCCCTAGATGCTACTGCTGCAATACTTTACTAAGAAAAAGGAGATCCAGGAATCCACGTAAGAAAAAGATGTCGCCTCTTATTCCGAAGAGGTATTAACTAATCAATAATGAGTATTATCGATCGATACTTAGACTTCAAAGTTCAACAATGAAATCAATATAATATAACTCAAGTATACTGTCATAATTGCGACAAATACTATTGCTTTTTGTATGATCTATGTCTATGTAAAAACAACAAAGAGAAAGAATTACCTAGGAAAGGAACAAACAACATGTCAAACTCTAAATTTTATGAGACTAATTCACCTCTAGATAACACGACTAGAGAGGATTAATCAGAAATAGACATAGAAAATGATATACCCTTAAGCGATGATTGCGAAAATATAATGCTACAAGAGATAAGAGAGGGCAACAAACTACAATGTCCTAATTGCGGATCAATTAATATACAATCCTCATTATAATGAATTAGTCAAGGTCGAGAACCAGGAAACAACACTAGACGAACTTTCTAGTAATGGGGAACTATCTTTTAAAGATGAAGAGAATGCAACTATAAGAAAAACCCTCAATCATAAACAAGCAAGATTAGAGGATATAGAACACGTTATAAAGGAATTTGAAAGATACAGAGATATGGAAATAATAGACAATACTAATTTGCAACTCAGAAAAGAGAGGGGTAAATTTAGAGTATTACTACTCAACGTTTAAGAGAAATATTACAATCCTTGAATAAATTACATGATAAACTGTTAGAACTACAAAACAAAATCCAAAAGAAACTTAAGTGGAGAACCAGAGAAAGAAAATATATCATACCATGAGGATATATCAGTTGAGATAATAGAACAGGAAAGAATGGGAATCTAGAACCATGACTAATAACAACAACAACGAATCTAAAACTTGTTTATATGTTAAACATGCTAAGTGTATGAACTCTTTTTGTATTTGTATATTATAGATATTTCTGATTTCAAAATAAATGATGATGTGTATTTATGAGTATAGCTTATTAGATGACACTAGTCCTCTTATCAAATTTGTAATACAATCTCCAATCTCAACACATCAATCCTATGCTGGAATTCACGAATTCAATACGATAATAAAAATTATTGATGGCTACAAACCTGTGAAAATAATTGTTAGTTGTGCTAATATGCATGCTAAAACCATTGTAAAATTCATTAGCAATTTGCTACCTAAAGGATATAAATTCACCATACATAGAACTATTATTGGGAGTTATCCTATCTCATCACGAATAATTCTTTTGAGATTCAGGTTAATTGAATTAGACGTCAATAAATAGAAACAACAGATTATTAACTAAATTAACAAATAAATCTACAAATCATTTTGTCCAATTAGGATAAGGGAAAATAAATATATTCACAAACAGGGCACCGGATCATGAGAGGTCTATTATGCCAAAGTGGCATCGGACCCATATCGCAACTTTTATTATCACAATCAATACAAAATACAAGAGGTATAAACTGTTCTCTAAACCGTATCCCATCTACAAAGCGCGTTGAATAACATTCATCATTGTCAAGGGTAACTCCCAATTTTTCAAGTGTATTTCGATCTAATTTCGAGACATAAATTGGATCATGGTATTTCGCATCAAAAAATTCCTCTGTCACATCCTAACATGGTTTTACAACAAATTATAATATTTTAATAAATATCTATTTCGGTTCTAAATAGTCATATATCCATAACAATTGATAGATGTCATAATATTGTTTAAAATTTATAAGAAATTACAAGCATTTCAATCATTTATAAAGTCATAAAAAATCAATAAATGAATTATGTAATTACATTTGAATAACTAAAAAGTGTAAAACTATATTTAGAAAATAATAAATCCTTATAGCCCATAGCGTTCCTGTTTAATGAAATATAAACTTAAGAAATGAATAGATCATTTTACTGGTTCTGATTGTTGATTCTATTCAATACATCCTGATAGTCAGTTAATGGCACAATCTTTACGGTATTGTATGAAGAAATTCCAGATTCTATACAAAGCTGTTCTATATCATGGGCACTGTTTGCTTGGACTAAAATAAACCACTCGTGTTCTAAAACAGACATGTAAAATCCATTAATTTCTTGGACTCTATATTTATCAGAATTTGACTTTAGTTTATTGTAAATCTCCTTAAAGATTTCTTTGCTTTTGTTATTATTTAGAGGTCATGACTCTGGACTATGGATTACAAATATTCCGAACAATTTGTATGATCAACTCATCAATTTTTCCTAGGTTATTTCATATATAAATTCAAATCATAATTAAATAATTAAAAATCACAAACATATTAAATTAATTTTATATATTGGCGATTGAAATTATCAGGGCGCGATTAACCTGCAATGAATTATTGTAATGGGTTCTGCTGAAATGAAAAGAATATCAATGCTGCTTACATCTTAGGGCTTGACTCAAAATATACTACCTGTGAGATTGCATATAATACGGATGAATTTAGATGTTATAGTTGTCGTGGCAGACTTAGAAAACGAAGTGCTAGATCAAATAGGTCTAGTGTTGCAAAATTGAGAAGGGAACAATTCACAAGATATTAGAATCAGACAATTAATAATGATAACATTATGTCATATCTAATCCTTAAAACGTAATAGTAGGAATAATTTTATATATTTCCAAAGCTAATTTCAAATTTATTCCTGTGAACCCGAAGATATTGATCATAGATGATGAGTTAGATTTTCTGAAAATGATACAGGAGTATCTATCTAAAATAGGTTATAATGTAATTGCCTTTAATGATCCTTTCGAAGGTTTCAAATATTTTAAACTTAATAGTTCTGAAATTGTGGTGATTATAACTGATTGGAGAATGCCAAAGATGAATGGTCTTGTATTGGCGACACAAATAAGACAATTGAACATAATGGTAAAAATTGTAATGCTAACGGCTTATGATATGGGTATAGTAAAGGCTTGTCCAGAATATGAAACAGCAAAAATATATAAAATTATTCAAAAACCTATTAGACTTTTACTTTTAAAGAATTTATTAACCGAATTACTAATACTGTGATTTCGGTAATCTAAAAATAAATCCATAAAGCTTTCCAATATTAGTAAACCTTTGAACAAAAGTGTTATAAAATCATGTAGCTTTTATCTTTCTATTATCTGAAGATTTTTGGAGTATAAGGAAAGTATAGGATTTCACTATTCATAAACAGAAGAATGATTACGTTGAGAAGGGTTAGTATATTTTAGTCCTCTTGAAGACTTTGCCATATCTTGATTAGTTAATACCTTTTTCTTTTTGTATATTTTATCTAAATCAAGCGATTCTCCTTTCTCTTCAAATCCTATTTGCTCTTGATTGATATTTGATTCAAAAGTGGAAATTTCGATTGATTTTTCTACAAACGTATAACTGTCGCTTTCTTTATCATTATCTTTTAATATTTTAATTTTTGATTTTCTTTTCATATTTTTTCTCTTCCTTATCCAATAATTTTGAAATCTCTTACAATTCGTTTAGCGTTTTATCTTTGCAATCAAAACATGTATCAATACTTGATTAAGGAATGAACTATAACCTAGAAGGATGTTTTGATAAAAGAATACTAAATGAATAAACTAAGGGACAGGATTTCAAAAGTATTCTTGATATAAAGTTATTTCTATTATTAATATATTTAAGATTTACTGAATTGCATTGCACGATTGGGAAAATTCCATGACAGTAGATGGGTTGTAGATGAGAGACGAGTATCCATAAAAATAGATCAATAGTTAAATACTTTTTTTAATAATAGTAAAGTACTCTCAGGTCAAAACCATTAATTTGGGGCAACTGTAGCTAAGGAGGGTGTTGGTATTCCACTTATAAACCCTCCTTTATAATTAAATTAAAAAATAAACAGTATTTTTATAACTTGTTATCTCAGACACTTTACTTAGATCCCGAAAAAGACATAAAGTCAAGTCAATACAAAAAAAGCCATCTCTATTCGGCTCCTAGAGATGAGTTCAGTACCATGGGTTTATCAATTCTCACACATCTCTAAGTTTACTTTAAAAATTATTATCACGGAATGGCTCTGTTAACTTAAGTCATTATATCCTTATTGTGGTTACACACAAAAAGATTCACCCAATTATAACGTGTTTTAGTTTACAGTTTTCCAGTCGGCATGGAAAGTAATCATCGAAACTTTCGGTTCTGTCCTTGATGTATTGCACTGTTCTTTCAATGATACTTTTTTCAAACGATGAATGAATGTGATGTTCTAGTCCAAGGAATCTACAAGCTTGCGGATACCAGGTTCCACCATCGGTCGATATAGCATGTTTTCCATGAATCCTAATTAACCCTGACAGAAATCTTTCAGCAACAAACATGTTTCTCTCTTTAGATATGGATAGCGAGAGTATTTGCCTGTTTTCAGGCTCGATTGCAACCCAAATCCAGATGTATTCAGAACCAATCATGATCAAAGTTTCATCTACAATATACTCCAGAATTTTCCTTTTCCTAACCCGTATCTTCAGCGGTTTGTACTTTTGAATCCAATTCCAGATGGAAACATGATTTCTCTGGTATATTTGAGATAATCTTTCAGATGTTTTCCTAAGAGAAAGACCTGAAAAGTACAAATGCAACCCATAGTAAACATACTTTGAAGGTGTTTTATTTCTAGTATTCACAAAAGAGATGGAACATCTTCAAGCTATAAGATTTCGTTAAATGAACAGAGCCTTTACAACACATATTTTCATTTATTCATGATTTAAATGAAGCAAAAAAGAATTTTGAACTTATTTTCCTTCTAATTACTTGCAAATAGAACTAGATTATCTGGATAATTCTTTTGAAGAAAAAAGCGAGGTTATCTGTATTTTATTTAGTAACGCTGCATGAATTATTAGATAGTGTTATTATTAAAGGTAGTAGAGTCGACAGTATGAGAAGCAAATTTGATCGAATTCTACCACCCATAAAAGTCACCTCGCATAGGCGAGAAGTACCTATTTCAAAATGAACAATTTGTTAACTCATACTAAAGTTAACCGAGACTTTTACTTACAGAAAATTCTGAGTTGTAGCAATCACATATCTAGTCGCCAGCCCGATTAGTAGTCGAGCTCTTTTAATGAATATACTGCAGTAATAACATAAATAATTGACAGTTTCTATAATGTTACCAGGAATTTTAATAAGCGACAAAATATAGTGATTGATTAGCCACCCAAGAAAATAGATACTAAATAATTGTCGGTATAGATAATGTATGGAATATTGATATATTATGAATTTTTTAACAGCAATATGGACATTTTTAAGGACTTACAAAGACAAAATAGTTCAATTGCATTTGCGACAGTTCATAGTTTTGGTAGTTACAACAACCTCGCTTATTAGTTCCCCAGTCGCAGATGCATAGCAACAGAATGATACAAAAACAGGTACTTTTAATCACACTCAGACAGACGAAACAGGTAGCCATAAATGGATTAACACAGGCAACTGGTCATTGACTGGCATTAACTCGTCATCACCTACCTTTGAAGCAGTTATTGACATGGCAAAACCAGACGGATCAGCGGCTCACGAACACGAGATAATAACTTACAGATTTCAGAACAATCAGACAATCAAAATAATACAACGGAAATAAACGGCACCATTACAATCACAATGAGGGAAGGTCCTGTTGATGATGAACCAACAACAATTACACTAAGTGAAAACGATATTTCAGTATACTTTGACCCCACCGAAATAGATAACCATTTTGGAAATCAGTCAATAACAGGGTCAATAACAGAATAAATATTTTCTTGGCACTATTCATCCAATTTTTTGTTATGTTATTTTGATTTAATTATCAATTACAATATCATGATATTTTTTTAATGATCATGACGAGAATAAATGACTAGTTTGATAGCAAAAGATTTCTTTTTATTTTTTTCCTTGCAAAGGAGACCAGATAATAATGTGAATTCTGAGATTCTACATCCAAGAATACTAGGTAAAAATGGCATCATAATTATTTCACTTCAGTTATACTTTCAACTGTATGGTGTATGGTGTATTATGTTGTTTTTTATATTTGGATAACATTTTTATAAAGTTCTGAATTGTTTCCTCGATAGAGAATATACAAAAAAATTGTATGAAAATTCTTGCTCAATTGCTGCGTGTTGGTTTAATCCCTTATTTAGGGACAATAATCTAATCAGATATGCAAATAATTGCCCGAATTTTAAAACAATTACTTAAGACGATGAGCATCAATTATAACAAATCTTCTCTTTAAATCAAACTGTTTTTTTCTATTTAAATATTAGATAATACTATCTTATTTATTTCATTTCTACAAACATTCTACTTATGAAACTTATTGTCATATTCATTCTAACTTTAATATCAAACAAACTTACTATACCTTTTCATAAACAAATATACTTTCTAGATTTAGAATCGTATGTCTATTATATATTTTATTTTGTCAAAAAGTTATTGTGCGAACTAACGTTACTACTATTGGTGCAACTGTTGTGTTAACTCTATTGGTATTAGGGTTTCAATCATCAGTATTTGCACAAAGTGTAAATTCATTTGGATTATCAATAATTGGTAATTCTCAATTAGACGAAGCAAATACGAAAATTAATGAGAAACTGGATGAAGCACAACAAAAGCTTTCATCTATAGATCTTGGAAATTTTGTGAATATGGATGTTTCCGAAATTTTGGATATGTTTAGAGATCTTATCCCTCTTCCAGGTAATGGAATGGGTAGTGGTGTTACTGGCCAGATAGGTGTATTGATATATACACACGGTCTAGGGTATCCTGGAAGCCATGATCCGGAGAAGACCGAGCCAATCAAAGCAGCTCTTGAGAAACTTGGATACCCAACCGAGATCATAACTCATATGCCATATAACTGGGATGAAGGATTGCAAAAACTCGATGATAGGGGAGTAAAATACGTTATCTTTATGTACTCTGACTTATTTGGTCCAGATTCAACAGTAATTCACAACGTGACAAGGGGATACTTTGGTGGGATAGAAGAATACAAGTACTGTCCTAATCCGCCAGAGGGTCCAGATAGATGTCGATACATGGGAATGCTGACTACTCCAGCAAGCCAAACAAGCGATGCAACCCTTGTCTTTTCAAGACCTGCAAGCCCAGATGACCGAATCTTGAGAGAAATATTTGTTAAAATTGCAGAAAAGGCCAATTCAGAAAATAATGGTAACCCAGCAAATGAAATATTTGTAAATATTGGTCATGGTGCAAAGTCTAACTTAAATGACATGGCTCAAACAAAGGAATTAACAAGTGCTGCCAAATATGTTCAACAAAAAATCGGTTACGCTGATGCCTTTGGAGTTACTGCAAGAGAAGACTGGCCTGATCTTATGGAGATCGCAGTACCTGCAGCAGTTGACAAGATAGAACAATCATTAGCCGAACATGATGCTGATAGAGTTATACTTGTTCCAGCCACAGGTGGAATGGGATATGACGCTGTTAAGGAAGAATTAGACAACAGGGGTATTTCTTATGTCGAAGCCGATGCACCAATCCCAATTGGTTCAGATGAATTCGTACATTGGGGAATCAAGAATGTATTGGGAACTACAGCATTTATTCTGAAGGAAAAGCCCACTGAAAATACTATAACACCTGATTGGAACTAGATATCGGGAAGGGACAACAACCTTTTTTACTCTACAAATTAACACACTAACACACACATTTTTTTCTACAGATATTATTATCATGAATTAATGAACTTTGAACCATTGTCTAACAAGCAGATTGAATGAATAAACATGTATAAAACCAAGGCAAATGAATTTAGGTCAATAATATATCAAATAATTTTATCCACTCCAGGTATTAGATACAATGATCTGTTAAGAACCACAAAATTTAATCATGGAGTTTTATCATACTCTCTTGATGTATTAGAAAAAAAGGATCTTGTAAAGTCTTTTAGGCGTTCAAATGGCAAAATAACGAGATATTATTCTACATCGATTCCAGATGAATATTTTTCAATAATAGGATATTTGAAAAACAAAACTACTAGGCAAATAATCTTGTTTTTATATGATGTTTACAAGGAAAAGAGTTTCACAGAAATAAAAATCCATATCAATAAGGCATCGTCAACAACATCTTGGAATATTAAAAGACTGTTAAACGACAATATAATAATCAGAATAAAAAGTAAAAAAAGTACCACTTTTGGTTTGGCTCAACCTCAGATAGCATCAAAGATTTTAGATAGTTTTGATAATTTAATACTCGATCGAACGTATTATGACGCGAAAATCTATACTCATATGATTAATCCCTTTGTATGACCATTAGTTAGGTAGTATGTCAAACTAAGACTATGATAATGGTTTTTAACTACCTTTGTTTATTACGAGTTTTAGTCAACGTTCCACTTAACAATAAAAATATATCCTATATGCTGTATCACTCTTTAAAGTAATTAATATATATCATATATTCAGAATCATTTCAACACATTCTACATTACAATAATTTAGGTTATTCGGTATCTAAAAAGATATTAAGAGCGATCCTAATCATCATTTTTCAGACAAGCTTATTCCATTATACAAAATAAATAAATAAATAAATAAACAAAATGTGATTGTAAGGTAAAAAATTTGGATGGTTATTGTGCAGTTGAATTTGATAAAGCTATTGCTGCATCATCCAGTACTGCGTTGATATCTGCAATATTTTGTTTTATCTCATACAGTGTAGCGTTTGAATCTATTTGGTCTCTAAGTTTTTCCCTTAACAATGATTCACCTTTGTCTGATAATTCTTTACCTATTGGAGCTTCGATAAACTCAAAGTTGTCCAAATAGGCGGTAGTTGCCAGTTCTTTGGCCTTTACCTTATCGTTTGTTTCGTAAGATGAAATCACTTGATCCAATAGACCACGGATTTTTGCAATATAATCACCTGAAGTAAGCTGCTCGTCAGATTGGGTTGATGTACCATTAGCTTGATTGTTCTCGCCTCCCAATTCTGAATTGATCTTTACTATCATTTGGTCAATTACCGATGGGTCTTTAAGATTGTTAACTGAATCTGTCAAGTTTGCAAAATCTGTTTGTAATAATGTTATTTTGTTGGCATCATTTGAAATATTTTGTGTGTCATTAAATAACAAGTATGCTCTATTGATAAAAGAGGACCCATCTTGGAACTCCACTATTTGGACTAATTTACCATCAGCAACTCCCTCCGCATACTCAGAGCCGGCGGTATTTAACAAGTCTTTTACTACGCTTGCATTGTGTTCGCTGGAGAGTAAAATGTTTGAAGGAATAACGGTTGAAATGACATTATCAGATAAATCTAGCGATTTAATTGATTGATTCTCAAAGTCAGCAATAGTACTGTTTTGCTTGGCCAAGTTATCAAGGTTAAAGAGATTTTCATAATATGTCTGATTTAGTTCACTATTTGATTCGTTTAATGGGATTGTAATTAAGCTCAGCACTTCTGCTATCGGATGCTCAGTATGTGCCAGAGTCAGTTTTTGATTGTTTGCAATTTTATTATCTACCGCCTTATCAATATGTCCATTTATTTGTTCAATATTTGAATGAAAACCAGTATAGTCAACAGTCTCGTTTAATCCATTTTGTGTTTGTGTATCATTTGACTGACCTATAGCAATATTAATTGGTGCATATGACACCAACAGTGCTACGCTCAATGCAGATACAAGTGTTACTAATGCTATGTTGATATCTCTAAAATAAAAATACATTGATGATATCGGAGAATTTAAAAATATAAATGAATTGAAAATTTTCTAGATTGAGAATCATAAATTTGTATCTTTCCTTTCGTCAATTATTGACCTACGTATAGTGTAAAAGTCAACGATATCTAGGGCCATTTTTTTCTGGATATGTTTTTAGAGGATTTTAAAAGGCTTTAATAGCGATGTACACAGTATTTATATCATACCCTTCATCTGTCCACTTAACCCTTCTAATCAAGGCTTTGAGCATATTCATAGTCGTCTTGAACCTGTCTCCATTAGTTAATGTAGAACAATATGGTATTGATTCACGACACATGAGATGGTTATAGATGCAAAAAGTACAAGAAAATCTATTCTCAGACTAAAAAATGATAATCTAGGTCAAGAATAAGTATAATTCTCTCGTTGACAAAGATAGGTCAATTCATTACTATCATAAGATCCCAGTCTGTGCGGACAGATGGAGGAATGAATCTGGTCTGATCCTTGACTTGAAAATCAGTCAGTCATCTCAAGGAGATCATTAAGAACGACAAACCAAAGAAAAAGAAAGAGAAAGTAGTAAAGGTTACATTCATGTGATAAGTATTTAATCATAGTACAGAGAATGAATAATTGTCTTGGTAATCTTGTACCACATTAAAAGGAATATCCTGACAATTGTAAAAAAAATCTTGTTGACAGCACTCAATTCTGTCTTACCATTCTTTTGCACAAACAAAGATACAAAAGCATGAGAGGCTCTTGAGACCTTTATTAATGCCTTTACTACTTTGTTATTAAAGATAATTTTGAATTCTGGTGAGATTAACCATTCAATAACCTAAAAATAAAATAATATTATATCATAAACCCTATCTTTAATTTTAATGCCATGAAATAATAATTTTATGATATAAAGTGGAAATAAAGCCGTCAAATAATTTCCTCAATCTTTCCAATTTAATCTCAAAAGATTTAAAGAATTCTCAATAAAATAAGATACTCGAAAGGCTTGATTACGTTTAGGTACTAGAATATTTGTACTCTAAAATTAGAGCAACAAATTACAGTCGATACTATGCATTAACGAAATAAAATTCACAATTGTCCTTATTATCTCTGATGTAGATGAGGTTTACTACCATGAAATAATGAAGTATAAAATTGGTGTTTTGAGGGATAGATGTTAGAAGAAAAAGCGTCAAGGTATAGATAAAAATGGATCAATGACCATCCACATAAATATCAATTCAATAATTCTCAATATTTAAAATCACCTTTTCTTTTTAATATAGATTCGTCATAAAATTAGTCACTTGACTGCCTCATGTAGAGGGATCTGTATTAGACATCAGGCCAATACCTTGGGTGTAACTTATAATAGCCGATATGCGGACGGTCAAAAAAGATGTCAAGTTTGTGAGTTGTATATAAATTGGGACATAGGGTCACATTGTCCTTGTTGTGGAAGTAAACTACGTACACGTCCAAGAAATAAACGCTTGAAAAAAAAATATAGACAAAGAAAATTAGATAAGAAGGAAAATATTAGTATCAATATCATTCATGGACAACAAAATCAAATGTCTGAATTAATTAATAATATCAATTTTTTTAAAAGTTAGATATTCAAAATATGGTTAGTTTGATTATTATTCATAATTTGTATTGATATATGTATAAAACTCTGAAAGTAAAGTAATAACTCATCATCAACAAATCCAAAATCTTTATCTATTGTCTTATAATTTTTCAAAGCCCTCTTTTCATGTCTGTCTATGAGGGTCTGTATAATTGTCCTTATGACCATGAATTTCAGTGTTCATCACAATTTCCGAACAATAACGCAATGTTCTGAAGAAGAGAATATCTTTAAACTACTCTGTCATTATTATTGTTTTCTTCATAGTTATTTGTTATATCGCCTGAATAAGACTCCATTTAACGGTGTATGTCCAATATCGTTTAATTATAAGGTTTCTGCCATAGTCAATTTATTACTCTAGAAGAACATGACATATAGAATTGTTTATAATTAGCCTAATTTTAACCACAGTGATGATACAACTTCTTTCTTTTATACCATATTTGATATGCCCTTAACTGTGTTGAATTAAAGACTTTCAGATATGATAGGAATTTGTAATCAACATAATATTTAACCACTGCCCATTTTTAATAGTCTTGTAGGATTTTAAAATGTAGTATTTTATATAAAATGTCAAATTCATAAATTTTCAAATTCACACAATTGTATATTCCCTTAATATTGGGTGATCATTTTGGCGCTATGTGTATATTATAATCTATCATAATAAAAGTAATTGTTATGGTATTAAGCTAATGAATAATAATAATTCTATTTAAATAATTCCAAAGACCAAGATATTCTTCAAAAACTTACCTCATATCTTAGCTCTATATTCTATACACATCAATAATTATTCTCAATAAAACATATGGCTATTTCTTTACTTATTCTCTTCCTTTTCTCTGTCCACCCATCAAAAATAATTTATCTTCATTCCTCTCTAGAGAATAGTCTGATTGAAAGAAAGATGCAG
This sequence comes from Candidatus Nitrosocosmicus agrestis, assembly GCF_008389435.1. GTDB lineage: Archaea > Thermoproteota > Nitrososphaeria > Nitrososphaerales > Nitrososphaeraceae > Nitrosocosmicus > Nitrosocosmicus agrestis. The sequence continues at coordinate 34,807 of NZ_VUYS01000012.1, read as the reverse complement.
TATATCAAGGATAGAACCGAATGCTTTGATGACTACTTTCCATGTAGAATGAAATTGTAAGATGAAACATGTAAGTAACTAGTTAAATCTCTTTGTCGACTATCATAACAAGGAGTTAAAATGCGTTAACTGAACAGAGCCATTCTTGACAGCAGTACATTACTTAACCAACAAAGGATACATATATGTCATTTGCGTCGAAATAAATAAGTTAGAAGTAAAATGGGTGCGAAGAGAGGCTGAATCAAAAAGTATTGAATCTGTCTAGAATGACTATATACTTTGCCTGTAAATTGGTAGTTAAAGGATAAACTATTATTACTATTATTATTAATACTTACAGTTAAGAGTTATTCTTGTTTATGAGATTAGAATCAGTATTTAAATAATTGCATAATTTACTTAAGGACGGAAATATGTCGGAATCAAACAAAACTGAAACTATGACGAATTCTATATCTAGCAGTAATACACAGAAAGATTCAATACTTGATAAAAATAAAGTTAAAAATAATACTGAGTCTAACTTAACCAAATCCAAAGAACATCAATTTCAAGAGATAGTTAGCTGGTTAAGGAAGTGGGGATATGAAACTAAAGATAGCACAAAAGATAATAAGATTGAAGGAATAGAATATCAGGCACAGATTACACCTCAGCTACCATATTCGTCTGGTTCATCTACACCTTTGTTTTTAGAATATCAAAAGGATTTGGATGATGGTTTTATCATAAGGACTACTTTTGAACTTGACAACCAGACGGAAAGTAAAATAAAAGAAGAAAATTTTGATATTGAATATAGCGAATTAGAGAGCATTATATACCCAATGAATATATCAATGATCAAGTCTTATCCATCAATTAATGTATACAAGGTCATGTTTCATGAAGACTTGACAAAGAGACTTTTTTTGGAGGGCTTGACAGGAATAATTCATTCGATGTCGCTTATAATATCCAAAATGAACCGAAGGTCGCGTGAATTAGTGCAACAGGTCTGATATATATTTTGCATCATTCTTGTTTCTAAATTACTTTAATTTATAGGATTGGTATTTACCTGCTTGCTAAATTCATCCTTCTTTTCTGTAAATATCCTTTTTGCCTGTAAAATAATCCTGCGGATATACATGCTCTTGATTTTATCGATTTGATTTGTGCTGTTCTGTACGTTGATTTTTGCGATAAACATATTGTTTTTAAATGTAAAGGATTCTTGCAAATCAGAATTTTGGAAACGAAATCAAAAGAGATCCAAAAGTGTTAGTAAAGAAATATTAAAAAAATTGATAAAGTCTGAGTCATAAAATATATCAATAATCGGATTATTTGATTTCCATCTTGACCTCCTGGTTAATATCATATTGACCAATTCTTTGTAGCATGATCTTGATATTCCATTCGCCATTTTGACTTAGGAAATCTCCATCCAAACCAAACTTCCCATCAGAGATTTTTTCCATCGTTTCACTGATCGGACCAATGCTTTTACCAGGATTGTTAAGCGTTAAATATACATTCTTGATATTGGTAATTGGATTCCCTGACATATCATTTATGGCAAAGTTAAAAGTGTTATGGCCTGTCTTAAATGGTGATATTGATAGTGTCAGATTTGCATTGTCCTTAATAAAGCTAAACTGCTTTAATGTTGGATGATTTGTTGCATTTATTGTCTGTGTATTCGTATTTGCATTTGCAGTCTGTACAGTAAATACATAGGATCCTTTGGTAACGTGGCCATCTTCTTTTGATAAAGCTAACCAGTTTACCGTGTAAATTCCGTCTTTCATCCTTGATTTGTCCAAAGATACAGACAATTTGTTGTCAGCTTCTGATATTGACAGATCTTTTTATCCACTCTGAGGCCATTTTGATCTACTACTTTTATGTTACTTGCCTTGACTTCAGGTAATTGAGTAAAAACAATTGATAGTTTATCTGGAATGGATTGAACAGTTGTAAACTTTTGATTTGGCTTAGGTATATAGGATGCAGGATTTGCATGACCATATACAGGTAATGATTGGTAGCCGCTGATAGTAGCCGCCATAAAAATAAGAAATATTGATACTATGGTTGCAAATGATTTCATATTGGATAATTATATACAATTACAAATAATAATTCCTATTGGTACAAAACTCGAATCAATCTCTTTGTGAGTCCATGTTTAATGTTACCTTTATAAATAAAAAGACATTTAGTTTGACGATAATAGGCATAACACACTCTTCGATAGTTGTACAATATTCCTTAAATATTGACCTACACACCAGAATACTGATGAAAAAATACATTTTTCTGTCTATTGGAGTAGTAGTAGTTGCGTCAATGATGTTATCGCCGGTATTACAGATATTGCAAACATCCTACGCTCACCAAAAAGCCTTGTACAACATAGGAGGTAAAGATTATTTGTTTGTTATTGGTTCCTTAAATGAGCCTGCGCAGGTTGATGATAAAACTGGTGTTGATTTTAGAGCAATGTATCCAGATCCATCTAATCCAACTGATTCTAGAGCAAATGGTACGCAGCCAGTAACTGGATTAGAAAACTCTTTAAAGGTAGAAATTTCTGCGGGAAATAAGAATATGACATCTGATTTGGAACCTGCATTTGGCGAACTAGGAAGCTATGAATCAGAGCCATTCTATCCTACTATACCAACTACATATAATTATAGAATTTTTGGTGACATTAATGGGACAAATTTTGATGTTACATTTTCCTGCAGTCCTGGAGGTGAGGCAGGATCAGTATCGGATAACTCTACCGTACAAATCTCTCAAGGAGTAGAGAGAAAAGCGATAGCAGGAGGATTTGGATGTCCTGAAGATAGAATTGGATTCCCTGAACCATACATCTCGCAATATGAATTAGCTCAGGAACTAAATAAAACTGTTTAATCTATCCATATGTACCTCAATCAATTTTATCTTTTTTCAAGTCAGTAATTGAAAACAAACTCTCGATATAACATGATGCTACTAAATTTCAGAAGCATTTTTTTCTTCTCTTCTCTAATAATTACTCTATTAATTACAATACCTCAACAACAAGATTCTTTTATGTCGTTTGCTCAGGAATCTTTTGATGATTCGTCTACATCTTCATCAATGTCAACAATGACAATGTCAGAGACATCTAGTGAATCGGTAACTTCTAATTTTGATGCCATCTTAAAGGCTGGTTTAATCATTTCCCAAGTGGCTATACTTGGATTAATTTTCAATCACTTTATCCTAAAAAGAACGCTTTATTTACAAAATAAAAATATTCAGCAAGAAGATGGAATATCTATATTTGTATCTGGTATCAAAATTTCAAAAAGATTCATAATCTTGGTATTGGTTTGCTGTATTTTTATTATTGCATTTTCCACAGGAGCCATGTTGCTTCAATCTTATGAATTGGCACAAAATTTGGACCTTGATATATTATCAGCATTTTCCATATTGTATTCTACATCTGTGGGCCAAGTTTGGCTACTTAGAATTCTTTCTTCATCAGTTATACTGGGTGTAATAATCTTTTACTATTTCATATTGAGAAATAGAAAGAAGAAACTAAAGTCATATAACAAAAAATTTGATGGTTTAAATTCTAACGGTTATACAAAGATAGATAGGATTCTTTTAATATCTGTTCTAATTTTGGGATCCATAAACTTGTTCTCTAATAGCATGGTAAGTCATAGTAACTCGTTACCGTCATTTTCTAATATAGATGTTTCTATGGATTGGATTCACTTTATGGCTGTATCTATTTGGATTGGAGGATTATTCTACATTTCTACAATTTTTTTAAGACAATCTCTTGGTTTAAATGACAAGTCTGATTACAAAACAAATTCTGAAAAATCATCTAATGTCTCAGAAAATGCTATTTTGGTGCACTCTACTAGAGCACTTATGTATTTTTCATATATCGCCATTACTGCCATTACCGTGATAGGCATAACAGGATTATACTTAGGATATACTCACATACAGAGTTTAACATCGGTCGTTTTTACTGTATATGGTCAAATTCTTATAGTAAAAATTGCCTTGGCTTTTCCAATGATATTTATTGGCAGGTACAACCAAATTCATATTTACAATTATGCAAAACAAGCAGTTCTTGCGAACCACAGTGGTGTTACAAGGGCAATGGCGGAACCAACAGATAGTAAATTAATTAATAAAAATGTTAACAATATCATAAACAAAAATAAAAACGACGAATCCTTCTTCTTTAAACGAATCAACAAGTCTTTAAAAATAGAATCAATATTGGGGATTTTCGTACTTGTTGCTGCATCTTTTCTATCCGTAACATCGCCACCTGCATTAGAAGCCATGGATCAAGATATGCAAGGTATGGGCGGAATGGATGGAATGAATTCTAGTAGTGTCGGAAATGGAAATGTAGTTGATACTCATAATGTCTTTTCATCTAATATTCTCTTTCTTTATCTTGTTATCGGTATATCAATAATTATTCTGATCATAGGTATAGTTAGTTTTAAAAAGAACCACAAGCAAATAAAAGAATTAAACATTCTATCAACAAATAGTAATGCGGGCACAATGCAAAGCAAAAAGAGACAAAGTAAAGAGTAGTGAGATTATTGGAATATACTATATTGTGCAGTGAGAGAATAAAATGAATATCAAACAAAGGTATGAAAAATACTTTAAATTTCGCCGTATTCGAAAAGACAATAAAAATACTTTTAGAGGTCATCGTAACAGTAAAAGACTTGTCTGCTCAGTTCGGTCTTGTCTGTTTATTGTTGTTATCATCTATTTGATTTCATTACCAAATTATTATTCTCCTATAAATGCAGCAAATTCACCAATAATAGATAATATTGAGTGTGGTGCAATGGAGCAATTTGGATTCCATATTCACGCTCATCTTGACATTTTTGTAAATGCTAATGCTTATACGGTTCCTGCTTTAATTGGGATTACAGATAATTGTTTTTACTGGTTACATACTCATGATCAATCAGGTATAATTCATATTGAATCTCCCGAAGAAAGGAACTTTACACTCGGTCAGTTTCTTGATATATGGAAACAGAAATATGCTCTTGTACAATTATTTAACAATACAATTACTGATAATACCGGTTTGAGTGTTTATATTAATGGAAATATGCAGAGAAATGGTACTAATTATAGAGACATTGTTTTTCATCCACATGACGAAATAGCACTTATTTACGGTGAACCTCCTGCTAACATTCCGAAAAAATATGCTTTTGCAAATGGCTTGTAGCAAGGACATTACAATTTGGCTTTATAGTTTACTAGACCTTTATAATATAAACAATTATTCAATCCGATTGAATGTAATGTGATCGTACCTTCGACGAATGTACAACAAAAATTAAATACTTTTTTTTGGATGCAATGCTAAGTGAAACCTTTTCTTTTCTTAATGCTGTTGATATCATCATCTTTGATTTTGTTTTTAGGAAGTAGTTTTGTATTGATATCTCACGCTCAAACTTCAAATGAAACTCAGGTATCGCCTCTGATTAATGTTACCATGAGTACTTTACAATTCAATCCATCTATTAAAGTTGCAGGTAATGGATCCCATGGTGCGGATATGTACATTGATCCAAAAACCGATAAAGTATATGTAACTTATATAAACACTCAAAATGATGAATCTAATCTTTTCTTTGTCAAATCATTAGATAATAGCACAAATAGTTTTACCAAGCCGATAAGGATAAATGATAAACCAGGAGATGTAATGTGGGATGGAAGAGTCCCTCCTCAAATAGAAGTAACAGATAACGGCACCATCTATACATTGTGGGTATCCTCAAAAGATGCACCTGGATTTATGTATGGTTTTAGAACGCTAAAAATAGCTAAATCCATAGATGGTGGTGAAACATTTGCTCCTGCTGTATCTATAGTTAACAAGAACGATCCAAACCAAGCAAAAGCTTTTCAAACTTTTGACATTTCAGATAATGGAACTATATACGTAGGATCATTAAATTCAGATGTAAATATTTTGAGAAATGGCACCATACTTCAAAATGACACATATGGTTCTCAAGCTAGCCTGATTGCCTCTACTGACGGGGGGAAAACCTTTCACTCAAATGTGGTGATGGATAAGAATGATTGCGAATGTTGCAATGTAAATGTGCTTGCTGCATCTGCAGATGATATTTATACTTCATGGCGAAAGAAGTTCCCTGTTGCACCCAATACAGATCCACAAGTCGACCCCGTAGTAAGAGACATAGTAGTTTCACACTCTTCAGACGGAGGTGCAACTTTCAGTCAACCCGTGAAGGTTGCAAATGACAGTTTTGTATTTGGAGGGTGTGTACATGTGGGAGCACCAATGGTAGTAGACAGCAAAGGAAATCTCCACATAGTATGGTATACTGGTGCAGAGGATCATCCTGGAATTTATTACGCCATTTCAAAAGATAGGGGAAAAACCTTCAGTACTCCAATCCCTGTCCTTACAGGAGATTGGATTCCTCCTCTCAGAGCAGATCTGGCTGTTGATAATAAGAATCACGTTTGGTTAGCGTGGGAAGATTCATACGGACTAACTGCATTAGATGAAAAATGGAAGTTTGAAAATACATCGGCAAACATATTTGTTGAAAAAATATCTAGTAATGATGGCAAAATGACCGAATTTCCACCTGTAAATGGACAAGAAAACGCTCGAGCACCCACAATAGCAAGCGGTAATAACTTGATAGGTGTTCTTTGGAATGGAGATAATTCCATAAATCTCTCTATTCTAAGAACAGATAATAATACAAAGTAAAAATACTAGAAATGAGTTCCAAAGTAGATAAACCTTCTAATAGGTTTTCTTTGACACCTTCAGTAGTTCTTATTATAACTGTGTTTATTGCCAGTAGTTTCTTTATTGGAAATATCTCTTCAAATCATTATAGTTATGGACAAACAGGTGATGACGACAATAGCGATAATAATCAACAGTCAGTCCCAAAAGATAAAGTAAAATCTTATTCTGCACAATCCCTAGAAAATGAAAAACCACTTACAATTGCAACAAATACTACAGGCAAGTTAATCATTTTGAATTCTTGGGCTACTTGGTGTATTCCATGTAGAGAGGAAATGCCTGGCTTAGAACAACTATACAAAGAATATAGTAAAAGCGGATTAGAAGTGGTAGGAGTTAGTGTTGATAGCTTTGGTATGGATGATAGGATAAAGGCCTTTGCTAATAACTTGAATATTACGTATCCACTATGGCATGATCCAAACGACCTTTTTACACGTACTTTTAAAACAATAGGGGTTCCTGAATCTTATTTAATAGACAAAAATGGCACTATTTATCATCAATGGAAAGGTCAGTTTGATCCTATCTCTGCAAAAACAAAATCTTTGATAGAAAATACTCTTCTTGAGGTTTCTCCTGATGCATTTGCTGTTCAATCTGGTAATACCTCTTCTTCATCTGATTCTGCAGGCACTTTGCCTTTATCGTCATTATCATCATCATCAACAGGATCTTCAAGTACCAACTTAGCCCCAGATACCGATAGCGACTTAAAGAGCAACCTTATCACTATAGGAATCCCAATTTCATTTGCTGCTGGTCTCTTGAGTTTTCTTTCACCTTGCATCTTACCTATCATCCCTAGCTTTGTTGCCTTTATAACCGGGATGAGTTCAGATGAATTACTAAATAAAAATCATAAGAATAAATCCAACTCTCTCAAGAAACAAAAGGACTCTACTGCAACTGCTGCTAATACTGCTAATACAACTAAGGACTCTATTACACTTGATTCCAAAGAAATGGAAAAACAACAATCAGTTAAGAGGATATCTGTTATAAAATCAAAAACATTTATCAGAGGATGTTTGTTCATCTTGGGATTTTCCATTGTTTTTGTTGCTCTAGGAGCTTCAATCACTGCGATAGGTTCTGCATTTCATGATTATAGCAGATGGATCGAGATTGTAGGAGGAGTAATGATTATCTTGTTTGGTCTCAATCTACTTGGTGTTCTTAAGATCCCTGGAACACAGCGTGACCGAGGATATAAATTTCCTCAAAGACCTGCAGGACATGTTGGTTCATTGCTTATTGGAATGGGATTTGGAGCCGGCTGGACTCCCTGTATTGGACCAATTTTAGCTAGTATCTTGACAATAGCTGCAGTTACTACTTCTTTGTACGAAGGAGTATTATTACTGATCGTATATTCTGCAGGATTAGCAATTCCCTTCATAATTTCTGCGCTTGCTATTGATAAATATTTGGTAACGTATAGGAAACTCAGCAAATACATGCCGTGGATTCATCGGATAAGTGTGGCTTTGTTGTTGATAATGGGAGTACTGCTTTTGACAGGTTACCTGACCATTTTTACAACTTCACTTGCAGGGACTTTTCCTATGCTTGGATAAGTGGTAGACTGCGCCAATGCTTTATACAAAGAATTTTTTTGTTACTTTAATTGTATCTATCTATTTGTGCTCGATTTATCTGAATATCGGTAATATCGATATTGATCCAACACAGAAGATATATGCTCATAACTTTACTCCAAATGATTATGCATCATTTATTGCATTTGTTGATCAATTTCAAGTTGAATTAAACCTGTTGGAAAGTAACTACATGAGCAAAAATTTAACTCTGGCTAAGATACATTTGGATAAAGCATCCAATTTTTATTTTCAAAATATACTGGCAGAAATAGGAGAACGGGATGAAAAACTGGCACAAGATCTTACAATAGCAATAAGAAGCCTACAGAATATGTCGTCCTTATCTTTACCATCAAATTTGACATCCATTGCAAATAATGAAATAATTAATACCCAACAAGAACAAATAAAACAATTAGTTGCTAATTTGGATGCTAAAATTGATGACATTATAGAATTGGCAAAAGGGCCACAACAAAGTTTAAATCCATTAGATAATCTCGCAGGTATTTTAACTAATATTTTTAACGGTGATCGAAAAGAAACTAAAGATAATACCACTCAACCTTTAAGATTTGTCGAAATTGTAGACAGTTTATTGAGAAATTATGGAAATGCATACGATGTTAACTTTGATATGACCAACATGTCTAACATGGATAAAGTAATGATGATGACTGACCACTCGACAGTGATGACGGATGTTAATAACATTACTGCTGATAGTAATAGCAACAGCAATAATACCGAGAATCCGGGATTGCAAATGGGTGTGAGTTCAGCAACCATGAATGAAACACATACGTCCAACTCTGTTCTAACGATAAATCTGGATAACAAATCAAAAAGCGAATTTGAATTAATGAATATCGCTGAATATCAAACTGCGAGTGCATTGGCTGACAAGTCAATTCAGCTGTTTGATAAAGAATTAAAAAATATGGAATTGAGTAACAAATCTCATGTGTTTGTAGATAAACTTGGAAACGGTTTAGAAGAGATGAATAATTTGGTGAAAGATAAATCCGCACCCATGAATGTCATGATGGTCGTCCATACAAAAATTCACCCTAACCTAATCGGAGCATTTAACTTAAAATTAAACTCCTAATTTTTTGATAGGACTTATATAAATACATAATATTATTCCAATTATCTAGCTGAAAAATTTGAAAGACTGTTTGTTAAAAAATTGGTTCATCGGATTCGAATTAAACCAGATCTTTATGATCTTATAAAAGACAGCAGAAATCCAATTATTTTTAAATAATGGATTGAGATAGCATGTTATTAAATCCTAACATGAAATTTTTGGATATTAAAAACAAAAAAAAACAAAAAATAGATTAAGTTTGGCTTTGATTTAGTGATTTGGCTAATTCGTGTTGAGAGATATATGGTTCTGGAAATCCCACTCTGTAGTCAGGACAATCCAATCCCCCTGTTAATGCTTTTCTTTCTACTTCATTTGAAATCTTGATAGTGGAGTTATCAGGGGGTGCATCTTCTCCCAAGACTGGATTACAAGCAAAGGTATCATTAAATTGTGTGCCATTTATATCTCCATAGACCCTAAAGCTATAGGTTGTTGGAATTGTTGGATAGTATGTCTGAGATTCATATACTCCTAATTCTCCAAATGCCGGATCTAAATTTGAAGTAAGAGTTTTGTTTCCAGCCTGGATGTCCACCTTAAGCGAATCTTCTAGACCAGTTATAGGTTGTGTGCCATTTGCCTCAGGATCCATTGGAGTAGTCATATTTGGCGAAACAACTGTAATTTCCACACTAGTCTTGTCATCCACCGCAACGGGTTCGTTGGTCGTCTCAACTTCCATGAGATAGTTCTTACCATTTATCGAGTACAATGCTCTTTGGTGGGCAAATGAATTTTGAAAAACTGGTGTTCCCATTAACACTGCTATAATCACTAAACCAAGGACCAGATTGCGAGAAATTCGAATGGTCAATGCTTGTATATTTATACTTAAAAGAGTATATAACACATATTGTTCATTCGTCGAACACAAGAATCTAGTTGAAAATTCAAATAAAATGGTATCGATTTTAATGAGACTGATTATACATTAAGATATTGACCTGTAGTCACATTTTAAGGCATTTTAAAGCTATTCTTAGCAGATTTAAGAAACAAGTTTGTTTCTTTTAGTAATAATTCTTGAAAGTAGTTCAGGACTTTTTAGAGAGAATTCCAAATACGTTTTTCTTTTGATGCGCATTACCATCCCCGATTCGATTAATTTCTTTAAATACTATGATGTCGTAGAAGGGGACTTGTTAATATGCGACGCAATTTTTGAAAAAGATGTGACTCCTTCGTGAAAAAGCAGCATCATGATTTGTCTAGCTGGAACTGATCTAAGATATCCTATCATTACGGCAGTATCTGTAGATACCCAATATGGATAATATCTCGTGATATTTCCTTTTTTTACACGTAAGGATCTAATCATGTTGTTCCTTTCCAAAGTTTCAAGATGATAAGACAATGTTCCAATATTAAATCCGGTAATTCTTAACAGTTCTCTGTATCTAACTCCAATCAAGTAAGAAATCAGCTGGTAGACTAATAATTCATTGCTATTTCTTACGGATCCTTTGACATACGGAGTACACAAAAGGTGATTTTCAGAGATTAGATTCAATGTTTTTTATCCACCTTCAAAACACCCCAAGCAAATAATATGATCATACAAGCAAGTAATACGTGTGAAAACTCTATTTCGATGAATGGTATATAAAAAATCCGCACAAGGTGGCTTGCTTGTAACAAGTAAAGAATCTCAACTGCTACAAGAAAGACAAAGCTAAAAAAAGTTAATAATATTCTATTGCTTCTTGCTTTTTTATATGCAAGAATCGATATAACTGTTAAAAAAATTGAAATATCTAGGCTCACAATGTGAATCAGCACATGATAAGCCATGGATGCATGAGTTAGATGAGGAATTAGAAAAAAATATGTTATAACAGAACCAAATGCTAGCAAAACGATCAAAAATAAATTGATCTTATTGCTCATGAATCTAGAAATATGCTTGTACATACTAGAATGATCCTTTTTATAGAGCAATGCAAAAATAACAAAAAAATAGTTTAAAAAGGAATTGGTACAAAAATGAAACTATTCCTTTTCTTTTATTATTTGTAATATTGAGTAATAATTTCAAACTCATTTTAAGTTCGTTAAATGTACATGAAACGTTGTCATAACTAAGAGGTAAAGAAAATAATCTTATATCTGAGTCTGCAGCTAACCTGATAGTAGCGATATACATGTCAATGGCATCCTATTTACATATGGCAAATAGTGATAAATCTGATCAACTCAAATTTCTAATCCTTATTTGCGACATGCTTTCAAACTTGGATAATCATGTTTAAAATTTATTTTATTAAAATTTCTAGTTTGAAAAAGATGACATATAATCTTTCACTTTTTATCTCTTGTCCTGGAACCTAAACTGCATTCGCTATTATACATGAATTTTGTTAGAATAGTTATGGAAACAATCAGAAATGGTATGCTAATGACAAGAAATAATATTTGATATAGTCCTAGGGATGAAAAAGTAACTAATGAGCTAAAACCAATTATAGAATATAAAAGACTTCCAGCGCATGTTGGACAACCCACTAATAAACCCGTAGTCAACCCCAAGCCGCTAAAAATGCGACCCTTTGATAAACCTCTGAAATTTACATTAATCCTTTTTAACCCATAAACATTTAATGCGACAGTGATTCCTACAAGCATTGATATTACTACGCCTAAGTAAAAATTGAGAGGTATTAATAGGATCGACAAATTGGTAGTAACATATATGGTTACCATTGGTACATACCCAAAATGATTACAGCATATAACAAATCTTATGTCGGGATAATGGGCTTTAGATAAAACTATAGAATCAGATTTTTCAATGTTTGAGTCTGCAATTTGTTCATGATTTTGTGAATGACTTTGGTGTGTTCTAATGTTATTTGACTGAACTGGGTTGCCTACTTGTTGGACAATCAGCCCGCCATTTGTGTCTGTATCGTTGTCATGTGGCGGGTGACTATGATGATTACTATTCATTGGATTCATTTGAGGAATCAAAGAAAAAACAGTACCATCTTCATTAAATAATATAAACATATTTGTTAAGAATCCAAAGAAAATAAAATATGATATGGAAGAAGAAATGAAAATTAACTTAAACCTCCGAACTGCAAAAACCTTTGTCCTTAAGAAATAAAGTATATTATTGGTTTCTACGGATTTTTGATAAAAGATTATTTTTATTGTTCCATAAATTAATAATGCAATACAAACAAAGAATGAACTTAAGATTGTATAAGCCAAATCATAAAGCGATGTAGTAAGAAAGACCGAATTTTCTGGCGAAGTGAACTTTGAGTATAAAAAAAATAATATCAGTATCGTGAAGGAACTCCACAAAGGAATCGCGATTCCACTTTTATACCTTAATCGACTGATTCTCAAAGTATTTCTGATAACTAATTTTGAATATTGGGAAATGATGTATGTTTTGGATCCTAGTTTATTTTTTACTTGAGATCCATTACTGCTAGTTTGATTTTATCTTTGTCAGTCCATACAATTCCAGTAAGATTTGTTCCTGATGAAATCATTGGATCTTCACCAATTCCAAATAATTGATTCTTTAATAGTCTTCCATCAGCAGTTTTAACTGCTACAAACACATGATTATTGGTGTCGTTTCGGCCATCCGTTATAGCCATCCATACATTGTCATTTCCATCAATGGCAAGATTGGATTGGCTTTGAGGTACCCATTTGTCCGCTAAAACAGGTAACGGTTTGCTGAAATTATTTCCAGAGTCTGTAGAATTTGCATAGTAGGTTCCAGGCATAGCTCCTCCTCCAGTAAACCAGCTAACATGCAATACACCTTTGCTATCAAATCCAAGAGCTGGTCCCGCTGATGGGCAGCCATTCATATACCAATTGTCCGCGTGAATTCTTATTGCAGGTACAAATGACTCGGCTTTTCCAGAGTCATTTGAATGGGTAATGTAAATATCTCTTATTACCTCATAAATCACACCTTCTCCTAGTTTATCTTCATAATTGTAGGGGTTTGAGCCATTCGAATATGTCTCTTTAGCAGTATGATTTGCATGACGCCATAGTATATACACTTCGTTGTTATCAGCTGTTACGGCAGCTGTTTTACAACAATCACATGATGTTTCGTCTATAACTATTGGACCTTCAAAAGATTGTCCGCCATCAAAGGATCGTAATAGCTTGGCTTCTGAAGGATAACTTATGTCATAATTAGTTACATTTGAAAAGCTATCTAGATAAGTTATAAAAAGAGAATTATTCTTAGAAACCGCAAGGTCAAAAAATGCTTTTTCTCCTACGGTATCATTTGCTGGTCTGGTAGTTGGCAAAAAGGTTGCACCACCGTCCAAAGACTTTGCTAATCTCAGAGAACTTGTACCGTACTTGAATTCTTTATTGGATTCGTCAATGACCTGCCAAAGCACATAGATTTCGTTGTTAGGACCCAAGACAATCTTTGTCGAAGTCCAAGGACTCTTGGTTGCATCACCAGCTATATTGTTTACCCTGACAGGTGGACTAAATGATTCTCCCCCATCGGTAGAGTTAACCAGATAGATATTTGTCTTGTTATTTTCAGTTTTTGAGTAAGATAAGTAGATGGTATTATTTTCTGGAGAGATGACAATAGAAGGACTTGTTACGTTATTGAAGACTTTGGAAGACATTCCAGATACCACATCAGTCAAATTCCTAGTCATAAGATCTATGAGAGGTTTGTTACTAGAGTTTAACTCCTGAGCAGAAGTAGTATTCTGAGCATTTGCTTGCTGCTCAGATATTATAGGTGTTATATACCCTACACTTGCTATCAGTAATGTATGAAATAAAGACAAGATCATTAAAGTAAATCTATTATTTACTATCAAAACTATTCAGATTAATTTTATATGAATACTTTAAATATATTCTTGTACAATAATAGAATTGAATAAATTTTAACCGTGTTGAAAGTATGATCCTTGAGATCCTCTAGAAGGTAAAATAGTTGCTGCCAGTTTCATTCCAGAAATAGGAAATTGGCAAATTAATCTATTGTTTCAAATTCTTCTATTTATTATTTTATAAACTTTGTTTTGTGATATCACTATCTTATTCAAAACTGATTTTGGAACGAAACCCATACTAATAAAATTTTACCAACTACTTCTATTGATTCTCTCGCTGGACACAATAAGAAAGGCGTCTATGATGTTATTATTACAGAGTTATGATGGTTTTGCACCAAAATAACAGTTCTGTCGGCTCTGTTAACTTAAGCGTTTATCATCTCCTTGTTATGATATGTGACATACAGATTCAACCATTTTCTTACATGCTTTAGTTTACAGCTCTTCTTTCTACAAGGAAAGTAATCATCGAAACTTTCAGTTCTATCCTTGATATATTGTATCGTACTTTCAATCCTGCTTTTCTCTTCTTTGGCAAAAAAAGAATGAACATGGTGATCGAGTCTGAGAAACTGACAAGCCATCGGGTACCATGTTCTTTCACCATCAGTAGATACTGGATACATGCTTTCCATAATCTCTTACGACTCCTGACAGAAACCTCTCGGCAACAAACATGTTTCTTTCTTGAGTTATTCCTTTGGCAAAAAAGTGCTAGAATTTGATGACTTTCTGGCTCAATTGATTGCAATCCAAAGCCATATTAATTCTGGACCAATCTTAATTAATTTTTCATCAACAATGAATTCATCAATTTTCCCTCTCTTCTTTGAGAATGTGCTTTTGGAATGACCTTTTTGAATCCACTTCCAGATTGCAACATGGCTTCTCTTAACATTATGTAAGAATAACAATGCTTTGACAACACATCTAGTCGAGAAGCCAAGAAAATACAAATACAATGCACGGTCGATATCTAATGAAGATGTTCTTTGTTTCTTTTGACAACCATATGGAAATAGGGCATCTTCAAGCATTATCTTGATAATTAAGCACAAACTGTTACCAACCTCTCAAAAGGTGGTAAGTGTGATTAACTAAATTTCAATCACTTTTATGCTCAAAATATTAACTTCTCCATATCGATAACATAATTGTATTTAATCCATGTTACAATAGTAAAGTTGTTATATCATGTATTTCTTTTCGTTGAGATCATGTCCTATAGAAAACTCCGAGCTAACTGGAGCGATTGGTGGAATTTTTTTGGTCCTAGTCCTCTTGAGTAATAGCATATCTGCAGGCAGTGCTCAACAATCAAATCTAACTAGACTAGGCGTTTTTAATTCTATTCAAACAGATCCCTCAGGAGATATAGTATGGCTTAATTCAGGAAATTGGACGTTAAAAGAGTTGAATTCTCTGATCCTAACCTTTAATGCAACTATTGACATGAAAAGAGCAAACGGCTCCGAGCTGCATTCACATAAAGTTAATAACTTGGTTATCACTATGGCACCTATTCATGACAAACATTCCGAAATAATACATGGCAGGACCCTAATAACAATGCAAGGAGGCTTTGTATCTGATGTGCCAACCGAGATAAACCTCAAAGGAAATAATATGTCTCTATATTTCAATCCCAATAAGATTGAGAATCACTTTGGTAATCAATCAATTTATGGTTCTATCCTGAAATAAAGATATTTAAAAACAAATTCAACCCATCTGTATTTTTGGAATGGAGGTAGTCATTTACCACATACACTTCCACATTAAATCGAATAAATAAAAAAATAATCCCCCATCCAATACTATTGAATTCGATAGTGTAATAATAAGAAGCAATACTAGATACTTGTTTTGGATACTTCGTTATAAGATAGTAATCCAGTCGAGAAAAAACAAGCATTTCAGGTTACGGTTACAGTGCCTACCATCCCGGGATGTAGTATACAATAGTAAGGAAATTCACCAGGTACATTAAATTGATATGAAAAAGTTTTACCCTTGCTGCTTAGCATTGTTGGGCCAGTCAGTCCTGAATCAAACAAGATTCCCGAATTAGGATCATTTACTCCTCCAGAGGTTACAGTATGAAATCCAGAGTCTTCATTGAGCCATAACACAGTTTGTCCCCTCATGATTTTAATTGGATTGGGATTATAGGCAGTATCAGTCAATAAAGTTGCCCCTGGGACGATCCTGACAGTTACACCTTCAATTACTGAAGAATTATTAGAAACTTTATTTGTGATGCCCCGGTTATCGACAACAGCATGATTCGCAATGGTATCAGCACTTTGAGAATTTGCATTTTGAATCGGCCCAACAATCATCAAAAAACCAATCAGGGACACGGTTGCTATTACAAAATTGATTTTAAATCCGAATCTGTTATTTAGATTTGACATCTCTGAACCAATTTATTGATGAAGAAAGACGGTTATGCCACAGCAGTCTTTTTTAACAGATTCTAAAGAATTTTTGAATAAAGCTATTCGTAATATCGAGTCAAAAAAAACCATGAAGCAAAGTAATAGATATGCGGCCAAGATCATTGTACAACCTAGATTTGAATTGTGAAGATATAAAATATCATGTTTTGTACTACTGTCAATTCTAGAATTCATATTTCTCTTTAAAAGTACTACAGGTGTTAAAACTAAGAATGGTTTTCTGACCGCAGTAAATGGTGCTCGCAATCTTTCATTCAATTCAATATCCATTACCTTTATTACCAATGTACATGTAAATCTACCTGAGATAAGTTGAATTTTTTGAATGTCGGGCAAACTCAATCAAGATATAAAACAAAATAGACATTATTACCAATGAGTATTATTAAGCAATATGAAATCAAAGGTTAGCTTCCGGATTATCAGTAAAACACAAAGAAGCGATCGATCAGACTTTAGTTGACAAATTGAGCCATTTTTATTTTGATTATTATTTTAACATGATATTGCGGCATAAAGAATTATTTTCATATTTTCATATTCTCTATCGCTCAGCGAGATGTAAATAGCATAATGCAGAAATCAGATGGTTTAGATATCTATATGACAGATTAATTAATAGAACTGTTTAGGTTTGACAGAGGCTTTGATAAAGGTATCAAACAGGATATAAATATTTAGTTCGCGTGGGAAAACATCAATTTAAAGGACAGTTATTTTTACAGTAATTTTTATCAACTCCATCGGCAGACAAACCAATGAGTATATCCGATAACCAAGTATTCAAGTAACTTGAAAGATTATTTTTTAGCAACAAGATTAATTTTTTAGAATACGAACAACAAGACTAGGAATATGTACTGAACATACTAGAAAATTTAAGTTTTGATTCATTCTTAATGATTGGGAATTTGAGTACAAATTATCAATAGACAAGATCCAGGTCAACTTGCGCCTGAAATGATTTAGAAATTTTTTAGCAAAATCATTAACCAGAATTAACTGATCCCCTATATCAAAGCAGTCAGGCATAATATTTGTTAATTAATTAAACTTGTTTGATTAAGTTCTCGATTAAAGATATCTCAATAAAACAGATAGGCAATATAATTATGTTTAAATGCATAGTATCTAAAGTACTATAATGAAATTTAAGATAATATTTTTTGCCTCAGTGTTGTCATTTATGTTCTACCTTGCAAACACAAGCCTGTCCTATGGACAGGTAACATGGAATACATTTGAGGAGAAAAGGGGATTATTCTCAATACAATTACCGTCAAATTGGAATTTAACCGAAATGAAGGGTGATCAAGCTTTTGCTCCAATCGACTACATGTTTCAATATAATAGTCAAGATAATTCATTTGCTTGGGTTGAACTGATGATTAGCGAACCGCTTTACACGAACACAAGAGCAGCTTTAGATTCTTACATTTCAGAATATCAACAATTTGATGACTTCAATCAGCTACTCCCCATTGAATGCAATATCAACGCTTTAGATAATTCGACAGCGTGTTTCTTGTTGTCTAGTCAGCAGTTAGAAGGGGAACTTAAAAGAAATGTCTTGAATATGGTATCTATATCCCCTAACGGTGTGCAAACCGATATTGTATTCATAACTTCGAGCAATGTTTTCAACCAATTATTGCCAGTTGGTGAATTTATCATTAAATCTCTGAATATGAATACAAGCAAGATAAGTCAAGAATTAAAAGAAGAAGCGATTGAAAACTTGCAAGTTGAAATCCCAGCCATTCCCCCTGCAAAAGATACTGTTTCATCAACCCCATCAAAGTCTGAAAATATACCAAACGGGATAATGAATTCAACTTCAAGGCAGCAGCAAGAAACATTCTTCCCAGAAGTGGAAACATTTGTTACCTCAATGTCCCAAGGATTCGGCATCTATAACGTAAGAACTAATAATTTATTTGCACCCGGCGAGGACATTTTACTTTATATCGAACCAAAAGGTTTTTCTTATGAAACTATGACAGACAATAGTAATAAAACACTTTATTCAATCAATTTTGATGCAGATTTTACAATTTCAGATACTAATGGCAACATACTAACAGAGCAGAAAGGAATTTCAGTGAATAACATCACTTCTCATCACCAGAATAAAGAAATATTTATTCCTTTTACAATAACGCAGACAAGTCCATTTCCACCGGGCAATTATACAATTACTTATACAATACATGATGAAAATTCTGGAAATACTTTCACAATCGATAAGGAGATAGTAATAACAGAATCCCAAACTGCTTAACTTTTTAGAACACAATATCTTTTTTCAGGTTAAACTTAACACCAACTTGCTAAGATATGAACCAGATTTGAATGACCCCCCCCCTATCTCCAAAAAGATGGAATTTCATCATCAAAAAGTAGCCATAAAAGGATGTTCAGCAATAATAACAAATGACAAGATTTATTTGCTCATAAGTTTTAATCATCCTTTTCAGTAACTGTTAATCCCCACATGTTACCATTATTACCATTAATTTCCTCAATCCCATTCAAGGTTTTGAATTATCGTACTAAAAATTGAGTGTCTCCATATTTAGTCACGGCGATAAAGAGATTATTTGAAACGGATGAAATTGAAACAGAACTAAAATATGAAGATTGAATAAAAAGAATCATGACAATTACAAGATGATGAAAAATTTTCTATTCACAGCAAAAAAATGCAATTAATTAACAAAGAAGCTTGGGATATGGAGTAATTTAAAGTGGAAAATGAATTGGCCTCAAATTAGAAGAATAAATTCAAGAGGATCGGAAGGAATTAAGACGACCTGTTATTTATCATTATACTACAATGGCCCAAAAGGCACAACCGAGTCAAGGTGCTAGTTCTAGCCGAAGTGAATGGGTTGTTTGTGTGTTACTAAAACCCACCTGACGGTATTCCAAGACAATTACTATTTGAAAAAAGTTATGCCAAAATACTGATAATATAGTAAGTGAAAACATACTCACCGGGCGACAGGGTTTAATTTATGATGTGTTATCGTCAGGATTTACAGATAAAAAATTATTAGAAAGATAAAAGAGGTTAAAGCAGCTTTTTATATACGGTAGATTTTGCATATTAGTATTTAATTAGAAATACTTGATAATGTGCTTGAAAAATTTTAATTATAAACAATAATTGAATCATAAAAGAATATCTCAACTTTAACATCCTCGAGTAATTCCATCTCATCAGTTCC
Source organism: Candidatus Nitrosocosmicus agrestis (assembly GCF_008389435.1). Classification (GTDB taxonomy): domain Archaea; phylum Thermoproteota; class Nitrososphaeria; order Nitrososphaerales; family Nitrososphaeraceae; genus Nitrosocosmicus; species Nitrosocosmicus agrestis. The sequence continues at coordinate 14,646 of NZ_VUYS01000012.1, read as the reverse complement.
CCCCAAACTATTTATTCGAACATAATGGTATTGAAAATATCGAAAAAATGTCATTATCAAGAATTTCTACTGGCATTTTGGGTCTAGATCCTTTAATTGAAGGAGGTATTCCAAAAGGATTTAATGTTTTGATAGCAGGAAATCCAGGAACTGGAAAAACAGTATTAACATCTCATTTTCTACTTAATGGTTTAGAAAACAATGAAAATGGCATCTATGTTTCTTTTAGTGAATCCAAGGCTCAGTTTTTGACTAATGCAGCCAGATTAGAAATGAATTTTGATAGTTACGAGAAATCTCAAAAATTTCTCTTCTTAGATTTTACAGCAGTCAACAAAGAAGGTATTGAAGAAGCATTAGAAGAAATACTATTGTCAGCCCGGTCCTTAAATGCAAAAAGAATAGTTATAGATTCCTTGTCTACCATTTTTCAATCATTTGGAGAAATAAACGAGGCTCGAATCGCACTCCATGTGATCCTCGGAAAAATATTTAGAACAGAGGATATAACTTCCATGATGATATCAGAAGTTCCTATTGGAAGTAACTCAATTGGATCAGGTATTGAGGAATTTGTTGTTGATGGCATAATAAAACTAGAATATGGAATTTCTAACACAATTCCAATTACTTTGAGGGTAATAAAGATGAGAGGCACATCAATAAACAGGGAATCCCATACATGTGTTATAGGGAATAAAGGGACGATAGTATATGAAAAGCAACCCCTAAGTTTTCACTATCCCGTATCAACATCAAGAGTATCAACAGGAATTAATGGATTAGATAAAAAAATAGGTGAAGGTTTACTTAAAGGAACAGTAACTGCACTGTTGGGTCCATCAGGTATTGGTAAAACAACCATGGGTATGGAATTCATAGTAAACGGAGCAGAACATAGTAATGATATTGGAATATTTTATTCACTCGAGGAGTCAATAAAGGAAATTCGAAATAATGCAAATCGATTCCATTACAATGTGACAGATAATGAAAAGAAAGGAAAAATATTTTTACGTAATATATATCCAGAGGAAATAAATATAGACAGTTTTATCAAAACCATAAACCAAGACATTGAAAAAATAAAACCAACTAGAATGGTTATAGACAGCATTTCATCCTTAGAGTCTCTGTATCCAGATGATATCTATTTTCTGGTAAAGAGGCTTGTAAATTTGTGTCAAATATATGAAATAACCGCAATATTTACATTCTTGACTACACCACTAACAGATTATGATATCTCAAATAGAAAGATATCCTCAATAGTGCAAAATATTATATTATTGAAATTTGAGGAAATTAATAGAGTCATCAAAAGATCATTGTTAATCCTCAAAATGCGATCAACACATCATGATAATTCAGTCCTAGAATTTAATATAATAACACATCAAGGTATCGAAGTGTTAAGACCCCACGAAGAGCAACCATTGAGTAAAGGACGAGGATGATAATAAATTGAAAAATATAAATAAATCGAATTTGAATTGTACAAAATACATTGAAAATCAATTCAAATTAGATAAACTACTTTATTATCAGAACTACTTTGGTCTTAATGCAGACTGTACGGTGTTAGTATTTGTATAATAATGGTGAAAATAATCAAGATAACGGGTACCAAAAGGATATCAATTCGTTATTCAACAGTGAAAACTTAGTGAAAGTCCATGACAATCGTTCGACAACCAAAACCAAACATGATTCTTCAAACAATAATGTCACTAACTCAGAGGAACTCTATACATCTTTTAAAGATAGATATCATGAGGCAATAATAGAATCTATTGAAATTCTCGGGAAACAAGTTTCAGGAGTAGTAATCAATTACTTGGAAGAAAAACATTCCATTCAACTAGAAGAGACGGTAGATAACCCGGCGGTGTTTCATGAAGTATTAGAAGATGCGATTAACGGAGGAAGCAGAATAGTAGAAAGAAAGATAATAAAAACTTTAAGTAAAAAGTTAAAAATTAAAAACAATATAACCGAATCTTTTCAATCTAATTTTGCTGATAATCTTTTAAGACTAAAGAAACTCTATATCGAAGGGAAGACAGCCGGTTAATCCAGAATCGAGGTAAACACAATAACAATATTTTAAATTCAACGCAGTATGACAGGAAAAAGATCAACCTTGTATCAAACAGTCAATATTTCATCTATTCTTTAAAATGTAAGTCGATTTTCCAAAGGAATATTAAAAGTGATTGAATATTATTCTGATAAAGGTATAATAAATTCAAATGTACTGCCCTTTCCATCCCTATTGTTATAACACCAAATACTACCCCCATGTGCCTCAATTATTTTCTTTGTAATGTACAATCCTAATCCGGTACCCGATTCTGAGTTAGTAACAAATCTGTCAAAAATTTTTGGCAGAATATCTGGAAATATACCCTTACCTTCATCTTTAACCCGCAAAACTACCATATTTTTGTTTTTGTCTCCGAAATATTGATCACTACCAGGATGATCAACAAGTTTTGCGATAGAAATTGTTATCGTACTGTTTTCATCTGAATATTTAATGGCATTGCTAAGTATGTTGTTTAAAATCTGACCAAATCGCAGTCTATCTATTCTTACCGACAGTGGCTCATCGGAGACTAGCGCGGTATCAAAGTTTATTCTAATACCATAATCCTTACCACTTTTTTTTCTGGATGTTCTAAAATCAATAAGAAAATCATTAATTTCTTTTATTAAATCGACATTTTCCTCATTTAATCTAATGTTATCTCCCGATATATCAATTCTGGCGACATCAAGTAAGTCATTTATCAGATCACTTAGTCGAGTGGCATTTCTCAAAACAAGTTCATGATATTTTGAAAGTTGCAATGCATTTTTCTCTTTGCCCTCTTCTCTTAGTACAATCACCACTTTTTCACTCAAAACCTCTTTAAGAAGTTCATCAATTAGTTCTATATAGCCTGTTATTGCCTGGGTAGGTGTTCTCAGTTCATGAGCTGCGGTATTGATAAATTCCTTTTGTTGGATATTTTTTTTAATTAATTCCTTATTTGCCGTTTGCAACTGCTTATTATTTTCATTCATAATTTCAAAGGCTTCTTGCAAGTCACGGGATTTCTCATCTAGATCATCCTTCAATCGCTTGTTCTTAAGAAATACCATAAAAATAAACCCGGCTAATATCCCTAAAATTAGAATAAAAAAAACGTAGGTTAATAGATTTTCATCAGGTATTACATTGGTAGAAAAAATCCGAAGTATTGTATCATCTATATTCGGATAAAATAAAGGAAACGAATGATTCAGTATTAATTCACAGAGCATGGTATTTTTATCCTATTATATATCAATTTGGATTTCCTCTAAAATTGAATTTGGAATTTGTTCTTTCAAATTTAAAAATCCCATCCATCTTAGATTTGATATAACCATCTAACATTTTATTCTAACAAAATATTTTAACTATAATAATAACTGTGAATACATTTTAGATAGGGTTCCATTTACTATGTAAAAGGTCTTCTAACTTTTATTTCCTTTTTATTAATTCTATATTTTTATGCCTAAAGATAATGAAATGTTTTTCTTAGTGTTTTAATCAGAGTTAGAATGACAAGTGATTTAAGTAATTTAATAAGGATTTGGCATATGTTGTAAGTTCCCTATTTTATTTACTAGAAAAAATGTTTACCATTTTAGTGACTACGAATTTAGTAAAGCACAGTTAAAGGAATTAATGACTTTCATGCAGACACCTCGTATTTGAAACAAGGATACAAAAAATTAGAATAACTATACTTCAAACAATGAATAGTTTTTTCTCCAATTGTTGCAGGGTATTCGATTTCAAAAACTATTAGCCATATGGCGGAGAGTACAGAAAAGCGATTTAGAATTGCAAAAAGAATGCCAATACAGATTTCTCAGTCTTTAAGTCTTATTAAAAAGTAAAAAGAGACTTTGACCCAATGCATTCAAGCACGGTCAATGTGATACTACTAGGTTCATCATCATTAGGAAAAGAAAACAAAAACAACTTAAATTTTTTAAATTTCGTTTAAAATACTATTGGAACAGAAATTATCAAAAAACAATTTTTATAATTAGAAAATTTCTTTAAGAAAATAATAACAGTATTTAACATATGTTAATTCACTTTTGTACCTCACGATGAACTTGAAGGTTTGGAAGTTGAATGCAAAACTCGATAGAAATAAATTTAATTTAACGATTCTAGCAATGATTTTGACATTTTTGATTGTTTCATCAACAACAGTTAATGCTCAACTGTCAGTATTGATTAATAGGGGATTATCTAATAACACTCGGCAGAGTCCGTTAGATAAATTAACCTTTACACATTCATATAATCCATTTCTAGATGAAACAAGTTTCTCGATATTAAGTAAGAATGGTATGAATGAAACCTCAAATGCAAATAGATCATACGAACAATTAAATGAAACCAATAACTCGCACTCTATTACATTCTCAGATGATAAAAATACCACAACAATAAGGAATGACACAAAGACTATGGCAATGAAAGTAGATCACTTGAGCAGAGCGCCATTAATGGTAACGCTGAAAGGAGAAAATATATCAATATTTTTTGGCCCTCCCAATAATAATAATAATAATAATCATTTTAGTGAATAGTAATACATCGAGATACTTCATTCCTTTTGTGTAGTTTGACCAGACTTTCCCGATTAAAATACCAAATATAATTTGTACTGTAGTATATCACCGAGCTTTGTTTATTTCAATCAAGTTGTTACATAAAGAACTATTTCAACATGGTGCCAAGACTGTGGAATGGGATATATTTTAAAGGATCATAATTTGAAGTTAGAGTATGATTCATTGTAAATCATTAATTTTTATCATGTTAATTATTTTATAACATGTAGGGTAATAATGAACCTTAATTCAAAAATTTATTTGTTATAAAGGGTACCATATTCAATAAAGATTTAATATCTTGATCACTTTATGGTTTCCATGGGTTCAGATCCAGGTTCCGAACTACCACCAGTCCGAGATCCTTTACCTAAAGATAACTCGACGATCAAAAATCCAAGTGAAAATAAATGTGACATCTGTGGGTTAACAGCACGCAATATTACAGAATTAAAAGATCACATTAAACATGCTCATTATAGCGGAGATGGAGATAATAAAAATTATGTATACTCAGATGAGCAAAAAATTGATCCATTTGTGAAAACTCAAAACTAGTTTTAAATACCAAAAAAGGCATAGAAAAGAAAGATATTATTACAATATCAGGATTGCAAAATTAAGGTAGATGAATAATTTCAAATTAAAGTCAATGTCACCGAAAATCTTGCCTTTATATCATTAAATACCTTCTTAGGTTATATAAACCTCAAGAACTGACCTGATTATCCTACTTAGAGAGCTAAGATCAATATACAAATCTGTCGTTTCGTACTACTATAATGAATTAATAATTAAATTGAATATAATAAATATATTACCTTGTGAATTGGTAACTATGTAACAAATGTTTTTTTTCTCGAGTATGATGTATCTGATATAATGTGATAAATGAAATTTCTTTTACTACTCATCTATAATACTTTATAACATTTGGATTTTGTAGGTAAAATAATATGCGCGACAAAGACAATATTTATTTTATGCCATTAATGTATTTATTTGGTAAAATTAGTAAGGGAATTTATTATGACTTACCCTTATTCTACTGCACTTCTTTAAGACACATAGCAGTGTTTATTGGAAATATCTCATGACAACACCGGCACTCGATATCGTAGTAAGGTAGTCTATTGCTTTCATCCGCTGTGAAAATATGCAGTCTCATCACCTCTAAATTATCGTCTTTTTTTTGACATTTTGGACATGCAATTGAAGATAGATCGTATTCAAAAGACATTTGGATCAAGTCGACTAGATATGCTATTATGGAGTTGGTATGATATTAATAGTAAATTGTAATAATTCAATTTTCCATAAATTTATAATTATCTGTAAAAATGTAACGATAATTTTTGATTTTAAAAGATTTGAAAATGAATTGCTAAATTAAAAAAACAAATTTGTCCTTTGAATGCTGAAATAATAAGATTGACCTCAAAGGTATGGCATTAGAGATTCTCTTATTATCCCCCATTAGAGCAAGTTAACTCATAGAATTACGTCGCAAGAGTTTGAGAATGTACCTTATCATAATCAGCCCATGTCTCTTCAGGATCATCTCTTTCAAATACCGGACCAATTGATGCACCTTGCCCATGTCCTGTAAATGTTCCTCGAATTCTGTGAACATTCTCATCTGAGGAAAAGTATTCAAGCATTTTAAGATCTATTCTGTGAGCAATTACTACATGTGTTCCCCCGTCATAAAATGCAGGCATAACTTCCAAGTCATTTGATATCCTATTTCTTAACTCTTCGATATCTGGTTTTTTATCCAAGAAGATTTCCAAGGTATACATAGGATTCTTATCTTCAGCCATACGGTGAAGAATGTCTAAAATTAGTGAAGTATCTACCTTGGGAAGACAGGTTTTCATTAAACTATCAAATTCTAAGAATTTTTTTTCTAATTCTTCTGTAGAGCTCATTTATATAATAACATATTTTTTGTATTTGAATATATCGAATTTGTTAATTAATACAGCCTAATTTAATCTACAAATTATAAATATTTTATTGATTCTTTAAAATAGTTAAATTTTGTCAGGTAGGTATGAAAGAGGAGTTAAACTTCCTTTTTCCACCCCATATTTTGTTATTGGATTACATACACAACAGATTCGAAAGATGTCATACATATTATTATATGGATAGGAATAAAATTTGGTAGATAATTGTATCATCATTTAATACAAATAAAAAATATAGGTTTAATTTATACGCTAAAACATCAAGTAGTATATTATATTTAAGAGAAACTAAGTGGAAATAAATATTATCAAGTGATTAGTATCCTCAAAAGAGTATATTTTTACCATTTTTAATTAATTTCTTGTTATCTTATTTTGCCAAATAATCAAATCATTGTAATGTTTCCACATTCAGGATAACAGAAACTTGAAATTTAAGTCATATTATACATATTATTCGCATGTCCTTTGTAGGAAATTCTCCTTCAAAGAACAATTTATCATATCAGAGGATTAAGGTTTTTTTAAATGCAGTGATTGATTTGCTAGTCCTTGTTACAGTTTCAATATATTAGATATCACGACCTTTCCCTATGGAATACACCAGTTCTTAGTTTCCATTAGGAAGACAAAATATTGATTGAGCAAGCAGCAGCCAATAATTTGCAATCCTAAAGATTCTAGTATTTTAATCGTATTTCCAATTTTCCAATGTCTCTAATTAAAATTAAATGTTATTCATCTGACTTGGCATATTTTCTATAAATTAATCGGCATCAATTAATCCACCATCCAATGAATTCTTAACAGTATATCACGACTGTTAATTTCAGCTCATCAAATTTACACTTTGGACAAGACAACAATAAAATGGATCAGAAAAGTATGAATGGTTTATGTGATACATCTATCCGACGTTCAAACCTTTCTGGCATATTTCATTTCCAATATTACGAACTATTATCATTGTAGTAGAGATGATTTTTTGTTAGTATAGTATTAGGTATTTCATTAACTGTTCTTACAATGACATAGTTTGCAATTTTCATATCAACAATAATAGCATCGAGTTTGGTTTTTGGAGAAAAATAAAATATGTTTAGAATAAGAAAAGGTGACAGACAAATATTTTTTTGCGATATTACCCATAACCAAACTGGAATACGTGAGGCACTTCGGTCAAAATTTATCAAATCGTTGCAACATCTTGCAACAATAACAATAATAATTCAAATAAAACAAGAATTCACAAAAATCTATGAATATCTTCATGTAATGAAAATTCAAGATTGACAATCTAATTTTAACATCTAGAAACAAACAAATCCTTAAGTTGTCTTTCAGTTTTGCATCTCATACAGGAAGCAATAATAAAGAAGCAAAATTCAATTACAGGTTTTTCTTTAATTCGAGAAGTAACAATTAGTCTAACTCCCAAAAAATAACAGATAGTGTAGTAGACTAAAAATTTTTGTACTTAAAGCCTAACTTCTCTATTTATGATAAGATCTGATCGAGACTCAATTTTTTATAATTTGGTGTAGCAATTTCATACATGTTTCTCATTATTGCGATCTCTCACCATACTACCCACTGTTACACAGCGTAAAATTTATTAGTGATTAATTGTAATTATATTAATAAATTCATTGGAGGCATCTAATATCAATTCAAAATATTGTGCATATGGTTGTAACACCAAAATTTACTGGAATTCAGTAAATAGCGAATACTTGGAAGTAAACACAATGAAAAAACACTTTTGTCCTAATCGATCAACTATTGGTCATAAACCATTAAATACGGCAGTCAGTAACAATCCCTCATCAAAGTTTACCCCATATAAAAACGAACAAATGAATAATCAATATAACAAATATAATCATGGCTATAAAAAAGCATGGCACAACTCAAACATCAAACAACCAGTAGATAACTCCATGGAGATACTACACGGTTCAGCAGATACGATCATAAAACAATATGAAGTGTTGTCTGATTTAATAAAAGAATTTAGAGGAAAAACTCATGGCTCCCAATCGCACATCCTCCAAAACAACTCCCTGCAAATAGTAGTTTATTATGAAGTTCCAGAAGGAATGAGAGATAAGATCAAAGGGATGTTTAGTGCAAGCACAAAAAATGAGATAAAAATTCATCAACAACAATAAAGTAATTTTATATATAGTTAGAGTCAAGTTGAGATTACAATCTAAACATAAATGTTCTAATGTTTCTCTTTATTGCATCTCATCTTAGGAAATAACACAAATCATCCACATGTCATGATTTTTAAATTTCTTAGTTTCTCACATATAGATACAATTTGAAAGGCTTGTATCACAATGAACAATCTATATTGGCACAATTTTTATACCAATAGTGTTTGTCATTCTCATAGTTGGCATTTTTAAATAATATCTCGTTTAGTTCTTTTAAAACCAAGATATGAATCGCCTACAAGAAGCAGCATCAAGTGCAATATTGGAAATTGCGGATACGACTGGTATTGGTCTCGTATCGTCGGTTGATACATATATAAAAAATTTCAATTACGTGATTTTATCGACTAATAGAGCGAATAGTCTGGCATTTGACTTTGATGTGTCCAAGGGTTTACTACTCAATAAACTACACAAAAAATAATTTGTAATTCTTAAATATATGGATAATAAATCCATAAAAAAGGCGATTAATGTGAAAAAAATTTTCTAAACAGATTGATATGGACTTGGAGTTAAACAATGGTTGTTTAGACTAGTGGCAAATATCAATTGTAAATAAAGCATAATCTTGCTATTCATTCTTAATCAAGACAGCAATTTTACTTTTTTTGTGCGGTTAACTTTAACAATTGAGCTATTTACATCTACTAATCACCATTTCTCTTCAAACATATTAATCAATTATATGAAATTTCAAATATGGGAAAATAAATATGCAAACAAAACAAATACAGATTTGCATACAATCATGACTTTTTTAAGGTTAATTAAAATAAATAGATGTATACTCTTGAGAAATTTAATTGATTATGTTACTAGATAGAATAAAAATTAAACAAAACCGCTTATTAACTTTGGTAGATGGAGATATTACAGAAAGAAATGTCGATGCCATAGTCAATCCTGCAAATTCGTACTTACAACATGGAGGAGGTGTGGCTGGTGCGATAGTAAGGAAAGGAGGTAAATTGATCCAAAAAGAAAGTAATGAGATAGGTTTTGTTCCAGTTGGTACATCAGTAATAACTACTGGTGGGAACCTACCTTGTAAGGCTGTAATACATACTGTTGGTCCACGAATGGGTGAAGGAAATGAAGATGAAAAACTGCGGAAAGCAATCAATGGCTGTCTTGAAATTGGTTTGCAATACAGCTTTAAATCAATATCCGTTCCAGCAATTAGTTCGGGAATATTTGGATTTCCAAAAGACAGGTGTGCTAAAATATTAGTAAATGAAACGATTTGCTTTTTAGAAAAAATTGATGACTCGTCCAAAAATATTCAGATGGTAGAATTTTGTATACTTGGAGATGAAACCATAAGAGCATTTCTAAATGAATTTGAAATATCAAAAACAAAATACAAGAAAAATTCGCAATACTAAAATTGCTAAAGATTTTTAAAAGATTTCGAAATTGGAGGTTAACCCAATTTACTGAATTTGCATCGTTTATTTAAAAGCAAGATTGATTATGATCATCTCTAGGCCGGCTTTGAATATGAGCTAGGCAGATTACAACTTATCAGATAAGACTCGGTGAAAAATATACAATAAATATTTCAAAATCTACACAAACGATTTAATTTACTAAGATTGTTGACCTATCCAGTAAGAAGAATTTAGCAAATACCTTGTAGTAATTTTTTGACACCGGTGGTTCTTCGAGCATTATTACTCTTGTGTACATAAGGTTAAAGAGATTCAAATCTTCTTAATCAATACATTGACAGTTATTTTGTATTTACATTGGCAAGTATCTGTAATTACGTAGCTCACCAAGAATATTATCTAGGTTTATTTTTCCTTTCTATTAAGAAGTCAATTTTTTTCTCAATACCAAGGATTTGTTCAAGTAGTTTTTCTTGATGATTTTGAAAATGCTGTATAAGTTTTAAGATATTGTCATGTCTCTCATCTAACTCTTTCAGTCTCTGGAGGTTTTCGTCTTGTTTGAGAGTAGACCTTTTTTGCAAAGCGTATACGAACCAACTGATCAATGCACCTACTACAGCGCCAATTGCGATGCTGAGATAGGTGCTAGATGTATTGGTCATATCTATGCAGCCCGGAGTTGTTTCAGGGATACAGCCCCATGGAGATACAGATGGATTAAGGACGTTGGAATCACGAGATATTACATCAACCTTTCCATTTTCAGGATCATATTTGAATATCAAAGGAGTTTTTCCAACTTGTACGCTTGTGACTAAAGTGTCAGCCGAGACTAGAGTCATATCTAAAAGAATATTCGATAGCAAAGATATTACTATTAAGACTGAAATTAATGTGGTGAGCAACGTTTCTCCCTATTTTAATTAAAAAATATGCCAAGCCAATAAACAATTAGAAGAATCATTAAGTAATATTTAAGATACCACTCATACGACTTGTTAATAGAACCTATTATTGTCTTTGTTGATCAGCAGTAAACTTGTATGTTTTTATTAGACAATAAAATTGGACTAGTGTTATTAAACACATTAACAAGAATACACAATCTTAAATTTTGGTTTCCATAAGATCGTTTTATGTTCAATCCCAGTTTCCTTTGACTAATTCTGTATATTAGGGGCTAGGTAGCTTTATAATGATTCCACAAATATTATACAACATTTCGCAAACTTGGCGATATTGATTACCAACAAAGACGCTAAAGACATCCCTAAAAAATATCCTTGAAAAGTCAAATTAATTTGATACTCAATGGTAAATTCTCTTAAGAGATAGCATTAATTTAAATCCCGATTAACTATACAATTTTTCACTTTACTATTTTTATCATATAGACACGATTTAAATGCAATGAATAATCTGGATTTAGAAAAAAATTCAAATCAAAGTGTAGGTCAAGTCGGAATTTTCTTATATAGAGCTCCAAAGGAAAATCATGATGAGTTAGTAAAAATCAACAGACATTCGCATGATTTTTTCATCAAACATGGAATTTTAAAATTTGAAGTCTTTATACTCAATAGCAAAGAGAACATGATGGATTTTGTCAACTTTGCTAAAACAATTTCGGCAGGTGAAGATGAAGAGGTTTGGATAGAAATTCAATCTTATAGAGATGAAAAACACGTCCAAGAATTCATTAAATCAATGGAAGGTGATAGGAGCGGTGACGAAATGTATGAAAAATTCTTGAAACTTATCACACCAGGTTCAATAGTTTCGTTTGGCAATTTCAGTAAGCTGAGCGAAATCTCCTAATACCAAGTCCAGAATTGAATAGATTAACATCGGTAACAACAGTATTTTGTTTTGCTTTCATTCTACTTTTTTACAGTGGATTTATAAACAGTCACCAACAGAATACTGTTTTTGGTCAGGAGAAAAATAATATCAAATCAACGGCAACTATACCTACAACAATATCAAAAGAGTCGCAAAACGCTCTGATAAATATTACATCACAAATGCCAGATTTTGTTTTCCCGAAACCAAATGATCTGATTGGTTGGGAAGAACTGAACAAAAGGATTTCTTCTATGTCAATAGCTCAATCAAAAGCCCTTGTAGATAGTTTTGGAGCTAATATAACTTCAACCAAAATCGGGAATGTAAAGGTGCTTGACATCAAACCAAAAAACTGGATTAATAATGATGAGATTATAATATATGTCCATGGGGGCGGATATACAATTCTTGGAGCAAACTCTACATTAACAAATTCTGTAACAATGGCAAATGTGACTGGGCTTAGAATTATTTCCGTAGATTACACTCTGGCTCCGTTTTCAAAATGGAATGACACAACAACGGAAGTTGTATCAGTGATAAAAAGCTTAAAGGATCAAGGTTATTCGCTTAAGAACATGGCGATGTATGGAGATTCTGCCGGAGGAGGACTAGTAGCAAGTTCGGTTCTAAAAATGCGCGACGAAGGCATTGGAATGCCTGCTGTGCTTGTGCTGTGGTCCCCATGGACTGACGTTTCTAGATCCGGTGATACCTACTCAACTCTAAAGTCGGCGGACGTATTTATTCCCGAATCAATGTTAAAAAATATGGGAGAAGCCTATGCGAATGTTACGGATCAAAAGAATCCCTACGTGTCTCCAGTCTATGGAGACTTTAGTAAAGGATTCCCACCAACATTAATTCAAGTAGGAACTAAAGAAATTTTGCTTAGTGACTCTGTTAGACTGTATCAGGCGTTAGACCAAGCTGATATCCCAGTAAAATTGGATATCTATGAAGGCATGCCACATGTATTTCAAACGACTTTATATAAAACACCTGAATCGACTATGGCCATTTCAAAGACTAACGATTTCATAAGGGAATATCTAAACTATTAGAATGTCAGGTCACCAATCTAATATATTTAAGAATTGTAGACCCGCAAATTTCCTCTATTGTTTTTGTATAGTAATAAATTAAACTAATCTATGCAATGGTAGTTACAAAGTAATTGTGATTTTTATATATGTTTGTATCAAGTATTGTTTAAGAACAAAAAATTCACGATAAAAGTTTTTTGTATATCATCATTGTTATTAACCATGATGAGAGCACTGTCAAGGAGCAAAACCTTCGGCCTAATATTTATAATGACAAGCATATTAATTTTGGAGTCAACTCTTTATTACGATGTCTTCGGTCAGGGAAACAAGAACAAGTATGACATAGTATTATTAAGTCAAAATTACAATATTAACGCATTTGCTGATGAAATTGTTGGTACAATTTTGAATAACGGAACATCCACTGCAAAATATGTAGAAGTATCCGCGATCTTTTATGATGATGATGGAAAAGTTATAGGTCATGAATCAGACGGCACTAGTCCTAGTTCTATAAGTTCAGGCGATATCTCCGATTTTACCTTACAAATAACAGATGAAGCGATTAAGAGCAATGCTACCAGCTATGACTTTACTTTAAAATGGCAGGATGAACATTCTTTTGGATATTTTATGAAAGTTACAGGTGGTGAAATAGGAGATGATGGAGATGATGGAGATGATGGAGATGATGGAGATGATGGAGATGATGGAGATGATGGAGATGATGGAGATGATGGAGATGATGGAGATGATGGAGATGATGGAGATGATGGAGATGATGGAGATGACAACTAGACGATAAATAAAACTCTTCTCATCATCCTAAATAATAATCATTAAAAATATGCCCTTGCATTTATATTTGAGCCATGCCAAGGCTGTTCAATTGATTCTGGCTTATCAAATTATACTTAAGATTGCGTGTAAGATGGCATGTTAATCAAATTTAGAACTCAATTTTTGGATAAAAATAATTCTATTTAGATAGATCTATAGATATGTCCTAATAGTGTACTAGTTCAGATTTCATTAATTCGCAAGCATCTTCAAATGTAGGAATGATTCAAGGATAAAAAGAGTCGATATCTAGATCTTAGTGAGAAGCAGAATACATGATAGTAAAAAGATCTATTTTGGTAGAAACCACAAATATATTCGAGAATCTACAGATTACATTAAACAATCAATGAGCACAGATTAAAGTTATCTTTGCCATTAAATGAAAATAATTTGTAGTTATTTTACAAATACTATCCATATTGGTATAGTCTACAATAACATCCAAACAATTTGAAATCTTAAGTTGTAAGTATCATTAAGAAACTAAAAAAAAATAAAAATATCGATAGAATAGATTAAACTACTACTCTACCTTTATCTCTTTACCTGCTGGTTTCTCATCCTTCTTTTTATCAAAGGATATTTCCAATACACCATTGTTGTAAACAGATCTTGCTGTTTCAAGGTTAGCTTGTTCTGGAAGATCAAT
>NZ_VUYS01000010.1 GCF_008389435.1 Candidatus Nitrosocosmicus agrestis | reverse complement strand
CATTATCAAAAATATCACTTGTATTCCATCGATTAAGTAGACTTCTCCCCCTTCTTCCAAAAGGCAAGTCAAAGAATCTGTTAAACCAGTCATTTGGTATTATATCTTTATTATTCATGTGTAATATATGTAATACACATTACAATATATAAATATTTCTTACAATTTGTAAGCCTTATAAAGGAGGGACATGATTAGAAGTTGGTCAAGGAATGGCCTTTTTGTATTTGGATATAATTATAAAGGATATTGCAGAGTATTTGATAATTTTCTAGCATATATGATACGGTAATTCAAAGTCGATGAAAAATAAATCGTAAGAATGCTAAAGCAGTTATGATATTCTCAGGTATTGTTAGAAATTAAGTCCCAGATGTAATAGCAAGATAATCAACACATACCAAGACGTAATCAACGCCTACTTGGGTTTTCAAATGTTGCTGTGGAATTTGAACTTGCTTGGTTCTACTCAAAGTGGGAGTTTAAAACTAACTGTGGATCCTTTGCCATTTTTATTATTTTTGGCCCATATTTTTCCACCATGCTCACTGACAATTTCTTTGGAAAAATATAACCCAAGACCTAATCCATTGCTTGAGTTCGTTGTAAACTTGGCAAATAATCTTGGAACTAAATCGGGATGAATACCAATACCGCTGTCAACGACACTTATTACCAACCAACGCTTAGGTGTAGTAGTTGTTGATGCAAGATGAATTACTTTTTCAATTTTAATTATAACTGTTCTACTCTGACCATCTTTTGCAAGCGAAATAGCCTGATATGCATTATCTATGAGATTCGTCAGTACCTGTGACAACCTGATTCTATCACCCGTTATCAGAATAGGAATTTGATTTGGACTATTTGTAAGGTAATGCCATTTTGAATCAGACCTGTATATACATTTTAAATCGATCCTTGGTGATCTGAATTTATCAATTCTTCTCCTATTTTGTTCCTTGATGACTTCCAAGATTAACGCCTTGAAGTCAAAAGTTTCGCTTTTTAATTTTAATAATTTGTTATCGATTTGGGTTACTTCAATTAATCTATTGGAAAGCTCTTTGATACGAATTGCATTTCTTCTGATAGCGTCGATATGTTCTTTATGATTGGATAAATCTTGATCCCTTCGAAGAATTTCTGCAAATCCCATAATTGACTGAATGGGAGTTCTCAATTCGTGTGAAGCAATATTTATGAAGTCGTTTTGGAGCCTTTCAATTGATTGTAATTGTTTGTACAACTCCGTTTGCTTCCACAAATTTTCAAATAAAGTGCCGAAAGATAGTGCAGTTGATTTGCTTTCAATGAACAAGCATAAGCGTATAGCACCAAAATAACTCTTTTTAGTATCATTTTTTACTTCAAATGATATTATCTTTTGCCTGTCTATTATAGCAGTTCCAATTAGAAAAAATGTAGTAAATGGAAGAAACCTAAATTCAATAAATGGATATTTTGATACTATCTCCCTAATTTCATTATCCATTGCTTTCTTCAGAGGTATTATGACTTTCACCTTAATGCCTTTTTTTGAGTTTTCATTTAGCATAGCAAACTCCTTATTTTGATCTAGTCTAAAAGCTGCATTAGTGGATGAAAGTATTATTAAAATTTCTTGCTTGGCGGATTCAAATACCTTCCTTGCAAATGCTACAGCCTCTTCTGGGTTATATAGTAAACTAATACTATCTGAGATATTTTCTTTAATATCCATGAAGCGATCTTCAATTCGCTGACTGGATTTCCACATTTCTTCAAATATAGATCGATAGTGATTTAAGTACAAAGGATCATTACTAATTATTAAACTCGTCATTAAATTACCGTCTTTCATTCTATCAATTGATGATACAAAAAAGTCATCATTGAAAGCAAAATTTGTTAATGCAGATACATTAGGGATATGCCTTATCTCCATGCTATCGTTTAGAATTTTTTTTAATGTTTGTACCTCCATTTCATCATTAACTGTAGTAATCCATTTTGTCCCCTTGTATTTCCCGGCTAGATAATTTTTCATTGTTTCTTTGTGTAAATTAAGGAAATATTTTTGGATCATCTGGATTCCACCAATTGAAGTACATGTACATATGGTAGTTGAATTCCTAATGAAATCAGATAATCGTTTCTCAATTTCAATAGGATTTTCTATTACTTCTGTTTTAGGCAATTGGATGATGGGATTAAATTTTTTTTCTTCTTTTAATTCATATACTCTGAATTTCGCAGGAATAGAATCCGCCCATAACTTATTAAACAATATTTGTTGCAGTCTTAAAAAATGGGGATCCATAACTTCCTTAACATTAGATATTCTTATGTCTATAGAATTCCTCCTGTGGATTGTAAAACTAAGGAGAAATCTATCATTTAATATCATATTTTCACCGTCGAGTTCAGGCACGTGATTTATTGCAAGACCCTTCGATAGTAATTTTTCACAGTGAGGAATATCCTTTTTAGTAATGTTTGTAATTATTCTTATTCTCGATCCACTCTTTATGGATTGGCATAGATTAGACTCTTTCAAAACACGCCCAGAAAAGAACACCATGAGATTTTTTCGGGCCAGATAAATATCAACACCAAGAGGACTAGTTTTAAAAAGGAAATTAACAAATTCAAAAACATCATTAAGTTTATTAGATTCAAGGACGTCGCTATCCTTAATGAATCCCCGATCATTTTTGAACTTTAACTGCTTTAATATAGATATAATCTAGACCAAATGATAGATAAATATTTTGAATGATTTAAGATGATTCACACAATTCTTCATTGAATCATCATTGCATATATTAGATCCGTTATTATTTCAGATGCATATGTCAACTATAAATCATAAATCAATGTAATATTTTGAAAAGACTAGTAAATGCAATTTACTTCAATATATCAACAATAAATTTGAATTCCTTTCCGGAATGTAATTAGATTCTAGATGCCTAAAATAATTGGGAGAGAGATAAATTAGAATTATTAAACAAAAAAATGACTCCAATTCTGAAACCGAATTACCGACTGTAAGAAATGACTCTTCAATTATAACTCATAGGAACTCAAGAAATAACCATATTTCTACAAATATTTAATCACCATTCTCACACTTGTATCACTATTGCGATTAGTTTATGAGATAAATTGAAATAACCATTTGTGAAGCGGATAAAAATTGTATCCAAAAGTAAGACACCAAAATTATGCCAAGATTTTTCCTATAACTGAAGAGTGTCTTTGCGCTAATTGATAAACTTGTTTATTTGTTTATTTGTTTATTTATTGATAAATTTGTAGACTAAGTATCTCATTATAATGATAGGCTGATATGAGTTAGTCCTATATTAAAGCAAATCTATTAGGTATGATGACTTATAATTCTGAATCTAAATCCTTTCAAAATTTTATATTCTTAATTTTTTTAGAATCCCTTTTATTCTTAAAAGATCCAATAATTAATTTTATTGCAGAATATTCGTACATAGTAATTAGTAATATTTTGATAAATTTCATTTAATTCATTTGGTGTAGTTTCGTGCTATTTGCTATTTTGTTCTTTCGATAGTTTGTCAGCAACTCTTAATGGTTCTGGAACAAATTGATTTGTTTTTGTTATCATCTTAACCAATTCTATTGATGTTGGTAAACTGATTTTATGTCCAACACTGATATATGCCGCTTTCTTTAAGTTATTAGTGGATTTTAGTGCGTATCCAAGGGTTTCTCCGTCATGGTTTACAAAGTTGTTTGATTGTACGTTACCGCATAACAAACTTTTTGCAACTCCAATGGTATGTAGATTTGTAGATATACCAACATAACACGCCAATCCACATCTTCTAGGATGCAGTACACCGTGACCATCCACAAGCAAAATTTGAAATGATTTTGTAAGTAATTTTAGTGTCTGAAGAATGGGTTCGGATTCCCTTAGAATAAATAAACTAGGTATATATGGATTTTTTATCTTACTTTCGCTGCTGACCATTTCTATGATTTTGAAATTTTCTTTGTCAATTATTACTGCTGAACAGTATGCAATATTATTTTTATAGGATACATCTACTCCACAGATAGATCTAATGCTGCTATCGAAACAATCCCTTGATATTACTTTTTTTGCAAGTTCTTTTTGTAATTTGATTACTTCAGCGTAGGAGGTTCTATTGCCGTAATTTGATTCATATGGATTAGTATTGTACATCAGAATTTCCACGTCGCAATTTCTAAAGAGAAACCAGCAATACTCTGTCCGTCGTCAACCCCATTGAAAATGTCCTATGATCGTTATAATTTCTCTACGTGGAGTGTATCTAACAACAGTATGAATCATTTTTATTTCACCATACCCTACAGAGTATTTAGATATTCTACCTTGTAAATATATCTGAATTTCAGTTGATGCGAATTCCACAAATATGACAACAGTCATTGTTTATTATTTGACAATTTTTAAGACCTAAAGTGACGCTGTTTCAATCAATCAATCAATTATAACCAGGCCGGACAACTTGAAAAAACCTGTCCGTTAGAAAGGTGATGCAAATACACAAGGTATCAGAAAGAACCGAAGACAAATCTTTTTTTGGAAAGTTTACAGCATAATTTTGTGTTACAATTTAAGGAACATCAAGGAGTATCTTATTCAAAATATTTTTAGGAAAAGGTAAAGTCCATGCTAATGAAGATTGATAGTCTTACCTAGACTATCTACTAAATCAAGTTCAAATCTATCACTGGATAGACATGGAGGGGGTCCTAAGATAAGGCCATTTTAGGCCACTGTAGTGATTGACTTATTATCTACTTTATCCATTAGATAGAAAAGATAAGGCAATATTCAAGATGCCTGTCGTTAATTTACACATTACAGGCTTTGAAAGTTATCTCTTTGAGAAACCACATATGATTTTGAGCATATATTAAGACAACCTTGAATGATCTTTTACAACAGATTAAAATAAAAATGAATGCGTCAATAGTGACTGTCAATCTGCAAATTAGTAAATATGGTAAAAATCAAAGTTGTATCAAAAATTCCTGCACCATATAATCTTGCCGACAACTTTCGTATGGATCATTTCCCAAATAATTTTCTTATCTATAAAGTAGTTTCTGTTACCCAATATCACGAGTTATTGCAAGCAACTATAGTATAATTAAAGTTTGTGTCAATAATCGTTACTACTGAATTGTCAAACACAATCATAAGTTGCTAGTTTACTGGTATTTATAGAATCTAAACATACTTGCTAAGATTGGGACATATTTTACTTTAGTGATTTCTGATAACAATTTCTAGATCTTAGTTATGAATTCATTGATAATATGATAAATTTTTACCGACGATTTTACCATAATTATTTTTGATACAAGTTATATTGTATATAATTAGGTAATAATTACTAATTTGACAAATATTAATAAAAAACAAGTATCTATTTTAGCCGCAGTTGTGACTTTAGCTATTGCAATGACTTTGTCTCCACTAGGAATAAACTACAATACTCAAATGGCGTTCGCAGGTGGACATCACCATGACCATGACGATGACGATGACGATGACGGAAATTCTGCCTCACAAATTATAGCACAAGTTCAACGATCTATTCAGAATAGTCAAGTAGTTTCTGGAGACGATACAGAAGACTCGGGCAACAACTTTAACTTCCAAAACCAAGAGAATTCAGGTAATAATGCATTAGCTCAAGATTCCAATGATGACGACGGTGATGGTAACAGTGCCTCACAAGCAATTGTTCAGTCCCAATCTTCAGAACAGAATAGTCAAGTAGTTTCTGGAGACGATACAGAAGACTCGGGCAACAACTTTAACTTCCAAAACCAAGAGAATTCAGGTAATAATGCATTAGCTCAGCAATAGATCCAAAATAAATTTTTTTTATATATTTTCTATTAGTTTTTGATTTTAGCATCCCATGAATCATATAGGATAATTGATCCTTTAATCAACTATAAAATAAATTGCAGTGATGAAATTAAATTCGGCAATGATGTGGACATGTAGAAGATTCGGATGGTGTCACTGAGTCATAACCTGATGGATACACAATTTAAATCCATAGCACTTAGAAAACTCAATTCCGGAATAATTGATCTAGATTTGCAAGGAGATGTTTTACAATACTCTTACATGTAATACGCAAATATCAATTTGATCGGACATGTTATTTAGAAAGAAAAATTAATCATGAATACTGGTTTGTAAAAACCGGAGTACAATATTACTATTAATAATGAACAATCTATCATTTGTCAAATAGTCATTATTACCATCTAGCTGCAATAGGGTCTATTCGCCCATCATTTGTAATATAATTTTGCGTTCCCGAGGTTTTGTGTCCATTTCCACTAACACTATTTGTTGCCATGTGCCAAGTGTTAAATGACCATTTACAATAGGAACGGTTAAGTTTGGTCCAACCAAAGATGCTCTAACATGCGAGTGTCCATTTCCATCATGCCACGTAGCATCATGAGCATATTCATTATCTTTAGGTGCCAGTCTTGACAGCATTTCCGGAAAGTCCTTCTGTAATCCAGGTTCAAACTCCATAGTCGTAATTGCTGCAGTTGAGCCAGCAACAAAAACTATTACAGCCCCATTTTCTATCAGGCTTTCTTTAACAATGTTTGATATCTGATCTGTGATATCGATAATATCATTTTCTGATTTTGATTTAATCAAAATATTTTTTGTTATTACCATCATTTTTGTGAAGTCGTTTTGAGTTATTTTTTACAAATAATAAAATTTTCTATTAAGCAGATTGTGTTATGTGAAACAAATTTGGCTTGTTTCATTCACCCTATTTGAATCCAAAAAGATTAAGAATAAGTAGGACTGAGTCATTGAATCATATTTTTTATAAACATTAGAGTCATCAAAATAGATAGAATAAGGTTCCGTAATAGGTAACCACATTAGTTGATAGTATTATAAGCACCTTTCAATCTAGTCACCGAAATAGGTCTCTAATTTAAAAGCCACATGTAGTCCGGTTCATTACCTGCAGTAGACTTGACTAAACCGATACTATTGTTTAGTAGAGCCAATGTTTTGCTTTGCGTATTGTTGAATAATATTATCTCATAGAAAACCCAACTACCATTTTCAGCTGGTCTTCCTATAGAAGAATCAATCCAAGCAATACTTTCTCCATCTTGAGTTGTCATTGTCCCATTACCCGTACTCTGGATTAATTCATCAGACAAATGAGTGCTTATGTAAGTCTGATTATTAGTAACATTTCCTACACCTTTTAGGATTCCCTGATCAGTGTAATGCTCCTCTGTCACAAGATATGGAGTTGATGATAGATTTTTTGAACCCAAGAATACAGTCTTACCAGCGATATAAATTGAATCGGCAGTATCTAAAGGTGCGGTAATTGGTTTGTAAACACTCGATCCAAAAGTTTGGAGAGGTTTTGGGGAGCATGAGGTATCTGCAATATCACCAGCACAGTTCATCAAACCTGATGTTTCATTAGAAAGTGCCGACACTGGGGGTGAACATAATACTTGCCATGTAGAAGGACCAACGATTCCATCTGTAGTCAAACTATTATCTATTTGAAATTGTTTAACGGCTGTCTCTGTACCGGGTCCAAAATCTCCATCTACAAAGTGTCTATCCATATATCCATTTTCTACTAATAGATTTTGTAGTGTAACAACAATCTCACCTGTGTTACCCTTCACAAGTGTTTGAGCATTAGGATCACATGTTGTACTGGCAGGGGTCTGCGCTAATGAGTCTGTGCTAAATTGGGATAAAATTCCCACAGTGCAGATTAGCAACAAATTTAGGGGTAGTGATGACTTTATTATTTTATTCAAATAGGTTTTGTAAAATAAGGTAATTTAAATAGATTTGGATTGCAAAATGATCCGTTTCCAAGCTTCATTATCTCCTGATTGATCATCTCGGGGTTTCTCATATCATTTATCACCACTAAGATAATAAATTCAGTACCGGAGTGAAGTAAATTAAGATAGATTCTTGGTCAAACAGTGACTCGAGTTTGTCTTGAAAATTGACAAAATAATGTCGATTTTCTTCTGTGTCGGGCACTATTATCCAGTACATTTTGTTTTTGTCAGAATAATTTTTATTATCTGTTGGGTTGATCCAATAACCATTTATCACATTGTTGTCTTCAACGCTAATTGCACCAAATTGTTTGACTAATTCTTCAAACATTAATCCATATTTTTCAGGTTCTACATTCGTACCATTGTTGTAAAGAATTGGTACTAGAATGTCTACTTTAAGCTGTGGTTTTATTGGCAGTTGTGATTTTGCCTGAGTTAGATTTGATGTAAGCTGGTCGATAGGTGCAGGTGCAATTTTGCTGTTATTCTGTGCGTCATCCATCGAACTGGCAGTAGGCAATATACCGGATAATACGGCTGTCGATAAGAAAATTGTCATCACCGGAATGAATATTGAAATTGTGTTCACGTTCTGGTGAACAAGTATATCCTATATAAGTAAAAAGGTAATTATGGTGAAGGCATTCATAAAGAGTAATGATAAATGAAATAGGCATTTTAAAAAGACCTGTAAGCCTTTTTGGAACCATGGATGCAATCATGACAATTCAAATACCTCAGTTCATTTTCATGCTATAGTGAGATGGATCGATAGAGGATATGATGGCGATACAATGACTGGATTTGATTGAGCATGCAAAGATCATACTCAAAGTCTTTCTTTTTTATTTGACAACTACTGAGCTTATATACTATTAAGGGGTGTTCACGGTGCCAATCCAATAGAAATGTACTGGTTGCTTTAAACGGCTGCACTACCACAACACAAATTTACCGTGCAGTTTCATGATGTAGATAAAGAAGAAGTTGAATTCGCCCTTTCTGGCTTTGTTTTTAGATTATTTACTTATCTAGATACAGATAGTCAATATAAAATCATATTAGATTTGTATTATTTTACTGCAATATTTGGTATGGACCATCTTTATAACCATATTAAGAAATTTTTTTAGGGTTTTGGCAACTTTCTTTGGTTTAACATTGCATATGAAAAAATGAAAATCATTAGTGCAATGGGTAAAGTTGTAGCGACATACAGGGGTAAATGAATAAGAAACAGAGTCATTATGGCTGCACCAATAAAATATCCCATCCATACCGTCAGAAGATAAATGGTTGTTCTTCTCTGAGAGTCCATTTTTGATATAGCAATTTTTTTAGGCTCAGACGAATTTTCAATATCTTTCCCAGCGATAGATAGAAAATGTCCTTCTCTATTGATTAATCTATATATTGCGTTGGACAGGGTGCCTGTAATCATAGTCGTGATCACTCCAATCCGATTTACATGTCTTGCACAAATAAATTGAATTCCCATTCCGAAGGAGGCTGTGGTAACCATCAAGATTGATTTAATGTTAAAAGAGGAATCAAAAATATGAAAATATGCTTGAGTGAACAAGAATATCAATACTATCAACTCTATACAAAGAATATAAGTTACTTGTATATCCCATCCCACCTCAGTTTTTGACTTCCTTTTGAAAAGGAAGGCGGCTAAAGATGCTCCGGATAGGTAACCGATAAAAACAGAAATCCCCAATACTGTTGTTGTAGATTCTCCCTGTATCAACGATGCAGCTAAAACCACTGTGTTACCTGATAAAGCAGATATGAAAATTCCACCTAGTCCAAAAAAACCCAGTGCATCTACTGTTCCTGAAACACAAGTTAAAACTACAAACAATAGATCTCTATTGCGATCAGAGATCCGATAAGATTGTCTTTTTTGATCACTCATTCCCTTTACTAATCAACCGTCCATCTAAATCCAGATGATGCAGATCGAAATGAACGCAAATATTGAAAATATTTCATGACATGTATGAATTTACAAGTGCAAAAAATATCAAAGCTTATTGAATTAGCATAAACCTTTAGAATCAACATAACAAGTTAGGATGGTCATTTAAATTTAGTCTTTTCTCCGTACATCAATTCAAAAGATATAAACAATTGAGCTGGCAAATGAATTTATCATTCACAATGTATAGTATTTGATATTGTTTACGGACAAGCAGTTTCGGATCTGAAGGTGTAGGGTTAATCCTATTTTCATACACACTGAACTCAAAACATAGAGCTGTTAGTACAAATGCTGACCAGAAAAAGCAACAGTCAATAATATACTTTTTATTATTTAAAATCGATAAGAAATTTCTAAAGGCATATCAGTTCAAATGTAATTGAAAGATGAATTATAAAAGTTTGATAATGTAAATAAAAAAGATAAAAAAATTAGAGTATTTTAAACAAATAATCACCAATAATAAATGAGGTTAAAAGTAGGCTTTAAATCGACCACGACAAGATAGATGGAAAAAAAGGATTTGCCTAATGACGCTAATCAAAACATCACAGTCAAGTCGTCATACAAGGGAAATAAAGTTGTTATCATAATAGCCAAACACATTTTAGGTATAATTATTAACACAATACAGTAACTGTTCATTGATTCAAAAAAGATAAGAAAAATTTAATCTCTTAAATCTAGTCTACCTCTATTTTCTTTCCAATATTTCCTGCACCTTTTTTGTTAAAAGTCATTTCTAGTATTCCATTATTATAAGTCGCTTTTGCAGTATCAATATCTGCTTCTTCTGGCAAATTAAAAGTCATATTATATTTTCTCTGGCAGTCATTAGTTGCTATTTCTACTTTTTCTTTGTATGCGGTTATCTTTATATTATTTTTATCAACTCCTAGTATTTCCAATACAACTTTTATTTCCTTATCTGTACTATTGATGTCTACTAAGGGTTCTCTTTCAACAGATACCCTGGGTTCAATATTCTTCTTCCCTACTCCTCCTCCTCCAGCATGTAAATATTTTGGATCAACCTTTCGAAATTCTGTTATTGTTGGTTTTACATTAGATCCAAAGGTCAAAAAATATCCATATACAAAGGGATCACTTTCCCTCATTTTAGATTCATCGCGTGCTTCATAATCACTTATCAACTCTTTCAAAGTGCCCCTTGCAAATTTATCAAACTGATCTAACATCACATGGATCTCTCTTTGCATGTCTTCAAACTCTTGAAAGGGATCGGTATCAAACAAGTTCCAAAATCGCCTTCTAGTCAGGTTATCATCATCTCTATCAATAAATTCCCGAAACCGGCGAAAGTTATCAAATGGTGTCATATTAGTTGCTTAAATCACCTTAAGGTGTATTTTAAATTAAGATTTATATTTTTTTCTAACGGAATGTAAGAGCAATTACTGGAAGTAAAATTTATATTCAAAAATTAATACAAATAATATCGGTGGTCTCTTTATGAACACAAAAAAGTTTGTAACTAGAATCATCAACACAAGTCAAAGTCAAATCATTCAAAAAATAAAATCACTACGTAGCTTATTGTCATTAGGGTTTATCTCTGTATTAGGACTGATTCCTTCGACATTCATATCTGACAATGGTATTGTAGTTCACGCACAACAAGGACATTTGCAAGCTATAGATAATTGGTATCAATCTTTTAATATGGCACGTTCCAAAGTCCAAGCAGCCTCATCTCCAGAAGCGTCCGGTAATGGAATACCTCAATTACATGCTCTCAGTACAAATGACATTCTAATGGTCTTGGGCACACCTGTAGTGGGCGGATTATTAACTTATATGGTTGTCAGGTCGTTACTCAAGTACGTATATAGGAAGAAACTACACAGAAAAATAAGGATTAGCTGATCTAAACATGAATTCTCAAGTATTTCTTACTTCTTTATATTTTCTACAAGATACAGTAGATGCACCAATTGAGACCGTTTGCTGTTTTAAATCTATAAGGTGAAGAAATTGAGAGCAAATTTTGTATATTCAAACCTGAATCCATGCGGAGGGGGTGAACGTTTTACCCTTGTTACCATGAAAGCATTGTATGAGATGGGAGTAGAGATGGATTTGACAACGCTAGAGCAACCCAACTTATCCAAATTAGAAAATGCATTTGGAAAGGATTTAGCGTCAATACTAAAAAAAATCAGAAAAATCAACCTATTGGATACGTTTGATGAGCAAAGTATTCATCGCAACTTACATTTAAATAACTATGACTTGGTTATTAATACCCACGGTGATATTGATCCATATTTCCACCCTTCCTTAAATGCTAAAAATACGATTGTTTATTGTCATTATCCTTCTGCCAAATTATTTTTAGAAAGCAAGGATACCGAATATCTGACTTATCACCTCAAGATTGATAGATTGCATTCTTACACCAATCCAAGCTTTGAAGTAACATCTCAAGTAGCTTACAAAAATCCCAACCAAATGATGTCTCAAATGGTTGAATCTATGGTTACTAGATCTGGAAATCATATTTACGATAGTGAAAATAGCAAGAAAGAGTATGTGGATTGGGCGAAAACGACCTATGATCGCATGATCACAGACTCCTTTTTGATCACTAATTCTAATTACAGCAAAGCCGCTATACAAAAAGAATATGATAGAAATGATATTCTTGTTTTAAGTCCCCCCGTAGATGTAGATACCATTATCTCAAAAGTAAGAATCGATCAGGATCTTGATTCATCAGCATCTAGCAATGAAATCTGCATACTAGTCGTATGTAGAATCGAACCAACAAAGAGAATTGAGAATGCCATTTATCTTGCAAGGCTATTAAAAGAGAGAAAAATTAGTGCAAAGATAACCATCGCAGGCAGTCTAGAATCCCACTATCAGAACTATTATAACGACATGATTAAGTTGATAGCTGAACTGGATGTCTCAGAAATTGTAGAATTGCATATTGATGTCAGCTTTGAGGAATTAGTTAAGTTAATGAAAAAAAGCAAAATCTTTTTTCATCCAAGAGAAGGTGAACATTTTGGAATGTCGATAGTTGAAGCGATGAGTGCTGGATTAATTCCAGTTGTTCCCGCTGAAGGAGGACAAACAGAATTCGTTCCAATGGAATATCAATACAAATCATTGGAAGATGCAACCAAAATAATATCTTTATTAGCGAATATGTCAAAGGAAAATATGTCAAAGGAAAGTAACAGGATACGCAATATATCGAGAAAGTTTTCAGAAACAAATTACAAGAGACAATTTCAATTGATTGTTAGCCGGTTGTTATACAATTTGGAATTTAATCATCAAAATGTATTTGACTCCAATTGGAAAATTAGGGACTCAATATCAGCCGAATTAGCAAGACGCTAATTTAGCTCGACAATTAAAAACCTTTTCGATTATATTCCAATTTGTTCTCTTTTTCCATTCTATTTTTTATAATGAAAACTTATGTATTAGGTTTCGATTCGTAATGCTAAATTAAAAAAAATCTAATAACTATGTATTATTGACCTGTCATCCATAATGATAAAAAGTGAACAAATAAACAAGATTATTTGGTGACTGGTGCTGATGAGGATGTGAAACATCCTATCAATAATAGAAACCACATTCAGTATATTGCATACAATGGTTGATTTATAGTTTAACCAGCAGCTTGCAATAATAGGTCTATAGAAGAATTTAGATTTAGCATTTCATTTTTCTATCCGATGTACGATTCCATATCCTTTGAGACGAAGTCAAATTAACAATAGTCGAGTGACAAATTAAAAATCAACAAAATTGATGCGGGTTTTGAGAAAACATAGGGATATTCGTACGAGTTAGACAATAGATCTATTCCGCTGTAATCAAAGTTTCTTTAATTTTGACAAGTATTATTCTCAAACCAAATCAATCAAGAAGTTCAATTTAATGAGTCGGAAATGCAAGTGCAGTAGTAAGCAGTAGAAAAGTATGTATGGACTGCTATATCGATAAATCAAAATAAGATACTTAAATTAGCATCGCAGAATTAATCAGTAGTATAATCCATGGAAAAGGATGTATGCCTATGAATGGTTCGGATAAGAACGAAAATCTTAGTGATAAAGATGAAAATCTTGATGAGGACAGTATCTTGGACTTTAAGTCACTATGTAATTTACGCCAGGGGCGCTTGGAAAGTGTATTAAGTGAAAAATATCAATACAATACGTCAGTTGACAGAGGTCAAAAATTCTTACTTCCCCATGTAAATTCCAAAGTTGACCTTGTTATAATGTATGCTGATATAGTTGGCTCTACCAAAATGAGCATGACTCTTCCTACAGAAAAGGTTGTTACCATAATTAAAGCATTCTCTCACGAATTATCATCGGTAATAGAAAGTTATGGAGGTTTTGTTTTAAAATATGTCGGCGATGCGATCATATCATTTTTCCCTTCCGGATTTAATAAATATCTGATATGTGATAGGGCCTATATCTGTGCTAAATCGATGCTCTCAGTTCTCAGAAATGATATCAATCCTGTTTTTCGCCGTCACAATTATCCTGATCTACAGATCAAGATAGGAATGGCTGAAGGAGAAAACATTGTTATTCAATATGGAAAAGATAAAAGTTCCCAAATTGATTTAATAGGATATGTCATGAACGTTGCATCCAAAATAACATCCCTTACCTCCCCTAACAGGATTTCTTTGGGAGGAGCCTTTTATGGATTACTGCATCCCAAAACAAGATCTGAATTTGAAAAAGTTTCCCTAGAAAATCGGGACTGGAAATACATTGACAAGCACAATCAAAAAACTTATGAGGTATATACTACAAAATTTACTCACTGACATGTGCTAGATTATTGTCAATATGTTTGGATATGATTACCACGCACCGCTTCTATATTAAATTTTGAATCACGTCCACCATTACCTCAAACTGAGTATTACCTTCACTAGCCAGAAATACAACATCTTTTAAACAAACTTTCATCCACTTAACATCATATTCTAATAGTCCTTCTTATCCATGTTGTGACAAGCGTTCTAAATAACAAGAAAAACAGAATATAAATTTCGACAACTTCTTCCTTGCACTTTTTTGCCATCTCTAGTACTCTTCCCGTCTTTGATAAAGGCCTCCGATCCACCAACACAAAAATCGTTTTGGAGATTTCTTCAGACCCAAGATAAGATTTCTTCAAATTGTAGTAAAATTATTTAATAGTTTAATGCGTTTGATGATATTAACTTTGTATTTGAATTTGCATTCTAATCCTGTTATTAACATTAGGAAGGAAATTAGTCTAGTCTTTTCCAATATATTAAAAATCTCAAGGCAAGTCTTTTGTAACAATGACCTAAATCCACTGCTTAACCCAAAAACAACTCTTGTTAAGCTTGGTTCACAAAACGATTTCGATTCAGGTTTTCTTTCAGATGAACCTACACGTCAACAAAAGAACAGATCGAATTAGGTTTAGAATTTATATTAAATTGATATCTTGAAAGTAATAATTTTTTTAAAAAGCCGGATGTTATTCAAGCAGTCATATGTAGCATTAGAACATTATAAAACTATAACAGTTCTCAAATAACAAAATGATCATCGCGGTCATAGTTTTGCTTCAAACAAATTGCGAATCCAACATGACCGCAATCATCAGTATTGCAGGTTACGCATAAAGGCAAGCCGTCCCTGTAACTAACAATAACATTATTCATAATACTATTATCATATAAAATGACGTATTTGTTATCAAAATAGTCTTTGACTGTTATCAAAGAATTCCCAGAATTTGTATCTTTGCATACTAGCCATCTCATAAATTCCATTGTTCCATGGTCAAGCGTGTCCAATTCGGAATCATTATCAGACATTTGAAATAGTTCCAATTAATAATATAGTATCTTATTTTTAAAGTATATGTAATACATGCAAGAGCTGCAAAGGCAGAGTCGTTTGACACACCTTTGTTAGCCTAGTTTGAATGCTTTGATCATCTCTTTGCTATTATCCATCATGTCGAAACTTTTGAAAGCTCACTGAGACTTTATTACTATTATTAACTGTTGTGTAGGGTACTTTAGGCATTATTTGAATTAGAGGCACTATTGTCATCTTTATCTGATTTAGTAGTTGTAGCAGGATTAACAGAGTCTGAAGGAAACTTGACAATTTTTCCTAATTTCAAAAGATATGGTGTTATGAAGGTGGTAAGAATAGTTACAACACCCAATACTGGGAAAACTGAATTGGAAATAGCACCAACATCCTGTCCGGCCTTGACCACAACCAAAGATAATTCTCCCCTTGCAGCAGACATCCCTATACCCGTTCTAATAGCAGTAGTTATTCCATATTTGGCCAAGGAAAGAATTCCACTTACTAGAAAGAATTTTGAAGCAACCGATACGGCGATAAGAATGAGAGCAGGTATCAGGAAGGAAGGAACAAGATATACATCCATTAACGCACCTATGGAAATAAAAAATAAGGCAGCAAACATGTCTCTTAGTGGAGTGGTAATTACACGAGCAACAGAAGAGCTTTTAGCCTCGGCTATAAGAACTCCAGCCAGAAAAGCACCTGTAGCAACAGAGAGTCCAATAGATTTGGCCAAAAAGGATAAAAAGAAGGCTAGACCCAGAATCGAGATTAGTATCATTGCATAATCATTTACTTTGCTTATTCTGTCCACCAATTTTGGAACTATTCTTGAACCGATGATTAAGGTACCGCCTATGAATGCACCAACAATTAAAACTGATGTAATGATATTTACAAATGACATATCTCCTTCTTGCGCAGCAACTGATTGTAGTATACCCAATATTGTAATTGCAAGAATGTCTTCAACTATGGATATACCAAGCAATAATGTTGTTGATGTATCCCTTATCATATTAAGCTCTTCTAATATTTTTATCGTAACTGCTGTACTTGTGATGGATAAAGCCAATGCAATAAACAGCGAATCAAAGTAAGAGAATCCTAGAAATTGTGCAACAATAAATGTAATCAAAAGTGTTCCCATGGATTCTACTACCGCGACAATCGCTGAAATTCGTCCCACAGATCTTAATCTTTTAATTGGAAAATCGGTTCCAATTACAAATAACAGCATTATTATACCGAGCTCTGCAAAAGCATTTAGGGTATCTATATTATGAATTAGTGAGAAAGGAGGAGTGTACGGGCCGATAACCATACCTGCTATAATATATCCTATAACCGCGGATTGTTTTAATTTATGAGTAATAAATAGCATTATTGTGGCAATTATCATAATAACGGCAAAGTCCTGTACAAGTAGTTCTAGTGGAGCATTATTCGTTTGTGATATTGATGGAGGCAGTGAAGAATTTAATTGTGTGTCTAATCCAAAAACTAATGAAATATTTTGAAATCCCGATAAATGCCCAAAAATAATTACATTAAAGACAATAACAAATAATAAAATATAGTTAGTAATCCCCATCATAATTTATAATTTTAGGTATGTTTATTAAATTTTTATAAAATAATTAGGTGGATTAAAGCCATGGGAGATTTTAACATATTCCAAATGAATTTTCACCGTTTGTACTTTTGCTGTAAACAACAGGGAAATAATAATATTTCATTCACTCAGTGAATTAGCGAGAGCAATCCATAAAGAACTATGGTTCCCATTGCCAGAGTTGCAATCATGAATGGAAAACCTATACGTATCCACCTCGTAAATGAGATATGGCGCCCAAATTTTTCACTTAATCCTGCAGCAACTACTCCTGCGCTTGACCCAATCAACGTGCCATTACCTCCCAAGTCTGCTCCAAGGGCTAAGGCCCACCATAAGGGACTAGTATGAAAACCGCTTTCAGGTCCAAACGAAGAAGCGATAGAGGGATCCTCATTTAGCGTATGAATTAAAGGAATCATAGTAGTGGTAAATGGAATATTATCTACAAAAGCACTTGCAATCCCAGATAACCAAATAACCATTACGAAGGTAATCCACGGATCACCTCCGGTAATGTCAATTGATAATTTTGCAAGTACGGAAATCAAACCTGCATGTTCAGCTACTCCTACTATGACAAAAAGGCCTACAAAAAATAGCAAAGTTGCCCAATCAACCTCATGTAGAATTTTTTCTAATGAAATTCTGCTTATGATTAATAAAACTGCAGCCCCGCCAATCGCAATGATGGACACTTCTAAATGTGTGATAGTTTGTAAGGAGAACAGAATAACTACTCCTACTAATACAATAAGAGACTTTATTAACAATCCCTTATGATGTATTACAATTACATCTTCGTCTCTATGCATTAACTCCTGAACATCTTCCTTCTGTTCCAATTTTTGTTCACCGCTTAATTCCTTTCTAAAGAACAGTTTGATCAGCAATAGAGAAAATCCAAAAAGGATTGCAATAGTTGGCCCCATATATATCAAGAAAGTGTTAAAATCAATACCGGCTGCAGAGCCAATCAGGATGTTTGGAGGATCTCCAATTAATGTTGCTGCACCTCCAACGTTTGAAACTAAAACCTGAGCCATTATGAATGGAATTGGATTAATTCCTAGAGTTCGGGTAATAGAAATTGTAACAGGAACCATCAACAAAATTGTAGTAACGTTATCTACAAACATCGATGCGACAGATGTAAAAGTGCATAGTAACACCATCAATATCCAAACATTCCCCTTACTAATCTTGCCGAGTTTTATCCCAACTTGGTGAAACACCCCTGTTTCGCCTAAAATAGCCACCATGATCATCATTCCAAGTAGTAGGCCGATTGTGTTAAAGTCAATAGACTCTACTACAAAGTGTAAACTGTCTTCAGATAGCATAGAACCTAATATGATAGCCAGTATAACGGATAAGATGGCTCCAAACATTGCAATGACAGTTCTGTGCACAATATCTAAACCGAGCAAAACGTAGATCGCAACCATAATTACCGTGATGCCAGCTAAGATGGGAGTAACACTCTTTTCAAATACCAAAGGCGGAATTGTAAAAATAATAACAATGTAAGTGGCAATTAAGAGTATGCCAATAGAATATTTTTTGTGCATGTTTTTAACTATTTGAATATATTAAACGCTATTTTTATACATATATAGAAAGAAATAGGAGTCGTTATATACCTTATTTTGTTTGAAATAGTTTTAGGTAGTCTATAATACCTCTGGCAGGATTAAGTTCCGCACAGTATACGGGTTTAGTTGTACACGTAACAAATTTGACTCAATTAGCAATTCACATGATCCATTGATTGAATTTATATAAAAAAAGAAATCAATTTATACAATTTCTCTTCTATTCTAAAATTGAAGAACAGATTAGGAGTTTTCAAAACTCCAGGAAAGTTTACCATTAGGACCCCAGTTCAATATTATTGAATTAAATTGATTCTGTTTGGTTGAGAAGTAGTTAAAATATATTGTCGAATATCAGTTTTCAAAACAGTATTTGAAATTTGAAGAGTTTAAAATAGGACAGACATTTAAATCATATATCTGTATTGATAAAAATGATTTTAACAAATACCTATCATTTGCGAAGACAAAAAACATTCTACACGAAAATCCTGAACTTGCTTTAAAGGAAGGGATTAAAAGCAATATGCTTCTGCCCGGTCGAGCCATAATAGCACGAGCGGAAGGTGAGATGACTAGACTAGATATTTTTTCAAATTGTGTTATGCTATTGTATGGAATGGACGGGGACCCAACATGGGATAACCGGAACACCCGATTTATAGGTGAAGTCGATGCAGGAGAAGAATTGGAAGTTGAGTATACAATATCTGATAAGAAAGGGGAAGAAAATTATGAAAAATATGGTATATTGTCCATTGATTTTAAAATTAAGCGCCTAAGAGATAACAAGACTGTTATAATTTCACGCAGAAATTTATATAGAATTAAAAAATAAGAAAAGTTCTTTCTCAGATATCCGATTGCTTAGTCAGAGTTTCAGAACATCAATGTATCCAATAAGATTAATTGGCATAATGCATAGATTGGTTACGCTTTTAATTACCCATAGGATTACATGGAGTTGTTAGATTTCGTGTATGTATGGCAGATGTATTGAACCGTGTACTTTGTAGAAAAATCCCAATGATAGAGTAAGATTATATTTAGTATAATGTATATCTCCGTTAGAAAGAATCACACTCTAACTAATCCACTATTGTTGCCATCTTATCAAATATCATAGTCTTAAAAAAAGAAAAGATAGTAGATTTAGCTACATTAAATCATCAAAAAAAAGTATGGTTTGCTTACTTTATGAACATCATTAATAATTATTTATTACCTGATGTCATTATCTTTTTTAGTTCATCATAAAACTCCTTACTCGGGGATGAAGTAGATAACGAAGTTTGCCATTGTTTTTCGATTGTTCTGACTGCTAACTCAGCCGCTTGGTCTATATTATTTCCCCAATCTCTTTCAATTATTTTCTTTATTTTCTCTACATGAACTTCTCTTAAAGCTTCAAAGAATGCGCTTTCTAATAGTCTTTTTGCACCTTCAATTGGATCACTGTTGCAACTTGAACAACTAGCGTTACTACCATGATGCATTGTTTCACATCCACAACTGTTGCATTCACAATGTCCACCATACTTGATATGACCTTGGTAGGAGGATCCATGTCCTTCCCTTTCATAATGAACTTTGCAGTTTGAATCACACTGATTTCCTATCAACATTAAATCACTTTGTAATAGTAACTATAGAAAGTTAAGTATTTAAATGGGTAAGGGATGAGATCGTAACTAGATGTAATTTGGGTAAGTTAACAGAGAAAAATAATTTAGGGTAGTCAGAGCATCAAAAAAAAAGTTTTTATGAATTTCCCTTTTTGACCATACATTAAACATCGTGAGAATTAGGTTATACATTCAGAAGTTGTAATAATATGACTCCAATCGGATTCATTATTAATAATATTTAGATTCTAATCTATGTATGAATATATTCATTTTTAGACTCTATGGAAAGAGTTACAAATGTCTATAATCCGTATCCAACGATTACCAAAAGCCATGTCGTCATAATAAACAAAAATAACTTGGTCCTGGAACTAGTATTGGGATTTATATCAAGGAACCTAACAGAATTTTTAGAATTTAACTCATCTATGAATCATATTCAAAAACGCTTTTATTGAAAAGGACCATATTTTCTTGCGAAATTATAGTTCTATCCTATAAAAGCAATATAAGCTATATAACATACTATTTAATGTGTGATCATTAATTTACACCCTTTAAATTTTTTAAAGGGACTAGGAGTTACAAACTAAATGAATATCAAGACCAAAAGAGGATCATGCTTGGGTTTATGTGGCTTTTCTGGGGTAAAATCATTTAAAAAAAATCTGCAATCAGGTTGATTTCATGTTTATGACTCTGATATTCACAATAGGACATTCAAATCGCGAATTAGATGAATTTGTCCATCTATTAAAGGACAATCAGATAGATACAGTAGTCGATGTAAGACGATATCCGGGTTCTAAATCTTTTCCACAATTTAATAAAGAAACGTTGGCCAAAGAACTCTTAACAAAACACATTTACTATAAACATATTGAAAAACTTGGAGGAAGGCGAAACAACATTGCTGCATCTCAGAAATACAATAATGAAGGATGGCAAAACAAGTCCTTCAGATCTTATGCAAATTACATGTTAACAAAATCATTTAAAGAGGGAATAGAAAAATTACTTTCGTTAACAGCAAATCGCAGGGGTTCTCTTGCCATTATGTGTTCCGAAGCAGTGCCATGGCGCTGTCATAGGCGATTAATATCAGATTACCTTATTATAGTAAAAAATACTCCTGTTTATGATATTATAAGAAATAATACCAGTACTCGTCCAAGCCTCCATGTAGTAACCCCTTTTGCTCGTCATTCAATCGATGAGAATTTAGTCACATATCCTAAATTGTAAGGTAACGATACTATTCAAAACTTTCTTATTCAAAAGTTGCGGTTACTAATAACATTGTCGGAATTTTTGTTATATTAATAATGCATGTCTATTCATACAAGAATCAGATTGAAAAGATGCAGCATCATCATCACAAGATTTTCTCATTTCTTTTAGTTTTCTAGTTTATTCTGTTAATAATGAGAAAAGAATATCCTTAATCTACCAT
The DNA here is from genome assembly GCF_008389435.1 of Candidatus Nitrosocosmicus agrestis. GTDB lineage: Archaea > Thermoproteota > Nitrososphaeria > Nitrososphaerales > Nitrososphaeraceae > Nitrosocosmicus > Nitrosocosmicus agrestis. The sequence continues at coordinate 89,170 of NZ_VUYS01000010.1, read as the reverse complement.
TAGCAATTTATGATCACATATTTCATACTAAAATTTCATTTATCAATTTCGTTACCATCAACAGAATCTGATTGGGAGGTATATTAATAAAATTTGATCACTTGTTAGCCTCGATTTACAGAGTAAAGATGGCAATTTTAAACTAACAGGTTTAAACTATTTCGACTTGGATAGAATTGGCCTTTGAATTCGAATACGAAAAAAACTCTTAAACTACCTGAACCTTATGAATAGTAATAAAGCCATTATCACCTATCATTTGTTTTAGCGGTAATAACAGTGGTTGTATTTTTTCCTCCTCATCTATTGTTTCAATCATCATAGGCTGGTTTATCATTAAGCCTTCCAAATGCACTGTTGATTTTCCTCTTCTTCCAAAACCATCTACTCCAAGCCAAACTATGGCACCCAGGACCTTTGACTTCATTAAAAAATCCAGTATGGTCTTTTCCAGTCTTTTTCCATTCACATTATCATTTTTCTTTATTCGAATGGAAAGACAAATCATTTCTTTTAGTGTCATGATTATTAAACTAGTATTGTAGTCAATGAATTATTAAGATTCTTCTCCCTATTGTGCCAAAAAAAAAAGACAAACGAACATTATCCATCATATTAATTGCCACTATTTAGAGTTGTTTGCCTTCAATCATTCCTGCACCTTTTAAGACGAACAATAACTCATGGTCGAATTGTCAGAAAATTCCTTGCTTTAAATACAAAATAGATTTGGTCTATGTTTCAGTTAGTCAATAAAGCAGAGTAAATGCCAAGATAGACTACCTGCTATATTTACTATCTATTCTAGACCCAAGTAACTCCAATAACAAATGAATAGAATCAAGTATTTTTTTACCTAATATAAACACCTAGGATTTAACCAACAATCTTCAGAAAAATAAACCACCTTCATTATTTCGATGAATTCGCTATCATTTCGGTAAGGCGAAATTCTGTTATTCATCAGAAGGTTAGTAGAGATTCTGAAAAAATGTAGTTATTGTCAACTAGTCTTTTTAAAACAGCAGGCAAATTCTCAAACTTTATGTTATATTTGCAATCCAAATTAGGACGTAACCTATCATCGGAACTTATCCCAATTGAGATATCAGATTTTTGAAAAGCAGGATTATCGTTTTCAGAATCTCCAAGATATATTACTTGCCCTTTGATATCCGAAAATTGACTCAAATTAGATACAACAATATCAAATGCATTCCCTTTATTCACTTTTGTAATATATATGTCAACAAAAGGGTGAGTAGAATATTCCTGTATAAAAAGATGTGAGGTATAATAGTCGAATTTTTCTTTTGAAATACTATTTTCATTCCTCTGTTTAGAATTCTCTAAAGCGATGGAAAGTGATTCTCTGACGATCCCTTCATACATTCTCTTACATCCAGTCCAATCAGCACGATGCCTCCAATTAACAGTAATTCCACCTAATAGATTGTTTTTGCCTTTTAGGAACTTTTTTTCAATACCAACCTCTCCATATTTTTTTTCCAAATAAGCGGCCGTTTCAGTTAAAACAGCAGAGTTGATTTCTGCCATTTCATACTCAAAAAATAAGTAATTGTCTTTTAGAATACCAGCGGTAGTATCTATGTCAACCTCATTGTCTTTATTGAGAAAATATTTATCTTGGCTTATTTGTTCATTTTTATCCATAACAAAAGTTTCTAAACCCAAAATGCAGGATAAAATTTTTGCGAATTTTTTGGTTTTAGGATATATGAAATCAAAGTCCTTGCTGGTCACAATACTTATAGGGATCGTCAAGGATATTTCAACAAGTACGTCTTCAAGCGGTTTTGACATCATATTTGAATCATTGTAACCAGATCTTAAATCAGAGGTTGGACACAAAGTACCATCAAAATCAGACAGTATGGCTGCGACTCTTTTCAATTTAGGTTCAGTGATTATTGTTCTTTGTAATTATAAAAAGCCTTTTAGTATTAATGTCAAATAACTATATGTATCACACATATTGCAAGCCATATCGTTACTAAAAAATTTCATAATTACGGTAATTTATGAAACGAATTCAATTGTTTGTATAATTCTGTTTTATTATGACAATATTAAAACAGAGAATGTTTAAACCACAGGGTTGCCATGGTTGCATGGTTGTATTGTTAGCACTTGTACCTTATAGTGCAATATCAAGAATGTCGATTTGTTTGAATTATCTGCTGGTGATCGATTACAAAAAATGAGTAATTCTTATCTTTAATTTCCCGATTCTTATCAATAATAGACATAGCTTATTTGATGATTAACTTTCTTCATCAAAGTTCTTATTTGATCACTACATCAAATTGCTTTCAAGATTATCGCTTTATTTCGCAGACCCCAAAACACAAGTATGTATATATTCCATTGCTATTAGCACGTTGTATCTTGATTTTAATTCCTTTTTCAACAAAATTGTTGATTTATTTTCCGTGGTGATAATTTCAAATGTATTATTAACCACTAGGATGACAAGTCCTGTGGATGCATCATTTCTTAGCACGACAAATCCAAAAGAAGCTGTACCGCAAAACAACCAATTGAATCCGTCATCAAATTATGCTATATCAGATGAGGTGCAGGAAGCCATCAAAAGCATATCTCCAACAGTAATAGTACGAACGCTGCTATTATCTTAGGTTATGTCGATCCAAATGGAACCCAGTTTTATGGTTATGGTAATAAATCAGGATCAATTAATTCCCAAGTAGACCAAAATACAATTTTTGGTATCGGTTCGATCACAAAAGTATTTACTACAATACTACTTGCTGATATGGTAAATGACGGACTGGTAAAACTTGATGATCCATTGCAAAAATATTTGCCTTCGAATGTGACGATACCGAAATACAGTATACAAAATATGACTCTGGAAAATCTAGCCACCCACACTGCTGGATTACCCGAATTCCCAGATAATTTTTGTAAAGATTATTGGAATAACTTTGATCTCAACCATACTACTGAATATCGAATGAAAATAATAGAATGTTCTCAAAAATATTTGCCCTCCGAACTGTATCAGGGTCTCGCCAATACTTCAATTTCAACAGAATTTGGTTCAAAATTTGGATATTCATCTTTTGGTATGGGGTTATTAGATAATATTTTAGCCTTAAAGTCGAATATGTCTTATGACGATCTTTTAGAAAAGAAAGTTCTATCAATGCTAGGTATGGTTAACACTAGCATTACTTTAACAGAGGAACAGAAATCTGATTTGGCTGTGGGACATATTAATGGAGATGAACTTCCCATGTGGAATCTAGCCCCTGTGATGACCCCCAGTGGAGGAATATATTCTACTGCTAATGATATGCTCAAATTTGTCTCAGTTAATATTGGGTTGATCAAGACCAAATTGGACGCAGCTATGCAAGAATCACACTTGATTCGACACTACAATGGATTTTTGGGACCAAACAATGTTCAAGTATCAGATAACAATAGCGGTGAGGGATTTTATGTCGGATTAGGACGGATGATAAATACCAATTATGGTAGTGAAGTAGTATGGCATAATGGTATAACTGCCGACGGATTCAATTCGATAATTGCATTTAACCCATCGACTCATAAAGGAATCGTTTTGCTCTCCAGTGCAGACCACAAAGACATTGATATTGCAAATATTGGTCTATTACATAAAGAAGGGTTTGCAAATTTGATATGGAATCTACTTTACTAGTTCTCGTAGATTGATTTAGACAGATAAATTAAAATGACGATCCTGAAATCAAATCAACTTACTTTATTGGAAAACGCGTTAAAGTAGTCATACTATAATTAAAAAGGTTACATAATTTTCATCATCTTTTTGAAACATCATGGGATAAATCTTACAACCAGTTTGTTTATTTTTATATCTCATATGATTATTGTAATTGATATCTGATTCGACGGAATTAATTCCGTATGGATAAAGATTAGGATAAATCAAATTTATTTTCAGCTTTTTACGCTCTCAAATTATTTGGATGCAACCTAGTTCAACAAATATCATTGTTTCCAAGTATTAGTTGCAGAACAATAGGTAAACAAGAAATTTAATAATTTGTTATTAATCTGACAGCAACCATATTTTTTGTTTTTAATCTTGTTCTCGAGGGTTTAAAAGATCTTGTATCAAACTCACGTAGATACTCATTAAGCCTAACAATATATCATAGGATAGGGTTAAAATATCTTAAAAAAATAGGGATTATCCATCCCCATGTATCTAAAAATTCTTAGGGAATAATTCCGGCTGAAGATTTTACTTTTTTCTTTAGGAATATCGATATCAAAATTGACATGCTCGATAACATCACCGCTGTGAAGAAAATAAGATCAAACGAAGAGGATGAAGGTAGGAGCTGATGTATTCCGTTTGTTGATATTGCAGTTTGATTTGCTTGCATATACATAGCAGCTAAAGCTGGACCAATAGAGCTTCCGACAATTCTCAGCATACTACTCATCCCTATTGTTGCCCCAGAATATTCTCTAGGTGTAGATACAAGGATTATATTCATGGCACCTACTGCAGCCAAAGATAATCCGGCAGATATGATTCCAAGTCCAACGGATATCAGTACCTCAGACGAATGGAACAATAGTATGAGGAGAAATCCTATTGTTGTTAATATAGAACCTACTATTGTTGGTTTCATGGAACCGTATCTAGATATGATAAGCCCGGATGTAGGTCCAAACAGCAAAAGTACAATTGCAAATGGCAATTGAATTTGTCCAGTGTCAATTGGATTTCCACCAAATCCGACTGGTTGTGGAGTCTGGACAAGTATTGGAATCGTCTGAAACACCATAAACATTGACAAGCCTATAATCATGATTATAATACTTGAAATCAATATCCGTGGTTCCAAAAATATTTTAAAGTTCAAAAGCGGATCCTTGGCACGTCTTTCTGCAACTATAAACAGAATCAAAGATATTACTGATACCACGAAAAAAGATAAGGCTATCGAAACAGTATTTTGATTTGAAAGAACATCATTTTCAGAGACATCGGGATGCGATAACGTTATACCCAACAAAAATGAAGTAATGAGGATTGCAAGTAATATTGAACCTTTTATGTCAATCTGTCTATTGCTTCCGGACCTGTAAGGTCTTCCAATATGAGAAGGGTCTACTTCTTTTTTGTTCTGAGTAATATTCGTTTTAATACCGGTATTTGGTACTTGTGTTTTATATTCGTAGGATTTATTTTCATTAATAAGCTTCTTTATTGCCAACAAGAGTATCATAGCAACAGGAATTATCGTTATGAAGGTCATTCTCCACCCAAAGTAGTGTATTATAATACCTCCAACAGAGAGACCTATCACAGAACCTATTGCAAACATAGAGGTTATGATTCCTTGGGCAAGTGATATTTTGTTGATAGGAAACTGATCCCGTGCAAGTCCAAATGCTATTGGAAACATCGACATTCCAATACCTTGTACAGTCCTTCCAAATATCATCATGTAGATGTCATTTGAAATCGCTCCAACAATTACTCCAGCTGTATACACTAGCATTATAATGAGCAATATTTTCTTCCGTCCGTAAATATCAGAAAGTTTTCCAGCTATAGGAGTCATGACTGCAGCTGAAACAAGATAAGCTGTTAAAAGCCACGAAGACAATCCATAGTTTATATGAAAATTATCAACTAATGTTGGAATTGCAGGTATCAACATAGTCTCTGCATACATTACCATTGTAGCAATACAGCTTAAGATAATGAGGACCTTCCATGAATAAAAAGGAATTTTTTCTCCATGTTGGTTGGATGTGGTAGCATTAATACGAGTTAATTGAATCTTAAATGTCCTGTAATAATTCTTTTTTTTATTATGATTAGACTCTTTTTTACTTGAAACCATGGTTTTAACCTTACCAAGATAAAGGGAATTTAAAAGTAGCAGACTTAGTTTGCAGATTATACATTCTTTCGTCAGCCATCAATTCTACTACGGTTCATCCTTTGTGGCATTTCTGCCCCATCCATCCGAGCAAACAATAATTCTTGCTGTATTTTAGATTGCACGTTATCCCACATTTTATCCAGAGTTTTTTTAGTAATTGATAATTCGTCTTGCGAGATATTTGAAAGAATAACATTTTTTAATTTTTCCCCGTAGGTGATTACGTCTTGGATTATTTTATCAGAATTTTCTGTTAATACAATCCGGTTATTACGTCTATCATTTCGGTCCGGCTGTCTAGAAACTAATCCATCTTTTTGCAATTTGTCAATGATTGGAATAACGGTAGAATCCTCAATTCCAATATTAGAAGCAATCTCTCTCTGAGTCAGACCTTTATTTTTACCTTCTTCAGAATTGGCTTTTTTAAATAGAACAGTAATGACCCTCCATTGACCATAGGTAATGCCCACTTTGGCACGCAACATTTGATCAACCGTATGAATTAATGCTTTTGCAGTCCTGTTTATCAAGAATAAGAAACTCTCTTCATAATTAATTGTAGGCCCATACTCAGACATATACATAGTATACTAATTATTAATATATAAATTATATGCATACAAAATATAAATATGATGGGATGAGATTTGACCAAATGATAACCTAGACATTTTGCCGCTAAAAAAGATAAACATAAAAAAGACAGAATCTGGTTTGTGCCCTCTCAAATTGAGCGATGAAAATAAAACTTGTAATCTGGGTCGAACAAAATCCGGAATTATTGGGCAAAATATTCTAGGAAATAAATTATTTTCCATATCTTTAAACAATGACCAATCGAGAAGGCTTCAGGGGATTATTTCGTCCTAGTTCCAAGTTCTATAGAAATTATTGTGATACCTGAATGAGTGTTTCAGTCAGTTTTTCCCAATAAAAAGATCTAAAGTATTAGCTTGTAAAATAAACATTATTCCAAACCTCAAGACTTTACTTCCATATAATAAAAAAGCCAAGTTTGTTAAAGCGGTAAATCATATAGGTGTGATTATACGAAAATATTAGTTTGCTATCCTTAAATAGTTTTTTTCATGTATCAACATCAAATGAAATGCAATGTGACTCACAGCACATCCACTTTTGGTCGAGTTTTTAGATTAAAAGTAACCAATATTGATAAAGAGAACTTAAAACTACTCTATATAGATTATCTTACCCGGTAGGTATTTCTGATGGTAATAGATGATTTTCCATTCTGGCTGAGATTTGCTCACTTTATTAATTTAATATTTATAGTATTGCTGATACGTAGCGGTATAGAAATACTTAGTGCCTTTCCTAAATTATATTGGAATGACCATGCAAGGCCCGGCACCGAATGGATAAAATTTACAAAAAAGAAATTTTTACCTAGTTTTGAGAAAAGAGTATGGATTTCTCTTGAAGAAGAAAAATCCTTTCCCTCGTGGATATCCCTTCCAGGTCATAAAAATCTCGGAATGGGAAGACATTGGCATTTCTTTTCAATCCTTTTCTGGATTGGTAATGGTGTCGCGTATTATATTCTTCTCTTTACAAGCGACCAATGGCAAAGACTTATCCCTACGTCATGGTCAATATTTCCAGACGCTTTTCATGATCTAACCTTATATGCAAGTTTTCAATTCAATCTTTATGGCAATCCTTATGACTCGATACAACAGTTAACATATTTTAGCATAGTGTTTTTACTTGGTCCTTTTATGATTGCAACGGGTGCTGCGATGTCTCCTGCTATTGGTGCTAGGTTTCCACAATATCCAAAGATATTTGGGGGACGACAGGTCGCACGCAGCCTACACTTTCTAGGAATGGTAGGATTTGTTCTTTTTATAATTATACATATAGCCATGGTAATGTTATCTGATTTTTCACAAAACATGGGCAATATTTTCTTAGGTCATGCTACAAGTCTAGGTATTGCTATCGGAATATTTGCACTTTTTGTTCTCATAGTTCTAGCGGTCAATATTTGGGCTACCGCCATTTCACTTAGGAATCCCAGATTTGTACAGGTTAAACTAGGTGCTTTAATAGAATATTTCAGACGTATCCTATTTAGAAAGGCTGTATCAAGACAGCAGTTTTCAAAATCAGAAGTAACACCTTTTTTTAGAGTCAACGGCTACCCTCCAGAAACAGATGAATACAAAAAACTATTAGAAAATAAGTTTGTCGATTGGAATCTGGATGTTAATGGATTGATTGAAAATCCCATCAAACTTTCACTCGTAGACTTGCATAAATTAAAAAAAGAAACACAAATTACAGAACATTCTTGTATTCAAGGATGGACTGCCATAGGAGAATGGGGTGGTTTATCTATGGATTACATTATTTCGGTATGTAAGCCACTTTCTCAAGCAAAATATATTGTCTTTCATTCCTATCAATATACGAATGGGTATCAATTTTATGAAGCAATACCTATGGAACTTGCAAAACATCCTCAGACTATACTAGCATATGAAATGAATGGCAATCCTTTAGATGTACCTCACGGTGCACCTCTTAGATTAAGAGTAGAAACACAGCTTGGATATAAAATGGTAAAATGGATAAAATCTATCGAATTTGTATCAGATTACAAGCACATTGGAATGGGACATGGAGGGCATCGAGAAGATCATATGTATTATGATTTAGGTGCAGGAATATAATTATTAATATTTATGAGCATAGGTTTTTTGATTCAACGGGTTTATTTTATACTCTAACTTATAGTTTGAAAAAATTCTCGTCATTTCCTTACATCCTTGGGTTGCAATTATATCTTCCACAAAGAAAGCAATTGCAGGGTTTCGTTTTTCTATTTCTGACAAGATGTGTGATACATTCAATTAGCCCTAATCACCACGTAGTAAAAGAAGCATGAATATAATACTCTAATTTTAAAAACCTCCTGGTTATAGTTGTCACGACCTTCTCCATATGAATCAAGTCTTACCTTCAATTGGAATACTTTTGGTATAACTGCTTTCAGATAGTTATGATAAAAAATGGATGCTTAATTGTATTGGAGCAAAGAACTTATTTAGTATGGCATCAAAAAAGATTAGATCCACTGCCAGATTTATTGGATAAATACAGATATACTATATCTTAGTAATCCTGCTTGTAGATCGTTCTTTTATTATATCTTCATTTTTTCCGAAAGGATGACCGCCAAATTCGTGTCTCATTAATGCAATAGCTTTATAGGTAATGATATCTTTGATACGAGATCTAAAAAGGCTCATTATTGATGCAGAAATTACAGGAATTGGAATCTCTTTATTGATTGCATCCTGAATAAGCCAATTGACTTCGCCGGTATCTTCGATATAACTTTGTATTTCACTGAAATTGGTTTCTTTTAGTCCTTTTTCCATTAACTCAACTAACCATCCTCGAATAACTGATCCATTCGACCAATTGTGAAATATCTCTTCTAAATTCAGATTGAAATCATTTTTTTCCAAGAGTAATGAGACACCTTCTCCTATTGCTTGCAGCATTCCAAATTCTATACCATTATGCACAAGTTTTACAAAGTGCCCACTTCCCGGTGCGCCTGTATGTACAAATCCATCACTATTTATTGCTAATTTCTTTAGAAAAGGTTCAGCTATTCTTACTCCTTGATCTCTGCCACCCACCATAAAACATGCACCATGTCTAGCACCATCTATCCCCCCACTTGTGCCACAATCAAGAAAGTAAATTCCTTTTTTATACAATCTTTTTTCCCTTTCAATAGAGTCCAAATAAAATGAATTACCACCATCCAGTATTACATCACCTTGGTTTAAGTATGGTAAGAGATCTCCTATCACTTCATCTACTGTATGGCCAGCTGGTAAAGAAAGATAAATAACTCTAGGGTTACCCAAAAAAGAAAAAAATGAATCATAATCAGTAACTAACTTAACACCTTGGTTTTCTAACTCTGGCTTACCATTTCTTACTTTGCCTACTACAGAAATGTTTTTTTCAATTGCCTGTAAAGATAAATTTCCACCCATCTTGCCCAACCCTACAATACCTAACTTCATTTCATTAATTGACAATTATTACAGGTTCAAAGTAATATTATTTAAGTTAGTTTATAGATTGTTATTTTATTAATCGTAGATCAATGCACTTTCAAACATTAGACAAATTAAAAACTATAAGGCAAGTTATCAAATAAATATAGAATCGACAACTATATTGAGACCCCAAAAAAATTAATCAAAAAGAAAAAATAGACACGGTCAGAATTAGGAAAAAATTTTTAATGATCCAGGTAGATAAATAGAAGAATTATGATATTATTATTAATAGGAATGAGATAATACCATAATATTCAAATTAGTTCAATAATCGATATCAAATAGTATAGCTCTAGACGGAGATCCATCTATACCCTTAAATGATAATGGTAAACATACGAGGAACATTCTTTTACCACACAATTCCTCAAGGTTAGAATTAAGATTTTCTATTATTCCAACCCCATTAGACAATAGTATGTCATGACAAACCCCATCCTTTGTTCCGTATTTTTCAATACTCATTGTATCTATTCCAACGCATTTTATCTTATTGTCTACGATCCACCGTGCTGCAGGTGGCTCTATAAATGTAAAATTATGTTTGGTGTCCATATGTCCCAAATAACAGTCTTTGCTTGTGCCAGTATAAAGCAAAATAATGTCGTTTTCTTTGACTTTTGTTGATTCGAAATAACTTTTTAAATCAGAATCTGTAATTCCTTCACCAATTTTTTTCTTTTTAGAAAAATCAACTATGATGCATTCTCCTATGAATTTATTAAGAGGTTCTTTATCAATACTGTTACCATAGTTTAAAAAATGGGTTTGAGCATCAATATGTGTCCCTGTATGAGATCCCATAATAATTTTAGTAACATTAAAATTGTCATTTTCTTTCGTGTGATAAGGCATAAAATCCGGTTCAGGATCTCCAGGATATACGGTCATATCTTTACTTATTGTGTGACTAATATCATAAATTTTTTCAGAAATCTTTACAGTCATGTTTAACATTCTATTTACAGGCTAAAAAATCTATACTATTCTACTAATACAATAGAGATTGTTTGTCTTCCCCTATAACTTGTTGATGGTATTAAATAGTATAATTATTAAATGGTCATGTATCTGACTTATTAAAAGGTTGTAAGAATCGTGACTTCAAAGGAAGAGAAGGAACAACAAGAAACCATTTTATATAATAAAGCAAAAGAAATACTGAAAAAGAATTGGAATGGAAGATTTACCATTCCTTCACCAACGCTTTATCCTCACCAATGGAGTTGGGACGCAGGTTTTATAGCGATAGGTAACTCATATTCGGATATTGAGAAATCTATTAAAGAGATTGAATTTCTCTATGATGCACAGTGGAAGAATGGTATGATCCCTCATATAGTATTTAATGAAAAGGAGAGAACATATTTTCCGGCTGCTGATTTTTATGATATAAAAAGGTCTGAGAATGCACCCGCGACTATAGGAACATCAGGGATGACACAACCCCCAGTGCATGCAATTTCTTGCTACTACATATTTATCAATTCAACAGACAAAACTAGATCTATAGAATTTCTAAAAAGAATTTATCCTAAACTAAAACTTTTTCATAGATTCTTAATGACCGATAGAGATCCAGAAAGATCGGGTCTTGTGACTATATTTCATCCCTGGGAATCAGGGCTGGACGATTCTCCCATATGGGATGAACCCATGTCAAGAATAAATGTAAAGGATCTTCCGGCATTCAAGAGATTAGATATCATCGCCGTAGGAGGGCCAGATGCTGCAGATACAATTCCCAGTAATTGGGAGTATGACCGATTCATATACCTAATTGAATTAATGAAAAAGTATGATTATGATCAAAAAAAACTTTATGAACTTTTTCCTTTTAAAGTAAAAGATATCGTATTTAGCTCTATTTTATATGTTGCAAATAAATTTCTAATTGAAATTGCGAAAATAATTGGAGAAGATCTAAAGGAAATAAATGAATGGTTGTCAAGGACCGAACAAAACTTTCACAAATATTTCTTTAATTCATCCGATAGCAGAAATAATACGGCAGCAAAATTAGGTTCAAATGAAGAAAGTTTGTTCTATGATTATGATCTGATTCAAAAAAAATCAATAAAGAAGAAAACAATTTCTTCACTTATTCCAATATATACAGGATTATTATCCAAAGAAGAAGCAGAAGTAATTGTTAGATGGATAACTCACGCTCATTTTTGTGGAGAAGGAAGTTATTGTCATGTTCCAACTATTCCTAGTACTGACCTTGAGGTATCTTATTTCAAACCAATTACCTACTGGAGAGGGCCAGTATGGATCAACACTAATTGGATGATTTGGTTAGGACTCCAAAAATATGGCTATTTCAGTGAGGCAAATCTAATAAAAGAAGGAGTATTTGAATTGGTCAAAAACCATGGTTTTCGAGAATACTATGACCCTTATAAAGGACAAGGTTTAGGTGGGAGAGATTTTTCATGGACTGCATCTTTAGTTATTGATATGTTAATGAACAAAGGAATTGGTATCCCACCATAAGAGGTACACACTACTTTACGATATTATACACCTCTCAATATCTAACTATATTATTCAAATTTTGCTCTAATATAGTAAGCCACGGTAAACAAATGGCTAAATTCTTACTAGCCAAATTGATTGATTTAAAATAGATTTATTGATTAATTAAATTGACACATTTTAGAATTTACTAGCCGGTATATTCTATGTTATGAAAATATTGTATCTTGTAAGGGACTTATGTTGATCTTAAAGATCCTTCATCTTTTTTTCCAGTAAAACCGCCAAATGCCAAGAATTCGATCATTTCTTCTCCATTATTGATTATAGTATGTTCTGTTTCTGGTGGAATGTATAAAATGTCTCCATCTCTAAAATTTGCCGTATCGTCATCTAATTTGATTGTTCCTTTACCATGGAATATATAATACAATTCTTCATGGTCTTGGTGTATATGTCTTTTATACGATAAACCTGGTTGAAGTCTAGCCAAGGAAACATATGTAATAGATCTTAAGCATTGGAATATTGGATCAGTATCAACGTCGATATCGCCCATAGTTTTAGTATTCATCGTAAGTAACCTCCAATCTATGCCGCTCTTATGAGCTATTGTAGGATATACCTCTCGCCAATTTCTCTTTATTATCATACAAGATATTGAATGTTGAAAATGTTTAATAGATATATTCTAAAATAAATGATTTTGATTTACCCTCATAATCGTTTAAATAAATTACAACCTAAAGAAACAATGGCCTTTGCTAATCCAGTACTATAATCATTAGCTATTATGCAGATAATTGGTTTATACCAATATTAGAAAATGCAAAGATTTTAAACATATCTATTTTTTTATTTTTATTTTAAAATCTCGACTACTTTTTAGTTTCTGGAAAAACAGAGGCAGGATTTTGACCTGTCATAATTTGTCTATCACCCACAACAAAGGATCAAATTTTCAGTTTTCTCAAATTTGTCTTCTAATTCTTTCAACTTGTCTTCCAACAAAAAAACCCATATCTTGCTTGACAATTTGCTCCTACGAATTAGCAAATCTAGTTACTTTCTTGTTTTTAGTAGAGAAATTGTTGTCCAAGTCAGGAGACTGCAATAAACTTGTTGCACCACAACAAGCCGAAGATATGACTTTTTTTGTCGTTGAAATACCTTCCCCCTACTTATAAAACCCTTCTTTCAAATCTCAGACTAGACCATAAATACCAGGTAAGAATAAGGTATTGTAGTTATTCACCCAAATTTGTCCTAAAACTAAAGTATTTTCTAACTTCTCTTTAACTACTTGTTTGATTATATTGAAGATGTTTGATGGATTCAGATTGATTTTCAGTTTTTAAACCAATATACAAGAGGTTTTCCACCCTTCATAAATAAAGTGGTAAAGCATATGCCATTATCTACATATTCCTAGCAATGGCTGATGAATTCTTCAAACCAATATTCGGTTTTGTCTGTATTTCCAAGTTGGCCATTGGTAAGTAACCAAACAGACCTTTTTTTGTAGAAAAGTGATGCACTTTAATACATATAAACCGGGCACAAATAGTCCATTTCTTGAAATTCTCCAAAAGTATTTACTAATTGATTTGTCACTTTGATTGAAAGGAAGTGACTTCATCAATAATCCATATGGGCTTGAATTCCAGAAACGGATTAGGAGAAAGATGTTTCCTACCACAATGTCTTGTATAGTTATAATATTCATTTATTTTGTAAGTGTAGTATGTAAAGCATCGGCCAATAGGGTCGATCACAAAATAAATTCATGTGTTTACATTCTGTTCAAAAGCAGGAGATCTACTTTTTCGAATAGCGTAGTATATAGATCCAAATCCTGCACTAATTACTATCACCTGAACTATAGGACCAACATATGGAACAGGAATGATGTATAAAAGATTCAGTATGACAAATCCAATTATAAAAGACGAAATGTTGTGAATAGCTCTAGACGACTTTTGTCCCAGTAACTCGAGAATTTTTTTTCCAATAATAAAAGACACTACCAATGACGAAAGCATTAATCCTACAAGTAAAATCATCAATCCAAAAACCGATACGGGAATTCCAACTACTGTTACTGCTGACAGCACTATCACTATTACAGACAAAATAATCAATAGAAATCCGACGACCGTGTTTTTTATGACTGATTTTTTCATGCTTGATCGTACTGCATCAAACTGATTTGGGAATAATTTGACAAGTATAATACCCAAGATACCCAATCCTATAGCAAGTAAGAAATTAAATAGATCCAGCCAGCCTTTTGCATCTTGCAGATTGGACTCTTGTTTTATTACCTGTAAATCTCCTACAGTACCATTATTAACGAAATTGTCAGTCATTGCTTTTAATTGCCCTGATATGATACCATCTTGTTTTATAGTTGCTCCTGCAACGTATGCATCATTGGTAATAGAAGACGTATTTGCAAAATGTATGCTATTAGCTGCCACTATCGCATTTGTAGTTTTTCCAAATAATTCTACATCGCTTGCTGCAGCTACTATTTTACCTGTAACATTAGAATTTATTTCCACCAATCTTGCAGCCGCAAGTAGGTCACCATCTATGAATGCATTAACATAAATATTATTAGCAAACACCATCGCTCCTTTCACGGGTGCATCAATTGAAACTGTTTCTCCGAATATCATGACTTCATCTTGAACTGGTTCCCTTATCGCAATCTGATCACCCGATATAACTTGTAAAGCAAAGGAACTATCATGAACAATATATGGCAACACAACCAAAGCAGTAATGCAAAAAATGGACAATAATATCATGCTAAATGTTTTGTCATTTTGTGACATTTCATTTAAAAACCAAGTTCTAATCAACATAATTTCATTGAATAATATATATTTAAACCAACTTCTTCTATAAACCGCTATTTATAATATGCATGTGAACCCGGATTGGAGGATCAAGTCCTCATTAGGATCGGGTCCCACAATATTAAAGCAGCAAGTATGCAATCTCTACAATACACCGTAAGAAAACTCGGAAGTAGGGTCGGAAGAGCCACAAACATATCATGCCACTTATTCATGAATGATTCAAAACGGTCATAAAATTGCAAAGTAACCAAGTAAATATCTTAAATTTTTGATGAAATTTGTAGAAACGGAACAGATAGAAATATTGATGAAAGAATAGATGAAGATCCAGATTTTACCGAAATTTCAGGAGAGTCCAAACCACATCTGTCTAATGAGAGGTTATTAACACCAAAAAAATCAATAGGACTCTCTTCATTTGGATCTTCTCCAAAATGATACAATTATTCTTCTCTTCTTATCATTTAAAGTTAATCCAACAAGCCCCTGAAGAACTTTCCTGCTATTGGCATAGCAAATAGATTCAACTTTTAATTTATAACATTTGATTAAAAGATTATTTAGGAGGAGTCAATATGATTCTGCTATGACTCAATATTTTTACGAAAATGAAATGCCTAATATATAAGACAAATACTATAAAGGAATGTTCTTTTGTTATTTTATAAATCATGGATTGTTTTTGTGTATGCTCTTGCACTCTCTTTAGAATCAGTCATTATCGAGTATCTCACAATATATTTTGCTAGAATATCTCCTATTGTACTTTCGTCAACAAGTATAACACTTTCTGGATTAATGCTGATAGTAGTAGCTTGTATTGTTACTAAAACCTATAAAGATATTGTTAAATTATTTACTAAAAGTTGGAAACCACTTCTAATGGCATCCCTATCGCTATCGTTAGGGATATTTATGTGGTATGACGCAATAAATCGTATAGGGGCATCAAAAGAGGCCCTCATAGCTGGGCCGATTGAAATTATCCTGATAGTCATTTTAGCAAGACTATTTTTAAAAGAACGATTAAATAAATTCCATATTATTGGTATATGTATAGGATCACTAGGGTTCTTCCTATCTCTGGCAAGTGATTTCTCTTTTGATGATATTTACAATGTAAATTTATCTAATCCAATTGGGGAGGTTAATACCAATTCGCCTTTTCCCCTAATTCTTTCGTTATTTAGCTTTGGCGATTTGGAAGCAATCCTTTCGGCCGTAGGTTTTGCAGCTGGTGTACTATTTCTTGGAAAATTAGTCACAAAATATCCTTCCATTCATGTTGCAGGTGCATCTATGTTTGTTGCCGGCCTCATTCTTGTGTTATGTATGATCTTTCCATTACTATATGATACAATGTTCACAACGACAATGCCATACTCGGAGAAATCATTCTCACAAATCGAATTATTGTCGATACATAGAAATATAATTATCTTGCTTTTATTTTCCTTAATTCCATTCATTGGTTCTTTATCCTATGTAATTGGTCTTCGTAGAATTGGTGCCTCTCTTACAGCAACAATAGGCTCTTCTAATTTCATAATGATATTTGCCATTCAAATACTTTTAAAAGGATTGGGATATCCCAGCCATTTGCCTGAAAATATATTTTTAGCTACCTTTGGATGTATCATGGGATTTCTTGGAATTTTCATTATTCATGCATCGGATCATTTTGCTTCTAAATCAAACAGATATTACCATTAGGCAAATAAATTATCTAATTATAGCATGGCTGGGCCGATTGTATCTTAAAAAATTGCCCTATTCTAACACCTAAAAAAACAAAAAAGGGTTAACCGCAATTAAGATCCCTGCTGTAATAGAGTCTGTTGCGACTATTAAAAAGGTCAAACAATTTATGACAGCCAATGAGAAACTAAATCATAAAATTATTATTGATACACAACCTCAAACCTTGAGTCCATATCATTTGAATTTAACAATAAAAATAACAATACAAAATGGCTTCCTCCAGTTATAGAATTCTTTTTTTTGCATTGCAAGAAATAATAAATAAATTTTTGAAAAATCATATTGCCATTTCTAAAGAGAAATTATTACAGTCACCTACTATGCAATAACATCTTTTCTTATAGAATACTCTAACCATTATGTCACATATTCCTGGCATTGACTATGATTTCATCATGCTTAACAAATTTTTCAGCATATTAGGTGTTCAAATGCCTTTTGAATTAAAATAAAATGTCATTCAGTTGCAAGAAATACTTTGATTGGTTCTATTCACTGAGATAGGGTCAATCTTGATTGGATTACCTAAACTTTGACGATGGCAATCATGGGCTCTGTTAACTTAACGAAAAATCTATAGCTTGAAGATGCCCTATTTCCATATGGTTGTCAAAAGAAACAGAACACCTTCTTCAGAGTTCATTGACTATGGTTTGTATTTGTACTTTCTTGGTTTATCGTTAAGAAACGTTGTCAAAGCATTGTTATTATTACACACAGAGTCAAGAGAATCCATGTTGCAATCTGGAACTAGATTCAGAAATACCGATCTCAAAGACCAAAGTTAAGGAGAAAAAACAAGATTGCAGAATTCATTGTATAGATGAAACCTTGATGAAAGTTGGTTCCAAATACATCTGCTATCTATGGATAGCAATTGAGCCAGAAAGTCATCAAATTCTAGCACAAAATATAACTCAAGAAAGAAACATGTTTGTTGCCGAGAGGTTTCTGTCAGGGGTCGTAAGAGATTATGGAAAGCATGTATCCAGGATCTACTGATGGCGGTGGTACATGATATCCACAAGCATTTGAGTTTTCCAAAATGGATCATCACGTCCGTTCGTCTCTAGAGAAAAGCCTTATTGAAAGTACTATGCAGTCTATCAAGGACAGAACCGAATGTTTCGATGATTACTTTCCTTGTGGAAAGAAGAGTTGTAAACTAAAGCATGTAAGAAACTGGTTGAATCTAATCTATTTGTGGATCATCATAACGCAGAGATGATTAACGCTTTAGTTAACAGAGTCCAATCAGGTATAAAAACCTTTAAATACTATGATTACACATATATAAACATACTGTAACCTGCAGCTAGCATATAGTGAGACCTCGGGTATGAATATGAATATGAATATTTGCTTTAGTTGTTATGAAAAAGAAAACAAAAAAGTTGTGTCACTTGCGACACATTTATTTAATTAATTTTCCTTAATATATCTATACTAACTCAGCTTTATAAATGGTTTAAACAAAGTTGATAGAAAATTTACTTGTTTTAGCTTGGCTAACAGAGTTTGGACCACTTGATTACCTTGTGGATTAGTGAATTAGTGAATTAGTTAACAGACGATACTAGTTCTGACCGACACTTTTGTATATTAATATGCAGTTTTCACTTTGCCAATTGAATAAAAATTCTCATCTAATCCTCCCGTACATAGCCTTTCTACATCGGGTCCTGCATCAAAGATACTTTCTCCATAGGATTAGTGATATTAGGAAGTTAGGTCAATTTGGGGAATTTGAGAAAGTAATCAAGTAATCAAGTAAATAGGTAGAGAAATACCAAGTCCCTGTCTTTTATTGATAAAGGTTGTATTCGAGCCACCATTCTTTGTATTGAGATAAAAAAAGTCATGATTCCAACATGTCCCTATTTTTTTGTAATACTATTCATTTGTTATTCATTTCAGCATTTACTAGAGAAGTAAAGAGACAGAGAATTAGTCCCCTATCAAAATCTTCATGAAAAGTCTAGGAAATACTAAAAATAGTAGATCAATTAGACAAATCTTCTCACCATAATTAAATAAATGCAACTCCGATATGCAAACAGAATCAAAGAATCGAGATGAAATGGTTAGTATATTTGACGAATATATCCATTTGTTTCTTTTTAGATACAACTAAGATAATTCACGGGCTTTAACCTTTTTAGATGAAGAACATACATCCTGGTTCCTGAATTAATATTTATGAAATTTTGGATTGAAGTAAAGAGTCTTAAAACAAGGATATCAGTTGTATTGATAATTTGTATCCTTGATTTAACCTCTCATATTCACTGAATTATTAATTGGATGACGTTATCTAGTATTGTAGTAACAATAATAAACACGCGCTAATGAAGATGACGAGAAAATTTTATTAATCTTGTCTTTTGATCAATGTACCTAATGGAAATGGTTCAATATGAATAGATTTAGAATTATTTTGATGAGAGTTAGAAATTAGTTCAATCCCGATTATTTACATATCAATATCAAATATATGATCACTTAGTTTGTGCGCGCGAGGACTAAGTTCCGCATAATGATATGAAAAAGTTGATAGTAGTGGATTATTTTTTTTAATTAATTGTAAATCCGTTGATACCCCACATAGCAAATATTCCTTGTCCATTTCTACTATCTACATATGATTCATAAATCCCTACCGAACTTTTAAGAAACTCCAAGTTTCCAGTTGCATTGGCATCAAAGAATGCGGAACCCAATCTCTGTGTTATATTATCCACAGTATTTGCGATATCCTCAAAGGCATAACTGGCACTTCCATTTTGAGATACAAACATTGCCCTTCCTGTTATAGAACTCGTGCCATCATCTCTTGGAACCACAATACCGCTACCGCTAGCAGATATTTTCAGATCTTTTAAAGTTCCATTTCCTTTAAATGAAAATATGGGGTTACCAGAGCTGTTTACAAAACTGCTGTTCGCAACATCAGCAGTAGTATCGCCTCCATCACCACTTGAAGACACCGGAACTTTAAAGTTTTCCACATAAATTGGCTTACCGAGCGTCAAGTTGGTATTTTGAATGTCGTTTAAATTCAATGAAATGTTTTTTTCTTGTTGATGTTGCTTCGAATACGCTAGTTCCTGTTCTGATAAGAACAAAAAATGTATAGTCAATATTGTTGCTAAAACCAAAAAAGAGCAAGACATAATTTTCATCAATCAATCTAAAAGGGAAAGATATAAAATATTTATCCGTTGCTGCACCAGGTATCGGAGTATTGATATTCGAACCAAATTTTGACTCATCGTTGCATTAAAACATCCTGACTAGGATACGATTGACTGGATAAACCACATCATCCATTTTTATGTTCTCTATATCCCTTTACTCCAACCCTAGAAAATGATGGAAGGTCATACAAGTAGTAGAATCATAGAAAGTAATATAAAATTAAAACAACTATATTATTGCAAATTACTGACAAAGCATTCTTAAACCTGAAATATTAGAAATTGACAAAAATGTAAAACAAATTTAATATGTCGTATGTTCTGAAGAATGTTTTGAGAAAACATGATTTAGCACAAACTGCGAAGAATTAGCATATATAACCGTTATTTCGTTACCTTAAATAATTAGTTTGAAAATTTCTAATCTCATATTTGTATTTGTTCTGCTGTTAATCTATTATCAAATCTATAATTATGTTGGATCTATTCCTTTTGGATTTTCCACCGAGTCCTCATTGATGTCACTTTTTACCGGAGGCAGGAGTGATAGCAATCAGACGAATCTAAATGAGAATTTTTTGAAGAATATGGATACTGACAATGTGGAAAGTAAAATCCATACTATGGTTAATATAAGTTCAAATAAAGGACATTCAGAACTACCTAAATTCGATGTCGTAGGAAACAACATATCAGTAATTTGGTTAGATGATACATTTGGAGCTAAAGACCTCTTTTATAAGAGAAGTATCGACGGTGGAAAGACTTTTGAAAAACCTATAAACTTGGGAAGGAATTTTACAGGTATTTATGATCATCAGGTTTTATCAGCCGATAATTATGTTTACGTTATTTGGGAACAATCTCCAGACAGCAACGGACAAATATACTTCCAAAGAAGTATCGACGGTGGAAAGACTTTTGAAAAACCTATAAACTTGGGAAACAATACTGGATTATCTGGGACTCCTCAAATAGCAATTTCAAATGAGAACACAAAAGGATTTGTTATTTATTCGCCCAAAGTATATGTAACATGGCATGACGCTTCTAATGGAATAATAATAAGAAAGAGTGATAACGGAGGACAAGATTTTGAAAAACCTATAAAACTAAGCGAAAACAATCCCCTTTCATTTTTTCCAAAGATCACTACCTCCGGAAATAATGTGTACATGGCATGGGTAACCATATATGATAAAGGGACCGAAAAAGAGCGGGTAGAAGTTTCTTTCGCAAAAAGCAACAACGGTGGAAAGACTTTTGAAAAATCTTTCAATTTAACAACTAATTCAAAGATTTCGCTTGATCCACAAATTACCTCCTCTAAGAATAATGTATTTGTTGCCTGGACCAATGGCACTATTGTTTCAGAAGGATTTCCACTGCTCACCGATACAATATTCAGGTATAGCAACAATTCTGGACAAACATTCCAAGAAGCCATTAGTCTGAATAACTATACTGGTTGGTCTATTCAACCAATGATTAAGTCCTCGGGTAACGAAATATTTGCAATATGGACAGAAAAAGACCAAAACAAAAACGCTGATATATATTTTTGTGTTATTAACAGCACTTATTCAAAAGGATGTAGTTACAAGGTAAACTTAAGCAATGATAGTGAAGACTCATTCAATCCAACTTTTGATTCAGTGAATAAAGATATTTTTGTTGCTTGGACTCAGGGAAATATACTTCAAACTCCCTCCATTGTTTTAAAAAAGGTTACACTCAATGGAAGTAATTATTCAGTGTATGACCAAGGACCAGCATTGTACCACGATAACGAAGACTACTTTGATCCTCAAGTCAAGATATCGGACACAGATAATAGATTGTTTATCTTGGTAAATGGCAAATCAACCTCAAATGATGAGGTTTATTTTCTTAATATCGATATACCCACTGTTGATAATAAAAATATAAAGCTCAACATTAAAAATGGAAAAAATTTAAGCAATAATTGGATATTGTATGAGACAACTAATCATAAACAACCAGATACTTTTGATGACGATACCAAAAGTAATGCAAACACTTTGGATATTTTCAAAAATGTTAGTATTGCAATAGTTGAA
Source organism: Candidatus Nitrosocosmicus agrestis (assembly GCF_008389435.1). Lineage (GTDB taxonomy): Archaea > Thermoproteota > Nitrososphaeria > Nitrososphaerales > Nitrososphaeraceae > Nitrosocosmicus > Nitrosocosmicus agrestis. The sequence goes on along the minus strand of NZ_VUYS01000010.1, from coordinate 66,729 downwards.
CCAACTTTTACCAATGCTGCTTACAACAATGCTTTTTACATCTTTTACAATCTTTACTTAAATTCTTTATATGGCCAAAATATTACAAATTATTTAAACTTGCTAACAACGAACCTAGAAAAAGATCCACAGCCTGATATTAATGAATATGGTCTTAAAAATCATATTTCGGGGTTGATTCCAAATGCTAATATTTCCTTTCTTTCTGATGCTGATATCCATAATGGATACGTTTTAAAGAACAGTAAGATTAATTTAGATAATTATGACATCTTAATTCTAGGGCATCAAGAATATGTAACACAAGATGAGTATGATCATCTCAAACAATTTGTTGCAAATGGGGGGATACTAATTCTTATGTACAGCAATTCCTTGTATGCAGAGGTATCATATGACGACAATGCGGATAGCATAACCCTAGTTAAAGGACATAATTGGGAATATAATGGTAAGACTGCATGGAAGAGTATTATTCAAGAAAGGTGGATAGCAGACACATCCAACTGGACAGGTAGCAATTATGCTCTGGCTTCGAACGTTATTTTTGGGAATAATCCATTTGGCTATGTAAAACATGAAGAACAGTTTATCACCAATCCCAACGTCCTTATTATACTAGATTATAATGCAACAGTCCCTTATTCACAGCCAGGTCAATTCAATGACTTTAAAATTGCAACGTATGAGCATGATTTTGAGAAGGGAAAGGTAATAGGATTGGGAATATATCCTACTGAAAATTTATTAAACAATAGCAGGTTTCTCACTTTTTTTGATAGCATTTTATTAAAATATGTTATTAACAATCAAACTACGATTGAATAAACCCGAAAGTGCGACTAGCACCTTTGTTTTAGATTTGGAAGGAATAGCAGGTTTGGATAACAACTTCAATGTGAATGTTCAAGAAAATTCCGGAAAGAATGCGAGTGGACAATCAGGCTGAGATATTAACGTAGGAAATAGGTATCCACTGCCTACACACCAAGGACAGTCAACAAACCAAGTAGTAGTGTTGCATCCTGGATATCAATGGCAAAATATACGCATAGGTGACAAGTACCTATAATGGTAAATTTAACCAAGATCATTTTATTTTTAAATACATAAATTTAACAGATAGTCTAAATCAATTATCATCATATAGTTTCTATTATCAAGTATCAATTCGATACCTTGTATTAAAGAATTGACTGATTTTTGTCGTTCAACTCTTGTTTAGAAAGAAATTTGCTGAAACCCTGGCAAAAACCAGCGGTTTCTCAATAGAATTTGTATTGATCAAAAAAAATTAAAAAAATACAGGCGGTGATTTGACTTTTTGTATGGTTAGTTTCCATTATCAAAATTCAGTTCTGTTAAAGCAGTGGTTTCGAATAGGGTAAAGAGGTGGCTTTGCTCTATCGCCATTTCAATTAAGATCTGTGAATTATTTGATAGGTATACTGTTGATTCACTGTCAATGACAAGTTCTATCAATTACTTCTCTATATTTTTCATGCTCGTATTCTTGATATTCTGAATCTGTGATCAGACCAAAATCTTCGTTTAAAAGGGTTTAAAGCTACTATGATTATGGTAAACAATCCAAGTGCTATTGGATTTACCCATTCAAACAAGGACAAATACGGTTGTAAATACTGATTAAGGTATAGTAGTTAAGCGATATTGTATTTTGCGTTTTGGAAATAATGCTTCCAACATCTATCGCATTATACTTTCAGAACCACATCGGGTTTTGGATGTAATATTTATTTACAATACAAAAATCTATAGTATTTATTTAAAAAGAAAATATACACTAAGAGAAGATACAACCAGCTAAAATCATAAAAAGCTAAGAAATTTGTTTATGCTAATAATTGGTTTGCAAACACAATATCTATATATTAGTTTTGGATATTACATGTATGTGTATAAAATGTGAATTATTGGACTTGATACGCAAATATCATTCCATAAAAGAAAATAACCGCTACATATTAGAAGATAAAATTCCAGATCTTTCATGTGAATTCAGCCTAATTACTGATGAATCCCTACCAAAAGATATAGAATCCAGAAATTATCACAGGGACAAGACATTACTTAAAGTATGGTCTTAACATATAATTGAAAGTCCTTGATTCCAATAATTATAATAATTCGGTCTTGTAAAAGTGCCTATTGAAGAAAATGACACAATATTTCGATTACAGCGTTTAAAGCTTTTACTATTAATTTTCATGCTGTAAATTAAAGAATTAGAAGTTAAAGTATGGAAGGGGTTTGGATGACAGATTTATCCCTCATCATAACTATGAAATGAAAACTAGATTAACAGAGTATTAAAATCGAGACCACAAATTTTAAATTAATCCTATTTACAGTTAGTTAAACAGAAGTAATCAAACAGATGGCCAAACTTTCAGTGCCAAAATCATCAGCAAGAGATACAATGGGTTTTTTAATATAGGGGTAAAATATAATCAAATAGTATATTACTTTGATGCCTGAATTTGCGGTGCCATTAATTAATAGAAAAAAATGAAATGAAATACATCTAGTATATCATTATTTTAGACATAATATACACAAATGCACCATTTCCTAGCTCCAATAAAAAAATGGAATGCTAGTCTAACCAATAATTAACCTAATAGTGAAGTAGATTCTTATACTGTCTCTGCAGGAAGAACAACGATAAAAGATAAAGACAAAATGAAAAAAGAGAGAATAAATATAGTAAGTAATATCCTTTAACTGGAAAGGTCTAGTTAGACCGAATATAAATTAATATAATGATATCAATGTAAATTATTTCTTATTATTGCATACTAAATTTATTATACACTGGTATGCGGATTCAGTCACCGGAAATACCAATATAATAAACGGTTAAATAAAAAGACAGTATTGTTATAGGTTTGATGTAAATCATAAATATATCCACAGATTCGATACAGTCAAAAATGGTTTGTGTTTGGTTAATGATCTTATATTTTAATAAATAAAAATAAGGAAGGTAATAGGCCGATAAAAATTTTAATAGTTAGGAGATATGGATAACAGAATCCATTTCGTTTGGGCAATATCAACCGGAGCGAAAGAAATTGTCATACTTCTTCCATTGATATTTTCTACCAGAGATCCTGATTTACCATCCTTGGCATTTTTGTAGCTTTGAAGATCCACAAATTCTGTCTTATTATCATTGCTAGAAGAGAATGATCCTGCTATTTTTGTACCATTAGAGTCTACAATTACCATGGTATCATTACTTAGGGTATTGTTCAGTCCCTCTCTCAGAATAGCTGATTGTAGCAAATTATTAAAATAAGAAAAGTTCAGTGTCAATATTTGTATGCCTACCATTGATTTTTGATTTTCCAGATCCGAATAAATTGGGCTGGCAAGTATTGCAATTCGTTCATCTGTAGTTACAGCCTCTAAAACACCGCTCAGATACGGTTTATTAGTTTCCATTACACCCTTAAAATGGTCACGATGTGCAAAATTAAATACACTGCCATTCGTTTGATAAGGATAATATGGTTCAGCAAGATAACGATCTCCATTTGGTAAAAGTAAGCTTATATCTAGCAGGGCTTTGTTATTGGCTAAAACATCTTTGGCCAAATCTCTCTTTTCTATCTCTTGGTCACTAGGTATACCATGATACCTCATTTTCATCTCATTTGTAAGATCTACCAAAGGAAAATTATCAAAGGAAATGAACCCATTTAGAGGGTTCTCTGCTATAGCCATCAAACTTGCTATGGTATTATTCAATTGCTGATAAACTGGATAAAGTCCTAATTGTTTTAGAATTGTAGAATTTGAAACTTCATTTATTTGGGATTTATTCATAACCTTGTTGCCTAGAAAAATGGTATTTTCTACCTGTGTTATCTGACTTGTGGGCAAGGCGTTTGCGATTGGAACAAAGTGTCCAACCAAAGTAACCAATCCAATTAGCAGAAATACGGAAAAGAATAAAATAATATTCAATTTTACGATCATTGATTAGAAAATATTTTCATAGTAAATAAGGATAATTTGTATTATTGTTTAATGTATGTTTACTCAACTTATTATATAAAAGAACTGCCATGGATGGAAGAGTTGTAATAGTAAGGTTTTCTTGGTCACTAATCTACCTCCTTCAAAACCACGTAATTATCTTCTCCTTCATATCTATCGTCAAGTAAATAAGATTCTGATGCTTATTAGGAAAATATACAGAACCATATTGATATTGTTACCTTTTAAATATCATATAATCTAATTTTGTTTCCTTGACCATTATGCTTCGATTCAAAATAATATATTGGTCAAGCAGGCAACTATTATTGAATCTAGTATGTAACACAATAATAGTTAATTTCCTGTAAGAGATGATAAGATTATCAAATGCTCTATTAGACTAAGTTCCTCAGGTTATGGGTTTAGTGATTTCATACTTGTACCATCAAGATTAACACGCTAACAGCAGATGTGCTCCCGCTGCAAGGAGTGCTGATATATGTAATATTTGGTGAGCCGTTTTTTTTATTTTAAGGTGTTATAAGTTCGGGAAATCTTGTTTGCTATTTATAGGAAGTCTCTCCTGAACTTTTTTTAATATTCGACATCCATGTTGTTAGTCAAAAGTCCAGGTAATTAGAAACCTCTAAAAATGCCATTGTATAACCAGTGACATGAATTTCAATGGCACAATAACATATTTGCTAAACTGTTTAAAGGATTCAGGATGTCCTAAATGTCAACAGAAGGATAGCTTTAAATCATTTATAAAGAATCAAATTACAAATCCGTATTTCTTGAACCAAAACCTAGCTAAGGTAACCGAAGAAGGTGATTGGCATTTTGAATGTGCTAATCCGAATTGCCTTTATAAAATTACTAAATTTGATGAAATATTTAGAGATCAAATATAGAACTTTTTTTTGGAATTTTTGAAGGACCATAATTAAAATTATTGGGGATTATTGCTTTAGCATTATTATGATTAAAAGGATTGAATATATTTACAAATTACACAATGCATTAATTAACAGATAATCAATATCGGCAATGTTTGTTTGGCAGTCAAGAACTGAGATGTTAGCAAGTGTTAGAAGTCCAACTGCGAGAATTGTACCTAATATTTTTGGATATGAAATCATTTTTTCTGCATCAAATATGTTGAAAATCTGGAATAGGTCGGCACCCTCTTTATATATTTAGGATAAAATCAAATCGCAAAATCCCTTAGAAATTTTTAAGAATTAAAAAGTTATATTAATCTTAAATTCTCTTCCAAAGATTAATTTGTTCAAAAAATGGTAATTTTGACCCTATTTATCCAGCAAGAGGTTTGACGACGGCTTACTTTGGATATAATTTAGAATAGCAGTATGAAAAAAGTGCCTGATATCGATCAATAAAAGAAATTCAAGTTGATTTCAAGTGGTTAATTAAAAATTTTCACGTCATTGTCTTAAAAATCCAACTTGGGCAGGAATTTGAGTATCACGGAGTTTTATATATTTTTGAAGATGATAAACTTTTGATATTTGTTTTGGAATATTTTTGAAATTATCACATAGCTACCGGTTTTTGGGCGCATGGATTTTTTGGTCATGCTTGATAACTAAATATGGTTAAAATAAAACCAGGAATTTGGCATTGTATCACTTATTATCAATCATAGTGGAGTTTGGCAATATGTAAAACAAATTTGATCTGCTTTTCATGCAATAGATTGTCAGAATTAAAAGATATCACGAACACATTCTGAACTTTGCACATTTTAAAAGCCAAATTAACAATATCATTTAAATATTATCTTATTTTCGGATAATAAAGGAAGATAAAAAAAGAAAATGACAACTAATGTACTTGGTTATGCTTCACTGTCTGCAAAAGAAGCATTAGTTCCATATAATTTTGTTCGACGCGATCCACGTGCTGATGACGTGGTTATTGAGATTCTTTACTGCGGGATATGTCACACGGATTTACACTACATCCAAAACGACTGGGGAAGGAGCATTTATCCTTTAGTCCCAGGACATGAAATAATCGGCAGAGTTATAGACACAGGTAAAGACGTCCATCGGTTCAAACCTAATGATATTGTTGGTGTTGGTTGTATGGTTGACTCGTGTCAGAAATGTTCTTCTTGCAATCAAGGGCTGGAACAGTATTGTAAGGATAGTCCGACATTCACATACAATTCTATCGATCGACGTGATAAGATGCCAACATTTGGCGGATATTCTGAAAAAATAATAGTCAATGAAAAATTCGTATTACTTATTCCTAAAGACCTAGATCCAAAGGGTGCTGCACCGTTACTATGTGCAGGGATAACCACATGGTCACCACTTCGTCATTGGAAAATAGACAAGGGATCAAATGTTGGAGTTATAGGTTTGGGAGGTCTGGGCCATATGGCTTTGAAACTAGCAAAAGCGCTTGGTGCAAACGTAACACTGTTTACACGATCTCCAGGTAAAGAGCATGATGCTCATGATTTAGGTGCAGACAAAGTAGTGATCTCAACTGATACTAAACAGATGGACGCGATAAATAACGAATTTGATTTAATCATAGATACTGTTCCATATACTCACGAGCTCAATCCCTATATACCATTATTATCGGTAAACGGTACCCTAGTGCTCGTAGGATTTCCAGGCAACCTGGAATCCACGTTAAACACAACTCCACTATTGATGGGGCGAAGGTCAATAGCAGGTTCTGATATCGGTGGTATAGCAGAGACTCAAGAACTCCTCGACTTTTGTGGGAAGCATGGCATAACAGCAGACACAGAAATGATCAAAATAAGGGATATAAACGAAGCCTATAAGCGAATGCTAAAAAGCGACGTGAAATACCGATTTGTAATTGACATGTCATCTCTTAAGGACAAGGTATGAGAAAGGAATGTGAGTGTTTATTCCTTTCCTGATGGAACAAACGTTACTTGTAATTTATTATCTTATTTCTATTTAACATAGTTCAAAAGATACTATTTTATGCAAAAATTCATGCAAATTTGTCTTGACAATATAGAACGAGTATTAAGAAAAAATCTGCAAAAAATCCACTATAAACCAAATACTACTTATTTTTATCATGTTTCATGGTTAAAGCAAAAATATTAACATATCCAAACCCTGCACATTTAGAAGAAAAGCATTAAAAGTTTTACGAAAAGAGGATTGGCTTTTTCTCAAGACTACAGAATTCACTTTTCGACTACATTTACTAATGAACCTGAAATGAAATTTTCAGCCTTAAGTGAAATTGACTATAACAATAACGAAAAAAATGAAATACAAATAAAAGTTAATAATCCATAGACATTGTTTCAACCATGTACAAATACATCATTAATTTATTTTCTCCCGACACTTGATTTAAATATAATAGTATTACTGTAAAGAAAGATTCCAAAAATTTTTCAAAAAAATTAACTGCCATATTGTATCACACATAAATGAAAGTGTTAGTTGCAAATAAATCTAAATTAGACGAGATATTTTTTTGCCATTATTTTTTGAAACAACTTTGAAAATAGATGGCGTATCTTGTTTTAATAAACATTGTAATTATGGCTCAATAACCAAGCATATTTTGACTTATTTCTTAATCCTCATTTGGTATCAAAAGATTGATCATCAAGTCATATTCTATAAATATAGACACTTGTTGGTTTCCTTTGAATAAATATAAAATAACTGTCAGTAGAACTGATGACAAATAACATATACAAAAATTGTATCGGATGCAAGTTATCGTACAATTAGGTTGTAAGTATAATGTCTAAATTTAAATTCAACTTAATACACGGTAAATAAAAATATTTTCTACTAGAAATAGATATCTAGTAACATCTTTCACAATTTGAAAGAAATAATATTAATCACCATTAGGAATGTTTCTTTATTACAATATTTGATATATTATGTATGTTCTACTGCAAACGCTATCTTTACAGTGGAGCGGTATTCTGCTATTTTCCCGTCATCAGGATTCACCGTTGCAGTCTTTTTTATTATTTCTATACCTCTTACTCCTCGAACCGTTTTGATGGCTTCATATATGGCGTTTTGGGCAGCATCCTCCCAACTAGTGGAAGAAGAACCTATGATTTCGACTACTTTTGCTACATGAGTCATTTTTATCAAACCTAGTAGTGCACAATATTATTTAAGGGAAAATAATATTGATTAAATTCCATAGAATCTTTATAATCAATCAGGAGATTTGGTTCCATAAAAAATGGATTTGTCAGCTTTAAAATTCAATATAGCAAGTGATCAAAGTTGATCAGGTTTGATCATCAATACTATCAAGTGGTATCATGGATAGAAAATTATTGTCGATGCCGTCGAAAACAGGGTTTATTATTTTGATATCCCTTAAGTTAGATAGTAATCCTTGCAAATGACAAACATCCTACGATTTAATCTTACTTTTAAAATGATATTTGGATTATTAATCAGGAAGAATCAAAATATTCAAGATAGAGGAGCAAATTATTTATTTTAAGCAAATGCTTGTGAATTAGTAGACATGTTACGAACCTTTAATAAATAACAAGCCATCAAATTACTCATGATTAAGGGCAACCAGAAAGTTTCAGAAGAATTTTTCATTGAGGATCTGTTTAATATACAAAAGGGCAGAATTCATGACTGAGTTCAGAATAGGAATCCGAATGAATGAGAGGAATAAAATACTGACAGCCCAAACCATAACACTGAACAAGAAACTTCTTTTCAAGTCATGGGACTGGATTATTATGTTCCTAATTGTATAAGAGATGCTCTATTCACAATGAACAATTGGTACTATTTAGTGACATTTTATTAAAAGGGAAAACATATAGAAAATAATTAAAATGATGACTCGCGGTGTCAATAAAATCGCTCTGTTTCTCATCCGTTCTTAGTCACTATATAATGCTTTTGATTAATTTGATGGAAGTGTTTCCATTACGAGGACTATCCAAGTATTGTGAAATGCTTCAACCGGTTTATAGGATATAATCGCTCTCGTATTACTATCCCCGTCTTTTAAGGATTCAACAGCTGTACCAGTTTCCCCATTTATTGCATTCTTAAAACTAACTAGTCTGTTAAAGGATTCAAATGTATTTGATTTGGAGGGATCAGAATCAGCTATCTTTTCGCCATTGCCATCTACATACACAACTCTCTTGTTCTCTTTTATGAGATCTAAAGATTGAAGTTGGTGATTTATCATACCAAAATCAATTCCACCCGCCCAAACTCCTGATATAGTAGTATTGTCCTCAAGTGAATATACAGGAGTAGCTAATACAGCTTCTCTGATGCCAGAAGAAGCTGTGGTGATGATTGCATTTCCAAGGTAAGTCTCATTGTTTTGAATAGCTTTTTGAAAATATTCTCTGAATCCATAGTTATTTTCTTTTAATGTTCCCTGTATGGAATGCGGTTCAAGCATGTACATATTACCATTAGGCATCAAATAGAATATTTCAAATAAATTATCAGCTGTACCATTCTTTGAAATAATACTATGAGCTAACTGTCGCATTTCAACATCTTTGTTGGAAGGTATCCCATGATGCGTTTCAAGGGTTTGATTAAGTATGTCAGCAAAAGAGACATTTCTTACCTGTGGGAGCTTGGCTGTTATTTCCAACAAAGTTGCTGAATGATAGACTCGATTCAATAAATCAGTAGCAAAGATATTTGCAAGCAAAGAATTATCGTCAGATACCAGGGTATCAACCTCGGTAGTATTATTACTGTTTAACCCCCTTTGGCCGGTATTGATACTATTGGCGATACCTTGATCAATACTTTGAATAAAAGTCTTGTTCTGAACAGGTATATCAGATTCCAAGCCCTCTTGTCCATTTTCAGGATATTGATATTTAACTGCTTTATCAAAAATGCTAGTTGCACCAACCAAATCTACTTCCATATTAAAGAAATAACTGAGTGAGACTGTTACAAAAAAGGCAATTATTAATAGATATGGATTGCAATTCAATGAATTCTTCGTAATATTCATCTAAATTTTACTATGCCAATTAACCTAAATTACCTTATAAAATTGTAAGTGATTTTTAAATTAAGTATCTCGTAAATTACTATCAAATTTAAAGATGTTTACTGATTTGTAAAAGATGATTATTATAATGAGATTCAGTTCTTTGACTGAGTCAAAGCGAAACAAAAATGAGGTTTAGTAACCACATAAACGGCCAGGTTCACTGATAGTTTGGCAACAAAATCCGTATAATATGCTTCAAAACGCAGTTTCATTCTGAAAATGTAATTATCAGGATTAATTTCCGGATGGTACAAGGGTTCGGTAGTATGCATATCAAACCCATACTAATAATCAATTCAAGAGGTAGAAATACGATGTGCAATATCCCTCACGTCATACTTTTCATTGTAAAATGATATTTCTTTTTATCCACTAATTCAACGGTTTAATATTTGATATATAACATGGCCTATTCTGATTAGGTTTTATTAAATCTTGTTGGTAATTCCCTTATATGGATTTACCTTGGGGTGACCCTCGTTCAAATAAATTTGCTACATCAATAGGCCTAGTAACATCGAATGGTCCTCATGGTCATGATATCATGGCATGCGAATGGACACATCATCTTTCTTATAGACCGGGGCTTATAGCGGTTTCTTTGGGACCTACAAAGACTACAGTCAAAAATATCAGAGCATCAAAGGAATTTGGAATTAACCTATGTGCAACTGATCAGACAATAATTGCCAGTGTGGCTGGAGGATATAGTGGTAGAGACTATGACAAAATTAATGTTTTAAAGGAAATAGGGTTTCAATTCTTTCAAGCCGACAATATCGACGTATTGATGGTAAAAGGGGCCTCATTAAATGCAGAGTGTAAATTGTTCAAAGAGGTCACTTTTGGGGATCATGTAATGTTAATTGGAGAGGTCTTAGAAGCAACACACAATCCCGAAAAAGAATCGTTAATTTACAATAATGGAAAATATTGGTCTCTGCAATCCATAGAAAAGCCTAATGAAGAGACTCGTCAAAGTATAAAAGATATTTTAAACAAATATAAGAAAACCCCTAATGATAATGATGAAATTCGGTAATATCAATTATGTTGATTTTAACTCCTGAAAATATAGTTTTCTTGATCAATAGATATCTCAACTTGTCAAACCATCTACCACATTATAAACATATTCAATTTTTTTGATTATATTATGTTCGAAAAATAAACCAAAATAATGAAATTCAACACATCGTTAGCTAAGAAGAAAATTCATGATTATATCGCTACTAAAATAACTATCTGATTTGGGGTCATGAATAACAAAAGTGACCCTAAATTTAATTTGGCATTACTAACGATATAGTGATATTATTTGTAGTAATCCGTATGATTTCTAATTGGTTCTAACATGTTATCCATTTAACAGGTAATCCCATTGCATATACCGCTAATAACACCTATTTACGGATTTTTAATCTGAAACAAAAGGATTAGTCCTACAATTCTGGGGCAGAGAACACAATTTGAAAGCCTCAATGAGACAAGTTAAGTATCATTTCAACAGGTTGAGGGAATTGAAGCATATTTTGTTTTGAATAATCAAATAAACGACTGCAATACCTGTGAGGTAGTAGGGGTCTTAGTGCCGATTTATATTACACTTTGTATAACTTTGGGAATTTCTCGACAGATACCTCTAAAGTCTACAATAGAGAGAAGGTAAATGATAATAATAATTTTCACTGCACACTAAATAAATTTTATGTGAAAAAACCAAAGGTTATTAAAAAAGGTGTAGCTGTTAATACATCAATGCTACAAAATTTTTGCTTCCTCTGATTTATAATCATAATGCTTAGTTTAATAGTATAGTGGTCCTGCAAATAATCTATCTCAAATGGAAATGTGAAAATATGTGCATTAATAATCATAAAGCCACAAGAGATGGTTAGTATTTTGAAACATATTTGCAAAAATGTCAAGGAATAAAAATCTTCATGATCTACACAATCTTGATGCGAAACAGGTTTTTTACCCTACTTGTTACTAAAACTAGGAAAAATAAGTAAAATGTTCAGAACTTAATATAATAAAAGCCTTAAGGGATATTGTTACTATGTTAAGGATCTTTAACAGAATGTCATTTATATTCGTAAGATCTCTTTAAGTAATTTATTTCAGATAATGCTAAATCTAGATGCTTTTTTAATTCTTGTTTAGACTTGAACCACTTCAGATCTACATAAATTTCTTCTTTCTTATTTTGTAAGAATAATTTGTGGTTTTTACTCAAAGGTACAAGACAAGCCATTTCATACAATGACAGCCTATCGAAATATAACCGATAAATTTCATCTGCCCTTTTATCCTTTCCATCCATAATTTTTGCTTCCAATTCATTATCGACACTCAAAAGCTTATCAACAAATGCACGACTAGTTTCCAAATACACCGTTGAGGACATTCCACTAGTAGAAAGTACTATAACATTTATAAGCTTTTATTAATTTTGTAAACTCTCCTGAAACAATAATACAGTGTAAGTATGGAATGCTATGGTAATAATGGTTGTTTGAATTATTCTCATTATCTGTCCTTATAGTCCCAAAGCATTATACAAATTAATAATTGGACGGTAGAGAATGCGAATAACTAATGAAGTTTGTATTTAGACGATAGTATCTAGGTCACATAAAACTGTCTCAATCATTCATAATTGCTGCAACATCGGATTGCCTTACTAGTCATAATCTCGGTTTTCCTTTAACTTATTTTTCCTACTTATAAAATGATTTACAAAATTGTCATCCCTATGGCAGTGGCCATAATTTGAAATTAGCACTAAATTACAATATCAAAATTTTACTATCAATTTATATATTTTTTGCAAACTTTTTACAAAAATCACGTATTTAATCGTGAATTAACACAGAAAAGCCTCTTTCTATTATTAAAAAAACTTATAAGCCAAAATAGAAAAAAGAATCAAAAAAAGTTTGGATATGGTTCTGCAATTATTACTGTTGACCTAATCCGTTATTGCCATCATTTAGGTTGGCGGTAAAGGCCAAGTTGTTGCAAGAGGCAATTGTCCTATCATCAGAATCACAGGTTGAATCCTGACCAGTGAGTGAAGATTGCTCTAATATTTGGATTGCATCGTTGTGTTTTCCTGTAGCAAATACATTATAGTCAGAAGAGGCGACTAAAGAACCTACGAGTGCAGCTGCAAGAAAAACTGACAAAATTGATAATTGGATTTTTTTCTCCATGAATCTATATATCCAATTACATATAACTGAGTTGGCTAACTCGTTTCTGAAAAGAAGTTCTTATGATGAAATACAAAAGAATCTACTATAAAAAATTCTATTATAGAAGCATTAGTACTGTTACCCATTGTAGAATTGCAATACGGGAAGATGTTGGCTAGTATCGATAAATCATGTATTGTAATAATATCAATAGAAAATTATGTTCTCTTGAAGCTAATTAAGGAATTAAAATTCTATAGAGGCACAGTAATCAATAAAGTTCTTGCTACAATGTAAATTAAGAATAAAGCTTATTACAGAGTGTTAACCACATGGAGAAAAATGAAGCAGCAGAATATAATAATCTGATATACATAGAATAGAAAATCAATAGATTCTAAAAAAACAATGTTAGTAACTCTTGTTCAGACTCCTCTCGTAATGTTTCCCGTTTATTTCAGTTTAACTCTTTATCAAAACAAGCAACAGACTTGCCTACCTAAAGATAATTTGATTCGTCAGATGATTAAATGCACAGAATCGCACACTGGATCAAATTGACAACAAACATCAAATACAGGCAGTTACCAGAATTCGATCAGACATAACCCACCTGTTTCAGAATCATATAATTCTTTTTGAAGAAAAGGGATTTGACATCATAAATCGGTTGCGATAAAGTCATTTCACCGAAAGTTTCAGTATCGATAATGAATTAAACAACTACACTTATAGTGAATGAAATTGACCAAAGGTCAAACAGTCAAAACAATAGAGAAAATATGTATTAAGTTATAATATGTGATGAATTATAAAATTTTTAGCAGTCGTTTTACATCTAAACGAAATCAATCATTGCAATATCAGTATGATGCGTTAGAACAACTAAGTGAAGTATCTGTTCGTGTTGCATACATACCATCTTGATAAGAATATCGAATATTGTGAAAAGCATTTGATGGTCCAGATATCAAAGAATCACTTGTAAAATTTACTTGGAACTTTACCTTACAATTCAACAATATTGAAGGCATATCCCTTTATAGCAACATATTATCAATTTAAAGAGTCAACTGCAGGTGTCAAAATTGAGTAAAAACTGATAGATAAATCCTTTTCTTACCAAATAAACTCTCTATATAGTTGTAGAAATACTCATAGAAGTAGGTACAAAAAAACATTTTTGTGAGCCTTTTTGACTGTTCAATTAACAAACTTAAAGAATCTTTATATTTCTCGATATGTACTCAAGAACCATTATGGGAATCAATACCCAAGAAAAACAGATTGCAATAGTTGCAGTAATATCTACTTTGTCATTTCTGATGATCACTTCAATGGTAGCTTCATCTACTTTGTTTGATCAGAAGGCTGACGCTTTCAAATTCAAAAAATTCAACACCAAGGCCGGTTCAGGTGGTAACGGAGGAAATGGGGGTAATGGTGGCATAACAGGAGGAAATATCATATCCACCGGCAATGGTGGCAATGGTGGCAATGGTGGATCTGGAAACACTGGTATATCGGGAGGGTCTGACTAACATCTTAATGATAGAGTCGGTACAACAGCCAACTCATTAGCCTACTATAGACAATCCCTTCAGATTATTTTAATTAGACTATTTGCAAAAAATTTCATTATTGTATATAAAAACTACTCAACATTTCTCTTTTTTTAAGATACACCCATAAAGAATCATTTGAAACACTGTAGTTCAAATTTGGGATCAGATAGGTGTACTGTCTAACACGTCACCTTGTAATTAAAAATTGAAAGCATTTCCATAAACAAGTATACCATTAAATTCATATTAAGAGAACTAAGTGTTCCTTAATTCAATATATTCAAATTCATCTTTCAAATCTAAGGAAAGATGGCGATTGTTAAATATATTTTTGCGATATTGGAAAGATTAGGCAGAGAATTTACAAAAGTATAAATAATTCAAATGAGTTGCATCTATTTTCCAATAAGACAAAGGGTTTGCTCCGCATTTTCACTTGTCTGAAAGATTATAAAGATTATAAAGATTAAGCAAACTATCTCGAGAGAATTAAGATGGATCTGGATAGAATTTGTTTATGAGTAAAAGACATCGAATTGATAAGAATTATCGAGAGTAATTCAATATCGAATAGATATTACAAATACAATATTTTGTAATTGGTAATAACAATAAATCCCAATCTTAAATGAGTCTGACAGGAAATCCATAAAAGAAATGGATATAACAGACGCTGAGGCAATCACAATAGACAATAAAAGTAACTTAATTTTTGTTAAAGCATCTTACAGGTGTCAATTCTACAAAGTTAAATTATTAAAATACATAGTATCGTTAAATAATGTAAAACCGGTCTTGTATAATAATCCATGACCACAGTGTTGTCTATAAAATCTAAAGACGGAATTGTATTAGCGAGTGACAGCCAAGGTACATCATTAAAAATCAAAACCACAATTAAAAAGATCTTTCAAATAAACAACCATATTGGTTTAGGTGCTTCAGGAGATAGTTCTCAAATCGAACTATTCGTGGATGAACTGGAACAAAACTTTAAGAATGAAATTGAATTGGAATCAGAATTTAGAACTCAGATGTATGGGATCATGGTAAATTTGCATCGTGTTTACAACTATAATCATTCATTTTTGTGCGGTTATACAGGAGCACGATTGTTTTTTACTCCCTTCTCTATAGCAGGCGTGGTATTAAGAAATGGCGATTCTTGTGTTTACCGCATGGGCTTTGGAACTACTGGAAAAAACAACGAAGTTTCTCCTTATATGTACAAAATAAATCAAGACTATGTTTCAATAGGTTCCGGATCCTCTTACGCCCGGTTAGTTTTAGCGCAACAGGACAGACTTTATTCTGCAATAAATATGAAATTATCTGATTTTCATGTTGAACATAATGTGGGTATTGCGGTATATGTCATTAACGAAGTAAAGAAATTAGATTTAGAAACAGGTGGCAAATTACAGATTGCCATAATTAAGCAAGATGGATATTATGAGATATCATCCGATAAGCAGGCTGAATGCTATCGGTCAATGACTGCAGGTCTTTATTCTCTACTGAATGAAAATTTTTCTAATAAGGACAAAGCAATGAAATTTTTTGAATGTCTTTTTCCATACGAATAATAATTCACCCAAGACTTTGAGCTAAAATAGTGCTACGCCTTTTAAAAAAAGACAGATAACTAAATAAGTATTTAATGTCAGGATTACTTAAAATTAAGACCAAAGTCTTTTGATTTCATAGCAAATGTTCGTATCGATATTTTCTGACAACAAGATTATCTGTTATGGAAGAGGGAATTGTAACCAGTCGTCATCATTCTTGCAAAAAAGATTATTTTTGGTAGAACTCATGATAGCATCCCATGGTTCCAACTTTTGCTCCTTAATCCAATCACATTAAGGAGCAGATATTTATACAAAAAAACAATACAATATCCAAATGCTATTTGTCTAGAGATTCATACCTGATTGTCAGGCTACCGACATAATTAATTAATTAATTTATCTAAATAAATTGAAATCATAAAATCAAATAACAAAATGGATTTGATCAATTTAGGGATTGATAAATAGCGTCATATAATTAAAACAAGATTTCAAAGTGCTTACTTTAATACCCATATCACCTAAACAAATCTATTTCTCCTAAGGACTAGAACCAATTAAATATGGTTAACTTACGGGTTCAAGGATCTATAGGATGGCATAATTTCTCATATCAAAGACAATGTACTAAATCAGCCTTATTACAGCCATTGGATTTCACTGATTTTGCAATAAACTCATGGATCACTTTTTTTCAGCATCTCCAAATGAAACTAGCTGTAAAACATTTGAATCACATTTTAAAATCCGGAATAGTAGTAATTTATCTACTAGGTATTGTTAAAAACTAAAATTTAATGCATCATATGGGACATCATTGAATTGTCAATAGATGAATTATCAAATTCCGTTGTTGCATAGTTGTTAATCATACTATTGTTATTACTGCTAGTAGAATTGTCCAATCCAATTCCACTAATCAGAGTCCCGAACATTTCATTTGAACCTGCAAAGTGACCTCCCGTCCTGTTGACATCAATCATCAAGCCTAAAACCTTCTTACCCATTAAGTGCACTGTTATGGGAACTTGAGTATAATTAACTTCATTATCCGTAAGTATATCAGTATTTCCTGTAATTACAAGATCGTTGCCAGCAAATATAATAGCATCAGATTTAAAATTACTAATAGTATGATTGTGTGAAAGACTACCATCAGGCTTTATCATTGTAAAATTAGCGTTAAAATCTGCAGTAATATTAGAGATGTTACTGGCATTTGCATCATCATTATTATTATTATTTTCTTCAATATCCAAATTCCACAATCCACCCTCAATCCAAGCTACAGTGTCATTTTCGATTTGGTTGTTGGCAAAGTGTCCCGATGCTTTTACTATAGTTGTGTTACTTTGATGAATTTTTGAACCATTCGTACTTAGTACATTATCAATACTTGAAGTTTTATCTGAAGTCGGTTGTGCGCTGACCTTAAACGATATTGCCGATAAAGAATAAAAATTACTATTTATATTCACATTTGCCGCCAGGTATACAAAACTTCCAAATACTATTGCCATTAATCCTAATGTAAAGATCGTTGTAAAAAAGTTAATTGAAGAATGTAAATGATGCAAGTTATATTTTATGTATTTATAATGTATAAATCTATTTCTGTATCAAAATTAAAATAAACAAGGATATTGTCATATGGAGTTTTTATTAGTATCAAAGTAAAATTAATTCTGCACAGGTTAAGCCGTATGATATCCAGTATTTTTGATTCGATTTGACTATTTTGAACATATATGCTAAAAGTTTAAACCTCAATTAAAAAATATTTAGAATATTTGAGGAAATTTAACATATCATATTCATAATAAAAGGAATTATTTTTTATAGTCTTACCTTAGCAATAGGAACAACAATGGTGTTTGTTCTCTGATTTTTTTCACCGATAGGCCTTTTTTGCAGGCTGAAATGAGATTTTTGACTATTGTTATAAATGAGATGAGAATTTCTCAAAGTGAATCTAATTTTCGAGGAAAAAATCTTTCAGTCACTACATTGACTGTGCTCGGTATTTGCAAATATACCCTATTTTGCAAGGTCTATTATACTATTATCACTTAAAATACTAATATGAATAATATTGGATATAATATATCCCCTGAAAAGATAGCATTTATTGCCTACAATATTGGAGTATATGAGACAGTTCAAAAATTTGGTGGATTAATAGCGAAAGGAAAAATATCTTCTGATATGGATGTTTCAAAAATTGCAGAGTTTCTTTCTAATTCATACTCTTTTTATGATTCGGAAATGATAGCTCAAATAATAAATGCAATGGTAAGTACAAATAAGGAATCATCCTCTTTAATTGGTCATACATCCAAAGAAGAAGTGGACGAGGTCATGCAACAATTAAAGATAAGTGGTGTTTCTTTACCAGGTAGAAAATAAAAATATATTCTATTAAAAACCAGAGAATAATTTCTAGATTCTTTGTTTTGATTGTTTGGGAATTTTTTTCAGAACCTTTTAAAAGAGAAAGGTCTAAAAATATGGACAGTTCATAATTACAATTTTTCAGAAATCTGAAAACATTTTAAAAGTCAATAATAAAGTAGGAAGAATCACCCTTTAAATCCGAATTCATTTTTATAACCCAATCCATACTTCAAATAATATATAACCTCATCGAATAATTGAAATATATTCTAGAGTAGAACTTAATTATTAACAAAAAACATGGTTGTACCTTTGAGACACAAAAGTTTGAGTAATTTCGCTTAATTTATTACATAGGTTTAGGGTTATAAGTTAAATAACACACTATGAACATTCGGTTTTCCCTTAACAACAGTCAATGACATTTAGTTGTAATGTTGTACAAGATATTTAATGTTAATAATAATGATTAGTTTATGCAGTGTGTTCGTACAAGTGCTTGGTTACAGAATCGTAAATTTCCAATAGTAGATCACAATATCTTTGTGCATCATACTTGGTTATCTCGCGATCGGTTACAAGATCTAATGGTAAAGCTCTTTTCAAATAATTTTTAGAACGAAAATCTGTAATAACATATTTGATTTCTTCACCTGCGTTCAACACCTTACCACTCTTTGACAAGATCTTTAGAACACAATTCTCAATAGTATTTCTGTCAAGATAATCCACACTATTTTTAGAGAGTCGTTTAGTAAATATAAGATCCTCAAAGGATATATTTCCAGATAGGATGTTATTGCGATATTTGTTGTAAATATCTTCCAAGCTGTCTTTGGATCCATTGATTTCTTTTACACTATCAAATGTAGCCATAGTTTGTAATAACTCCTCTTGAAACTTTACAAAAAAAGGTGGAGTATCATGCCTTCGAGTTTCTATTCCCCTCATTTTTAATGTTCCATTCATAAATGCACCAAAATATCTATTCAAGGCGGGTAACATAGAATTTGTCTTGGAAGAATCAAACACAATCCATTTGTATATTCCTTCAAAGGAAATTGAAAAATCCGTCTGCTTTTCGATATCTTCTTTTAAATTTTTGTATTTTAGAAGTTTGTCTTCTAACCCCATTCTACTGTTATTTTCTTTTTTGCTTTTAATCCAAATAGAATCAACTATACCATGTATTATTTCAAAGCCATATCTTTCAGCTATTTTTGATGTTTTTAAGAGAATATCACGAGCATAAGCACATACAGCAATGTGGGCATCAATTCTTCCAAATTTTGAGTTAGAAAATCCCAGATATCCAAAAGATGTTACTAGGATCCACTTTAGCGCATCTTGTCTGTTATCGTATTTGATTTTTGATTGAATATCATTATTTGAGATACTTTCAAGTTTCTTTTCTTTATAATATAGTCTTCTTTTTAATACCATCTCTAACGATATTGGAACGATACCTTTTCTTTTTCTGCAAGAGTGATAAAGATGTTCTAAGCCTGGAATTTTATTACCCTGTTCGTCTTTGCAACACTCACAATTTATTGTTTCAGATGAGATGTTTTTCTTTAGCATGATATTTGGATAGAGGGAAACAAAGTCGTATTCGGCTACTTTATCGTAAGCACCAGGTTTAGATTCAAAAACAGTTCCACCTCTATCAGCTTTTATCAAGTCATTAAATGTTTTGAATATCTCCGATGTTATGGGCTTCCAAGGCACCAAAACGTCTTTTTTGTATGCATTATAAAAATATAGACTGCTCAGACACTTACCTATAGTAGATCTAGATGTAATTTGAGGCGACATTCTACATATTTTTGATATTTCCACGAGGCCGTCAAGTCCGTTATTTTTGTAGATAAAGGATGTATTTGTATCTACATGTATTCTACCAAATAGTAAAAATGGCTTGGGCTTAAAGTATACCTTTCCATAGGAAATATAGGATTGAGATGACGATGCTGTATGATGTGAGTTACCTGACAAGACCTTAGGTTCTAATACAGATCTATTCTTCTTTTTCAAAAAGTCTTGATCAAGTTCTCTATTTAGGTTAATCAATAAATGAAGTGCAATATCCATTTCTCTTGCTCTATTAAATAAATGTGGAAATAAGAATTGGTCACCTCCAGTGGTAAGTATGATATTTGGATCTATTCGACTAACCTCGTAAGAAAATTGCAATATGGTTTCTATTTCACTATCTTCTTTTATCGTGAATTTTTCTTCTAAATTATTATTATCATTATAATCAAATACCCTTACTTTAATAGCTAAAATTTTGTTACTAGTCTCGCTTGCAAGTGATTTCCTATCAGAAACTATGTCAAAAGTCAAAGATCTTAAATTCGGAATTATATAATCATATGAATCAATATTGTCACTTTCGATATCAAGTAAATTTGAACTTTTATTGTCTATTTCAGTATTCTGTGAACTTGATAAGGAATACAGACCAAACGGAAAAAATTCTTTTTCATAAAAAAAAGATTGTTCCGGAGATACATCAACGTTATATAGACGATATTGTCCAAACCTTGTTGAAAGTCCTTCTATATATTTTGCCATATTCAGTATTTGGGACGAATCCTTAACAGTTAGTTTCAGAACCTCCTTTTTGATTTGATCTGATGAGGGATATTCATATTTGTATTCATATGAATACTCTTTGATAAAATATGAAAATAAATTACAATTATTTAATAGATACTCCAAGTCTGATTTTGTATCAGATGCTACATAAATAAAAGGGGACCAGGGATATTCCAGTTTTTTTATTGTATCACTATTTTTTAATTTAAACCATAGAATCATTTTGTCTTTTAGATGATAGATATCATATAGGTAGGCATTTTCTACTTCAGGGACAGTTGTTGACATTTCTAAAGCCCTATGACTAGTTATAGGAATCTACAAGTCTTTGATCAGTATCCATCAAGTTGAGAGGTTTTAGGGGACATGAAAATTGATCATAAATAATGTTGTCGTCCTTTGAACAACAATCAGCAAATCCAGGTTTATGAATCTGCAAATTGTTTATAAGAACTCCTCTGCTTATCAGTAGAATATCTTGTAACTTATTGTGTTTTTTATAGATAGTATTCTTACCCTTTGTTGTTCTAAAAGTATGAGAATCAAAAACTCGATTTAATAATTCAATCACATTTTCCATGTCATAATATCTTAAGACATGTTAATAGGTATTACGCAGCGTATTAATGTGTATAGTTATACATAGTTAAGAGTAGATAATAAAATGGGCTCTTCATGAGATTAAAAAAAAGTCCTAAACCTGAAAGCACTATCCCAAGTTTGAACAGATTGAATGGAATAGTAAAAAAAACAAATTGTGAATTAGCCTTATTTTATATAGTTCGCCTATGCCTGGAGGGGCTAAAACAGTACCATACTTCAACGGCTTCACTATAATTATCTTGATTATTAGACACAGTTATACCTTTTTAGTTCAAGTCCACTATGAGAACCAATTACAATGTGGATTGTACGAGAATGTTCCGTAGGATATACAAATTTGGATTCATGTGAAACAATTTTGATACCGTTTTATAATCCAATTTAGATAATAAACTGGTTTGGATTGCTACCGAAAATGGTGCTTGAGTTGGGTTCATACATGGACTGATCCTGACACATGTTTAGAGATAGTTAACTAAGAGTCACGGAATTAAGAGTATCAGAAAGTAAATCAATTTGCAACTAGCATGATGAAAAAATGGTAATTAGTTACCATTTTTTTAAACATAACGTTAATGGACAATATACACATGCCATAAATAAATTCAAAAAATGACAGACTACCTGCAAATTATGTCAATTAAGTATTTTCTTTCTTTCTCCATTAAATCTATTACAAAGTATATTGCTTTTTATATAATAAAATACCCCAATTTAGAAACTCAATGATAGTATTGAGTAAAAAAGTTCAGACCGAATAAATACGATAAATGTCAAAGATAGTCCTAATAGAATAAAGAGGAAGTTGATTCTTGTTGTATGTATAAAACTGTTAATCCACTTAATTTTCAATAGTCTTATAAATTAAGATTCAGGGTCATAAGTATGACTTCATTAACTCCTGAAGAACTACTTACAACTACAAGGGCTGTAAGGAAGAGACTTGATCTTGAAAAACCTGTAGAAATCAAATTAGTTAAAAAATGCATAGAAATCGCCCAGCAGGCTCCAACGGCTTCCAATAGACAAAACTGGCACTTTTTGGTTGTTACTGATCAATCCATAAAAAATTCATTATCAGATCTCTTTAGAAAAGGATGGCAATCCTACATAAATTCGCCAACTTCTGTTGCCAAGACTAAAAGTTCCGACGATCCGAAGAAAAGTGAAACTCAAAGAAAAATATATGAATCTGCCAAATATTTGGTAGAAAATTTAAAAAAAGTTCCTGTATTTGTCATTCCATGTATTGAGGGTAGAACAGATGGATCAAATGTTTCAGTGAGAGTCCAAAGTTCTATATGGGGGTCTATTGCCCCTGCAGTTTGGAATTTTATGCTTGCAGCCAGGCTATATGGATTGGGAACAACTTGGACTAGTTTTCACCTTTTGTTTGAAAAAGAGGCCGCTGAATTGCTGAAAATCCCATATGAAAAAGTCATGCAAGTGGCCTTGCTTCCTCTTGCATACTATAAGGGAGATTCGTTCAAACCAGCGCCCAGAGAGTCAGTAGAAAAAATAATACATATAGACTCATGGTAGAATCGTATGATTTATTAGCAAAATATAAAATATCAGGATTCTATTACCGCCTATAGTATAAAAAGAAGTACAAGGATTCCAACCATTTATTATAAAATAATTTAGTTGTTCAAAAATATCATATTTGTTGAATATAGTTGAAAGTGTTACTGCTATTACTTTCGGTATCATTAACACATTTCTTTTAATTCATAAATATGGCTAACTATCCCTTCCATGTATCTAAGGTTATTAGATCAAAATTAATTATATTTTAGATCGTGATACGGTTCCAAATGACAAAATAAACAGACCCCTTTGACTATAAAGCCAATTTGTTTTTTGCTTTATATATTCACAATTAATAATATTTAAAAATTAAAAAATATAAATTGATATGAAACCTTACTGACTATAATGATGTCTATAGTGTGTAAGTATGTTGAATTGAGATAGTATATGTTTACTTTGTAACGAGGTTTAAATAAAATGATGTAAATACTTACTTTACTGCGCTTATAATTAGGGCCTAGTAACAATCTTGCTGCAAGGAGATTGGGTAATAGAAGTCAGGCTTTCATCACGAATCAAACTAGTGAGTTATTCACAAGCTTGGCTTCTATTACTAGTACTATTACTAGTACCATTACTATTACTATTTACATTAACAATAAGAAATCATCTACATGATTGCTATTGTTACTATTAAGTTTAAATATCTTAATTATTTCATAAGCTATAATGACAAATAAAATAATTTACTTGTCTGTCAGTTTAATCACTTTTGTTGGTCTTTTGGCAATCGGATTAAACGGAAATTTGGATAAAGCATTCGCACAAGGAGATAAAGTAGCAGTATCAATAGTTCCAGGTTCTTCTAGCCTGACAAAGAATGGTTATCAACCTGATCCAGTTCAGGTGAAGGTAGGTCAAACAGTTGTTTGGACTAATAATGATTCAGCATTTCACACCGTGACTTCAGGTCTACCTGGCCAACCTGATGCTGGCAAGTTATTTGATTCAGGATTACAGGGTCCCACTGCAATGACTGGTAAAGGAAAAACATTCGAACATACCTTTGATACCGCTGGAGAATTTGATTATCACTGTGCATTACATCCTGCATTAGTAGGTAAAGTAATAGTATCCTAATCAAACCAGCTTATTTTTATTGTCATTTTACCCCAGTCTAGCAATAGGTTGATCAAGACTTAAATTCATTGTTAATCAAGATATTCTTTGTACAGTCATAAACAGAAAGATAAGTACATAAATATAATCTACTTTGATAACGAAGAATAATAACTGCTCTAATGCTTACCGTTTTGTAAGATCATAGATGAGTTTTAGATAAAACATTAGAACGGATTAAATTGTAGTTAATCATTATTACTGAATCAGTGATGTAACAATATTATATAAAGGTATCACACACTGCCTGTTTGTTTCTTGGCGACTTAGAGTCAAACTAATAATATTGCTATTTAACTGATACAATACTACAGGCACATTTTCAAATGCAGTTTCACCAATGATTTTTGGATTTGCAGTATCACCAAATGATGTGCTATTACCATCTAATGCAATAGAATTAGAAGAAGATGCTCCTAGGGGTTTTGCACCGGTAAATCCTGTAAGTGAATCAATCCCATTTGGTTCTTTAGTTAATAAATCTGCAACTGCATTCCAGTTAAGGTTCTGCAAGTCACAATCTTAGTCAACAAGGTTACAATTACCACCAAAGACCGATCGGATAGCAGACCAATTGATTATTCATTTTGTGAAACTGGAACTTTGTTATACTTGGTGGTAGGGTTAGTATTTGGTCAGCATATCCCTTGCAGAAAAACTGTTCGTTCCTTGAGCTGGTCGAGTGGAGACTAACTGTAGCAGATCACGTCTAACCAAAAGAGAGGAACATGATAAAAGTCAAGGCACTAAAGTCAAAAAACATTGAGGTAACAAAATGTTATTGAATTTTCAATATTAATTTTGATATAATAAAATTTACAGTATTAAACAAATAGGTTTTTAATTTTTTTAATCTGTAATGTGATAATGAATCATATTACCAATCTATATTACTTGAAAGAAACCCTGATGAAAATAAATGGCGAAGGTAATGGACATTTTTAATGCAGTAATCCGAATTGTCTATATAATATCAAAGTTTTAAGTAATCTTTAGAGACAAAGTTTTTTCTCTATTATTAAGATTTCAACAAGTCTATTTTAAAAAAAGATAAATTTTTTTATGAAAAAGAACACATATATACAACAAACCTTTCTATGCGGTCGAGGGATACTATCTATTTTTTTAAATTCCTTTGGGATCCATGATCGCTCATTGATATGTAGGACCAGTAAATAGATATCCTTTTTCTTTTAGAAATTTAAAAATGGCTTCCGGTACTTTGCAAATAATGAATTTATACATTCAGAAGGATTTTGTCATTACTCCATAGAACTAGTTGTAACCTCTATATTTCAATTCTGAGTAACGATTAGCGTTGTATATCGGCGATATGCGGCATGACACACTTAATAGAAAGAGAATATACAAATACCACATGATCAATGAAATAAATTCTAACACTACAACAGCATCTTTTCACTCTTACCGTAAGAAGTTTTCGTCAACAAGAACATTAGAGGATGTTGATGGTGCGATAAAACACTGTGTGAATTGTGGCAATAAAGCTACTCAGGAAGCTATATTTAGTGTAGAGGGAGCGACAATCATAGAAAAATACTGCGATTCATGCTCAAAAAAAGAATTTCCCATAACAGAGCCCTAGAGATCGTTTATCTGATTTTTATCCTCAAAAGAGGTAAAACTCAAGATCTCAATCGTAAAGATAAAAAAGATTTGTTTATAATGATGAGAATCAAGAATTAATTACATTCATACGTTCCACATCATAATCAAAATTGATGTCGCGTCTGTTGAAAAGAGTCATTAGGTATATAACTGACAGTAATGAGTGATTTATCTCATCAGTCCTATGGTATGTAGTTGATAGCAGTCATAAGTTGTAACAAATTTTTTAGCTGCCAAGCCGAAAAAAAATTGAGGCATCATGAGATTGAGCAATAAAATATTAGCAATAAAATATATTCTGATATATTAATAAAGTTGTAAAATAATCCTTTTAGTCTACATTAAAGACTAAAATACTATGCAGTGTTATAATATATTCTGACTCTAAGAATAAAATGTCAACGGTGTGATTTTAACCATATTTCTAACATCTATCGAATGAGCGAACAAACCTTTCAAAAGAATTTTTCAAATCTAGAAAGTTGTCCCAGATGTGGACATGTATCTAAATGTCTAGGATCAGATTATAATTTTTGAATCACTAATCTGGACCATGGGATGTAATATTGAATGTCCTGTTTCAAAATCGGTCAATTTGTTTTCCATCGAAAATTTTCTACAAAATGCATTAACTTTTAGTAATTGGAGACTGGTTAATAGGCGGTCATGACATGAAGACTTTAAGGATTGGAGAAACATATCCTATCTTTTAAACCACTTCTATCCCATGGATGGTACATTAGAATAACCTATTGCTAAATCTTGCTTTTACTAATTCAAACATTTTTTTGTTGACTGACTTTGGTATACAGAGATGACTATTAACTCTATAATATGTAGGTATGTTCAAGTATAGAATAACCACTAATTTTAAAACATGGTATTTGAGAAGAATATTCATAAGATTTATTCTAGTGTTAGCCCTTCGGGACAAAAAGAAGGTAGTGGCATCAACTAGGTGAATGTTAAAACACCTTTTCATGATTTTATCTCCACACCAAAAGAGACTTATAGATGAATATAGCCACAAATTCCTTCTTTTATTTTCGAAATTCCAAATGAAGACACATCATCAATATCATCGCGTGGTAACTTAGAAAATATGTGTGTAAGAACAATATAAGTCATTTAGTATATAAATATGACATTAATAAAGATAAAATGCTGTCTTCACAGAATCAAATTAAGAGACTCTCTTATCGAATCCATTATAATTAATATTTCAACAATTTCAGGGAAACTCTAACCCTATGCTTGACCACTTTACAGCAAAAATTATCATAGGCAAGCAATTTCAACCAGGTCAACAAAAATCGAAACTAACTTTCTAAATTCATAGTATCATTACTTTCAGATTATATTTACTAACATGTTTCCTGGCTAGAATTTTTATTAATAATCATTAATAATGCATGTGTATATTATAAAGTGTGAGTACCATCGATAATGTCGAAGTAATAATGTGTAAAAACTGTGATCACCAAAAAAAAATCACAGGAATGAGCCCAGCGGCCCAAGGTTTTATGATCATCATTGTTTATTATGTAAGTGCCGACAATTCGTATGAATTCAATCACTATTGCAGGATTTAATTTCACATACAATATCTACATTGGTTTTTCATAAATTAACTAATTTGACTGTTTGATGACGATTTAAGTAAATACAATTCTTATAACATGTATATGGTATACTAATACATTCTAAAATAATAATAATAATAATAGTAATAATAAAGATAATAATTCATGATTTATCTATGAGGACTCAGTAATTATAATAATCACGATAATTGGACATTATAGGATAATATATCGTCGATCCTTCTTTTAGAAAATTCCCAATCAGACATCGGCTTATTTTTCTGTAAGTATTAAATTATAAAGATTATCTCCGAATATTTGGCCAAATGAGGAGACAACAGTATACCAATTGAGCGGCTATTAATGTCAAAATCGATTTATGCAGTTCTCCGTATGTGTATTAACCATCTTTAAATGAAAATTGGTAAAATGATGTAAAAATTATAGAGGTTGTACTTTTATATCTAGTTCCTCACTTTTAGTGGCTATTTTTTTGTTTTGTATTATTTTTTTGTAATGCTTGTTACCAGCTGGTCTTTTATAATATTACTACTGATTGTAAATACCTATGACATCTTATAACAAAAATAGGAATTCATAGATGAGAAATGCACTGCAAGATCTCTTCAAGCAGAGAAGTAAGGGATTTATTATACCAATTAATTGTAGGTTCTAAGACTATGGATGCAATTAATATCCCTTACTCCCCTATTTCTTTAATACGCGACATTATTGTTCGTCTCTCAATTCGAAGTAAAGTCAAAGATATAGCAAGAACTGATCATTTTAAAAGAAAAATTTCGGATCTGAAAATTGATGAGATCCATTTAAGGATAGTATTTGTAAGTCAAAGGATTATGGCAAGTTAGAGGAGTGAATTCAGGTAAATCAATAAATTATATCAAATTAAGGTTAAGATCCATCTTAAAAGATTTTAGCTAATCTGATTTATTTCATACGAATAGCATGAAAATCAAGTACCTCAAGCCAAGAATAAATATTTTTTAATCAAAAGGTAAGAATACTTTCTTCAGTAAACTGCATAGCACTATTCAACAGACCAAAGTACCAATTTCCTGACATTATGCTACAACCTATGTTGCAAGACCACGTATAACCTTATAGTTATTTAAGAATATATATCAAAATCAGTTACTTTTTCTTCTTTTGAAGGGCTTCGCTTTGAAAATAGACATAATTGTTGGTTTTTGATCGTTTTGGCTGATTTCCAATAGTTGCTTCATCTTCATCATTATTTAATGACATACTTTACTTTGCACCTCAAATTATTTAAGTTCGCTTATCTCCTTAATATTTTACTAAAATAAAGTAATTCAATGTTACTTCATATTGAATTAAAAAGCTAGGTAGTTGATAAAAGGTGAGAATGATATACAATTTTAGAAAATGATATACACATATAACATATTATCCATTGAAGCTGCAATGTCGTGGTACTAACACATCAATATTTCACCAAATCATTTATTTTAAAAAGCACTGCAAACCGTGTCATTTGCCATGTAATCAGACAGACTAGAATCAATAGATACATAATTTATATTTATTTCTGTGGTAACACAAATTCAAATACGTATTTAAGCTTTTGAACAAAAGTTCGATGAATGTATGCAGTGAAGAACTACTATCCCCATTTATTATCAAAATGGGGTATGAAATTTGATTAAAAATGTTTAAGTCTTATTAGTATTGGTAATTAATTATTAAAATACCTATAATTAGTATACAAATGTACAGCGGTAGAAGCCAAAGAGAAAAAGATAGATTGGCTGAAGCAATTACAGAAAATGTAGCAAAAATATTAAAAATAGGAAAAGAAGAGATCATAATAGTTTTTGCAGAGGCGACTCATGGGAATTGGTATGCTTCCGGTATACGACTTTAGGAAAGATAGTGCGAATTCAAGTAATATTTTGAATAAATTTAATTAAACGCAGTCTGCTTTGGTACAATATTTGAAAAAAAATTATCAAATCCATGGTTTAGAAATAAGTTAGAATCAACGAGTATATTCTAGTTACCCTGTCCCTCCTGGCATACTGCGATATTAATTTTGTTCATCATTTAGTTAATGATGACATGTTCTGGAAATCAAAATTATGTATTCGATCAACAAAGTAGCAAGTAAAGATACAATACTTAGCAGTCGGACCGATAATAACTTGCACATATGTGTCGGGCGTGCAAATAGCAATGTTTATCATCGTCAAAGAAGACATTAAATGATGGATTCAAATATGCGAAAAGTCGATCGCAATAATAGGGTTTATTGCAATTTATGTAAAAGTGGATTAAGCATTTCTGCTGATTCTGATTTGTGGTTACACGATGGAATTTGGCATCGTAAGAACTCAATTGACTATTTTATTAAGTATGCAAGAGCCGATTAATTTAACCTTTTAGTAGTAAGGATTTTTGAATTCATGACCCATGAGAAAGTGGTTTATTATTATATATACAAGAATCCTTTGTCTAGTCGATCAAACAAGGATATATCTAATTATAAAGTACATTGCAACCAATTTAATATGTCAAATATTCTAAAGTAATACGAAGTCAGGATTTAGTGAAGCCAAATGTCAATGCTGCATGAACTGTCAAATACTCATTTACATGAATCATTTTTTTAAAAACATACATACTTTCACCACCATAGAAATAATATAGCAGAATAAATAATGAATGATTATAGCTTTCTTTGTATTGATATAGTTGGATCATTAATAGAAGTCAATTCTCCGTTAAA
Source organism: Candidatus Nitrosocosmicus agrestis (assembly GCF_008389435.1). Lineage (GTDB taxonomy): Archaea > Thermoproteota > Nitrososphaeria > Nitrososphaerales > Nitrososphaeraceae > Nitrosocosmicus > Nitrosocosmicus agrestis. Next base: position 36,018 of record NZ_VUYS01000010.1, on the reverse strand, counting down.
TAATATAGAAGATTTGTTTGTAGAAATAAAGATTTTTCGTCCTGCTACTACCATTCAAGATGGGTTACAAACATCATTTACTTGCGATGGTACAATAATTTGATTTAAAAAAAAGACTCTACCTTACCTTTGCAACTAGGTTTGAAGATCCATGATAAATTTTCTTCACACTGTAGAACAAAGCTTTGGTTTAAAAATGGTATCGCAAGAGACAAGACGGTGAAAATAGAATACTCAATTCTATATATACCAGTTTGGGGCAAGGATCCAACTTTTGCTAGGAGATTATGTGATTTTGTGATGATGGTTAAATTTTACTAGATGAGAATTCTCACACGTACTTTGTTGCCAACCCAGAACAGAAGGTTCAAGAAATGCATATGATTTTGTATAGCTCATGATGCATTCTTTCAGGATTTGGCGGAATTCTTTGTAAGACATGGAAAAGCTGTTCATGTATTTATTATTGCAATACAGAGAGGGAGAGAGGGGTGAGAGAAAACTATTTTCTTTTACAAATATCGGCATATTTGGATAAAAATCTTTTTAGTGGAAAGGTCTAAGATGTCTTCGTATAACCCCATCATAATTGACAACGGCAGAATAACTGGTCTTTCAAACAGTCTGATGGATTCAGGTTATACGAAGTGTCAACAGGAGGACAGTTTTAATGTTAGTATACAATAGGTGGGAAGGTTCTAGTGAGAAAAGTAGATCGTTCACGTTAAGACAATTTTAATAACATAATGCACCTAAGATAAGAATATCAAGACAATTGAATTATCCCTGGTTTATTTAAAATGATTTAGAACTCAAAGTCCACTGCCTACTATGATCTAGTTAAAAATATTTTTCCGAAATTCACGATGTCGGCGGTTCCATTTTCATATTACCTTGGATCTCACAAATGTATCTAGGAAATCCGTTTGAATCAAATTTAGATGTTTTGGCAATTTTCGAAACTATTGGTCGAATTTTTATATTTGTTCCTTCATCAACGACATATTCATTCCAATCTTCAATCACTGCAGCAATTCCTATATCCTTATTGACGGAGGCTTTAAGCTCTTCCATAGAATATAATTTGGGGTCTGACTCACCTTTTTCGTTAGTCAAAATTACATGAATTGGGAGTATTTCACACATGAGTTGACCTTGATTTTTATAAACCTTCGTTAAAACTATTTTAACCTTTAGAACAGAGTCATCAGATAAATTATATCGGCACCAATCCTCTCTCACAACAAGAAAATCTAAAGGCGTTCTAGCGAAACTAGTCATCCATAGTTAATTCAAACAACTCTTTATTTAATCCGTTCTTTGATTAAAGAATTAAAATTGCAATAGTAACGAGATAAGAATTATTAAACATATAGTAACTAGCTACTTATTTAAAGGATCTTTTGCAACATATATAGAATAACAATAACGCTACCTGAATTCAAAGGCAATAAGAGTTTAAATGTAAAAGATCTCCTTACCGTAAAAACAGAGGAATTGCTGGCCAAGACCTATGAATTGAGGGAGGCGAATGAATCTCTATACAGCGCTAATAATGAAATTAGAAAGAAAATAGAAGAAATAAAAAATCCAAAAAAAGAATTATCAGAATCAGAAAGGAATCTTCTTGCAGCTAATGACAGAGTGACAGAAACCAATGAAAGGTTCGCCTGGACCAACAAGGAACTTGCCAAAGTCAATAAAGATTTGATTGTAGCCCACGAAGAGATTAAACTGCTCTTACTAAAGCAAAAAGAGTTCGTAGATATTGCTGCCCATGAACTAAGAACACCAATACAAGCCTTATCGGGCAATTTCGAACTGATTGAAACAGATATCCCATCACTTTTACAAAATTCAGTCCAAGGCAAGGAAGCAACACTTAAAGAATTTGAAAGTTTAATTAAAGACAAGTCTAGGGTGAAACAACTTATAAATAGACTTGTATCAGGGTACAAGAATTCGCAACGACTTGAGAAGCTAGTCAATGACATTTTGATTGCCTCTCGAATTGAAAGCGATAGATTGGAGCTACATAAAGAATTCTTTAATTTAAACGAAAAAATTCAGAATGTAATTAAAGATGTCCTTACAAAAATAACCGTTTCCATGCTTCATGCAAATCAGCCTTCCCCAACTAAAATTATTTTTGAACCACAAGACGAACCACTTGTGGTATTTGCAGACAAATTAAGGATTTTTGAAGTTCTCTCAAACATAGTAAGTAATGCAATTAAATTTTCAAATAGTGAATCCGTTACTATTTCTGCCGTAAAAAGGCTTAATCATGAGTGTAAAACAAACCACGGAAATTTTAAAGAGGTTGATTATATAAATAGCGATAAAAAGAGTGAAAAAGATAATGAATTAGTAATAGTATCTATCAAAGACAAAGGAAAAGGTATCGATAAGGAAATTTTACCACGAGTATTCGAAAAATTTGTTACAAACTCTGATCAAGGTACAGGACTAGGTCTATACATATCTAAAAATATTATCGAAGCACATGGCGGTAACATTTGGGCTCAAAATAACAGGAATGAAAAAGGAGCAACCGTGTCATTCAGTCTGCCATTAAGACATTAAGGTATTAAGATATTATGTGATATATCAATGAGTCAATTTGCATTCTTAACATGTATTGTGTAGCATTTTTGGTAATATAATATTTCTGCTAATTCTTACTCACTTCTCAGAGTTTTCAAATAAGAATATACTTCCCCCAAACTCAATCTTATACTGTACAGCATTATACTAAGCATAGACAAAAACAAATAACAATTTCAAGATATCTTGGATCAGCATGCAATGCATTGATGATTTTTGAGATAAAACTGGTTATGCAGTAATTAGTTATTTGGTAGTTTGATATAAAATGGTAGACAGGTTATTGTAAACAGTTACCGAAAACATTATTAAAACATCAAATTCCTTAGCTTGTTAGAGGTACAATGACTGGATCAATATCGCATGTTATTATATATAATCTTGATAATATTGTAGGAAATAGCATCATCTAGTTACCATATCAACTCTTTTATCAGATTTTACTAAAGGAAACGGGGTTCAAGGACGAATTTCCGCTTATTTCAAGATACGTTGCCCGAACATAGAATAAGAATTCTAAATCAAAATCACACAAGTCAAAAACTTTATCATTTTTCTGGATTGCACAATATGATTAATATTGTATTAAAAGAATACAAGACATATTCTATAGGCAACATCATATTTCAAGAACCAAAAAGGTTAATGGGTTTCTAACTCATAGTTTCATATTTTAACCGCAATCTTGTGTTGTTTTATTACTTGTTCTTTTTGGTCCATAGATAATCTATCAAAATCTTTTACATGGTACAAACATATTCCCTTTAAATTGATCTCAAATTGGCGTGGTAAGGAAGCCTCATAATCTAAAAGACTTTGAATTTGATTTTTAAAAAGAAAAGCACCAGAATCACCCAAAAAGGAAACTCCTTTCTTTTTCAATTCACCTTCTGCATACTCTACCAAATCCTCATTAGCCTTCAATAAAGACATGACATTAAATTCCTTAGCATTTTTATCAAGATATTTTTCTAACGAATCTACAATTATCAACGATTTTTTGTCTGTTTCATATTTTTGTATATCTATTGATACAGGCCCTTCTGAAAGTAATTTCCTTACAGTACCAACAGTTTCATAGAAAGGAGCTATACAGACCACTTCATTTTTTTCCTCAACACATTTCTTTATATAAAGAGACCAAAATTCTCTTAGTTTCATCATGTCTGAATAAATTACTAGAGCATGTATTCTATCAAGTGATTCTGTGATAACATTGGCAGCTTTTTCTACCTGCATTGATAGAATGTTATTTTTGTCGAAATTATTAGTGGACCGAATTTATTTTACACCTCCAACCTTACAAACTTGTGCAGAAATGTTTAAAACCCTATAATGTAGTCAGTATGATTTTATTTAAGGATCAGAGCATTAGTGATACAACACAAAAGTAACGCACATAGACAAATTATTTGACAAAATCTCTAGCAGTTTTAAAGAAAAACACAATCCAAGACTGAATGATAGCCTTTAAAATGCCCTTGGGGAGTATATCCTATACTGTGGAAATCTCTATCTAACATGCCAACAAGTTTAAGCTCTATTGGAAATGTTTCTAAATCTACAGGGATTTTGATACTCAATGGAGAAAACGATGTTCAAACTCCAGTTCAACAAGCATTCCTATTACATCAAAGGCTCAACGAAGTGAATCATCCCGACCATACTTTAATTACATATCCTGACTTAGGACATGCTTTCTATCCATCATCAAAATGGCAAACAGCGTTTGGACCAATGGAACCAGATGTATTAGCAGATTTATATTCATGGTTAGAATCTCATTCAAGATAGCAAAGGAGTTTTATTTTTTTTACCTTTTATTGAAATAGAGATGCCAGGTATGGTTTTTTTAATAGTTTTATTGCGTTTTAAGATATAGAAAAAAAAGCCATGGTCTGTAGTAGATTTTTTAACACAATTGATATGTAAAACTATACGAATTCAATTTTTAAATTTCATAATTAGACATTTCGTATATTTATGAATCTATCAATTTGATGACTATCAATCTACATTAAAGTAAATACTATAATTGGTAGCAGATTTGGTGATATGTGAAACAAATTTGGTTCGACTTTGCAATTCATTTTGTTCATTTTAAGAATCATAATAATGCCTAACCCGTTTTAATCCATGAATTATAATAAAAAAACTCAATTTATTAATAAAGATCCAGGAGACTTAATAATTGATATAATCTCGAAAATATTTAATATTTTTAGATTGAAGTAAAGTAGATTTGTATGATAGAAATTGATCCAACAAAGTATAAGGAAGATCAGCGTAAAGGCTGGAATAATGTGGCAATTGGGTGGCTAAAATGGTGGGAAATAACTGAGAATGCAGGTAGTAACTTAAGCAAACGGTTAATAGAACTTGCAGAAATAAAGCAAGGTTCAATAGTCCTTGATATTTCTACAGGTATTGGAGAACCAGCTATAACCGCTGCATCAAAGATAGGAAAGAATGGACACGTGTTGGCAGTAGACATCTCACCCCAAATGTTGTCAGTTGCAAAAGAGAGAGCTAAATCTATGGATTTACAAGATTTAATAGAGTTTAGATAAGGCGACACAGAAACAATTGACTTACCATCATCAAAATTTGACGCAGCCCTATGTAGATTTGGTCTTATGTTTTACCCAACGTCAAATTAGGATTATTAAACATTCACAAGTCATTGGCAAACAAAGCACGCTTTGTTGCAGCAGTTTGGGCATCTCCCGAGAAAGTCCCTTTTATTTCATTACCATTTAACATATTAATGAAGGAAACAAATATCACACCACCTCCACCAAATTCCCATGGTCCATTTAGCCTATCTGATGAAAAATTACTAAAAAAATATTTTAACAGTTCAGGATTTGAAGGCGTTACCATGGAAAGACAGGATATGATCTTTAACTTTAGGTCAGCAGAAGAATTTACAAATTTTGTATGCGAAACAGCATCCCCAGTTCAGGCAGCATCATCCAGTCAGTCAGAAGAAAGAAGAAAAAAGATACTACATGCTTTAACTGAGGCAGTGGCAAATAACTATGTTGATAAGAATTCAGATTCAATTAGATTGAGGAATGAAGCTATATGTATCGTAGGAACTAAGCAATAAAACGTCACTTGATACATAATTTAAGAAATTAGTAAGAATAAAAAAATATTGATCTTCATAGTGTTTTTTTTTTGGTTCAGGCTACTCTTTACAAACTCCAGGGTTTTTCAGGAACTTACCGGCTACTCCGTCCAAACACCCCTTTAGTGCAAGTTCATCTGCATCAATGTCTACCAAACGGTGTTCTGGAGTGTTACTATTTGTGGATTGACTATCTAACACTAACACATAGGCATAATTGGACTATCGTATACTACGAACTCTGGAAAAGCGATCAGCATCTATTTTGGTATACATTCAGTTTTGAGGATCAATTGATCCAGCTGTGAAGATATTGATTGTATGCAATATACAACATGTTAGTTCAGCAGATGTGACTACCATAGCAATCATAGCATTTATTCTTGTCCTTTCTTTTAGCGGTATTGAGTTGTAATTTTGTTACTCATACCATCGATAAGGAAGAAAAAATATATTGAATTTGGTAACTAGGTGCAATGCTCACAGGTTATTATACGCTTATGCCATTATAACTAGAATTTTTAATGGCAAGTCATCTTCAAAGACAAGGTTTGCGGCGTATTATCCTTATATAGTATTTCCAATAAATTTTAATCAAATTTAAAGTTAGTTAGATGGTTTTACTTTGAGCGACCTAAACAACTATCGTCATTCATTCATGAGAATCAAACTGTTACAATCCCGATTAAACTTACTAGATATCATATATTTCGTCGCTATTGATTACGAGAAAACAATCAATTCCAAATCTTCTTAGACTATTAGAGTACTGCAATTAAAGAATAATTTCTAAATAATTTGTCTTTCATCTACAGTGTATGAGTAAAAGCTCCCACATTAAAAAGAAAAACCAGAATCAAGACAGGAACCTAATTCGTTTTTTCTTATCCCTAGTAACATCTTTAACCATTCTGGTCAGCTGCACAATAGATACGAATGTAGCAAATGCAACTCAGAGTGAAAATCAAGGTAATTTTATTATCCGAGTTACCCTGGTTGACGATTTAGATAATGATATTGATCGGTTTTTTCTGATTTAGTAGATATATATGTAAAAGAACACTCCGAATATGGCCATTTTAACATAGATTTGTCTGATGCATTATATAGCAACAGATCCGAAGGACAATATAATACTGATATAGTAATGCCTTCTGGAATGATAAAAGTAAACGAGACGTTTCACATATGCATTGGAGGTCCTGTAACCGGTGGAGGTAATGACATGATATGCTATAATCTCATAAATAATCCCCGACAAGGGCCAGAGGGAACAACCATCAGGATATAAATTTTAAATAGCTCAATAGAACATAACTTTGGAATCATTGTTCCTCAAAATAAATATTATTTTTCAATAATTTCAAATTCGGTTACCAGAGAACTATTGTCAGATTTGACTGTGATTCAGATCGTCTTATGTCAAATGATATTTCAATAAATTAAATTCTTTTATTCCAACTATCGACTTTTGATAAAGTTTTATTTAGATAGATTGTGTAACTTTGCTGGTGTCATTTGAAATCTATGTATCTAAAAAAACTCAAACGATAATTGAATTGAAGAAGGAGTTAAATAAGGAGGGAAATTATATTACTGAAAAATTTGGCAAATCCTCGATAAGAAAACGATTTTTGCAATTTGTTTACTGCATTGACTGTGGAGATATTCAATGCACCTTTGGAGAGATTGATCTTGGTTATAACATACCCACAGTTAAATGTGATAATTGCGGATTCATTTACCATGATAATAGTGAAAGCAGACTATTGACATCAAAAGCAAAAGTATTAAAATAAACTAAAATCTAAAAAATAAAAAACGAACTTCAATTAAGAAAAAAGGAATTGAAATCGACATAACATGAATGCCGTGAAAATACGGTACTAGTTCTAATTTGACAAAATCAAATCATTAACTGAATCTACTTATAGACTGCGATTATTGATAGCAGATGATCCTTTTGTATAACTTGTGAAAATATTATCTCCTTGTCGATATGGACAACCATGAATATATCTAGATACAGTATCTGATGTTTCGGCTACACAGAAATCTTTTTGCTTGCTCTGAACTAACACATTTTCTCGAACTGTTGGACCAAGGATTTGTTGCAAAGATTCACCCATCAGAATAAAAAATACCGCTACCGCTAGTATAACAGAAAGAGAAATCACCAATTTTGGGCTGAATTCAAAATCCAAATGTCTTCTTTAATATATTGCAACTATTCAATATAATACTAGGCCATATCAAGACTATCACCAGCATTGTTTTTAGTTGAAAAATCTATTGCTACAATTAAAACTAAATTTTACATAAAAATCACTTATTTGAAGGCAGAGGTTTATCGTGGATAGTATATCTTAGGATAATCAATAATGAGTATGGAAGCACAATTTCCAGGACCTTTCTTAAACCTAATGGACTTACAGATAAATAATTTGAAAATCAATTAAATGGATTTGATATAAAATTGAAAATTGTAACAAGCAATTTGTTAACTAGTACCTCATGAAAATGCCACTTTTAGATTTGAGAATGGCGAAAGAACCATTAGTAATAATTCGGCACTGTGAGATAAGTTTCCCATACTAAGCGGATTCGGCGGAGATCATGTGAATTTTCACTCGAATTGTTGCACATTATCATATAATTTTGAAAAGTGTTTGCAAAAAACTTGTTGAATATTCTTTGACATTCATTATGCATATATTTTCATTGTTATTAATATTACAAGAATCCCAAGATAATACTCTAATTTATGATTAACATGTAATATAATAATATATAATTCCAAGCTTTTGCAATAACCTTATCTGGGATAGGAGTACTTTATCTAAATTATTAATGCCCCTTGTAGAGAATAATGATAAATGCAAGACTAGTGTTATGTTGAAATTAAATTTAGTCAAGGAACTAAATGAAATGCTTTCTATTGAAAATGCGGCAACAGTAAGAATAGCTTCTAGAATAGAGGACACCCCCATTGAGGGCCTAAAACAGATATTACAAAGGCATCTGGAAGTAACAAATGTTAAAAAGAGAAGACTTCATGATATACTAAGTCAATTTGGGGAGACACCAACTGATGCAAAAGCCGACCTATTGGCATCATTTGTTACCGCGAACATAGATAAATTACAATCCAAAACTAAGTCTTCAAAAGTTTCAAAAAAAGAAGGAGAAGGAAAAGAAGAAAAACAGACCAAGGATTTAAAACATTTTCTACCAGAGGATTATGAAATAGTACAACTTAGACAAGATTTTGCGATAAATCATGGAGAATTGAGAGCTTATGAATCATTAATAGAAAATATGAAAAAAATGGACATTCCCCACAAACAAGAGAATGCATCTTTACTTGAAAAAAGCATGAAAGAAGAAGAAGCGATGGTTTATTGGTACAAGACTCATACACCTTTGATCCTTGACAATCTTTGGCCGAGGGTGATTCATTCTACTGTGAGGCGAGGTCAAAATTATCTCCTTAACCATACAAGTACTAAGATCCCAATTGTAATCATATACGCTGATTTGGTCGGTTCAACGAAAATGAGCATGACTTTACCGATAGATAATCTTGTTTCTATAGTCAGGATTTTCGACTACCACATTTCAAACGTAGTTGACTCTTTGGGAGGCTATGTCTTAAAATATGCTGGCGATGCAGTGATATCTTTTTTTCCAACTCACATTGACAATCAAAACAAATTCCTTTCCTCTAAAGCAGCAGTTGAATCCGGGAAATTAATGATAAAGTCAATCCAGGAGGAAGTTAATTCCTTTATGCATAAAATATACAAGTTTCCAGAGCTTTCTGTCAAGATAGGAATAGATGCTGGAGAAAGTGCAATTGTTCAGTTTGGTTACGACCAACATTCACCCATTGACATATTAGGATATGCCATGAATGTTGCATCAAAAATAATGTCAATTACTGAAGCAAATAATGTATCTATCGGAGAGAATGTTTACAGATCATTGGATTCTGAATTGCAAAATGAATTTCATGAGTTAACAATACCTAATGAGCGATGGAAATATGTAAATTATGGAACTAAAAGGCCCTATAAGATATACACATTGAGTGCCTAAATATAGATATTATGATATGTACCTAAGAATATGAATAATAATCAGGATAGTTTACCTATTTTTTTTAATAGTATTACAGGTAACAAAAAACTCGCGGTGTAAAATTTGTAATACTAGAAGTCTGAGGTTCGTTCAATCTTGTTCGTTTTCAAAAGTTTTTAAAAGTGAAAATCCTCATTTCATTAACTTTATTATAATTTAGCACAAGCATATTGTCAGTGAAAAAGATCTAGATCAATTCTGTTACTTTTTAACAATCCATCATTCTTGATTAAATATACCTAATTATGATTTTGTTGATTACAATGGGGAGATTTTGTTTATAGGTTCAAAGACGACGAGAAGTCGCTAAATTACAATTCTTGTGTTTGAACTTTCTGTAATCATTTTATTGCCGAGTGGGATAAATGATTTAGAACATTAGAACAATTTGGATTTTTTTCTATAATTTTAATCCGTATCCACTGCCAATAAAATATTAAATACCATAAACCAATAGGCACCGAGTTAGGTAATAAAAAACTCCACTGATTAAAGTTAGAATTGAGGATCATTTGTATTTTTTAGAGACTAACAGATTGAAAAATAAATACAAGTTTATTTTTTGTTTTATTCTGATTGTATCTTGCTTCCAATCAATAATAAAACTACTCGATATCACTGTAATCAAAAAAACAGAATAATTACTATAGCTTTCTACCTCATCTGTTCACTTTCCGGATTATTATTTTATGTATAATCGGGAAACCCTTTCTATTGAACACTAGAGGAGTATAACATTAATGAAATTGATTAAACATTTAGATTTACAATATAAATAGGACAGAAAATCGCAGTAACTGGGCTAATTACATTTATGATGTCATAGTTATCGGCGGAGGTTCTGCTGGACTAAGAGCCGCAATTGAGGCTTACGATAATGGGTCCGATGTAGTAATAATTAGTAAAAGTAAGCAAAGCAACCTCATACAGTGCTTGCTAGAATTGGAATTAATTCGGTATTTGGAACCATGGGCTCCGAATATAACTGGATATATCAAGGAAAACAACTTATAAAGTTAATCTACAAATCTTTGAAGTTAGCCTCTGGTGGACACAAAAGGTTTAATCAGATAGCAGTTAGTGTAACTATGAAAATCATGGAGAAGTGAGGATTGACGTTGTATATGAAGTAGATATAGATTTGGTTGATATGGAAATGCGTCAATTCCTCCTACTAGTATATGGTGTGGCCTGAATATGCTTTAGCTATGCTTGCTATAGAAGTCATCCGATGAGAAGGTGGTATTTACTTAATTCAAAAAAATAACCTATTTATGGACATATACTACTACTAGGATGAAATTAGGTCCCCCGTGACGTATTTTCACTATCTATATAAATTATTAAGACTTGCTAAATTCATCTTTCTTTTTTGTAAATCTTGTAACTACGTCAAGTATTTCATCTATGGATGAGGGTTTTTTCAAAATAAACTTTGCACCGTCTTTTAACATATTGGCAATTTCAGTGCTTTGGGTAGACGATGCAGTAAATATTATTATATTATTAGATTCTAATAACTGCTCTTCCTTTAATTTGTTGAAAACATCTATTCCACTAAATTCGGGCATGGCTAGATCAAGAAATACTACATCATAATACCCATTCTTACGTCGTATTTCCTCCAAACCATCTATCCCTGTATTTATTATCTTGCATTCTATATCCTCTGGTTCCAGATAGTCTTTGATCAGCTCGGTTATATCCTCATTATCATCTATAATGAGAAGTCTTGAAACAGGTGTCGTAGAGGATGAGGATGACATACTATTACTCATTGTATGGGTATTATAGCCATTTCCCTAGGTCTTAAAAGGGATTGTAAACTTAAAAGACGCACCTTTTCTATATTGTTTGTCAATCCATATTGTACCACCATGAGCTTCTACAATACCTTTGCAAATTGCTAAACCAAGCCCGCTTCCACCGTGTTTTCTTATTAGACTTGTATCGACTTGATAGAATTTATGAAATAATTTATTCATTTTATCATCAGGAATTCCAGTACCATTGTCTTCAACTGAAAATTGTACCATTGTATTATTATTTACCAATTCTGAGATAATCATTATTTTTCCAGATATAGGAGGCACAAAATCTATTGCATTTTTGATCAAGTTTGCAAAGACTTGTTCGATTCTTCTCTGGTCACACAAAATGGTAGTTTCTTCATTTAATCTTAAATCGACATGGACATGAATTTGTTTTTCACTAATAGGAGAATCCAGGTCTGATAGGACCGATAAGATTAAAGATTTTATATTTACCGAAGTTTTTTGAACCTTTAATTTTTTCATCTCAATCTTGTACCCATCAAGAACATCGTTGACCAAAACTTCTAATTTTAAAATATTTCTATGAATTATATTGGCATATTTTTTTTGTTTTTCATTTAATTCTCCTATTTTTTTCTGCCTAAGTAGTAGCTCGATGTATCCTCTCGCGGGAACTAACGGAGTTTTTAGTTCATGACTTATCATGGACATGAATTCTTCTTTGGCTTTGTCAGCTAAACGTAATTCTTTGTTAATATTTGCTAAATATTCATCATTTTGTCTTAGTTCTTCATTTGCTTTTTGTAGCTCTTTTGTTCTGTCATCTACTATTTTATTTAAACCACGATTTACTTCATTTATATTCTGCCTCATTAACTCAAAGTTTGTGGCCAATTCTCCCACTTCATCGGAACTCTTGACGTCAATTTTTGAATCATAGTTTCCCTTACCTATTTGAATTACTTGTTTTGTAAGCTTTGACAAAGGCAAGGAAATAGTCCTTGCAATAAACAAAATAAGAACTATTGAAATTGTAAGTATGACACCTGATACAAGTAGAAATTGATCGATTGTTCTCTGCAAATTTCCAAACACGATATCTGAATTTTCTCTTAGCAAGAGAAACCAGCCGCTCCCGGTATAATCCAAATGACCCGAACCTTGAGGTACATTCACAAATATTTCAAAATCATTGACACGTATTTGTGGAGTAGTAGCATTGGAATTGAACAAAGAAGTGTTATTCTGAGAAATCAATTCTTGAAAAACTGGAAGGACTTTTAAAATTGATCCTCTATCATGGCTTGAATAAATGACGGTACCATTTTCAGATATCAAATCCAATTTAATATGACTATCAGTAATATCCTGGTTCTCATCAGAAGATATTACTTCTTTGAATATATCATTAATCTTATTTATTGGATGTCTTGTAACTACAACACCATCTATTGTTTTATTTTCGTCAAATAGTGGAGCTGCAAAATGTATCACATACTGATTCAAAGATTTTGAATAAGTAGGTACTTCATCATAATACAAATTTCCTTTAATTGCCTCTCTAAAAAACTCTTTGTCAGATTCATTTTCTCCTATAAGAACATTTCGGGTATCTCCAATTTTAATGCCATCTTTATCGTAAATTGAAATTGATGAATATGCTTTAAAGGCTCGTTCCATAGAACGAAGATAATTCACCTTTTCTTGATTAGTCAGGTTTGAATTTCCAAGTATATTACTATCCGATAGAAAACGAATATCAGCAAGTCTTTCAAACATTTGTTCAGAAAGGTCATCCATTGTATGAGTGGCCAAAGTTTTTAGACCATTAATTAAATGCATTTGCATGGTAGTAGCAAAATTTTGGAATGCTACATACGATAGCAACAATACGGAAACCGACAATAATGGTATCATGGTAAGAATAAGTTTTGTCCTGATTTTCAAATACGAGTTCCTTCCTTTTTTATGGAAATTTATTGAAGATTCTTTTTTGTCATTAAATCTTTGACAAATCCTGGGTCAACTATATTTTCTATATTTGGATACTCGCTAAATACTCCCCTTTCAGTATAAAATTTTGCTATTGAATTTCCAGAATCATACAAGGATATCGACTCATTTAACTTACTATTCATGGAATATTTAGAATTGTAGTCCAGATCTAAAAACTTGACATTATTTAGACCTTCCTCTATTAGCGATCTGTTTAATCCTGACTCTGCAGACATTATTTCAATATCTTGTGTCCCATTTTTATCGAAATCTTCTTTTGCTTCTATAAGCGATTTAATTATATTCATAACATCTTGAGGTCTCTGATCTACTATATAAGAACGAAAAACTAACACGTTGGTTATAGTGCCAGGTATATCTGCTCCAGTAGATAAGATGTTTAAATTCTTCTTTATCCCTTCAGTTATAAATGGTTCGTAGACATGTCCTGCCACTATCCGACCATTTACTATAGCATCGGGAATATCTTTACCAAGTATGTTTGCAAATTCGACATCCTCTTCACTGAGACCGACATTTTCTAAAGACCTTAACATAAAAATGTGTGAGAAGCTGTTAATTCCCTCTACACCTACCTTCTTACCCTTGACTTCTGTAAGGTTTTCTACACTACCTATGATTGCATCAGCATAATATGAAGTGTCTATGTTGTAAACAACTTTGGTATTGATCCCTTCGGAATCTTGTATTAAAGCGTCGGAATATACTATAAACATTCCATCATATTCCCCGTCATCATAACCTCTCACTGCATTGGCATAGTCTTGAACAAGTGTAATATTTACATCCGCGTTGTTTTTGTCAAAATACCCTTTTTCTTGGGCTATATATGCAATAAAATTAGGAACCCACAAAGTTAGTGCCAAATTTATTGGTTTTTTACCAGATACCTGTGGATATGCCAGATTTAAGTTAGAACAAGGAATCATAATAACGATTCCAAGAATGAATGCCAAACATAGTTTTATACCTATGCTCTCTGATCTCATTTTTGTTTATGTTATAATGATCCTGGTATTTTTCCATATCTAATTTATCCTGAAACAAAAAATCGATCGATATGGAACAAATCGAACATTGTATTTCTTTGAAAATTAGCCACTTTTGATTTCAATCAGCTCCATCTACATATATAATTCTTAAATGAGGAATCTATAAAAAATAATAATGGTTATGTTAATTCAAATTTTTCTCAAATGGTTAAAATAAAAAACTCTATCTGATTAATGGTTAGTGATTAGTTTTATATACTTCGGCTATAATATAAGTGTGATCAGTCATAGCTGATAGTGTTACTAATAATAGTAAGTTTGAAGTATTATTCGACCCTAAAAATGCCTTGGAAAAAGCAATCAGTTTTATGCAATGGATAAGATAGAAATGGATATTACTATTGACCGTAATGCTCCTTCCGAGGTCATTGATCTTGAAGATCACTTTAATGGCTTTAAAGATATATTGTCAAGGGGTGGAAAGATTAGGTGCATAACTGAGGTCACTCCAAAAAATATTTGATACTGCAAAGAATTAGTGAATATGGTTACTGAATTGCGCCATCTTGATGATTATCAAGGCAGATTTGGTGTTAGCGAAACAGAATATATGGACCAATCTAATTTTTCCGAAAGAACAATTGTTAGCTAGAACCATTTATAGTAATGAAATAGAGATGGTCAGCCAGGCTCAATTCATGTTTGAGTATCTTTGGAATAATGCGGTATCTGTTGAGAGAAAATTTAAGGAATTTTAAGGTAACACTTGAAAATAAGATTATACTAGATGGTATACAGAAGAAGAAAAAATAAAATTTGAACTTGTTAAGTTTGAAAAAAATCATATAATAGTTGCAGATAGGCAAAGAATATCTCAGATCATTTCAAACTCGGTAAACAACTCCGTGAACTTTCTACTCGATAGTAAAAAAGAATAATAACGATAACAATTAAGGTATAGGAAAGTAATATCATAGCTAAGATAAGAGACAAGGGTGAAGGAATTCATTCAGAAAAACTTTCAAGATTATTTAACAAGTTTGCTACGGGATCTTTTTATGGTACAGGACTGAGATTAGTCATTTGCAAAAATATAATCATCATGCACAGAGGAAAAATTTGGGCTGAAAACAACAAAGATGGAATTAGAGGGACTATTTCATTTACTTTGCCACACTAATTATCACATCCAATAACTAATCATAAATCCCACAGTGAAAAATGGGAAATTTACTAAATCTTCTCAATCTCGACTCTGTAACTATCTTCCATATAAATTATGAAAAGTCATTCTCAAAGTCAAGTCATGATATATTTATTTAAAAAAAATATTACAGGTATTAACGTTACTAAAATATTAGTCATTTCTATGTGATAAAGTTCCGTATGGTATATGGGTTTGATTGTTCCTGTGTGACCAATTTATAAGATCTTACTCTTTTGATTGTAAGGTTTTCCAACTTAACAAACTAAAGCAGACGGATGAAATTTATTTTTCAAAATCAAATATTGTAAAGGCAATTGATCTAGATTTAATTTAACAATCATATATAAATAGACAGTTGCGTTCGTTTTGAAAATTATTTATTTCTATGAGTATGAAATTGTCAAGGATAAATGAATCTTCTAATTATTTTGCTTAAGTTAATTATAGTCGACATTTAAAGGTAAAAGCGTATTGGACCAAGTGCTGAATGACTTCTCAATCAACCCATCATAACCAGGATCGTGTTTGAAAAGTTGGACAATTTTGGCCTCATTTTCAGACTCAGGAAGTGAGACTTGCAGTGTTTTTTCAAGTTTATTTCCAAATTAAATTGTTCTGATCCTATATTTATTACCTTAAAGTCTCTCGCCGTTATTGCTAATTCTCCATGTATCCAGAGAGTAGTATAAGAATTCTCTCAAAATATAGATACCTAATCAAACTTAGCAAATCCTTTTTTAAGTATTTTCGTGTTGCAAGATAAGTTAGAAGAATATTACTTGATTGTTTCCCAGCTACTACAATACTTAATTATTATTATGTTGTTGACATATTATGTCATCAAAACAAAATGAACATACAACTTTATGTGAGCATATAAATCGTGTTGATTTGGATAAAAAAGGTAATACCAAAGGTTGTGAAGAATGTGAGAAGATCGGGTCAGACTGGGTTCATTTAAGATTATGTCTAACATGTGGTCATGTAGGTTGTTGCGATAATTCTAAAAATAAACATGGAACTAAACACTTTCAAAGTACTAAGCATCCTATTATAAAGTCATACGAACCCCAAGAAAATTGGAAATGGTGTTTTGTCGATCAAATCATGATTGAATAAGGAGGAGTAAAACATTATTGATGCTTAGTAATGAATGGCCTACTCTGCCTTTTGGTGACTGGAAAGATACTTGTCAAACTATTCATATGTGGACGCAGATTGTGGGCAAAATCCGTCTTGCTCTAACACCTTTGGAAAACCACTGGTGGAATACTACCCTCTATATAACTCCATCAGGACTTACCACCTCAACTATATATTACAAAGATCGATTACTAAAAATCGATTTTGATTTTGACTCTCATAGGTTATTAATTACTGCATCCAGCAATCAACGAAAAGAAATTCCATTAAAATCAATCCCTGTAGCAGAGTTCTATAAGGAGGTAATGACTGCATTAAATGATCTTAAAATAAATGTAAACATATGGACGACCCCAGTGGAAGTAGAGGAAAGAATTCCCTTTGAAAATGACTATAAACATCATACGTATGATCCTGTATATGCTCACAGGTTCTGGCAGGTTTTAGCTCAATCTTCTCGTGTTATGACGGACTTTCGATCAAAGTTCATAGGTAAAGTTAGTCCAGTCCACTTTTTTTGGGGTGCCTTTGATTTGGCGGTTACGAGATTTTCAGGAAGGAGTGCCCCTGTCCACCCTGGTGTTGCAAATTGTCCACCACATGTAATGATAGAAGCGTATTCTCATGAAGTTAGTAGTTGTGGGTTTTGGCCAGGTGCTGAAGGGAACGCAGGAGGAACGAGCTCAGTAATTGAGCCTTTTTATTATTCTTATGCATATCCAGAGCCTGATGGCTTCAAGGATTTCACAATCCTTCCAAAAGAAGCGTTTTATAACTCGAATTTGAGTGAGTTTATTTTACCATACGAGGCAGTTCAAAAATCAAATAACCCAGATGCAACCTTGATGGATTTTCTTCAAAGCACTTACATAGCAGCAGCAACAACTGCAAAGTGGGATCGAAGTAAACTGGAACGTCAATAATAATCATTTAAAGATATCATCTAACCATTTCTTTGAGTACAAGATATCTGATTCGGTAAGATTATGACCTGATTGCTGCCATTTCAAAATCACATGTGCTCCACTTTTTTCTAACAAATCAAAAAGGTTTTGTGTTTGACTTTCTGATACTATAGGATCGAATACTCCTGCAGATAAAAGAACTCGTTTGTCAGATAGATTGGGTTGAGAATTTGGTATAAAAGGAACCATTGCCCTAAATAGAATTGCAGCCCTTATTGTTTCTGGATACGAGAGAAGAAGACTTGCTGCCATATTTGCACCATTAGAAAAACCCACTGCAATTGTTTTGTTCATGTCAAAATGGTAAGTTCTTGATGCCTCCTTAACAAAATCGGCCAATTCTTTGGTTCTAATCTTTAAGTCATCTAAATCAAATACACCTTCAGTAAGTCGCCGAAAAAATCTAGGCATTCCATTTTCCAACACCTTTCCTCGAGGACTTAATAAGGATGCAGTGGAAGAGATCATCTGGCCAACTTGTATCAAATCATCTTCATTTCCACCTGTGCCATGAAGTAACAATAAAGTTAGTGTATCTGGGTGATTGTTCTTAGGTCCATATTCTTTACCAGAATTGACTGTGTTCTGATTCTGCTGTGATGGAGAAGAGATAAAACGGTGTTTAAAATCAAGGCTCTTCATTTTCTCTCACTACAAGTACTACTGGTTTGATTAAGAGAAGAGGAAGAAGAAGGATTAAGAAATTTATCAAGTGACGGTGTTTTAATTTTAGGAAGTACTTGTTCAAGATAATTGCGGTCGGGTTCTAACCATTGAGGCAGCAAAAGCTTTTGACCAAGATCCTCCTCTTTTTGATCTACCATAAAACCAGGAGGATCAGTTGCTATTTCAAATAATACACCTCCAGGCTCTCTAAAATACACCGAATGAAAATATCTTCTATCAATTACAGGAGTAGCATCAAGGCCTGTTTTGACTATTCTTTTGCGTATATATAACTGGCTTTCATCTGTTGGAGTGCGCCACGCAATATGGTGAACACTACCTACTCCCATAGAGCCTCTACGAATATCGGGTAAACATATGAGATCCACGGTAGATGGGGAACTTAAAAGATCAAATTCTCTTTTTTCCTTGTTACCATAGAAACTATCAATTCTTTTTTCTTTATCTTTGATTTCGAATCGGAATCTATTTCCCTCTCTCTTGGTATTTGAAAAACCCATGTTTTCAGTTAAGAGATCGGCTGTTCTTTCATATCCTTCTAAGCACAAGGTAGCCGAATAAAATCCTCTGATAGCATGTTCTTTGGGAATTGGTCCTTTTTTCCAAATATTTTTTCCTCTTTCTTCAGCAACCCTGTGTGAAACAAGTTCTATTTCCATACCATCTGGATCATAAAGTGTGATTACTTGTTCACTATAACCATCGTCATCTTTGAACCTCTTTGTTGGACCGGCATAACCAATCCCTTGACTTTTTAGTCTGCTAACCCAATATTCTACAGAATTTTCCGGGATTAAAAAGGATGTAGTAATCACTTGACCAGTACCTCTAAATCCTTTTGGCATGGTGTGCCAGGGAAAAAAAGTCAGAATTGTACCTGGTCTTCCTATTTCATCGCCGTAATAGAAATGATATGTTGTTGGATCATCAAAATTAACCGTTAGCTTTACTAGGCGTAATCCCAAAAAACTGGTGTAAAAGTCAATATTCTTTTGGGGGTTGCCTGCTATAGCTGTTATATGATGTATTCCAATAATCGCATTATCTATATTTATACTTGACATAGTAATATTTTTTATTTGTGGTATAAATATTTGTTAAAACGGATAAACCAAAATGATAAAACTCATTGCTTTGCTCGTAACTAATTAGTTACCATATTTGTATAACATCTAGATTTCACTCATGCAAAAGAATTCCTAGATTTTCTTACAACTAAATTTTAAAATCTGAAACTTGATAACTTTTTCTTTCTGGCATTATTTCAAAAGAGGGTTTGAGTTTTTCCACCAAATCGGATAAAAGATGGTTGTCTTTCTGATAGAACTCATCCATATCCTTTTAGATTCCCAAAAAAGTAAGGACAATAGTTTCAGAAAGGTTTTCTAAACTGCCCATTACAATAAAACCCCTCATTTGGGCATCTTTCGTTTGAACCAATTTGAAAAACGCCAAAATCGCCTTGGTCCTGTCATCTCGTTTATCTGGTTTGACAAGTACTTTGTTATATTTTATAAATTGCATTGAATCTTTAGTTATTCAAAGTTGAAAATAATCTTATTTCACAAGTAAGAATATTTCTAAAAAGTTGTCAACTTTAGCCAATTAACTTCGGATGTCAAAAGTAGCTCGCAAATAAGTTATAGATGTTTTTGGCATTTGTTTCCAAAAATGATCCAAAGTCGATAAAAAATACGGGATAAGGTAGTTTGGTATGGTGTTACAATTTATTATTTTATAACATAAAACACCCATGAGAAGAGGTTTGGGTTAACTTCTGATGAATATAAGATTAAAGGTATTCTAAATAAACTAAACAAGGTAATAGTTAAAGTAATTTCAATACAAAGTAACGATGACAAAAATAATATTTTAGGAAAAATTCCAGATTTCACCTCTGAAACTATATACAGATTAATTCAAGAAGGATACCAAAATACTGTTACCAAATAATTTGTTTAATACAAATTATTTGTTGCTTGAGAATTAAAAACGTCAGGATTTGTTGTCATACATTTTTGCGAGTATTCTCTTTAAATATGTTCAAATTATTAAGATATATCATTCAATAGTAAAATAAGAAAGTATGGTATAAAGAAATTTAGTCAGCTTTATCAAATCTGTAGTTTCCGCGATGTATTTATACTAAAATTATAGAAAAATAGTACGTTGAAAAATTTGGGATGGTTATTGATGATCTAGAGTAAATTTATCAAATTCTATAGCAGCTATAAGACATGCTCTAGCTACTGCATGAACAGCATTCATAAATAATTCTCGTGTCAAAGTATCAAAAAACAGAGGGTGTATTATGGTCAGCCCAATGGAGTTACCAGCTTTGTTCGTTTGTAATGAACAAAACACACCAACCTTTAATAAGTCCTTGGTCAATTCTGTTTGAAAATCATTGACTATTTTATCATCCGCATTCTGTAAAATTTCACCATCTCGAGTTAACAGACGAGGACTAGATATAATTTCAACTCTTCCAGCATCGTTCTTATATACATAAACCCCAATTTTAAAATCTTCAAAATAACTGCAGTTAATGATAGTAACAATATTATCGTCATCTAATGTTTCGTCTATATTGCAAGCTGGATCATTTTTGAGCCAATTGGTTATGTTTTCGTATTGTGAATTATTTTTTTTAGTTGGTTCCGACATGATTGTAGTTTTATATAATACTATAAATAGAACTGAATAGGCTTAGATACGGGTTGAAGTTAATCTAACATGTAGTGTTTGCATACTCTTAAATCTTGTCTAGGTGAATTCAAATAACAAAAAATATTAGAATAGTTTTGGTTTCTTGATTTCTATGACTTTCATCAATAAACTTATTCAATGCTTGCATGCAAAATCATAGACTAATATGAAATTTATTACACATACTTTAATTCCCGGTGTTTTTTAAACTCTTTTACACTAGACATGATATAGATCACCGGTGATGGCATCAAATATCCTACCTGTATCAGAGATGTCAAGATGTATTTGATTGGTTAATTTATTCTCTTTTTTTATCTATCTGGAGAATATGATCATTCTGCAAATTGATCTTAACGCAAAAGAAGATATATCCTTCCTACTTTGAGGGCTTTCACCTAATTCTTTAATGGATTAAGGATTTCAATCTCATTTAGATGATTTTGTAGGCATGACTTCAAATGTGCGTAACAATATAATTTTGAGCAACAAAGACATTGTGCTATTGGTTTAGTTAAACAGCCATCAGAAACGCAACTATCAACATTCATGGATTTCATGTTGTTCACCTACACTACAAGATTTGACAATTTCTGGATCAAGAAGATTAACAACCCACCTGGGTAATGTTTCTTTACCAATTTATAGTTACATGCATCTAACCAATATTCCACTAAGCTAGATTTTCGAGATATTCTTTTCATAGTTACAGTATTTGATTAATGGTATAAAAAAACGGATGTAATCTACCAAACTCTAACACTCGCTGTTCCTATTTCTTCAATGGTAACGACCGAACTTGCTATTAGCAACACTGTCACAACAGCAAGAATGATGCCTGTATTAACATGTTGAGTCCTCATATTAAATATTAATTAGATAAAGATATAAAAACAAATTAGATAATAACAAAATTGGATGGATAATCTAGATGGATCTGTTGGATCATCCTCACTAGTTGCTCGTTTTGAGATGAAGGTACGATATATGAACTTCTGATGTTCTTGTTTGTTAGATGAAGTAAAAGACAAACGCCTTTTCGGTAGATAAGTGTGACTAAATTGGTCTCAAAAGGAAGAGATGTCAAACTGATTCTGTGGGCTTCAAGACGATATCAATCCTCCGATGTAGGTTCAGTTTTAAAATCCTGTTGTTATTGCTTACGCCTATTTAGGATTCTAAAGTATTTGAAACGAATCGATCATCTTGTTTACAACGGGTATATACCTACTATAATACTGATCTTGTGCTACAAACTCGATGATATATATTTTATCTCCCTTTATAGCCCACAATTCGGTTGCATCCTTACTGTGTTTGTCATAACTATAGTCTAAGAATATTTGATGAGCCGGATTCCCTGCAAGACTTATATTTTGGTTCCAACTTTTCAGGTCAAAATTATGACAGTAAAGCCCGATAGCCCCAATCCTTTTGTTTGCAATAGTTATTAATTTATTTTTATTTTCTGTCTCGACAGAATCTTTTTTCCTACATACTTTTGTATATTGTCGCTTACATAATCTCCAAACGTGCTATAATTTTCAACAATGAGTCTTAAACTATTATGCGAGGCACCAATCTTTGAATCATAGTAACTACTTTGGATAGGGGCCATAATTTCAGCAACTAAGTTGAGATTTTTACTTTGATTGTGAAAAATAGTGGCTTTATCACTATCATTTATAGTCCATCCATCCGGGTAATTTATTTTGATATTATATATAGAATTTTAGTAAAGCTCTTGTTTGTTGATTTACTCATCAACAACTGCATCATTTGTGCCAATTTTTTGTCCGTTTTGGTTTGAGATTGATAACGGAAATGAAGTTAAAGATGTCAAAAGGGTACTGACGTTAATCGCATTGATTCTAAATAATGAGGCAGTATCAGGCGTAATAAAAAAAACAAAATACTAGATATGAAGAGACAGAATACTAGTAATGATAACATCCACTTTGATTTCAAAATCGTGTTTACATTTCTTGTTTAGTTTTATAATTAGAATCAAAAAGAAAGATTAGGAGGGTATAGATATACTAGTGGTATTATTATCACCATTATTATTATTGAATTGAGTAGCATTTGCTGAAAGAATTAACTTATCACCAAATGTTTGCCCACCATTGTGACTAATTCTCATTAGAGGTTCATCTGAGCCATCAATTTTTTTATCTCACCATGTAGCGTATACTTTACCATCAATAGCCTCGATCTGTATTCTGTCTGATTTGTTTCCGTGAGATTGGCTCAAGTTTATGTCTTTTCCAAAGGTCTTGCCGCTGTCGTTTGAGACCTTGATAAACACATCTGGTTGGTATGTGGTACTGTTTTTTTCGCCTCCTGTTGCTAATACATATACATTATCTCCTTCAGCTGCTACCTTAAGCTCGTATGGAGATGTTTTTACATTGTATGAACTTAGTTGGGACATGTATGTTTTATTTGCCAATTTTGAATCGGAATTATGGGTTAATTTTACTGCAGGGTTAAACGTTTTTCCATTGTCATTTGAAGTCATTATATAAGCATCAGCAGTACCTGTTTTGTTTTCTGCGAACGTAACATATACATTATCGTCAACTG
Organism: Candidatus Nitrosocosmicus agrestis; assembly: GCF_008389435.1. GTDB lineage: Archaea > Thermoproteota > Nitrososphaeria > Nitrososphaerales > Nitrososphaeraceae > Nitrosocosmicus > Nitrosocosmicus agrestis. The sequence continues at coordinate 12,058 of NZ_VUYS01000010.1, read as the reverse complement.
CCGCAATATCTGCTTCTACAGAAGTTCCATTGCTAGAATTGCTCAGATTAATTTTGTCACCAAATGTCTGACCGCCGTCTTCTGATGCCTTAAACATTACTTCATAATTCCCTGTACTATTTCTCCACCAGGCCACATAGACGTTGTTTCCGGAAACTGCTATTGGAGCCTTTCCATCGCTTCTGTCAATACATGGCCAAGAAAACTCAAAAGATGTCTGAAATTGAAATATCGAGGTCAATATCGCCGAAAGCACAAATAATGATATAATTATTGTGCCCCTCTATCTGCTACTCATGAAATGCTTATAGTAATGGAGTATAAAAACAAATATTTCCGTGGGTATAAAATTTGTTTAATATACATCAATATTTCATCGCTGAATAGTCTTAATTTCTGAAAAATTTGGCCAAAATTATAAAGGTGGATCGGTGGAATTTAGGACGATATCAATCCTTTCATACGAGTTCTTGTTGCAATATCACAACAATAAAGAAATTTCTACTAGTTTAAAAATCCCTCTTTCAACAATCCAACGCAGGGTAAATAATCTCATAGGAAACGAGTTTATTATATCAAAACTTGACCTTAACCGCAAAAAGTTCGGGTTCAAGCAGGGCTCGTTCATATATACCTAATCAATGGTAATCTCGACGATATCTTAGAAAAAGTATCCATGCTTTGCGTCATTATCTCCCTCGGTGTTCATATAGGTAACTCAGATATCCTTGCAGGTGTGATTTATAAAGAAGGTTCGGAGCTTTTGGGAGAGTTATCGCATCTATTAAGAAAATGTAATGAGTCGAGAGAATAGTATGTCAGAAATAGTTTAAGAGTATCCAATTAAAAGAAATTATATAAAGGAAATTCTTTAGCTGACAAGCAATAACCAGGATAAAATTATAACCGGTTGCCAAGGTAATTACAATATTAAAAAAATAATTATCTGCAGATGTTTTTGAACCGACTATAATAAATTAATTATAGATTCTTCTAGTTCTTGAACTTTAGAGTTATTTGACATTCTACCATTGGTGAAATTTCATTTAATTTTGTCTGTTCAAAATATATGAAAAATCCGATAGATTATGTTCTTGTAATATATTAAGTTAGAGAGATTTTTTTACTATTGGATAAACTTCCATAATGTTACAATAATAAATGAGATAGTGGATACATTTTTTTATGAATCTTCTTGGGTATCTGTCTTTTTTCTTAGCCGTGGTTTTCACAGTATTCATGAATCTTCTTGGGTATCTGTCTTTTTTCTTAGCCGTGGTTTTCACAGTGTTTTTCATAGGGTGTATGGCTATTCAACAAATAGTAACGTATCATCACATCCTACAAAAAGCAAAGAAATTTTCTGAAAACAAATTTTCTCTAAAAAATTAATTTGAAAATATAGATAATCAATATTAAAAATGAGAAATCCTATGATAATTACTAGTAATTGAAAATGACTTGATATCAAAGATCAAGAATAAGGCAAATTACAATTTAAACAAAATAGATCTTTGGACTGATTTTGACTTTTCGTTTCTTTTGATTTGAGGGCATATGTAAAACTCTAATGTAGTGAAAGACAACTTTGATCGATGTTATCTATGTCACAGTCTAATCTTTTTGAATTATGTATATTGTTGTTTAACACTTATTTGACTTATGCAGTCAAAAAATGCCATTAATAGTATGCAATTGAACATGGGTTTGGCAGTATGTGAAACGAATTTGACTTGAATTTATATCCAAGTCCTTATAGATTTCCCTTCTGTAAGAAGTAAGTATTTTTCTTAAAATTAAAGGATCCCGATTATGTGAAAAAGTAATCCATAGAGAAATAACCAACCAGATTCTCCCAATACTTTTAGTTATCTATTCTAATCGTTTAATGGGATGACGAAATATTATTTTACAGCCTTTCTTCATTTCACTAACAATATCGACACCATATTCTAATCCAAGGTGTTTAGAATATTCATTATACTGCCGTATTGTTTCATTGTATTTTTGTATATCAGATTGTATTCCTTCCATTTGAGTGTCGGTTGTAGTAACAGGGAAATTTCTTAGATCCTATTTACTGTTTATGGTGTCCAATCCGTAACAATTCATTAATTTTTTCTGATACATTACCGCATCCAACAATTCCTTTAATCGGTCATATTCGAATCTATTCTCTAGAATTATGACAGTAGATCGCTTGATTCTCGTGCAATCTGAAACATCAATCTTTACCGTTTCTGATAAAAGTCTACGTTTATCACCTTCTTCGACTTTCTTGTGATTCTGTCGTTCATCACCATTAATAATAACAGATATTTTTATATTTTGATTGTTCATACTAATTGCTAGCATGATAACAATATATATACCTATTTGTATATGATATCATGCTATCGTTTATATCTAAAATTAAATTGAAATGCAAGGTTCACCAAAAAACATGGAACTAGTATCTATCTAGTTTAGAAATAACTTGTGGATATTCTCCTTGGTGACATGTAGTTTGTACACCGCATCTCTGTTTAAAATAAAGATTTGATCATGTGTTTCAAATAATTCTATTAGATCATGTGTATCAGATTCTAGTAAAACATCTGTCTTGTATGTACAGTACATGAATCCACTAATTCTATCATGATCATATGCTTTTTCAATGGATAATGCATGAGTTAAGGAATTGTTACCAATATAATTTATTATAAAATCTACGCAACACACAGATTTGCTATCAGCATTCTTTGCAATATTTTCCATCATCTTATTACAGTAATTAACTACATGGTTCTCATTTTGAGTTGGTGAAGTGTTTTTTTGTTTGATTGGATGATTATCATTGGAATAAAGATAGGGTTCAATAGTACCGTCATACCACTCTAATTTGTCAAGCAATTTTGCTGCCCTAGCATTTGGAGGTCCGCAAAAACATCTGTACAAGTTACTGTCTTTTGCGAATTTATCTATGGATTTTAGCGATTTTATCATAGATTCATCATCTGAATAAATTATCAGATGGTGTTTCCTAACTGTCTCTGATTGCTGTTGTTCTAACCATTTATCTACGCATCCCTCACAATGGAGTTTATGGAAATGCCTTTTTGGGTTGCTAAATTACCCAATTTCTCATGGACCTTATCGTTAAATCCTCGGATTACAAGGGTGCGAGTCACAATGAGAATAAGTTTATAGAATACTTATATATTGCTAGCATGATATCATTATCGTATACATTTATATTATGCTAGCATGCTAGCAATTGGTATGACATAAACAAGTCATTCAAACAAATTGGAAAATGAAAATGAAAAAATAGTAAATGGAGTAAGCGTTACAAATCTTTTTGATGTCATGAGTGCGATCAAAGAAAACCCCAATATCTCAAAGTTCAATTTCCGTGCCAAAGGTAAATGGATTAATGGAGGATATAATCAAACAGTGATAAACGACTTTGATGGAGCATGTCAAACTCATATAAGGAACCAGCCTTTTGTATTTGACAAAGATGAACCGCCTGTATTATTAGGAAAAGATCAAGGTGCCAATCCGGTAGAATATGCACTGGCAGCATTAAATGGTTGTTTTACTACATCTTTAATCTATCATGCAGCTGCCCAAGGTATAAAGATAGAAGAAGTGGAGTCCACATTATCTGGAAACCTAGATATCCAAGGATTGCTCGGAATGTCTGATAAAGTAAGAAATGATTATGAGAAAATAAAGGTTATTTTTAAAGTGAAGGCAGATGCACCTGAAGAAAAAATAAAAGAACTTGTGGATATTGCACAAAAAAGATCACCCGTATTTGATATAATATCACATCCGACTCCAGTTGAGGTTTCATTACAAAGGTAGAAAATTACTCAAGATGGAAATGTGAAACTTCTCGAACCTACTTCTTTTGATTTTATTTATGATTAGAATCATCTTTATTTATATAAACTTTAAACTCATCAAGTAGTTATAAACAAAAGAGAACATTCTAAATCCGTAATAAATGTTATATATCATATTGGATCTCCAAGCCTTATGCATTAAATTAGTTACTATTTATTAGTAATTAATTCGGCAATATGTGAAATAAATTTGAGCCGGATTATCAGGCTGTTGACCAAAAATGAGAGTTGGTTTGGTGCCAAGGTTTCTCATCCAACAAGAGTTTGGCAAAATCAGGATATCGACTTGGGTTTGAAGAGTTTTTGCAACATATTATTTTTATGAGTGAAAGAAATTTTAATCTAATTTTGCAGAAGTCATACGTCTATCGCTTTACCATCTATAGAAATGATAAATAATACATTTGAGAAAAACTTCAAGTAGTGGACAGTAGCATACGTATCTACTTTATATAAGGTGCCACCATTGCAAATGTTAGTGTTGGTAAATAAATTTAAATCATCGCCATTTGTAGTTTTAAGCATATTTTTTAGTGCATTTATGATTTTATCGTCATATTCAACAACGTTTGGTACTCCTTTATTTTCTGAAACTTTGGCCCAGTCTGACCTTCAAGTTATCAAATATAAGGATCTAGTCATAGATTTGGGTGACGGAGTGACTACAAAAGCTCAGTTATCATATCCTGCAATAGGCAAAGGACCATTTCCGGCCGTGTTGCTTATTCAAGGTTCTGGCGCGTTAGACATGAACGAAACGTTAACTAAAAATAGTAAACCATTCTGGGAGATATCCCAATATCTTTCTGAGAGAGGATTTGCCGTTCTAAAGTATGATAAAAGAGGTGTTGGACCAGAAAGTTATACTATTTCGAATTCAAGTGTATGGGGGAATAATACAGTTGACGATCAAGTAAATGATGGCAAGAAAGCCTTGAATATTCTTGTTCAGCAGCCTGAAGTTGATCCAAAGAGAATAAGCATATTGGGTCATAGCGAAGGTACCCTTTATGCTCCAATCATAGGAATGGATAATTCAACAATGGTAAGAAACATCATACTTATGGCGACTCTAGCTCAAAACCCATTAAAAGACGTAGAGTATTATCAAGACGTTTCGCTACCATTAGAATACGCTATGCAAGTATTAGATAACAATAACACTGGTTTGATATCGATTCAACAGATTGTATCGGATCCATTTTTGAGGAACTTTTTATTACCCCCATCTGTTTCGCATACAAATGATAGCAAAGCCATGACTGATGCTTTGATAAAGGAATTTGATAATAGTAGTGACATAAACATCGATAAGCAAATCAAACCTTTTTTGATAAAGGGCTATGAAAATACCACATCATTTGATGTGCTTGAATGCAATACTATTGGAATATGTCCCAAATTGTGGAAATCTCTATCTAACATGCCAACAAGTTTAAGCTCTATTGGAAATGTTTCTAAATCTACAGGGATTTTGATACTCAATGGAGAAAACGATGTTCAAACTCCAGTTCAACAAGCATTCCTATTACATCAAAGGCTCAACGAAGTGAATCATCCCGACCATACTTTAATTACATATCCTGACTTAGGACATGCTTTCTATCCATCATCAAAATGGCAAACAGCGTTTGGACCAATGGAACCAGATGTATTAGCAGATTTATATTCATGGTTAGAATCTCATTCAAGATAGCAAAGGAGTTTTATTTTTTTTACCTTTTATTGAAATAGAGATGCCAGGTATGGTTTTTTTAATAGTTTTATTGCGTTTTAAGATATAGAAAAAAAAGCCATGGTCTGTAGTAGGTTTTTAACACAATTGATATGTAAAACTATACGAATTCAATTTTTAAATTTCATAATTAGACATTCGTATATTTATGAATTTATCAATTTGACGATTATCAATCCATATTAAAGTAAATACTATAATTGGTGGCGGATTTGGTGATATGTGAAACAAATTTGATTCGAAATTGGATTTGAGTATAGTTTCGTCAATTAAGACTCCCCTCTGTGATACTAGTTATTGTTTTCATCAAGATATTACTTTATTGCTTCTCTTAACATTGTATATGAAAAATATTGCTTTAGAAACATGTCGGGTGTGCATAATTCAAATAAAAACACAGATCGGATTAAACATACAATGTAAATATTAAATCCCCTTTAATAATTATCACTGGGTAGAATATAATCAAGGTTTAGATTTATCATCAAGTAATAGAACCCCCACGACCATATGACAATTAAAAATAAGAGGGCATTGTTAAAATTAAAACATATAAGTTCAAAAGTCTTACAGACGCATATATTTGAAATCAGATGACTGAGATTACTAAGAATGTTTACTCAATAGAAGGCATGACTCATCCTGATCCACGGGGAAAGGTCTTTCCTTATTTGTTTGTGGAAGATAAAGATAATTTAACGTTAATTGATCCCGGTTTTCTTTCACAATTACCCATGCTTGAAAAATATCTGCAGGACGTTGGATACGAAATCAAGAACGTGAAGCAAATAATCTTAACTCATGTCCACGTTGACCACGCACAAGCAGCCAACGAGATAAAGAGAAGATCAGGTGCTAGGATTTATTCGCATTGGATCGAGGCAAGATATCTTGCTCATAATCCACCATACATGGGACCACCGTCTACACAAGAAACTATTAAAAAATTAGAAAATCTCGGTATCTCAGTTGAGTCATTGTCAAAAGAATACGGAACTTTAGAAGTTGAACCTATTAGCGTTGATGAGCAAGTCTCAGATGGTGACATGATTGGAAGTCTTAAGGTCATCCATACCCCAGGTCATACTCCAGGTCACATATCGCTTTATTATGAAAAAGACAAACTGCTTCTGGGTGCTGATAGTATATATAAAAAGGTCTTTGGAGCCGAGGGTTTGTATATATCTGCACCCCAAGTATCAATGGATCCAACTACAGCAATAGTATCTGTGCAAAGGCTTTCAAGGATTAATTTTGACAAGTTATTGATGGCTCATCAAGATTCACCATTGTTGGAAGGAGCTAGAGAAGCTGTCGAAAAACTAGTTGCTGAATACATACAAAATTTAAAAGGATGAAAGTTCGAACCTTTATAGAATACATCCTATTCACCTTTTATGGATACTTCTTTTTTCAATTGTGATAGATGTATTAGACAAATCAGCGGTATAGGTTTCGGTGTGATTAAGTTCCTTATGCTATATGAGTGAGTTGGAAACTGCAATTTTTTTCCATTGCCATTTCTTAACAAGTTAACCGTTTGTTGCCACATATTATGTTGGCGAAATTAGTATTTTAGGGTTCAAGGATGTATCATGATGACAAGGCTTCTGACATAAAGGACAATTTCTTCTATCAGAATTATTGCAGCCACATATATGATCTTCTAAAGATGATTTTGAAGTCACCATAGATCTCTATAACGAATACAATATTAACATTTCATAGCAGTAGCAATAGTGAGATCATATGACAATTTAGTTTTAAATTTGGCAAATTTTCTTTTCTCTAATTCCATAGTAAAATTGTTGATAAGTAGGTAGCGGGTTCGGTGGAAAGAGTCATAGATCTGTAGGTAATTCGTTTTTTATGGCATATATCTATTAGTCTATTTCTTATTAGGAAAGGAGAATTACAGGCTACGTATTATAGTGATGACTGCGGCTCGGATCTGCATTGCTAAATCTTACTACGAGTAATAAGAATGACACAAGGAATAAGATATCCAATTTTCTGTTTTTGCTGATTAAGGGATACGGCTATGAGGGATAAATAACAATTACTAAGGAGAATATCACAAAATCTATTAAATAAAGAATATCGAAGAATTGATCGTTGACATCATTAACTGATCTTGTATGACCGATCTGTTTAGTTCAGAGTCAGTTATGATCTATGATATCATAATTTACCCATATCAATGGGTTAGTACCGCTTCTCAAAGGTAAACGAAAATATATATGAAATACCATAAATGTTTTCAGTATTGATGAAGAATCTAATCTTTATGAAAAAAGATTTGGTTCATGAATGAGAAACTGCAATGGACTATACAGGTAATACCACTATCAAAACCTAATTGCTATTTCAAATTGATGAGATCGATTAGCAGTTTTAATGCATAATAATCATTTAAACTCACGCCACCATGCTGATGCTTTAGAATTAGCATGACTAGCCTAATATTTCTATGGTATGTTATTATTCTTTATTAGTATCTCGCCTATCATTATTTTCGCCGCCTGGAAGCGGAGTCTACTGAAAAATATTCTCATCTTTTAACAAGCATGTTGATTTTATACCTCAATAACGAATACCCCATTTTATAGGTGTTGTCAACATAATCTTGTTCGTTCTCTAAATCCTCCAGAGATTGTTATGGTATAAACAACAGGCCGTGACAAGGAGAGTTATTTTTGTATTATCAGGCCACACCTTAATTTTAAATAAATCGTAATTAATTGTTATAAGTATAGTCATTTGTATGAGAAGATAAGACATTTTTAGAATTGGAAAGGCCTAATATACCACGTATAATTACCTTCAGGATCTACAATGGCACCATAACATATTTGCTAAACTGTCTAAAGGATTCAGGATGTCCTAAATGTCAACAGAAGGCCAGTTTTAAATCATTTCCACGGAATCAACGAACCAACCCCTATAATTTAAAATAAATTCTAGTAAAGATAAATGGCGATGATAGTTGGCACTGAATGTAGTAATCCTAAATTTCATTATATAATTAAGAAAATTAAAGAAATCTTTAAAGATCACATAGTTAATTCTTATGTTAAAACACTAGAATTTCAAGATTTTAAAAGTATTTAGCAGGACCGAGTTAATGAAGTCATATATTGGAAAAGAAGTTTTCATTGCTACGGCCATTAGACGATGTTAGCAGAAAGATAATTCACTGCGTAAGTTGTGGTAATATAGCTACGCAGGAGGCAATATTCAGTGTAGATGGAGCTACTATCATAGAAAAATACTGCGATTCATGCTCAAAAAAAGAATTTCCCATAACAGAGCCCTAGAGATCTATTATTAGACCATACTCTCAAATTGGCAATGGTTGCTATACTTTGGTTCCATAATGAAGACGAAATCGAAAACAAAAGATTTGTCATAAAATAGATTGAGAATTACCTTAAATGTTTTATCAATCAACAGCATATTACTGACACAGGTGACTGGCACCCGAACAATGTGTAACAATTTTGATTAATTATTATTTCCCAATATGACGTAGACGTCTTTAACTTCATGCTGTATTTTTGTAATTTGAATTAGTAGGATGATATTATGTGCAACCCTATCTTCATTGGGGGCAACCATGTTATAATGATAAGAATTTATGACTATAAATAGTAACTTGACTCTACTATTGTACTCAGGAGGTACCAATTGTTCAATAGCATGTCTAATAATTTTGAGTACACAGTATTTCCTAAACCGGCATCTTTTAGATAGTTTAATGAATTTGATGCTTTGTATCCTATCCTTGTCCTTTTAATCTAACTATGCTTGTTACCTTATATTCTCCTAAACAGGTTATACAATGACACTTTTATCACCATCTCCTTTATCATTTTGGAACCTTGTTGCGAATACATACACTCGCCAAAATGCTTTTGAATGTTAAGAAAGCAGTTTCAGCCATTCATCTATGTCCGTACTTTCTTTTCTTTTCTTTTCTTTTCTTTTTCTTTTTCTTTTTCTTCCATTTCAATAGATCTCTTTTGTTTGCAGTATCGCTTCCTCATTTCTTAAACTATTTTTAGGTGAAACGACTGAATTCTTTCTTACCTTTATTCTCGGTTGGATTCCTTCCTTTCTCCAAAAGATACTGAAAGTTTGTATTTGAATCACAAGCTCCATCCCCTAGGAGAGAGTAGCGAATTAAATTCTTCGTATAGGTAGAGAGGTAGAGATAGTAGTAATGGTAGTATTCAGAACATGGTCACCCAATTTCTTTAACAGCCTATCATCATGAACCTTCTTGTCTGTTACCTCGAGGGCAAGGATTTCCTTTGTTTTTATGTTTAAAGCGATATGGATCTTTTGATAGCCTTTTTTCCTATTCTGCACCTTCCATTTCTCATTCATCCTTTCATCCATCCATCCACCCACTAGCCCCTATTGGTTATCTTGGCTCAAGAGATAGTTATCTATGGAAATCATGAAGTAATTATTATTATTGTTGTTATTACCTACAAAATTGCGAGGATGAATGAATCTAAGAATAAGAATATTACCCATTTTATCTTGATTTATATTTTTTCTAGCTCAAAATCCCAGCCAGTTATCATCAAGAAAAATCATATGAGAAGAGGATATATCCCTCTTTTTCTCTTTCTCTCTCGCCACGTCTAACTACTGAGCGGTTGTTACAAGATGCCAATTGATCTGTAAGAGCCATATTGGACAATCCAAGCTAAATAGTTTGAGTTAGGCTATATAGTATAAAATAACTGCAAATGACATGCTTTTTTCATTAAAGTCAGATCTATGGCATAATAAAAAATTAATACAAATAATAATAATACGAGACTGTGTGTACAACAACAAATTAACGCCTTTACAATATTGTTTCAGTATTTTATTATCAAGGTTAACGCAAAAAAGGTATTCAAGCATACAATTCTATTGGCTACTTACTTTACTGTCGTGATTTTGTTTTAATTCCCTTAGGACAGTAGACGAGAATGTATATTTATCAGCATGGAGAAGTTAGTTTATAGTTTAAATTCGCATTATCTATCTATACATTGCATTACATATTACAACATGTTTAATAATAAAAATCCTTATAAATGACGTTCGCTACGAAGCTAAAAAAGGCCAATTGGACGCTCTTAAAAAAATAAGCATATGATGAATCTGCTACTTTTTTCCTTTATGATAATAGAAGAGAAAAAGTAGCATTTTAAAATAGAGGATTCTTTGGATAATTAGTTAAGTTAAATTATTTTATTTGTTTTTATCGGATAAAGGTGCTTGCTTACTAGTCGTGTTGTTGTTGTTGTTGTTATATGATAGTAGTAGATGGAGTGCTTTGTTGCCTAGTTTTGAAATGAGTTGTATAGCATTTTTCAAATTATTTTCCAGTATTCGTTGAGATATGATTTGCCATATCTGGCAAACTGTCGTTTATTTTGGAATAATTTGAATTAGGAAACAAAGCAGAATCTGATATTAATTTTCCACAGTTCGAAAGAAATATCTATAAGACATAAATGAATCAAGCAAATGCAATTGTGGCTAGTCACAAAGAGTGACCTAAAAATGAAAGTAGCGGTAATTTATTCAAAGAAGAAATAAGTCAAGTACAAATATTGATTGCAGAAGCTGAAAATGAGTTACCCGTGCTATTAAGAGAATATCTATCTTCATGAGGCGTTAGTATAGATACCGCAAATAGTGATAATGTAGCTTTACCATTTTTTTGATAGAAAAAATAAGTCATATGACGCTATTGTAGAGGATACTCATGTGGACAGCCCCTCGGGTCTCGAAGTTACTAAAAAAACAAGACTAGAAAAGCCGGACCAAAAGATAGTATTAGTTACCGCGATGCAAATGGAAAATCTTTCCAAAGAATGCTCAAAGACGGCGGGAATAAAAGACAATGACACTCTCAAAATGCCATTTAGGCTGTCAAGACTTGTCTCAGCATTTAGAGACCATTAACTTGCTCTTACTTTACATACACAGAATAGACAATAAACCCCTGTTGGTTTACTAGACTCACCTAGATCAAATACTTGACCTTAAAAACTTGCTATTCATGGGTATTACTTGTAACCAATTGTAACCCAAATGATCACATTGCATAGATGTAAACAACCTCAAGATATACTATACCACGTAACCTCAAGGCATGTCTAATACTTTAATAATTAATGAAGTTGACCAAATTCCTCTTTCAAAGTTCCAACATCAACATTCTATAATTTACGATTATGAAATGGGTGAAAAATTGTGTAGCAAATGTGGAGTAATTACGCAAGATAAAATATATGATGCAGAACTTGATGCTGACTTTTACAAACATAAAAGCGATACAAACACCGTAATGCCACAGTCTTTAATGTTAAACGACAAAGGTATGTCTACTACTATAGCAGATTATGATACTACCACCACC
>NZ_VUYS01000034.1 GCF_008389435.1 Candidatus Nitrosocosmicus agrestis | reverse complement strand
CAGAAAACTTTGATGATTATTTTCCGTGCAGGTTAAAGAATTGTAAGTTAAAGCATGTACAGAATTGGCTACGGTTATTTGCCGACTATCATAACAAAAAGATAAAACCTGTTAACTGAACAGAGCCGAATAATCTGTCTGACTTATGAGATTATTGTTGATCATCTATAAAATTGGTGGTATTAGTAGAGTTTAAGGTGTCTGGGACTCTTAATCTTCGGAAAGAAAAATAATATTGTAAATGGAAAAAGGTTAAAAAATTTAGATTTCTTGATGAAATGAGGTTTTAGGACCGTATTTTGGCTTGGGGTTGACGGATTTGGTAGAAGAGGAGAATCAACAATTCATTTGTAGGTGTTAATGATAAACAGCTTATGATGATTGAAAAAAAATCTGGGGAAAAAATACGGCCATTGTTATTATCACTAATAGTCAACTTACTGAAATAACCCAATTATGGAGACCGCCGATGCATCGATACAAGGTAGGATCAAGATTCAAAAAATGACATAAAAGAAATTGATCTGAAAATTACAAGGGGAATATCTATGCAAAAACTGGTACTAAAAATATGAAATTGAGTTTAATGAATAAGGATAAAATAAAAAAAAGGTTAGTCGTTAGATTGTGCTAGTGCATTATTTCCAGAATTTGATTGGAATTGTAAGTTGATGTTATTTCCTGAACCAACAGTATTTCCACCAGAAACTACGTGGCTACTTTGACTTGACTTTTGGGATTGAGAAATGATTTGTTGTGCGAAATTGCCTTTTTTATCTTTGTGATGGTGATGATGGTTCCCTCCTGCCAATGCATTCTGTGAGATAGCCAACGGTGCTACAATCAAAGCAAATGCAATCACAATTGCACATGATGCTAGTATCGTTTTACTTGTATTCATACCTGTAAATTATAATGTAAATGTTAACCTTATAATGGGTATATCAGATTTTTATACTAGCATCTTAGAGTAGGATCGGCTAGTATAATTTTCATTTTGTAATATATATAATACAAGTATCTAAAAATAATACAGGGAGAAACCTCGATATCGGAATTGACTTGGAACTACCGGAGCCGAGATTCCTTCCCCCTGTATTTATTGTTCAATATACCTTACGGAATTGTAATTTTATCAAAGTCAATTATGAATTAAAAGTTTTTGATTTAACATGTTCAAAAATAGGTTGATAATTAAAAAATTAGAATAATTCGTAAATTAATTTTAAATATTTGAATTTTTTTAGATACTTTCAACTTCTAAAAATAAATTTACGTGTGGGATGGATTGATCATCTTCGCACATCTAAGTTGGGAAGCAACACTAATGACAACGATGACTCTCCACCCTCACTTGCATGAAAGTTAATACATTTGTTTGCAACCTAAGTTGCAAGAGTTATAATTACTATAGATAATTAAAGTTTTTCCTTAAAAATGGATTATGAATTGAATAGAAGGTCAGTGACAAGACATAACATTTGGGCGTAATCTAATTACACAACCACTTTACTAACCAGACAGGGGTATATCACCTAATATTGAAAACAAGTCGGAGCAATGATTCTGTAATCAAATTCATAAATTTTGTTTGAAATTTCTATTGAAACAGACATATGACTTTACTACTTGCATTAAAAACTGTTTGTGGTGGCTCTTGTTAAATAATTGGAAAAATTACTTAACTGGACAAAACCCTTTGTCTTTATATCATTTCTATGTCTATTCTTAACTATTGGTCATTACAGAATAAAGAAAAAGAATATATTAATTATCTAAAGTATTGCCTGTCTAATTAAAAACCGAATTCAGTACGTTTCCCACCGCACTAGCTACTACTTGAGAGTAACATGACGTATATAATAATACCTGTCTCAAAATTAAGCTTACTGCTTTAATTTGTGTATTAGTTGTCTAATTGACCGGTGGTGGCTATTACTCTAACTACCCCATCATAAAATTCTCAGTATACTAGACTATCTCCTTGGCATTGATTGTTCTTGGTATATTGGGGAATCAGAATTCATATTTCCATACTTGTATTCTAACTTCCCAATGAGGAGAAGATTTTACAGTTAATTTAACAGCACTTTTTAATCTTGTTTCAATAACCTTGAAGAGATTTAACAGATCAATACAAAACACACATATGATTTATTCAATCATAGCGCTCTGTGAATAAAGGGTCAGTTCCAATTAAAGGATTGTTTGAAACTCATATTACAGTCAACGACCTTCAGCGATCAATTAAATTCTATAAAGATGTAATTGGGCTTGATCTTGGACTGGAAAATTCGGAGCGACAATGCGCTTTCTTTTGGATTGGTAGAGCCAAAAACTCAATGCTTGGATTGTGGTCTACTCAATCAATGCCCCTCGGGATGATTTTACACGTGGCGTATGAAGTAACTCTGGAGGATTTGTTGAGTGCATCCAGACTTTTAAGATCCTATGGGATAACTCCTCTTTCCTTCTTTGGACAAGAAACTGACGAACCAAGTGTATTGTGCTGGATGCCAGCCGCATCTATCTACTTTCGTGATCCAGATGGTCACCTCATAGAATATTTGGCTTTGTTAAATGAGTCTCCAAAACCCACTCTTGGAGTAATCCCCTATTCAGAATGGATTAATGATAGAGAAAATAAATGACGGTGTGGTTGAGATACTATTCGATACTAAATATCAGATTTGTATTATTTAATAAAATCTTATGGCATACGGAACTTAATCCCGCTGAATTCGTCCTATTACAATTGTATAAAATATACTTGCTGAAAATATTACTTTATTTTAGAAATAATAAAATTCGCGTGTAAATTACTAAAATCCCAAGAAATTGCATGATGTATCTAAATTCGATAATTTCTATATTATAAATAATGTTTTTGCATTGTAAATATATCAGCAATGGTCGTCCATAAATTCTATAATCTTATCTATCGGGTAACACAATTTCGAGCCTCATCAGTATTTTAATAACACACATCGTATTTAATTGAGATTCTTGTCATACCATAAATTATCCATTTTTCAAACTAAAAACTAGTAGGTTCCAAATGGTCTCAATTTTAACTGATAATAGTTCTAAATATGTTTAGAGAGAATCTTCAAAACAACAGCCAAAGAATTATCTGCCAATATTTCCTCCTGTTCAGAAAAATGTATGTTTGTTATGAAGGGATATGACTTTAATTTATCTATCAGAAAGAATAATTCATCAAAATTCTGGTATATGGCATTTATGCAAATTCCATTCGATATGGTGTTTTGATTTTTAATAATTTGAGCATGTTTTTACTAAAGGAGGACGGGCAAAATGCCTTTGCAAAGTCATTAATCCTATCTTCAGAAATATCTGCAAATACATTTGCAAATCTAAAGGACAATCCAAGTTTTTGAAAGTTAAGCGAGTATATTTTTTTCAAAACTTTGGCCTCAATTAATCTTCTTTTTCTATGGGCTGTTGAAAGGGATATCCCAAATTTAGTAGAAATTTCTAATGTTTGGGTACAATGGTCTTTTAAAATCTTTTTGATAATTTCTATGTCATGTTTGTTAGCTGTTACAAAGCCTAGAGGTCAAACCCGAATATTCATCTTTATCGTCAATTTTTTTCCATGGTTACCTTCTTGCAATGTTACTGGTTTTCCTATTTTTTTGATAGGTATGTCGTCAGATACTTTTCTAGAATTTTTTTTCCTGAATAAACATTTCGAATAAATAATGACTAGAAAAACTTATCTCCATTTTGAATCTACGGGGAAATATTTGGGTAATAATTTCCTTAGACTCGTGGATTCAAATACTATCTGAATATGAAATTATTTTTTGTACATCCTTATTTGATTCACAAGTCATGCTATAGACTGTCTTATGCTAATACTAGGTACGATAATCAGAAGAATTTAAAAAATTTTGATGTATGTATGTGTATATCCATTACCAAACTTGAGTCTATGGTGATTTCGCGCGCTGTTATATTGAAAAACGAAAAAAATAGAATTTCTACGATAGATTATTCAATCAATATAATCATAAGGTGTTAACGATTACAGAATGTACAGATTTTGATTCAATTGAAGACTTGTCTACCGTTAACCTCCGCCCATTTTTCCAAGAATAAAAGCCATTCCAAAACCAATCATCGTTGCTATACCTATTTTCATACCACCCTCTTCATATGCTTCGGGCATCATGGATTCGGCTAACATGACTAAAATGGCTCCAGCGGCAAATGATATTGCTATCGATACGATAGATGGATCTGCTTTGGAAAGTATTTCAAAACCAATTGCTGTAGACACTGTTCCTACTACAACTGCTATTGACCATAATCCGAGTATATGTTTACGATTCTTACCGTTATGTAACATCCCTGAAGAAGAGGCTAAACCTTCCGGAAAGTTAGAAATGAATATGGCAGCAATCAAAACAATATTTACCACTCCTCCTGTAACTAAAGATATCCCTAGAGCCATATTTTCAGGGATGTTATCCATTACTGAACCCACTAATAATGCCAAACCCGTGGCCTCCTTGCCTCCACCTCCTACTTTGCTATGTGACTTTTTTCTTTTCTTTAATTCACCCTTTGACCTTTTATTTAATAGAAAATTAGCCAGAGTATATGAAATTCCTCCAAACAAAAATCCCAATATGACAGCGATTAATGACTGTGACTGTTCAAATGCTTCCTCCATTAAAGAAAAAGACAAAGCCGCGATTAATACTCCACTACCAAATGCCATTATGGAAGCAATAATTTGTCTTGGAAAGTTGACAAACATTGCAACGACGGAACCAATCAGTAATGGAATACTTGCTACAAATCCAAAGTATAGCGAGTCGATTATTGAATAAGAAACCACATCTTAGTTTTATCAACATATGAGAAAAGGATATAATAAGAATTCATACCATCCATATTAAGCTAAAATAACCATTTTAACCAATAAAAGTGTCGTTTATTTCTCTCTTTACTGATCATAAAGTATAGAATTAGTTATCATTTTATTGCCTCAGTTATTTACAATAAATTATTTGATTTGAGATATCATTAGTTGTAATTTTATAATCAAATAATCAATGATTATTGGTTAAATACTTTATTGATTTAAATTAATTATTGTCAAAATTTAGTCCAAATTATGTATTTCGTATAGTATTTGTGTTACTATTAATGTCTACACTGCCCATACTAGCTATAGAAGTTTCTTTAGTTTCACCAGCAATGGCTCAGAATCAGAGTATTACATCCATTAGTCCTAGTAGTCTATTTAATTCCAATGATTCAGAAAACACTACGAGTGACAACACTGCTTTAAAGATACCTTCCCAAAATGGTTTTAACAGTAGTGTTCTTGCAACAAATTTTAGTGAGCCACTTAATATTTTATATGGTCCGGATGGGCTATTGTGGGTAACTGAGAGAGTCGGCAAGACCATCACGATCGTAGACCCAATCAACGGCTCCAAAGTAAACAGCATCCCCATTCCCGAAGTTCATCAATCAGGTGGTCAAGATGGTCTTTTAGGAATGGCCTTTGATCCGAATTTTAACAATAATCATCATATCTATGTAGCCTATACCTATGATAACGATTCAAGTGATCAGTTGGAGAGATTAACAAAAATTACTAGATTCACTTATGATCCTGCTTCAGGGACCATAGATAAGCCGCTAGACCTCATTAAAGGACTGCAGGGCAGTATCGATCACAACTCCGGCCGTATGGTATTTGGTAATGATGGTAAACTTTACTACACAATAGGGGATCAAGGTAAAAACCAACTTAGCTTATATTGTTTAAATATTGAAGCTCAAAGTCTGCCTACAGCTGAAGAAGTAGCTGATCAGAACTGGACTGCATACCAGGGAAAGGTATTAAGAATAAATCCTGATGGTTCTATCCCCGATGATAATCCTGAGATTAACGGAGTTCAAAGTCATATCTTTACTTATGGACATCGTAATCCACAAGGTCTGGTAGTAGGACCAAATGGCGATCTCTTTGTTGCAGAACATGGGCCAAACTCAGATGATGAAGTTAATCATCTTATAGCAGGTGGCAATTATGGTTGGCCCTATGTAGCCGGCTATAAGGACGACCAGGCCTATCAATATATCAATTGGTCTTCAGCAGGCAATGAATGTCCAAAGATAAAATATGAACCTCTGAATCCACCAATTGATAAAGTTACCATTACAAATGAATCGGCCTTTAATGCTGCCAACTTTATATCTCCTGTAGCAACGTTTTACACAGTTCCTGCAGATTATAATTTCAGCGAGCACAACTGTGGCCAACTAGCTTATATATGTAATCCAACCGTGGCTCCATCTAGCTTGGATTTGTATACATCGGACTATATTCCTGGTTGGAATGGAACATTGCTAATGACCACATTAAAAGCAGGTAAGATATTTCAACTTTCACTAGACAAAAATGGTACTTCATTGAGTAAGGAGCCTGTAGAACTATTCCATTCTGAGAATCGTTATAGAGATTTAGCCTTTAGTCCAGACGGTAGTACTTTATATGTCATTACTGACTCTTCAGGCCCTGCTCAAGCTATTGGTGGAGGTGCGACCACCAACCTTTGGAATCCGGGATCAATCCTGGTCTTTAAATATGAAGACAAAACAAAGTAATCCAATTGAAAGCCATAGATCGCCTTATACTGGGTTTAATTACCCTTAAATAGTGAGAATCAAAAAACCTGCTTTGATTCTCCTAAATCGTTTTAATTTCTTCTTTTAACTGAAGGTGATAATAAATTATCTTTCTCTCTCTTGTTTATGATTATCAGGTCGTGTGACAATCACATTCATATTAATTATTGTCACATGCTCAAACCTTTTAGAGTGGATGGGATGATTTCTATGAGACGTGCCTTTCAGTTATATGCAAGTCGTTAAATAAAACTCACAAATACTCAATTGTAGAGAGTATTTGTAACTATCTTTATTATAAATAATCGGAATAACTTTCATAAATTTTGATAAATTTTGATAAATTTTGATAAAGGTTATCAAATTAGCAATATTATAATAAATCAGAAAATGTTCAATGAAGAATTATTTTAGATACTCAATCGTTTCAATAACTGTTGTTATAGTCATTTTAACTTACGTTTTCGTTAACTACTTATTTACAAACAATAATTTCTTCAATGGATTTATCAACGTAAATAAGTCATTTGACAATATTTTTCCAGTAACAGAAGAGAACGATGCTTTATCAAATCCATTAGATAAAAAAGCGGCTATAAAGCCAGTGGCAGAAAAGGACAAAAAATATGTCTGTGGGGATGGCAGGGCAAATTCCAATGATTTTATAACAGAGTTTGTCCTCCCATTTCCATGCAGCCAACCGGTTGGGTTAACAGTAGATAATAGCAACAACATTTGGATTGCCGCAAACTGGATAGGACGTTTTTTGGTGTTTGATCCGTCGACAAAGACATTCATAAAGAATATATCAATCCCAAACTGGAACCCTAAAACTATGTTTGGATCAATGATATGGGATCTCAAGTTTGACAAAAACGGCGATCTTTGGTTTACCGATGAACAAAGCAGTTCTGTATGGAAATATCTTGTGAAACAAGATAAGTTTGAAAAATACATCTCACCTACAGATTCATCATATCCTTTGTCTCTAACATTTGATCCGGATGGTAATGTATGGTTTACCAATGTTTTTGGAAAGAAACTTGCATTTTTAGACCCTGATGAGGTTA
Organism: Candidatus Nitrosocosmicus agrestis; assembly: GCF_008389435.1. GTDB lineage: Archaea > Thermoproteota > Nitrososphaeria > Nitrososphaerales > Nitrososphaeraceae > Nitrosocosmicus > Nitrosocosmicus agrestis. The sequence continues at coordinate 8,135 of NZ_VUYS01000034.1, read as the reverse complement.
AAAACAATACAACAAAGGAATTAGAGAAATTGATTTGGGCAAAAGTATCAATTTTGAAACAATGGGACCATCTTCAATGGGTTTAAGTCATAACAGAGGGAATGAATCTAATGGAAGTATTTTAGGGGATACACCTGGGAATCTTGGTGTTCGAGTCGCATCAGACGATACTGGAAAAAAGTACGATATTGATACTATGTGGCTATCCACAGTAGAATTCCCTTATGGTGGACAGATAGTCAGATTTAATATGAAAACTCAAACCTTTACCGTCTTGATCTAAATAAGACAAAAAGCCTTCGAATTAGCATTGCTCAAGATGATGAAGGTAGAGTCTGGACAAACGATCATACATCCAATCTTTTTATGGTACTAGATCCTCAGACAAATCAAACAAAGCAATACGCAACCTCACCCGCATCAACTAGGAATACCGCGACTCTACCTTATTACAATCAATATTATGATGGTAAAATATGGTTCAATGAACATGATGGAAGTGCAATAGCTCAATTCGACATCAAGAAAAAGACATTGATTGAATATCATATACCCACAAGAAATATGGATTGGGGTAACACATCTAATCCACTTAAATTCGCAATTGATCAGAGTGGTTCTGTATGGTTTACAGAATGGACTGAAAATAAAATTGGACTTGTTTCAAGGGAAAAAATGGCCAAAATACCCATTTTACTTTCTACCTCAAAAGAAGAGGTAATTGTTGATACAAAGACAAACGTTGGTGATTCTGTAGATGTGTTTGTATACAAAAGCAATTTAAACAGTTCAAACAGTTTCTCCACTTTCGGGGGCACAGATAAATTATTCAATACTACTATGTTTGCAACATCTTCAATAGCCAAAAATGGTCAGTTATGGAATATTACCAACAAATTTGACAAATCTGTATTTTCAGCATCCAATGCCTTTGTGTCATCATTAGAGCCGCTCAAAACTACTTTGTACTTGAGTCCCACTGAAACTGTAGTTCCTGGAAACTACACCCTAACAGTTAGTGCAAGATATAATGATGAAATAACCTACTCGAAAGTAATTGATTTGTATGTAATTTAGTATATTACAGACATCTATTACTTTTTCTATTTTCATCACTCCTGTCAGTAGAGAATGAGTTATGAACGTGATGCTGACATGGGCACTACTAAATCTAAAAAACATTTACAATTCATACCTCTACTTACTGCATCTAAAAGATTCGACCTATTCTATTATTGCACCAGAAATATTTTAATCACTTGATGGCAGACTAAATAATAATGATATTCCTTTTTTATCTTTGTTACTTTCAATCCATATATTACCTTCATGTGCTTCAATAATGGCTTTGCAAATATAGAGGCCCAATCCTGTGCCACTGCCCTCTGATGTGGTAAAGAATTTTGAGAAAACTCTGGCATATAAGTTTGCATCTAAACCCTTACCCGAATCTTTTATTTTAACAATTATCTCTTTTCTATGATTGGGATTTTCTGAGTCTGTGTTTTTTTGGTTTAAAGCAATAGTGATGACTATCTTACCATTGTCGGTAGAATTAACTGCATTTTCTACAAGGTTGTTTAATACTTGAGCAATCCTATCTTTATCTGCTTTTATAAGAATGTCTTTGTTTTTTTCTTCAAAAGAACTAGATACAGTATCAAATATTATGTCTAAATTTTTTTTGTTGATTTTAATCTGATTTCTAAAATCATACACAACTGTAGATATCAAGTCGGGTAAACTAAATAGCTCTTTATGTAATTTGAGGGCAAGATTATCTATTCTTGCCATGTCTAATATATTGGATATTAATCTTTTAATTCGATTTGCATTTTTCATTATAAGTTTAATATATCCGACATTAGTTTGCTGTGCAGACAATAACAACAAATCACTGTATCCTAATATTGCTTGAGTTGGAGTCCTAAGTTCGTGAGCTGCAACATCGATAAACTCTTTTTGGTTCATTGTTAAATCCTTAATCTGTTCGTTAGCCATGATGAGATTTTTATTGGTCTCGATCAATTCATCATTCATTTCTATTAGTTTTTGATTAGATTCGGCTAGTTTATCAGTGGTTACAACAAGATTATGTTCGACGTCTGACAAGTCTTTTTTTGTTTTTCTTAATTCCGTTATTCTTTTTGTGGCATCAAGATGTGAAAGACGAAGAGCATCAGCTGCTTCTTACAACTCTTCAGTTTTGGCAAGTAACTCTCCAGTCTTTATTTCAAGCAGATCTTTTATAGCTAGACCTTTTTTTCCCTTCATTTCAGACGCCGTTATGGTTAATCAACATACATTTGTATGAAAACTTTAAATAAATAATAAATTAGCTATTAAAGCACTTAAAATCATAACATAACGACATAATTTAGTATTCCTAAAAATAGCAGATTTTACTTGGGAGGCATTGGTAGATAAAATATCGTGTTAAATTATTGGATGAACCTGTGAGTAGGAGGAACGGATTTGACTCTCCATGCTCGACAGAATATTGATAAAATTTTCAAATAATACAACCCAAGAAACCTAATCGATACAGAATCACTCTTTAAACATAATCGTTGATTGTTGGTGGAAAAGGTATAAAACTGAAAATGAAAATGATATGAAAACAAGACCTTCGAGGCTAATAAACTGGACAAAACGTCGTTTTCTAATTGAAGATATTCCGTTCAAATGGTCTGGTCAAGTAATGGAGCCTGTGGACTCACCAGCTTTTATCGGATTTAATCCAATATGCAATAAAAATAAAGGAAACGAAAATAGCAATAACGTCTTTATTTGTACCGAGGATTTAGGTAACGGATAACTCCTGGTTCTATAGCTGGCATATTAATTTCAGGTTTAATGTGTGGTAAACAAAACAAATGGAGTAATTTGTATGACTCTTCTAGGGATGCTAATGCTAATCTAAAGAAAATGAAAACTAATGTAATAATAATAATAATAATTAATAATAATTAATAATAAAACAAACTTATTCATAAATTTGAGGATCTTCTTTAACTGGATTGCTATTTTCTTCTTCTTCTACTTCATAAATAATTAAAGCAGCATATTTGTCAACGTCATTTTTACTAATGGCAGTAAACTTGATATCAATTAACCGTTTTACATCTTCCTTTTTAAGAAATTCATTAATATTTTTTTCAAGGTCGGACAAATGTTGATTATCATAACTCTTGACTCTTGTCATACTGTTGATTTTATATGATTTATTATAACCTATATATGTACACCTGAATTCTAAAAATTAAAGCGTCCTTTTACAAGGAATAGTTGTTAGTGACCACCAGAAGGTTAGTATTTCAAACCTAGCTTATACAGCAATATGGCAAAAGCTTTTTTGAAGAGTTATTATCTAAACTAGAATTTATGAACCTTTAGCCTAATTAGTCTCACTCATTACATTAATTCGTTTTTATTGATGCTGTTTCATTTTATTAACACAAAATAAATGCATTGAATATTGAAATCTTTTTTAAGAGTAATTCTGAACTCGTGTAAAATTTACTACTCAATCCACCAAAACCGCAATGATATTAGTTCTCCTACTGGTCCTGAAATAAAAAGGATTTAGATGCAACAATACAGGACCACGTTGACAATATGGACAGGAAAGAAGAGAATATAAATCCAGAGCAAAACCAACATCAATTGCCTAGTGGCTGTGGTAGTTATAACATATTATTCCTATTTGAATTAATAATGTGTTCAAAAGTCTTATTTATTCAGACGACTGATTTCTTGTCGTCAGGCCTCTAATCCTTGATTTGATACTATTGTATAGAACATAGATGATCTGGCAGGCTGATTCCTTATCATGGTGAAGAATATTGACACTGGGGATAAGGTTAGTAAGATAGTTGAAAATCTATTGGTATCTGATTAGGTAATTGTAGTCTCTGCTAATTTGAAAATAGGGAGTAAAAGAGGCATATTCTCAGTACAAAAAAATTCCAGCAGTCAGATAAGACAAGAGATTGCTCTAACCACAATCTAGTAATTTTTGGGAGAATTTATATAATACATTCTGATTAGTATGGCAACCCCTAGTACCATATACGCCATATTAAAACAGAAATCAGAAAATATATCATTGCTTTCATTATTGAGAAGATTGTTATATCCAAAAGTTATATCTGCAACTAGAGAAAAAAGTGCAAACAAAGATATGAAAATCCAATGAATGTGCTCCTTGTTTAGAGAAATTGATCTTCCTCTAAAATAATACGCAATTGCACCGGTCATTAATAACAAATCAACTATTGGATATACAAATAGTAGTATTAAATCAAATAGACTACCACTATAATTATAGATCTCAAAAATGAAAACTGCAAGATATACTACATAGAATACTATTAAAGAGAATGTAACTATAAAACTGGTAATAATTGCCAGTTCTATTTTGTATGATATATTCATGGAGACGACAAACAATACAAAAAAAATAGATCCTACAATATAAAACAAATCAGCAATGGAGGGATAGGGATCTATTTTAAGAATACCTTCATAATATCCAAAAAATGTCTCCGCAATACACCATGAAACTAATGATATCAAAAGAAGGATTTGTGGATTATAAGTAATTCTTGATGATACTGTAGTCTTTAACAAAAAGATTAGCAATAAGAATACCACAATTCCGGCTGATATAATATTTGAAACATTGTATGCGTATAGGAAACCAGTAAACAAAAATGAGAAAGAAAGGATTTGTGTTAGGATAAATGAGGCTAATATGAACTTCATGGAAAATTTGTAATTCATATTATGCCAAGACAATTTGTCTTTGTATCCTACATATATTACTTACATTTATGGGGCCCATGAACAACTAGACCTATTACAAGATTTTTCTCAAAGGTCAAGAAATTACTTGGTGTTTGAATTACGTCCAATATTATAACAAATAATTGCTCTATCTGATTGTTATATCTTTATTTTCATTTAATAATTGACTGGACCAATACCTGATAATTATTACAAGAGTGTTAAAAAAACCATGATCTTAAAATTTAAAAATATTATCTTAACCCTAATCCCATCATTCCTATAAATAACCCTGTCAACCAAAAATCTATTTTTTTTCAGCATTTGTATATAGAAAATAAATTCTACAATCTCTTTTCTGTGGTAATGAGCACAAGTAATTATGATTTGCGATGGTCGTCTATATCCTTGGATTATCTTTATTATTACAGAAATGTCGTAAATTCCGGCGCAACTCTGCTGTAAATATTTTGGGCTATTGATTACAAATGTTTTCCTCAATTGTATGGGTTCAAAAAGATCGGCTTTATGGATAAATACTGTTTCTAATTGCATTTTTTTTGGGTGGCCCTGAATTCAAACCATAACTGATAAAAGGACTGGGTTAATCTCCTTCTCTGTCCTTGGATTTTTGGTGTTTCTTTATTATAGGGATTTCGTTAATAATTTTTTTCTTATTTTCTCTTGAGATTAGAATCGTCATAACGAGAGAGATAGATGATAATACAAGTGCAGTCAAGAATATCATATAGTATGCATTTGTGGTTGGATAAAGTCCGTTAATTCCGTGAATTGCTGCCTGATTCATTTGTTGATATACGCCTGCTAAAGCTGGACCAACAGACATTCCTATCAAATTTAAAAGCATCGTCATTCCTAAGGCAATCCCTGTTACTTGTATGGGAACTGAAAGTAGAATTACGTTAAAAACACCTGCCATTGACAAAGCAATACCACATGCTATGATGGTGAGTCCGATTGAAACTGATAATTCTGTGGAATGTAACATCAATAGGAATAGGAATCCAAAGGTGCTTATTGCAGTACCAAATCCAAGTAGTCGAATATTTCCTATTTTGTTAAGCAAAAATCCTGAAAGAATGGTTCCTATAAACAAAACGATCATAAAGGGAAGTTGAATGTTTGCAGAATCAATTGCATCTCCACCAAATCCAAGTGGAGGAGGAGTTCTTACCATTAAAGGGATTGTTTGATAAACCATAAAGATCGACATTGAAACAAACATTAGTATGATAATAGGCGTTATGAACAAGCGGTTTTTCATCAATTTGAGGTCAAGTAATGGCAAACTAGCTTTCCTTTCAATTGATATAAATCCGACTATTGAAATTGCAGAAACCAAGAAGAGGCATCCAATAACCAAATCTGAATCCGCATCTTTGTTTTCTAACATGGTAATTCCCGCAAGGAATGAAACCACGGTCAATGCCAAAACAATGGTTCCTTTCAAATCCATTTTTTGAATATTAGATAGATTGATTGAACTAGTGGTTGAAGAGTCCATTTCAATGTCCTTAGTTTCGTTTTCTATTTTGTTTTTGCTATCCTTTGACCTAAAACTGTCATTATTAGTATCTTTGGTTGTAATTTTTATCTGTACATTATTTTCATCAAGCTTAATGAATCTCCATATTATGAACCACAAAGAAATGGCGAATGGAAATATGGAAAAAAAAGTAGCTTGCCAACCATAGTTTTGGATTATGATTGCCCCAACTATTACACCGACGATGGCACCTCCAGAGAATGTCGAACCAAAAATAGTCTGACCTATAGCTAGTTTTTTCTCTGGCAGCAAATCTCTTATAATGGCAAATGCGATTGGAAACATGGCCAAACCGATTCCCTGAGCTAATCTAGAAATAATCATAAGCTCTATACCTGTAGCAAATCTTCCTGATATTATACCAACTGCATAGACTGCCATTATGATTAGCAAAATCCTTTTCTTCCCATAGATGTCAGATAACTTGCCGGCAATAGGAGTCATAACTGCCCCAGAAATTATATAAGCAGATAAAATCCAGGTAGCTGTGCTATAAGAAATATTAAATTCACGGATAAAGTCTGGAATTGCAGGTAATATCATAGTCTCATCAAACATCACAACAAGACCTAGGCAACTAAGAATCCCAAGTATAATCTTCCAATCAGTACGCTTTCTATCAATCCCATGATTGTAGTTGGTTTTATTGACTTCATTCATATTTGACAAATCTCAAAATTGATGGCGTCAATTAGGTTCTCTATCGATGAGTCCATGTTTTTACAACATAAAAGGTTTGTTTCAATCATATTAAAGGTAACTAACGCTGTAACCATGGGTTCAAATCTCAAAGTATGGTGTTGTGGATACAGTTTCAAAAAAACAAAATAAATGGATTTATAATTTACAAACAAGATGATAAATAAGCTCAATCACTTGATTTTTGAAAATGCTTCTTCAGCTGCCTTTTTCATTTCCTCTCTAGTGAGATCCTTAACATGGGTCGCTATTGACCAGATATGTCCGAATGGATCTTTTATAGCTCCATGTCTATCTCCCCAAAATTGATCTACAACTGGGTCCAAAGATGTTGCCCCTTCAGAAATTGCAAGATTAAATGTTTTATCTACATTTTCTACATATAAATACAATGAAACTGGGGTTCCACCAACACTTTCAGGTGACAAAGATTTCATTTCTGGAAATTCATCTGAGAGCATAATCTTAGAATTGCCAATCTCTAAAGTAGCATGGGCTACCGATTTGTTATCAGGCATCATCATCGTTCCCTTGTCAATTGCACCAAATACTTTTTTATAATATTCAATTGCCTTCAGCCCATCCTTTACAACTAACATTGGTGTAATATTCTGAAATCCTTCTGGAATCTTTTTTACTTCTGTCATAACATGACTTTATATATAGTAGAATTTATTGTAGCTTGTCAATTTGTTTTAACTCATTATGCATATAAAAATTGATTATTAGGATGTATATCTATGTAAGACTAGTTTACACTGCATATTACATATCATGTGTACTTGGATATGGCCAAAGCTAATGTGATTTATTGTATGTGGGCATATCAGTTGGATTTTGAACAGTGTCTCTCAATCTTGCTATATGTATATACATATTAGTAACTGCAGGAACTATTATCATTATACTCAAAATACTAAATAAATCTTTATAATTAAAATTCTGTTGTGATAGTAAAATACAATGTGGTATTATATTTAGTACTCACTCAAAAATCTGATAATTATTTATTCTAATATCTTTTAAATTGTTTGCTTTTCAATCTAGCTGGGTTGGACCTATTGGCTCTTGCACTTCTTTT
>NZ_VUYS01000007.1 GCF_008389435.1 Candidatus Nitrosocosmicus agrestis | reverse complement strand
GGAAACACCTCTAGTTGACAAGCCAAGAAAATACAAATACAATGCACGGTCAATATCTGACGAAGATGTCCTGTTTCTTTTGGTCAATATATCAGAAAACGGACATCTTCAAGCTATAGATTTTTCGCTAAGTTAACAGCGCCGAATGAACAAATCTTTTATTATAAGTACTCACATCGATAATTATCATGATATACTCAATTAATTTACGAGTTATTGGAATTATTTATTTTACATTTATCATGTTCCAATTTTTCAATACTATCTTTATTGTTATTTATGCGCAAGAATCGTCTTTAGCGCCTTCACAGAATGGATCATCGCAGCCTATGAATAGTCACAATATGACTTCAATGATGCAAAGAGGCGCCATCGCCATGGGATTTGATCAAAATAAGATCACTCATGGATTCTCTTCAACTAAGGATGGGGGCCAAATAAAAATAATGTCATTAGATGAGAATGATAATCAAACGATTAATCAAATTAGAAATCACATTAGGGATATACAACATGATTTTACTGAAGGAAACTTTACAAAACCATTCTTCATTCATCAACAATTAGTTCCTGGCATAGATGCTATGACCCAAAACAAAGATCAAATACAATACCAGGTACAGGATTTAAAAAATGGCTCGATATTACTATTAAATACAAATAATTCGAGTCTAGTAAATTCTATTAATCAATTTATGACTTATCAATCAACGGAGCATAATGTGCACTGACTAAAGCTCAAAAGAATAATAGAGATGGAATCGCTGTCCAAAACTAATGATTTTTTTGTTAGATTCTGTATTAAATATCGTTTGTTCAATTGTGTCTTGTAAGAGTATGTCAAATCCAATTCTACGATGCTATTAAGCGACAAAATTATAAGACCACTGTTATCACCTATTCCCCGAGTGCTCTTGAATAGTTTATTTGATTGTGCCATTATTGGAGGTGGTCCGGCGGGTTTAAATGCTGCTCTTGTATTAGGACGAGCAAGACGAAGCACAGTTTTATTTGACAACGATAATGCGAGAAATGCAGTCACACAAGAATCTCATGGATTTATTACACCAGATGGAATAAGACCCAAAGAATTTAGAGAAATTGCTCACAAGGACATAACTAAATATCCTTCTGTCATATATAAAGAAGAAAAGGTAACCTCAATAATTAAAAAAGATCAATTATTTGAAATAGCTACCGATAACAAAGACCTTTATCAATCAAAGACCATAATTATATCTACTGGCTTAAGAGATGTTCTGCCAGATATAGAAAATATTTCAACCTATTATGGTAAAAGTTTGTTTAATTGTCCATACTGCGACGGGTGGGAAATGCGAGATAAACCTTTAGCTGTTATCATAGAAGAACAAACACAGGGTTTTCATTTCATTCAGACTGTCTTTAATTGGTCCAAAGACCTTATTGTATGTACAAATGGTAAACCTGTTTTAAATCCTGAGCAAAAGCGTTTGATTCTTAACAAGGGTATAAAGATATTTGAGAATAAAATTACAAAATTTGAAGGAGAAAATGGACAAATGGAAAAAATAATTTTTGAAAATGGAGATAGCATAATTAGAAAAGGTGGTTTTGTTTTACCTCAACCAATACAGGCTTCTGATTTTGCCAAAAAATTAGGATGCGAATATAATTCACTTGGAGGCATTTTAGTGGACTTTTACGGAAGAACGAGTGTTCCGGGTGTTTATGCTGCAGGTGATGCTTCTGTATTTGCACCTGCCCAATTAATTATAGCCGCTGCAGATGGACTTAAAGCAGCAGTTGGTGTAAATAGAGATTTGATACAAAAAGAGTTTTTAGATTGATCTTTTACAATGTATTAACAACTTTTTGCTAAATGATATTTGCTAAATGATATTTGATATTTAGTTTACCCCTTTTTCTTATAATTCTCTCATTCAGAGTTTGCCTAAGAAAATAATCTATTTCATTTTAAACTATTATTTTCCATATGATTTATTGAACAGTTGTTCATTAATTTGCGACTCACAGTGTATAAAGCTAAAATCAAAATGCCTAACGAGACTAGTCTTAGTGGAATTTGATAATTTGTAAGAAACGAAGTAGCAATGATACCTGCACTCCCAAAAGTAGAAATTATTATAAATCCTATTGAAGAGCAACTAGCACAGAAACTAGTTATGAATGTTAAAAATGAGCTGGATATTAACGATTTATCTAATTTAATTTTTGAATTTTTCAAAAGGTAAATGTTCATTGGAATGACAACTCCAAGAAGTAATGCGCTTGCGGTAGATAGGATAAATCCAACTATAGCGTCGTCTGGTAGATAAAAATAAAGTATAGGGTCAAAATAAAGTAATTCTTCATAAATATTAAAAAAAATCCAAAATAATACGAATACCAGAATAGCAAATCCGATATATAAAATTGGATTTGAACTGTATACTATTTTAAATGCGTCTAGCCCTGACATTTATTTGTTGGATATTTTACTTTCAAGGTTATCGATTATTGACTTAAATATCGGAAATGGTTTTGGACCTTGAATTTTTTCTATGTTGGAACCTTCACTATTCATTATTATAAAAGACGGGGTTTCTGTAAATCCCAAAGAATTTGCCATGGCAATATCTTTGTCTACAAATGACTCATATTTTTTAGTATCAAGACATGATTCAAACTGGGTAATATTCATATTGGGTATTTCATTCGCAAATTTCTTCAAGTTTTCGGTATTAACCCAACCAGAGTCTATTGGACCTTGATCAGCATACAAAGTCTTATGAAACTCCCAGAATTTACCTTGATCGTTTGTGCATTGTGCTGCTATTGAAGCATTCTTTGAATCAAAGCCTCTATTTGGAAGATGCTTAAATACATATACTGCTTTACCAGGTTGGACATAAGTAGAGTTGATTTGTTGTTCTGTATTGTCTACATACCTCTTACACAGGTAACATTGAAAATCGCTGAAATCGATAATTACTAATGAAGAATTTAGATTTCCTTGATACGGTGATCCTTGACTAATTAGAGTAGATAACGTTAAATTTTCTGGGGATTGAGCCGCTGCATAAGGTAAAATGATTCTATTTAAAGCCTGAGTTGATTCAATATATGCTATATTTAATACCAAAAATAAGAAACATGCAGAGACTAAAAGTAAATAAACCTTAAGACTCCTTTGAGTGGAAATCATGTTCTCAAATATATTTTGCCATGATACTATATGTATATATCGTCCTTCTCAATCTTTGCATGAAAAATGTAATTACAGTTTAGTTTATAATGGATGAATAATAGTGTTTATTGTATTGTTTGAATTCATCAATTCAAACCAACAAATATAATTCCTTTTAAAACCTATTAGGACTATGTGATTAACCAACCTGGGATCTTGCCTATTATTTATTTGACCATTACCTCATCACTGAAGTTAATTATATAGACTCTACTAGTTCTGGTACTTTAGCGGTAAGATGGTATTATTGTATTGTGAATTTTATTTCAATATTGTATTTCAATATTCTCTTTAACTTTTATATCTGACGTATTCATGAATCCTACTCATTTAATAGATCTATTGTTATTATTATCTTTAGTATAGGTGATCTATGGTTATACTGGACTGCAACATTTTTAGGTACTTCAATGATTGCATTAATGTTTATAAAAAAGTTTGAATGAATAACAAATACTGATCTACTTTTGGTAACATCGGTAATCTGGTGCCATTTGATTCGACCCAATCCTTCGCATAGTCAATATTTGATGTACATATAACAAGGCAAATAATAAATATTAGAGTTTGTTAAGACAATTCTGCAACATTTTCTAGTATCTTTATGTTTAAAAAAAACAATAATTTATTTTCAAAAATATAAAAATAACCCAGTCAAAGTTTGGAACTTAAAGTTATATTACATAATCTCGGGTTTATATTCAAAAGATTTACAGACTATGATCTTGACTGTATTAATCATCGATGACAAGCAGAGGATAGGGTTTGAATCCGTTTCTTGTGTCCAAGGGTTTAATTTGATAGATAATGAGATTTTATACTTCAATATTGAAAGTTAAGAGACATTTGCACAGGGTGTTCATACTCTCGTCGATAGTAATTTGCATTAGTAAAAGTGTCTATAGCGACTACCTTAATTTAATAAGGTCTTTATTAACAGAACATAAAAAAATGAATTAAAAACAAATATGAATAAATGTTTGATGATATCTAAAAATTTATGCTATTAATATATCCTTATAAATAAATATAATAATGGTTATTTATGAGCAAAGCATCACGGATTGCTCTTGTTACAGGAAGTTACACTGGGATAGGATTTGAGATTTCTCTGGCATTAGCAAGGTAAGGATTTCATACGTATGCTACTATACGAAACTTGAATGCTTCCAGCAAGATGATGGGAATATCTAATAAAGAAAATCTACCCTTAGACATTTTATGTTTGATGTTACTGATAATAAATCGATTAAGGAAGCTATCGGTCAAATTTATGATAAAAATAAAAGAATTAATATAATGATAGCTACTGAACCATTGATTACAGATAGCATAATAGAGGGGAAAATTAACGATCGTTTGCCTGCTTTTTATCCTATTCAGTATAATTTTGAATAGCACATTAGAAATGTAATTATGATTTAGTTTAATTCAAATATGAATCTCCATCTGACTCTGAATCTGAATCTATGAACTATTATAATGATGAGAGTTCATTTCATTTATAGAAGTGGATAAAGTATTTGCTTAACAATAAATCAATCATGGAAAATATACTTCATTTTGCATTTATGATGTGGAATTATTTTCAACAATTAAAAAGTAGAATAAACATTGTTAATTTTTTTACGTAATTATTTTATACATATTTTCATTTTATAATATAATTAAAATGTCATTTTCGAATAGAAATACTCAAAGTGTAATGCTAATTCCTCTGATTATGATCTCACTTTTGTGTTCGGTTTTTAGTTTTAGTGGATTGAATTCTGTCTCAATTGGTTCTTCAATGGCATCTGCACAAACATTGGATTCTAATCCTATCCAGATTCTAAGCACTTCTACATATTCAGACGATTTAGGTAAATTCCATATTGTTGGTGAGGTAAATAATACTTCTACTCAACCACAAAACAATGTTGAAATTACGGCCATTCTTTCTAATACAACTAACAATGTTGTAATTGGAAATCACTCTGCTTTTACATCTATCAATACTTTAAGAACTGGTGAATTATCACCTTTTGATATAGTAATACAGGATCCTCAGCAAATATTAGGCAAGTTTAACTTTATGGAATTTATCGCCTCATCTCAGCCTTCAACAGATGAAAAACCTGCAAATCTTGTTTTGAATGGAAGTGGTTCATTTTTGGATACGTCTGGAAATCCTCATATCACAGGTAATATTATAAATCAAGGTCAAAATCCTGAACAGTCCTTAAACCTCGTTGTAACATTTTATGATAATTCGAGTTTAGGTGTTATTGGAACACAAAGCTTTGGACTAAACGTAGAAAACCTGCCTCAGAATCAAATGGCACCATTTGATATTACAATTACAGATAACAAAACTAAATCCCAAGGAGCATTTTATTCTTTAAATGTTGATTCATCTCAAAGTGCAATGAGCACTCCCCTCAATACAAAAACACCGTTTGCTTCAACTGGAGGGTCTACTACAATTAGCGATTATAGTTTGAATAATGGTTTACCTGTAAACAATCCACCATTAATCGTAAATAACAAAGATGATGAATTCAACGCCAGGGATAATGACAACGATGATAACAACGATGATGATGACGGAGATGATCAACGCGGAGAAAAGAAAACAGATGACCAGGGTAATCCATGGTTTGATGATAATAACTGCAGTGAAAAACCAGGCTCTTCTGGTGGCAGTTCCTCTGAATGTGAAGAAGCTGAAAGAGAAGAAGAAAGTGAAGGAGATGATGAAGATTCTTCGGAAAAGGACCAAGGTCCTCCATCAAACTCTAATTCGGATTCTACAAACGGTGGTAATGATGATGAGAATGAAAATAGTAATGGCGATGACAACAGTGGAGATGAGAACACCGAGACCAATGATGGCAATAGCGACGAGAATGATGGTGATAGCAATAATGATGACAACTAACCCTTTACTTGGGGCCAATGTGCAGACAACAAACTTGTTAGAACCTATAATTAGTAATACTATTACATTTACTATTCTCTTATAATCCGAATTGGATATACAGGTATAGCGAATTTGATTCCTGTCTAGTTTCTTATTTTTCCTTCTTCTTCTCCTCCTTCTTATCGTAATTTGCTGCTTTGATTATTTGCTTCATTCTGCTTATTTTAACTCGACATCATATTGTCATCCGCATAATCGCAAGACCATACTCAGGATTTTCTGTAATCAACTTTGTCAATACTAATTGGCATGGAGGGGATGGAATTTAAACCTAATAATGTTAGTCATGAGTCTAAATTTAACTATTAGAGCGTTATTACTATTCCTAAAGAAAGTGAAGTATCTGCAAAATAAGTCGATGAGAAATATCCTTTTTTTATAAAAGTATAATTAAACATTAGTCTATCCTTTCCTATGATTGATTGTAATGTACATTGTTCTTTAGATAATAATATTAAGGTATTTCAACATCTCGACTATTTTTTGGGTAATTTCAATACTCAAAATCATAAAATAAAAATATTTGAAAATTCGAGATAGGAAAGAGGGAGAAGAAGAAGGAAAAGTTGTGTCTCTTAATTGAAATATTTTATGTTGCAATATTTCATAAATAGATATTACGTTAAAAAATGTGTATGAAAAATGGAGTCTGATAGATTAATTTAAATTCTAATTCGTAATTTGTCAATTAAAAATTGATTACTGTTAAATAATATTATATCTTGTCGTACTTAATATTTAATTTAAAATTTATATATTATTTTTGTATTTTATTTCGTAATGGTTACTACACTTACTGCAAAGAGAATGGTGTGAGAAAACTAAGAAAATGCTTTTACTATAAAAAAAGATCTATTGTACGAATGTAACTCGGTTATATAGTATATTCTTCATGTAAGTTTACAATGAAACATTCATCAATTTCTATATCGTCATTAATCATAGTGATTATGATTTTGATAACGATGGATGTATGGACATTAAATGCCAATGCTCAAACAGATTCACCCAAGAACGATTCAAATTCTGGGACTAAGGAAATGACTACAAAAAACATTACTTCAATTATCACTCCTTGGAATACAGGAAATGATAGAATTAACAATAGTGTAGAATGATTTGCTTAATAACTTTGCAATTTCAAATACTCCAGTATATCGATATAATTAATAACATTCAAATTTTCATTAAATATCTTTTAAATTACCAAATTCAATCATTATAGCGAATATTTAATACATTTAGAATTTTTTGCCTACAGAGCTCTCATTGAATATATTTTGCTGAGCAATAAGGTTAGCTGGCTCTCACTGAGATAAAAATACAGGATACCTATTTGATGACCTCACCTTCTCTCTTTCTCTCTTTCTTTCTGTAAACTGGAAACATTTCCTTCAATGATCTATACATTAAAGGAGGATCAGATGTTGTATCGTTATTATGAGACTTTATGACATAAAGTCAGATCATTAACTGTTGATTCATCCAAGAGATTACGAAAAAATAAAATTATTAGTTAATAACTTCGGTTTAAAATATCTTCTATTGTGTATGAATGTATGTTTAATTACACTAAAACTCGATAACTTGTGGGATCTATTTTGGCCGATTATTCTGACAGAGGTTGAGTATCCGTACTTTAAAAAATATGCTATACTTTAATAATAATGAGCAATACTAGAGAATTTATTCTCAATCAACTTGTGTGGATTGGAATATCAATAGGAATAAGTTTATTAATTTCACTGTTCATTCCATTTCCTTTTTCACTAATAGGCATAATCATAGTGTTAGTTTTAATGGGTTATTATTTTAGGAGAAGAGGAGTAGTTTGGAATAGGAATAGATATTAGTATTTTATTAGCGTGAAAATTCGCTATTAATAGTATCAACTTAATGAATTTGTGGTCATTTCCAGTAATTCAAAGATAGTTTATTGTATGTGATTTGAAATTGCAAGTATCAAAATTTAACTTAAAAACAGTCTTTTTGAACTAATCAAAGAGAAAATATCATAGACTTGATAAATAAAATTTATAAACTGTACTGATGTGGATATATAATTAAAAATTATTATTATGTCTTTTTACAAAAAATTTGGGAAATGGCTTTTTTAAAAATAATTAGAAAAAATTACAAGATTTTCCTTGTCGTTTTAGTGGTTACTGGATTATATTTTATAGGAAATTATATATCATTTGTATCAGTTAGTGGACATGCAATTCCTATTGCCTTTAAACCCCTTCCTAATCAAATTATAAATTCAACTACAACAATACCTGACAAGATATCTATTACTTTTAATGAACGACCTGAATCAGATGCTAGTACTATTCGGGTCACAGATTATAATGGAACGAGAATCGATAATAATGATCTCAAAATAGGAAAGTCCGAAAAAGAACTCACCGTATCTTTGAATAAATCCAAAATAGTATCAGGTGATTATTTTGTGACATGGTTTGTCCTGTCTAAAGATGACGGTTGGATTACTAAAGGCTCATATTCTTTTTCATATATTTCAGATAGGAAATAAAACATAAATTTTAGTACGTCAATCATCAAAGTGCTATAGCGTTGCAATCGATTGATTATCTATTTTATCTATTAATTGAAATTAATATGTCCTGTGAACCATTGAATTTGTATTTCACGCCACTTATTTTTGATGCAAATGACGTATCTATTATCAAATCAAATATAGAGAATGACAGAAAATAATAAGATAGTAGATATCAAGAGATACGAGAATAGTAACTCTTACAGTTAAAGCTAGGTGTGAGAGACTAATAACCCATATTTATTAATGTGGTTTTGGCAGTATTTGATTTTGAAAGATAGAATCTATTGGAGTCGAAAACAGTCTTCACAAATTAGTTAACCAGAAAGAGAATACAAAAAAGGAGAAAGAATATTCACAATAGTACTCATGACAATAATGCGGAAAAATGAGGTAGATGAAAAATATAAAAATTACAAGCGGTCTAGCTAAAAATATTGTATTGATTTTTGTGATGATACAGTATTTGGTAAACCTAAAGATCTAAAGTTCATAAATATTATGAATGCTTCTTTTGTTGTATTTTATTTAAAACAGGCTATGGCCAAAAAATACCATGGTAGAATAGAGTAATTAAAAAAAGGATATAAGGACAGATCTGAGTTAGATGAATAACATTTATTCTTTAAGATTTGTATCAGTATCCATACTTTGATGGATTTTGCTCTAGCTGTTGTTTGCAAGCAGCGGAACATAAGTATATCTTGTTGCCATTAATTTCTGATACGTGTTTTGCAGTTTTTTCATCCACATTCATATTACAAACTGGGTCTTTTGCCATATCTATCTATAAGTATTAATATATTTAACTTTGAGACTTTACAAATGTAAAAGTTCATATTTCTGGCTCTTTACAATTGTAAAGCTAGATCAATATATTTGTGTTTAGCTTGTGTTGTAGTATGATAACACAACTTGAAACAAATAGTAATGTTCAGCCTATTCATCATCATACTCCTAGTAGACATGAACCTAACCAAATACCTTATACTGCAAGTCACAACTACGAACCTGTTATTCCGAAAGCAGGACAACCTACTTTGATTACTATCCAGATAAACAAAAATCAAACAGAAAAAAGAATAAAGAAGTTTGATCTTGTTCATGAGAAATTAATGCATGTTATTATTGTATCTGAAGACCTATCATACTTTTCTCATATTCATCCTATCTTTGACGATAACGAAGGTAAATTTACCGTCTTTCACCAATTTCCTGCAACTGGGAAATACAAAATATGGGTGGACTTCAAGCCAAAGAACGGAAATCAGACGCTTGTTACCTTTAAACTGGACAATATGATAGGTAATGCTTATAAACCAACATATATCACAAAGGGAAGACAGTTTATCAAACAAGTAGACAAAGACCATAAGGTCAAATTAATCATTCCAAAGGAAATTAAGTCAAATAAAGTGATTAATATCGAATTTGTTATATTGGACCAGAATTCAAAACCAATTACAAATTTGACTCCTCTAATGGGAGCTGGAGACCATAGTGTAATAATAAATAGTAACTTGAAGGAATTCTTGCATGTCCATCCAAATGAAGAAGTAAGCTCTAGTTGGAAAGGTGGACCCGCGATTACCTTTAGCACGGTATTTCCATACCCAGGTTTGTATAAAGTATGGGGACAATTCCAACATCAAAATGAAGTAGTAACTGCAGACTTTGTTTTAGAAGTTACATGAGACAGTTATTATCTTCTTCCACTACCTAGTAACAATTCAAAATCTGATTCAATTTATTTGAAAAAATACTCTCTTTTTCCCAAATTCTTTTTGTTTTAATTATCTCTATACAATATGCTTACATTTGCTTTCATATTTCTTGGGCTATTTAGAAATTCAAACATGTCCTGTTTGGTTAATTCCATGAAAGATTTACAATTTCTATGAAAATTTGAAAGCCATACATGCCATGATCGTGGAGTCATCAAATTAATCTTTTTGATTTGGAAATGGATACATTAACAAAAGTCGATCTCGCTAACAGACATTGATCTAAAATATCTTCCTGCAGAATCGTTTGAACTCGTAGCATACGTGAGGCGAGGGATTTGAACATTGTTCCTACAGGGAAGTCAAATATTTACGGGTTAATAATTCATGAATTAAGATATTTTTGAGCAGTCTTTCAATGATAATTATATACCGGTAAGGAATTTGTCTAACATAGGGAGGTTAGGGGTTAAATTTACAACTCACTCAGTAAATAATAAATGAAAGTAAAAGTAAAGTGTAAAGGCTTCCATACAATATGGTTTGATATTACCGTCTTAATAATATAATGGGCAGCGATACGAATCAATGTTCTTCTTCTATTACTTTATTGTTTCGAATCAATGAATAAGTACCACCATAAATAATATCCTTCAATCTTTTGGAGTTTAGAAAATCATAAGGAAAACCTAGTTCTATCTTACTAACTTGATTTAACATATTCATTTGTTCACTTGTCAGTTCAAATTCTAGACATGCCAGATTATCCTTAATTTGGGATATTTTTCTTGATCCAATAATTGGTATTATTTTGTTTTTTCCACAATCTCCAATCATACTCTGTTGTCTTATCCAGTTTAAAGCTACTTGTGATGCACTACATCCTATTTCCTTTGCTATCCTACTAACCTCTTGAGCAATTAACATGTTCCTATCATTAAGGTACCTTTCTGCCAATTCGTTTTGAACTTCTAATCTGCTATGACCTTCTTTTGTTGCATAGCTACTAGAGGAAGAGGTATTTTGTAATTGTTGTACTTCTTTGTTTTTACTGTATTTACCTGTAAGAACACCGCCACCTAAAGGAGACCATGCAGTTACTCCTATATCCAAAGCACTAGCCATTGGCAACAATTCTCTTTCTGGAGTTCTTTCAATTAGACTATAGGGAATCTGCAAACCTACAAATTCAGTCCAGCCTTTTAGATTTGCCAATGTATTGGCTTTAGAAATAATCCAAGCTGGAGCATCAGAGATGCCAATGTATAAAATCTTCCCCGCTTTTACCATGTCATCTAACGATCGTATAGTTTCTTCAATTGGTGTGAGTGGATCCCATGCATGAACCCAAAATAGATCGATATAGTCTGTTTTCAACCTCTTTAAACTTGCTTCCACTGATTGCACCATGTTTTTGCGTTGATTTCCACCTGCATTAGGATCTCCATTTCTTGTATTAGCTGTATATTTTGTTGCTAAAACATATCTGTCTCTGTCACCGGCTATAAATTCACCAATATATTTTTCACTGGTACCTTCGGTATATTTATTAGCAGTATCAATAAAATTGCCACCAGCGTCTACATAGGAATTGAATATTTCGTGGCTTTCCTCCTTAGCGGATCCCCATCCCCATTCTTCCCCAAATGTCATGGCCCCAAGGCAGAGCTCAGAGACTCTAAGTCCACTTTTGCCCAATAGTTGATACTTCATAAATTACATATGGCTTTGAATGTTATATAGCTAGTAGTATTCTTATCTATCGAGAAAGTTATCATCATTAATTTTTGAGTATATTTTTAAAGTATTTGATGAAATTTTACTTTAGGAATGAGATCGAGTTCAGTATACTATGCAAATAAGGTAGTATGTAAATTGTTTACTTGTCTAATCCTATAAATATAATGTCATCCCTTTTTTAGTAACTAAGTTGGAATTTTTAATAGTATATTATACTTTTCATAAAAATCTGAATTATGGTATCTCATTATTATATCGTGATGTTACAATAATGAGGTTGAATGAATTGTAGTGGAATACTTTTCGCAATATTGATTTTTTCATTTCTGATCCAATGCTATCTTTTCTTCAATTTAGAAAAAGTATGAACATATTGTTGCTATCCTTATAGAGGTAACTGCTTCATCAAGTAGCTTGGAGTACAACTCAAGCAATGAGGAAATATACGTAATAACAATCATCGATTTTGGATTAGGCCAGATATATATGTATGTGTTCTAGAAGATGAACCATCTCTTAAATCAAATGCAGATCCTAAACAAGCTGTAGAGTCTGATGCCACCGTAACGTTAGATGAACTTACTAGTTCTGATTCTTCAGATGGTACACTAACATGTCAATGGACACAGACAAGTGGATTTGCTGTTTCTCTAAGCAATTCAACTTCGGTAAATCCAATATTCACTGCACCTAATATACACGTACAAAGTATTATAATCTCTTAACTAATTGTTACCAACGAATTATAAATAAGAAGCGAACCTGATAGTGTAACAATAACAGTTATTCCATCTAATCCTCTACCATCCCCGCCATCGTTTGAAGGAATATTAGGCTCAAGTAATTACATTAACTGCCAGGTACAAGAGAATTCCAGAAACAATATAGGGGGCCATACGGAAATGGTCAAATGTATTCCGATGATTATATATATTAAAGATAATCTACAGACCAAGATAGTAGTTTAGTATCTTGATAATCGTCATTATCGGAAACAAATTGTAAAGAGTAATTAATAATTGTTCTCAATCACTCTATCCGGAGAGCATAAAACAATTGACAAGTGTTAGTTGATATTTTGTTCAACGACAAAATATCCAAAACTTGATAAATCTCCAAAGTTAGTAAATAGCAGATGAATCGAAAGTGAAATTATACCTTATATTTTATTTACTCATACCATAGGAAGTTTGTTATTTAAAACCATATCATATAATCTTGGAATCATACTTAAAAGAATTTTTACCGTAATCTCTACTTTTGCCAACAATCTTTACTGTGGAGAGGATGAAACTTGTTTACATATCAAGCAGTCGTAAGGTGATACCAGAGTATAAAAAAATATAATTGTATTTTTGAATTGATTGGGATCAGGCATGATGGGCTTCAGGAAGTTATCAGACCTTTAATGTGGATTCTGAATCATATCTTGTTAATGGATTTTAACTTTGATTAATATCTTATCAGAAAAAAATTAGATTTTGAAGGTTAATGTCTGCACTGTATTAGGGTGAACTTGTATATTGTTCATAACTCTAAAGTTGCCATCCGGGAGGAAAGCAATTATTATATATTTTCCAGGTTTCAAATC
Organism: Candidatus Nitrosocosmicus agrestis; assembly: GCF_008389435.1. Taxonomy (GTDB): domain Archaea; phylum Thermoproteota; class Nitrososphaeria; order Nitrososphaerales; family Nitrososphaeraceae; genus Nitrosocosmicus; species Nitrosocosmicus agrestis. The sequence continues at coordinate 114,337 of NZ_VUYS01000007.1, read as the reverse complement.
TTCAAAAATATATTTTCCATCTGGTCCTAATGCGGTACTTACTGTCGTAAAGTGATCACTTTGAGCTGCTGCAACCATAATTGTTCCGAGAGTAGATTCACCAGCTGCTGCAACTATATATCCATTGATGGCTCCAGCACCGTTCTTATAAACTGGTAAGGGATCAAAAATAGATCCCAAACTAATATTGGGTAGTGAAATACTTCCTGTCACACAGGTTATCACTAACAATAAGGAAGATAGTGCTATCACTATGCCAATTGTTCTTCTATGTGAATTGTCATTGCTTAGAATAGATGATTGCCTTTGATATTCAAATCCATAGTCTTTGTGATTTATTGTAATTAATTGCATATTAATCACAATATCTAAGATTTAATATTACTTAAGGTTTTATGTTATGCAGAAAAAATACTTACAGTCCTTTTATTTTTTTAAAATAATTCTACGTTTTGACATTTTTATATTAAATTTTATATAAGAATTCTCACACCACGACAAAAATATTATCAAATGTATTCGTTCTATTATGATAATATTAGATACAATTTTTGTTTGTTTATTAATAAATTTGGTCATATGAGATTTGAATCCCTTTCTTGCATTCACATCATTATACTATGATAGATAAGACAACATTAGTCCTTCAATTTAACCGCCAGTTATAGGACCAAAGCCCAGTCATTAAAACACAATAAATCTTTCTATGTTATATCGCTAAACAATGCATTCACTCAATTTGTCAATTAAAATGGTGGAGAAGTAAATGAAAAAAGATAGAACGAAAAATCGATACTAAATCATAAAACATTCTCCCTAGGCACATGTAGAACGAACTTACTAACTCATGATATAACAGGCTCATAAAATCTTTATAAGACATAAAAAGAAGGTTGAGAACTATCTTTGTATAAGTACATTTCTTTCTTTTCTTTACTATGATTTAGAGAAAATTAATTTTGGAATATTCTCGCAAAATTAACTAGGATGATTTTATCTTAAAAGGTTATATAGAACAGCATTATACCCGTGATTATGTTTAAGTCAATGACAATAATTTGCATTTTATTAATTTCTTTTCTAAGTATGACAAATTTAACAAGTTCCATGGCTTTAGCAACAGATAATTCGACAAAAGTAGGAGATCAATCAAATTTGCTACAGTTGTTAGGAACCACCAACGAACCTCATGATAATACATCTGCAGCAAACGAAACGATCCTAAATAACAATGAGACGAATAATTTGATATCATCATCCTCGGTATATAGATATTTTCTACCTCTTGGGGACAATATAGCTCGTGGCTATTTTGGGCTTGGAGATTGGGAACAAAGTGTTGATATATCCAGTAGCTCGGATTTTCAGACTTGCATATGGGCTAGAAATGTTGAAGTATTTCATGGCGGTGTTCAAATAATAACACCTGCAAGTCAGTTTCAGGGCAGAGGATCAGAAGGACATCCGATGGATGGATTGGTTCTTGATGTCCCTGAGCAAACCGGTATGGACTTGGGATGTATTGGTGCTGATGCTGGAGAAACTCTTTCTATCTCAAATGCTTTTGGAGCCAGAGTTACAGTATTTGTAACAGTAATAACAGCACCAGGTGCAACCGTAAACATGGTCGGCGTGCCTTATCCGTAACACAACAGATCTCGTCTCACATACCTGACTTAAAATCCTGTATAATCAGCGGAAATTACTCCATACCGTACAGTCATGGAGTCGAAAAGAATATCATAATTCATGAAATAAACAAAGGTCTTTCTAGAATAATTACATATGACATCATATTCATTCTTACCAAATAAGGTGAAAGAATCTGATTTGACTATATATAATTATTTTACTTTTGTTAGTAACATACTATTATCTAATTTGCAATAATTATAAAGAGTAGTCAAAGTTATCCCCAATATCGAACTATATAACAAGGCCAGAGTTTTGTGAAACAATTTTGAGATGAATAATAGATACTAATTTTTCTTATCGATTAATAATAATGGAGGAGATGGAATGGGATTTGTTCACATATAAGGTAGTCATGGCTTCATCTTTTTAATCGATGACATAGCCATCAAAATATTCATTCAAATATAATAACCTCTCTAGTGATCTGGTTATCATACTAATATTGGGTTTATATTGTTACCTTTTTCTATTGCAATTTCATTTTCCTTTTCATTAAGATCTAAAATAAAATGCTAAAAGGTTATTCGTCAGAATATATAAGAATATTGATTGAATCCACAAGTTAAGCGCCGGAGGTGGGACTCGAAACCATACCGTATAATCGTGAATTCTCCGATATAAGTCAATTCATCCTTTTTAACTTCTTATTAATTGCAAGGTTGAGGTTTGAAATTGTTTTCTGTATCCTTGTGTATTGACAAGAATTTGCATATTATTCTTCTATTACTTAGTTAGACCAAATATACATAGAATACTTTCAATTAAGAGTGAAGATGTATTTCAATTATTTCTCCACTTGGAGTAGACAAACCAGTAAGCGATTCGGTTATAGAATTGAATATGCCAAATTTTGGACTATGAACCCATTAATTACTCAAACTCTTAGTTTCACAGCGTTAGAAATAAGATCAGATGGTGTTGAGAAATATACCCCAACAGGTTGCACTTATAGCATTTCAAAATCTAATATTAACAATATTGGATGTATGGAATCCATTATCAATCATGTTAAGGAAAAATCTATTGAATATGTGTCAAAATCCTAGTTCGTTGAATCCGTAGAAGTAATTGAAGACATTTCCACTGCTAAATACAATATTGATGGAAACAAAGAGGGATCATATACACTTTTTTCAAGATATAATAAAAATTGTAAAAAGATGGAGGTCGAGTTGCGATAAGTGAGATTGTCTATTCTGAAAATAATAACGATTACATGTTTCAATTCATCGAATTAAAAGAATTTTTCGATACTATTGAAGGCAAAGGAATTGGATCCCATATGTATTAATTAACCGGGTGGAAAGAAGTTGAGTTTGACGGCACTCCAATATCAAAGGTAAATGAAATAGTAGACTTCATATGGGGTTTAACAAGGGAGATCTAATACTATTCGTTTCTGGATCGGCAAAATTTACATCACCACATAAAAAATTTATAAATACCCTATAAGTCTATTAAGTATTGAAATATAAACACATTATTTTTCATTTGATTCCAATACTTAGTTTAACGTTATTAATTTCTGTTACAACTGTCATTTTTGTTAACGCCCAGCCAGTAATTCTTCTGGATGAATACGGCGAACCAGTACCCACCCGTCATAATAATGAGATTATTCCAAAAAAAGTGATGTACTTCAACGATACGCTATCGAATACTTACAACGGAACATTAATCGACGAATCTATAGAAGAATCATATGTTTCAAGACCCATCCCGGTAGTAGATACTAATTATTCTCTTCCAACCGATGAGATTGTTATCCCTAATGGCACCGTATTGGACAAGTCAAAAACTTTGTTAGCAAATGTGACCTCTTTTCTGGATTGTAAGGCCTGCTATAAAAAATTTGTTTTGATTAATGCTACTTTATTGAATAATTCTGATTCAAACTCTGCTAGTTTTCTAGAAGGTGTGACAAATACTAGTATGTACCAGAATACAACAATACCCATTGTTCTTACAAATGAAGGTTCTATTCCAATTGTAAATTCATCGGATGGCACTCCTGTTAATATGACAGAAATCCCCAATCCTTTAAAAGAAAATTCTTATGATATCAGTGCAGACAAAATAGAATTTTCTTCTCTAAATAGTACTTATAAATCACTAGTTGCTGAACCAAGCATTGCAAAAAAGAACAATACGTTGATTTTTATAAATAATTATTATTTAGCAAGATCCCTTGATAATGGTGACACTTGGTCATTGTTGGATATGCGAAATGATCCTGATATCGACATTTGTTGTGATAACCGCATTATCTATGACAAAGATCATGATATATTCGTCTGGTATGCTCAGGGCACTGAAAATGAAACGCAGAATAATAACGTAAATAGATTGGGAGTGTCAAAGGATGGGCTATATTGGATAATGTATTATTTTGATCAACAAGATATTTGGCCATCTAGGACCAGTTTTGTTTTTGATTTCCCTCATTTGGTAGCTGGTAATAAATACTTGTATCTTTTTACTTCTGTTGTACAGAAAAAAACTGACAATATCCACCAAATTGTAATTAGGATCCCTCTGGATCAGTTGAGTAAATGTGACCCCCGGTCTATTAATACAGTTGATTTGAAAGAATGTAAATTTTCTTACGATTATTATTTAAGTAAGAAAAAATTCAACTTTACCCCTATTTATAATGTGGATGACTCCCTTTACTGGGCTACTTTTTTGACAAATAATTTCATGAGAATTTATCAATGGGATGAAAATTCCACTTCTATTGGTGACATACAAATCTACAATAGAGCAATACCAACATTTTCTGTCCTTACCAAAAATAACACAGTCTGCGATCCTCAAAAGGAGGGATTTGAGACTAACTGGTGTCTCAGAACTGATAGCCGGATCCTTACTGGTTGGAAACACGACAATCAGTTGGGATTCTTTTGGAATGCTGATTCTAAAGAACGAAATGTCTATGGTGATAAATTTCAATTTCCTTATATCGATGGTGTAACCTTTAAAATTGAAAACGATACTTTGAAAAAAATTGGAAGACCATATATTTATAATAACGGTACGCCTTTTCTGTATCCGGCTGTAAGCGTTAACTCAAATGGTGAAATAGGCTTGTTAGCATATTACGGAGAAGATGTATTAAAGCCATCTATTATTTTTGGAACAAGCAAAAATATATCCACAAATATGCCATGGGACATTCAAGTTATAAAGAAAAGTACCGATATACCTCGAACTGATGTGGAAGATAAAGATATACTGGCTTGGGGAGATTTTATAACTTTGCAATCAGTTGGCGATTCATGGTACGGAACAGCAGTTGTGGTGGAGGGCGGAAATACAAGTGAGTTTGTTCAACCTTATTACATTCAGATAAAAAAATAGCTCATCATTCTATTTTAAAACGAAAGTTTTTAATATTTCTAATATATACCAAACATATGCAAAGCATTCAAAAAATATCAATTGTATTAGCATTTTCTTTTATCTTATCCTCTGGATTAGTAATGAATACGACTTATGGTACTACAGCATCAGCAAGTTCAAACTTTACTCAACCTAAGATATCGGAGATCGAGATACCTGGCTTATTAAATATGGAGTTCGATAAAAATACATCCTCAAACATTATGAATATTAGTTATACCTCAGATGGTGATGAAAAATATCTTTTGATAAATATAACTAAACTGACTACGAACGAACTTGATCCAGACAACAATTGTATTGAAGTAAATCAGAATGAAACAGGGGAAACCCTGTATAGTTGCTTTTCGTCAGAAGTACCAGGGACAAGTTCAGCGTTCTGTAATAGTTCAGATGAATGTGTTCAAGCAGGCGGACGTCCCAGATAACCATTTTTTTAAATTTTGCAATCTTTAAGAACCCATAAGGAAAGTTTAACTCCTTTAAGGATTGCTGTTGTATGCCTATTTGTATTAATTGCTATCGAATTAACTGATATCATTGTTGGAAATATTTCCGACTTCCAATACGATGAGACATATTCTTTCTTAACATTTTTTCTCTCATCCGAGACTGCAAATTTATTTTATGTCTCCCTTATCACACTTTTTCTCATATTTCAAAATCTGTTCCTTTACTATACTAAATTAAATAACAAAAAAGAAAACAAGACGAATCGACTGTTGTATGTTATCTCGGTAGGTTTTCAATATTTACTAATCGCTATAATCTTGACAGTTGTATTCAATATGATGGGTTATCATAGTTATCCATTTGTTTTACTAAAAATTGCTGTAGGAATTTCCTTTACCATGGCTAGTATAATATTTATTACTTTGGCTAATAAATTCCTAAATTGGTATAAAAATAGCCCAAACAAGATTTTGCTTATATTTTTAATTTCATTTCTGTTTTTATCTTTTACTAAGTTAAACTTTGAATTCGGAATCTTTTCGGTGACGTCTTATAGTGACGAGATTATTACAGCAAGCACAACCGTAGTGTTTCCAGATATGACCGAAAATTCTATCTTGACCTTTATTTTCCGAGATCTGTATTGGGCATTTGCAATGGTTTCTTATATCGGCCTATGGTTAGGCACAATTTTGCTTGTTAACAAGTATAGGGAAGTAATAGGATTAAGAAAATACTATACTATTATTATCATGTCCATAGTCTTATTCATCCCGACACCGTTTGGATATTATTTAAGTGTATCGGAAATTGGTAACTTAATTGATCCTGTTTTGTTTTTTAGTCTTACTTCAATCAACTCAACTATAGGTGCTGTATTATTCTTTGTTACTTTCTGGGTGTTTTCCAAAAGTGTTAATCACAAGGAACTGAGTAAATACTTATTAATAACTGGAATTGGGATGTTCTTATATTTTGTATCTGATCAAGCGACTATTGAACAACATGCCTATCCGCCATATGGTTTAATATCTATAACCATGTTAGGTTATTCTGCATTTCTGATCTATAAAGGATTACTATCTTCTGCAATACTACTTTCGAAGGATGATCAATTACGAAAATATGTTTATTCTCAATTGAATGAAAAATTCTTGTATAATATTTCGCTTGGAGAATTGTATGGCACAAAGGAAAGAATAGTTGCTGATAAAGTTCTGAGAAAAAATATTGATTTGATAACCCCAGCACTTTCTATAGAACATATGGATACAGAAAAAGTGACTAGTGATATAATTACAAGTATAATGGAAATCAAGGAAGAAATGGATTTGGAAAAAGGGTTTTTCTTATTACTACTTAATTGCATCAAGTGTCACAAAGCATACCAGATCGAAGTTACACAGGATGCAATAGTTGAATCAGATAAAAATGCTTTATTATATCCTAAATCGGAAGAATTTTCCTGCAATAAATGTGGAAATATAATCCCATTATGGAATACAAAGCAAAAAATTTTCTAATCTAAATATAGCAGGCACAACAATACTGTAAATTCCCCAATACGTTTAGAGAGCGAGATCCACATCTATGGAATTCGAATCCATACCGCATAATCGCGGATTCAAGTATAATAGATTTTTAACTTGGTTTTTTCTATCATCTATAATTAATATCAGGAAAGTTTCAATTTCATACTCGATAGTCGGAGACATCATTTAAATTGGAATTATTGATTATAGATTTTGGCTTTTCTATTTTAGTTTGCTCGCTAAAATGTTTGAGCCTGATGAAATTGTATCAAAAAAGTTGTTCAATCGTGACTAATAACAAATTCTCCACTCTGTTTATAAACCAATGCTTCAAATTACTATCTGCTCGCAATCCTGCCTTATCTTCAAAACACTAAATAATGTAAGATAAATTGACTCATTTGTTACTCCCATAGATATACTCAAACACACTTCGTTGAATATCTTCAGTCAGAATGCTTTTTATCTTATAAAATTTGACAAATTGCTGTTAAAGATTGCCATAATGATACTATTAAAGAACAATCAAAAATTTTGTATTTAAATTGACTCCTAATTAACTAACTTCAATACGATGATCAATTCAATGATAGGATAGGATTAAAATCTTTTAGGTTATACTGAGAATTAAATATGATATCTATTTCATTACATATGTTTTATAAATGATTTGAGTTCGCTATTAATTAGTTGAATATGAGATGAAAAGATATATTATTAATATGTCTTTGTTCCATTGATTAAGACCTTTCTATGAGAAAACAATTTAGTCGAACTGATCAGATTGGAGCATGTTGTCGATCTTTCTGTGGTAATAAAATTTTTTTACTGCTTAGTTAATTTTGTTTGTATTTATTTAGCCATATTTATGAAAGGTGGGTTTAGCAATGCTTTAGTAAAGCACTCCTTAATTAGGAAAGTCATAGCCTACTGCTAAAGAATTTGATTAAGTTACTAGTTGAATTTCATTTATCCTAAAGTTTTCAATATCTGCGTCATCAATACCCTTAAATTCAACACCGACTACAGGACCGCCCCACGTTAATATCTGGTCCGGTTTGCCATTACAGTGGTCACCTAGGGTGCCCCAATTTCCGTCATCAACTTTTTCATCCATTTTTATCCATATTCCATTTCGGTTGCTTCTATCAACGTAGTGTTCTATTTTTACAGTTTCCTTACCTTCTTGATTTTGATTATAAACTATCGTCTTTAACCCGATCCATTCACCTTTTATATTTCCAATATTGGTAGATTCAGATGTAACCTTATGCGGATGATATTGTTCTTTGCTTAGTTGCAAATTTCCGTCCACAGATAAGTTCGTATTGTATGAAGTACCTACACATTCATTTCCAGCCGTGTGTTTATCACCTCTTACATCGATTTCTACCTTTGGATTCATTCCTGTAATTTCATTTATCTTCATATACGCGGTAATTTCAATATTTTTCCAATCATTGATGTTAAATATATATCCACGTTTAGCAAATTCTGTTTGGTCTCTTTCTTGAACTTGTGAACGTTCGTTTGCATAATCATTCGTGTAGATATAGTAATGCATTCCACGCCTATCGTCCTTAGACGATGATGTAATTTTCCAACTTCCATCCGGGTTCTTTTTGAATTCCCCGTCATTCAAAACTGTTCTATTATCTTTGAAGTTATCGTTACTCATTTTCCAATTTTCGCCGTTAACTTTAATGGGATAAATATCAGATTTGAAGTCTGATTGAAGGTTATCCATAGACATAGCCGATACTTTGTTATATTCTGATGTAAGGTCGTAAGGACTATAGTCCAATAGTTGAAAATGACCGTTATTTTGAGGAGAGGACACAATATTAACCTGAATATCTTTTTTCACTATAAAAAATACTGAATTATATCCTAGAATTTTCCCATTTGAGTCCTTAATATAAAAACCAACAACAACCCTTGTATCTGTATTTACATCCGGCATAGTCCTTATCAGGAACAATTGGCTACTATCCTCAGCACCATTCGATTCTATTAATTCCTGCGGACCCATATAGAATTTCCATTCGTATTGATATTCGTCTTGATATGGGAGATAACTTTTGCTTCCATCAAATCTTAAAATATCTCCACTTTTTACAACTAACTCCTGGTTAGTCCAGTTATTTAGTTCCACTTTGTTAATTTCATTTACAATAGAGATTTTAGGACTAGGAGGCTCTGGTAAGTTTCTAATTTTTATTGTCTCAGTAGTTGAGTCCGAATTCTTGGCACTATCGGTTATTTTTAATTGAAATGTTGTGGTTTCATCTCTGTCAACATGTGGAGATTGAAAATCAACTTCTTCCCCGTATTTAATATGTTCATCGTCAGGGGGGACACCGCTTACATATCTCCACGTATACTCAACTATCCCTGATGTACTCTGACTGCCCATTCCATTTAAGTGAATAGATGAACCTTCATTGACCTGAGACCATTGTTTACCGATGAACGCCTTAAGCGTGATTGTGGGTGGATCGGGCCATATATCTTTAATGGTGTCAAGATTATTAATAAGTGCAAGCGTAAGTGGAATAATTATGGCTGTGGCTATTCCTAATGTGATACCATTCTGCTTTGAAATCTTTTTTCGTCTGTTATTGTGTGATTCTGCCAATGCTTTTCATATTAGTAAAATAACATATTGTATATATGCATATTGTTGTTTATTTACAAAATCTTGATTTAACTCAAACAAAGGTGTCAACCTCATTGAAGGAAATTGTAACAAAAGGCTAGGGAGTGGGATTCGAAACCATACCGTATAATCGCGAGTCCACACTTAAAAGATTTGCACTATAATCTCAGCGGAAATAATCTTTACTGTGGAGAGATAAGATTTGTTTACATGTCAGGTATAGGAAATTAAATAATACATGTTCAACCGCAACAGATATTATTTCTGTAGATATTTAAACGCAATTGTAATATATTGGTAATAAATAACAAAATCCTTATGAGTATGAATGAATTATAATATCCTATGGTACAAATTACTTCACAGATACATTCCATAGATGGATTGGATCATCCAATACCAACTGTAGGGATGGTGTCATATCTAATTGAAGAGAATCCAAGAGATTATACACTTATTGATACATGTTTTACTTGTAGCATTCCAGCGTTCGAATCTTATTTGTCAAAATCAGATATTGATATTAAGGATATTAATCGAATTGTTCTAACACATCTACATCCTGACCATGTGGAGGCCGCCAATGAAATAAGGAGAAAGACAGGTGCCAAAGTCTATTCACATTGGATAGACGCTATATACTTGTCACATGAGCTACAGTACAACGGTCCCCCAGATAAGGATGCCTTTGAACATGTTTTGAAGGTAATGGGGACTAACATTGAAAATATATCAAAAAAGTTTGGAAAAATAATTGTTGGACCAATTGTAATTGATAGGTTATTAAAAGACGGTGATACTATCGGACATACTTTGCAAGTTATTCATACTCCAGGACATACTCCGGGCCACATTTCCCTTTATGATAGAGAACATCGGATTGTCATAGGTGGAGATATTCTTTTTAATTCTATTTTAAATATTGTGGGACCATTTATTCCTCCACCTGCAGTAACAAAGGATTGGGAAACCTCCATTATATCGGCAAGGAGACTTTTAAATCTCAAGTTTGAAAAACTCTTGTTAGCGCATCAGTCAACTCCCATACTTGAGAATGCTCATCAGATGATAGAAAAAGCAGTGGCTGTAGCCATTGCACAAAAGAACTCGACAATAAAATAATGAATTGGTTCATACTGCTGTTACTGGTAGATATGATTTATTCCCCAAATATGCCTTTGATAGAATCAGTTGACAACAAAATAACTACTTGAATCTCAATCAGACAAAGTTTGGGACGAAACCATACCGTATAATCGTGGAGTCATCAAATAAAGATTTTCATCTAAACGAGACGATGAGGACTTTAGCCTGCTTCTTATTTACGGAACTTATATATTGATGGTTGATAAAGTTATGATTCAATTGTAGTCTATAGTGACGCTTCTCAATTGGCCCTGCACATACTAGCATGTCAATACCAGTAGTATCTCCTATATTCAATCATTTTTTGGCCACGAGAACTTATCTATTTGACTTCGTGGCTTTTTATCATAAATAACCGCACTATCTTTTTCCCACGGTATGTATTCCCATTTCCATAGTTTGTGATTCGTGTCATGAACAGACATTGCATGGTTTGCTGTATTGATGAAAATAATTGGATGCATATCTTCATTAAAGTAATATTTTATATCGTGTATGGGGGTCTTTCCACAATGGGGTTTATCTCCATGTATGTTGTCGTACTCAACAGTGAATTCACAGCTGAAAATTCCCTTGAATTGAAGACTAGTTGGCTTTTCTTTATCTACAAATATTTTAAAACTTTCAATATCGGTGACTCTTCCGTATCTGAAAAATCTAAATAATCTGTAGAGTATGTCTAACTTACCATGTTTTCGTAAATGTTCATTCTCAAATAGTAAAGTGACCTCATATTCATTTTCGCTAACTTTATGACAGTGTACTTCTCTTACAAAATTTTTCCAAGAATCGATTGCTGGCTGGTAAATCACAGGTATGATTCTATTATCGTTCGGTACGTTTTCTACCAGAAAAATATTCTTTTTAGTAGGTAATGCTGTCTTTTCTATCGATTTCATTATTGCTTTGTAAATTTTAAAAACTTCGCTATTTTCTATGGACTGGCCGTTTTCATTTAGCGACCACTGCCAAATATAATAATCCTTGCTCATTTTAATTACCCAGCGTTCTCTTAACTGACCATACTTCTTTTCCTTGTTCTCTATGGGCTCCCTGTATTTTTCCACTTGAGGATACTCTATATTATCGACAGTTACATCAAAGCCATACATGTATTTTATTTTGACCTCTTTTTTTCTAGACTCGCTATAAACCATCTTAGAGCTTCTTACTACTACTCTCAATTCCTTTTCTGATCTTTTTACCCATGTTATCCTGCAATTATCCCAGTCCCACATTTGAGAGTCTTCTGTCCAATGAAAAGATTTTTTCTGAGACAATTTTAATTCTGCATCATATATATTTTCAATATGTGAAAACCATATAATTGAGAATTCCGTTATTGGTAGGTTCATGATCAAATCCTCGATACTATAAATAGACAGAGTATGGTTTGTTCTGCATTTGATGACATCCTAATTCAGTTTGCATATCTCGGTTTGTTGGGCGATTATGTAGTCAACAATTGTTTTTGCATTAATCGGGTTGGCTTTCAGAAGGTCTTTAAGTATTTTATTATAATAAGGTCGGGAAAGAGTCTTTGTAATTGAATCTATTTTTCTTTCCAGATCAACTAGTGATTCTGTTGGATTCTCACATGATTGATTGGTGTTACCGGAAGGATTCAACAAATAAAATTTTGCTCTTTTAATATATAACAATATAGCCAGAACCCACGTTTGAAGCGCCGGAGGTGAGACTCATGCCTTGGCATAATAACAGAAAATCTACTTTACGATAGAATTTGTTAAACCAAAGAAACCGAATAAGATTCAATTTTTGGTTAATCAAAAAAATGGATTAGCAATGGTGAAGAATTATCTATACTCAGAAAAACCTTATATATTTTCAGATAATCCATCTAGCATTGTACTTTAAATCACACTTTTTCCCTTTTTTGATTACATTCGTAGTTGCCTTGGTGATTGTATGTCTTTTGACATTCTCTATGGGAGACGTGCAAAATGTTAATGCACTGTGCGCTACAGATTTGTCAGGCGTATGGCAAGGAAATGATGGTGGAACCTATTACATTCAACAAAATAAAGAGAAAAATTACCTTGGACAAGATATAGAGAAAATATGGTGGGCTGGAGGAAGTAGTTTTGAGAAAGGTCTAGGGTTTTCCAATGTTTTTGACGGCCAACGAACAGGCGATAACATTCAAGGAAGTTGGGCAGATGTACCCTTAGGAGTTAATAGAGCTAATGGGGACTTAACCTTACAATGTAATCAGGATGCGAACAACGATATTTTAACCAGAACATCTGCAACAGGCGGATTCGGTGGAAGTGAATGGCTAAAACCAAAAGACATATTGAAGAAGAGCTTTTCTTGGGGTAATTTGAATATGGGTGACTGTCATTTGACTGCAGCGTATCTGAACCTTTTTTCAAATGGTAGAGGAAATTGGCATGCAGATATAACTAGTGAGTCAGATGATGATTCATGGGTAGTTAGTAAAATAACAATAACTGATATCAATGGAAATCCAGTATTCACAATTCCTAAATTCTTCAGTCCCACCTTGACACAAGGACCATTACCATTTGCCTATGGATCTAAATTGGAAGAAGATAAAATTAGATGGTGGAATTACGAAAACATTCAATTTCCGTTTGAATCCTTTGATAAGATAGCTCATGTCTCATTAATTAGTAGTTGTTAGAAATCTAAATCTACTAATTACATTAAATTTGCAGTCATCGTCTAGTTTAATTACTAATATTTAAGGTAGAAACGGAACAAAAAGTCAAGTTCGATCTTGTTAAATAGAAAGTTTTTGACAATCAGTGTTAATCCAGTTATACAGATAAGCGAAATGATAATTGTTAACAACCACAAAAGCCTATATATTTGCAAGCTCAATGGTTCACATGAAAGATAGACTAAAGAATGACTTTATACTTATTAGTTTTTCAACCTTTGCTTTTATCATGTTCGCTATTAGTCTTTTGTACTCTTCTGGATATCATTATTCAAAAAGTGTATATGCTCTGAGTGAGAAGTATCAGATACCAAATTTCCAATTTGTTACTGGGCAAAATCCACCACAACAGTCTTCTTGTTTTGATGATCTTACAGGAAGATGGCAAGGAAACGATGGTGGGATTTATTACATAAGAGAAATAGGTGCTGAGATATGGTGGCTTGGGTCTAATACTTTTAAAGTTGGAGAAGGGTTCACCAACGTAATGCATGGATTTAAGAATGAGACCAAAAATCCTCAACCAATCTGGGGTCAATGGTCTGATGTTCCTATGGGACAAACCAAAGCATCTGGATATATTGGCCTAGTTGTAGATCCTACTGGCACTAAATTAACAAAGTACAATTCACTAGGTGATTTCTTTGGTGGATCAGAATGGACAAGAATCGATTTTGAAGATCCTCAGTGTATGGGAGTGCTTCCAGGCACTTCAACCGGTTCAGGTGGCGGCTTTATACAAATGTTTCCTATTCCGCATAAGTAACAGGAATTGGAGTGATACTAATCTCTTTGATGCTGTTTAGAGAGATCAATCAATCTCATACATCATCGGTAGTGTTGATATTGTCCTTAAGGTTCAACGATGTATTATTACTGAAGAGAAATAAAAAGGACAAACGACAAATATAGTTCTTAATAAAAATCTAAATTATATATTATCATCAAGGTAAGATTAGCGATGAGTTTACGGACGCAGGTCAAGTAGATCGGAGTGGTAAAGTGTTTTATGATGACTTCACAATATGTATGAAGTTATAAGGTATTAATGATTGTCATATATGCAATAATCAACAATCTATATTTCTCTTCTCCTCTTATTTATGATAGTTGTGAATATTGCGAAAAAGTGAAAATATTAATAAATAACCTTTGTGAGCGGTCTTCATGAGCAATGCTCCTGGTGAATCTGGTCCACCAAACCCAACTAATCCGACAATTCCGGGTCCAAAAATTGATGGAATAGAAATAACTCAAGGTATACAATACTACAAGTCTGATATGCATCTGACTGATCCTTCAGATCAAAAAAATGATAATTCTGTCATGCTAGTCGCTAGCAAACCGGCATGGGTAAGAGTGTATGTTAGTGATTTTTCTGGATCTGGGGGAATAACTGTTACAGGAGAGCTCATTGTAGAGAGAAACTCGCAAATTCCGCCAATCTGGAAAAGAGTTGATGATGTAATGGGACCATTACCATCGGAAACAATTTCTGTATCCTCAGTTTTTGACTATGCCACGGTGAGATCAGATATCTCTTCTACTCTAAATTTCATTATCCCACAAAGATACTTGTCATATAATCTTAGACTTAGAGCGAATATATGGCAGGTGGACGGGGGAAATAAAAATAATCCAGACGCCACATATTCTAGTCCACTTTTTTTTGTCATGCTTCGACAGACATTGCGACTAAGAGGAATAATGATTAGTTATTCTGGGATAGATCCTAATTCTGGTCCTCCTCCAACTACCATGAATCTGGATGCTCCAACTACTGAAGATTTGCAAACCACCGCCGCTTGGACATTGACAGCAAATCCCGTTCAATCTCAAGGTAGCTTCTCAAGTGCAGGAACGATGGACTGGAGTACTCCCTTAACTGGGATTGCGACCGCACCAGGGGGATGTTCAACCGAATGGATTAACCTAACTGCTGCTGTTGCTCAGGTAAAAACTAATGATGGAAATCGTACCGATGTGATTTATTTTGGTCTCTTACCAATCGGGACTCCAATTCAAAATGTCGGTGGTTGTGCATTAAATGGTGTTAGTATAGGACTTAATCGTGATCAAGTTACGATGGCTCATGAAATTGGGCATGCGGCTGGCCTTCAACATGCTCCATGTAATGTTCCTGGAGATACCAACTATCCTGCATACGAGCCTTATGATGTTAAAGATACCCCTAATGCTTCTCTAGGTGAGTATGGATTGGATATTAATAACGGTAATATTCATTTACCGAGCGCAAAAGACTACATGGGATATTGTTTCCCTCAAGAATGGATTTCGCTATATCATCAGAAGAAATTAACGGATAATAAAAACTTCGGTAGGGAACAACTCGAACTATCTGTATCTCCTATCCCGGGTTTGCCTGATCCATTTGTTTGGCCGGAGTATTTTCAAGATCCGTCTTCGGAAGAACCTAATCCTGGAGATATTAAAATAAAACCTCAAAACATAATCTCTATTATTGGAATCTACAATAAAAATGGTCAAATAGAAATACAAAGTATTATGCGAATCTTTACACTTCCAAAAATAACCGGGGCTGTGGAAACTAGTTTTGAAGCTAGATTGTTGGGCAGTAAAGAAGAGATCCTATCTAAAGGTCCATTAATGCGTTTAGAGACCTTTGGTCACGAATGTGATTGTGAAAAAGAAAAGAACTCGAAAAACAGTGAAGGACCATTCGCATTTCAAGTAATAATGCCAGATGTCGAATCAGGTAATTCACTGAACATAGTTGATACACTAACAGGCAATGATGGTGGACAAATTGTCAACGAAATATGGACTCGTTCAGCTACTAAAAGCCCTCCAAAAATCGGATCCTTTTCAGTTGAGGTCAGTAGGGATAAAGGACTTGCAAAGTGGGAAGGGGAATTTTCATCTCCATATGGCATAAAATTTTCATTGCAGTTTTCTAAGGATAAAGGTAGATCATGGAACAGTCTTGCTGTTGAATTAGAGAAGAACGAACATCAATTTAATATTAATGAGATACCCGTAGGAGATTTGGTTTTCCGACTTTTAGTGCACGACGGATTTTTGACAAGTTATAAAGATACTCAGACTGTCATCCCAAAGCATCCACCGATAATAAGCATTTTGAATCCTAACGATTCACAAAAATTGATTTCTGGAAGACCAATGAGATTATACGCCATTATAAACACTGCAACTACTCCTAACCTAAAGACAATTAATTTCCATATATGGCAAATAGATGGAAGGCAAGTCGGAGATGGAGGCGAAGGTCTCACTAATGATCCTCTTGAAACTTGGGTTGCTGCTCCTGGAACAGGTGATCATGAATGTACTTTGATAATTGGTTATGAAGATGGTAAATCGATAGTAACATCAAAATTTACAACAATTGATTACAATAGATAGTTACATTTACTGAGCGGTAGTCTAATATGTAAAGAGGAAGTTAGAACATTATAAGAATCGACTAAATTTATTTATGATTGTGATCGTATCATTATGAAGATCACCTAAATAATTTGACCAGACGAAGTTTGGGACTCGAAACCATACCGTATAATCGTGGTTTCAATCTTAAAAGATTTACACGATAATCCTGCCTCTGCAATAATCTTTGGTATGGAGGGGATGGGATTTGAACCCGTTTCTTGCATTTGCGGGTTTATACTTTGATCGATAAAGAGACTATTTGGCCTTCGATACCGAAAACTCCGGCAGGTATTTGAAATGCGGGCTCATTCTCTCGTTGAGAGTATTTACAACAACAAAAAATCTAGAACAACGACCATAATTCAGTAAGCCCATATTAACAGAATTTAAAGAAAATTTGAACGAATAATATATAGAAAAATATCTATTAGATAATGTTCAAAATTTGATGCTATTTGATATAGCCTTATAAATAAACATAATAATAGAAGTTAATCATGAGCAAAGCCTCACAGATCGCTGTTGTTACAGGAAGTTCCACTGGGATAGGATTTGAGACTTCTCTGGCATTAGCAAGGAACGGGTTTCACACTTACGCTACAATGCGAAACTTGGATAAATCCGGTAAGATAATGGAAATAGCCAGCAATGAAAATTTACCCTTGGACGTTTTACGTCTGGATGTTACTGATGATAAATCAATTAAAGAAGCTATTGGTCAAGTATATGATAAAAATAAGAGAATTGACGTATTGATAAATAACGCAGGCTATGCATTAGCCGGGCCGCTTGAGGAAACCTCAACTGAGGAAATCAAAACTCAATTTGAAACAAACTTTTTTGGAGCAATAAAAACTATGCAATCAGTTATACCAATAATGAGAAACCAAAAGAATGGAAAAATAGTAAATATAACGTCTATGGGTGGCAGGATAGCCATTCCCCTAGATCCCATTTATCATGGTACAAAATTTGCCCTAGAAGGACTTTCCGAATGCATACGTTATGAATTAGGTTTATTTAATATCAAGATAATACTTATAGAACCTGGTGCAGTAGGTTCAAACTTTTGGAACAATATCAAAATGGCAAATAAATCAGAAAACTCCATCTCACCTTATCGAAATGTTGTAGATACAGTTTCAGAAACGTTCTCTAAGATGTCAGAAAATGTTATTTCTCCTTCAGAAGTTGCTAATGTTATTGTTGAAGCGGTCACTACCGATACTCCTGAATTTAGATATGTGGTTGGAGAAGATGCAAAAATGATTATGGAAAAAAACAAAACCCTGCCTGATAGGGAATTTGAAAATTTTATCAAAGAACAGTTTAACTTAAAATATTGACGCAAAATATTGTTTCATACATCGGCATGAACAAGTTGCAAAAATAGATAGCAATGAAAATCAATTAAATATACGAATTTTGTAAGATAACTGAGAGATATTTTGAGTTTGGTGAAATTTATTTTTTCCTGTATGATGATATAATCTTGATCATATAATAATTTAGAATAATCAATATTTTATAAAATTTTCAGATTATATTTCATTTTAGTTCTAACAACTGGATTACTTCTTTATCATTATTTACCCATTGCCTTATCACAGTGCGTTGATAATCCAAGTTTAAATTTTGAATCATTAGTTGATGGTCTAAATCCTCCTACCAGTATGATATATATAAGTAGTAACAATATAAAGGTTTTAGGAAAAGATGATCTAATAAGGTTAGTTTCAAATGGCCAATTACAATCTTAACCTATTGTGGAAATTCCTGTAGATACCCAAAGTGATTGAAGTTTACTTGGTATTGCAATAGAGAAGAATATGAGCTTTGGTGGCGACTCTGATCCCGCTGATAACGGAAGAGATATTTTCTTTATTATGCGGAATCTGCAAGAGATGAAGGTGAAGGCGAATTAAAAAATAGAATATACAAATACACTTGGAATGGCCAGACATTGGAAAATCCAACTCTAATCTTAGATGCCCCAGCAAGGCCCGGTCCCACTCATGATGGTGGAAAATTGACAATTGGACCTGATAATTATCTTTATGAAGTTATAGAAGATCTGAATCATGATGGTATGCTACAAAACTTTTCTGATGGCCCCTCTCTTGATGATACAGGTGTGTTATTTAGAATAAATCCGCTTGATGGAACACCAGCACTTCATAATCTATTCTCGACCGATCTTACTGATCATCAAGCAAGTATTTCGCATATGGTATTAGAAATTCCTGTGGTATTACTTTCGATCCTTTCTCTAATGTTCTTTGGGATACATCAAATGGTACCGCTTAAAATGACGAAATCAATATGATAAGATGGATTTAATAGTGGTTGGCAAACAATAATGGATCCTATTTCATCTTCTGGTAATAATGAAGATGATTTAGTTAACTTTGAGGCTTCTCATTATGCTAATCCAATTCTAACATGGCTAGATTCACCGGCCCTCACTGACATAGAATTTCTCAACTCTACTAGTTTGGATGAATCCTATTACAATAATGTGTTTGTAGGCAATAACAATAACGGAAACTTATATTATTTTGAGATTAATCCTGAAAGAAATAGATTTCTACTTGACACAGTACCAGATTTAGTTGTAGACAAATCATCTCAAAAATCTCATCCTACTTTTTACTTTTGTCTTTGAATTTAGTTCACAAAAGATGAAGTTTGTTTGTATTAGGGATTTATACAACATGGTATTATTAGATATATGAGTGGAACTTCAAGTTTTGAATCTGATGAAGAATCTGAGCGTAAGGTTCGCAGTATTATTCTAGCACATTTATATATGCAGAAAAGAGAGAAACAAGATAAGGTATCATTTCAAGAAATAGAAGATATCGTATCGTCAATGGATCAATCGTATCTGAAACTAGATTTAGGTAAATTATGGAATAACTCTAATTTAGTAAAAATAACCGATAGCAATGAGTTTACAATTACCGATGAGGGAATGGCAGAAGAGGAAAAAAGAATTAAAGAGAATAGGATTATTGACTGAGTTTTATACCAGTTATTAAATAGTACCGACACGCTTTTTTCAATAACTCATATTAGATCCGATGAATTACTAATTTACACAACTTTTTTTACCTTAATACCATCCTAATTTATGAATTATAGTTTTTTCCTTCATACTGCTATAAATGGTAAATTTGATGCTTACCAAGCAAAAGATTATCTTCTATTTCTTCTTATTGCCTTCTAATTTTTTTATTATATGGCCATGTCTACTATCAAAATAAGTAGAATATATTACTCTATAGAAGAATCTGTATTTGAGAGACAATAGTTATCCCTTTGTCAACTAGTAATGGCGACAATTTAATATCGTCCTGTTTTCCGAATCTATGTTTCATCAATGTCCTCAATCGAGCAAGTAAATATAGTTGCACACAGTAAAGGCGGTCTAGATACAAAGTTGTATCTTTCAAATACGAGCAATCACGATGTCAAAAATTTTATAATGATAGGTACTCCTACTGGTGGAGGACCGTTGGCAGAAGATACATTAAATTTGAATCCATGGTTAAAATATTCTCCTCCAAACTCCTATTACTGTACACCTGCTCTGTTTGACTTAGAAACTACGTCAGATTTAGTTGGAATTATGTAAAACCCAAATACTGAACACTATACCATTTTTGGTAACTGGATACCGGCATTAGATTGCAGAAATTTGGGATACGAAAATACATCTTTTAACTATTTGAATAATGATGAAGATTTACCAAATGACGACATCGTACCTGCTTGGAGCTGCGAGAAGATAGATAAACATATCAACCTTAGAAAAACAAACCATTGTCATACCGATTTACTAGGTAATCTAGAATTTAACATGTCAAAAAGGATATTAGCACCGATGGTTGATATACTTATCTTAATTCTTTTTCATAACTTCAATAAGAATCATTTATTTACTTAGTTTACAGCACAAAACTGCACAGTAAGTTAGTCTACGATGACTTTTGAATGCATCGATAAAATATCATGATGATTTTGGAGTTCTCCATGTATGGTTACACTTTGTGCAGCGAAAGAACTGAGTACTTGGTTCATCTCCAGAATCTGTTTGTACTATCCACCAATAGGCTTTAATATTACCACACTCTGGACAGCCGTCGGTGTCCGTGATTGGATTAGGATTAGGTAGTTTATCAGATTCAGCAATACGGATATCGCGGTCAGACGCCCATGGTGAATCGTCTTGTGTTGATTCTTGATATTTTTGATAATTTTCGTTATCTTTTACATTTTCCTTTTCTTTTGTATTAATATCGGCTTCATTGTTAATAATTGAAGGGTCTTTGCCTGACAATATCATGTATTATTTTTATTATTCAAGATTGTTTTAATAGTTCATACACTTGCATTGAATGTTCAAGGCGTACAGCCTGGGATGAGATAAAAGCAAATAATCGTGATAGTCGATATTTATCTGACCTTGCAAAAGTATCTATGAATTTCTTCAGGAAGAAGGAAAACGGTTAATTGACATCAAGTTTACTGATAATAGTAAAATAGAGGTTGATAAGTATACAGACTTAATAATTTGTGGTATACTGTGTACACACGTAAAAAAACAATAAATTTGTAGATAACCGCCTTTATAATATAAATTATAATTTTGCCGATTTGAAGCTGAAACAACCGATACCATTCAATTTAATTTGCGCTAATAGTTTCTAAAATAGAGTTGCATCTCTTCCGTTGAGATGATCAAAAATTCTAAAAATGCTTTTATTGAATAAGGCTATATTTTCTTGCGAAATTATAGTTTTATTCCATAAAAGCAAAAATAATTGGTTAACATACTATTTAACTTCCGATCATAGTATCCAAGACCATCCTATTACTATATTTATTATACATCTATCTGCAATTCGGATTGAACTCAATCAGTTTGTCCATCATAAAAAATAGTAAAAAGTTATCAATTTACAGGTGGATAATCCTTGTCCTTGACATTCTGTTTTGAATGGGTATTTACAGACTGTGAAACTTTAGAATCAAATTTATCATTTCTTTTTATTTGTTCTTCTTTTAAATCAGTTATTTGGTTTTTACTATATCCAGAATAAGATTCTGCAATAGCATTGTGATTTCTTTGTCTAAGTTCTTCAGCAATATACTCTCTAAGTTTGCTAGAATAAACAAAGTTATCAATTGGTGGGTTTTCTTCAAGTTTCCTGGCGATTGATTCAGAAATATCTTTCGCCAACAAAAATGGAGTTCCAGCTCTGCTTAATCCTGTTAAAAGTTTTTCAGTGCTAAAGTTTTCTCGCCTTCCACTTTTCTTTTCAACGCTTAAATTGGACAGAAAAAAGTTTGACTGTTGAACCATATATTATCATGTTTATTTAAGTATAAAACCACAGTATAATCAAATTAGGACTCGAAATATATGGATAGATAAAAAGAACCACATCTTGGTTTTACTTTTTGAATTTCATCAATATAATTTTCCAATTATAAAGAGGATGATTAGGTTTATTCTATCAAATCCAGTGTCCCAAAATGATTTAATAGTTGCTTTAGAATTTGTAAAGGATATTAATCGACTAAAGAATATGAAGAAAAATCTGGAAGAGAAAATTGAAAACTTAAATAAAACAAGAAATCACTTGTTAAATAACAGACATAGGGTAAATCAAGTTAGTTACTAATTAGTAACATTGACTTTATAAAAATCTATAACCCCTAGACTTTAATTTTTATTTTGGTATTTGATGTAAATGATATTGAATACTTCCAAAGATGCGGTCAAAGAAATATGGAGCTTAGGTGACTATAGAAGTAGGGGTCAATTTTTTCCTCCTGTATCAGCGCGTTTAACAAAACTTGTAAGTTTGCAAACAGCTGATTCGGTATTAGATGTGGCATGTGGATATGGCAATACTGCTATAACCGCTCGGATGAGTGGAGCAAAAGTAACTGGTATCGATATTACTCCCAAGATGTTAGCATGGGCAAAAGACGATGAAAAGATATCTGGAGTGAGAGGAATAGACTGGAAGGAAGGTAACGCAGAAGACTTGCCATTTGAAGATGAATCTTTTGATGTTGTCTTATCAACCTTTGGTCACATTTTTGCGCCCAATCAAGAGATGGCAGGTAAGGAAATGGTGAGAGTTTTAAAGAAAGGGGGGCGCCTAGGTTTTACAAGTTGGCCTCCAGAATTGGCTGTTGGAAAACTCTCTGAAGTTGTGTCAAAGTATAATCCATTTCCGCCTTCAGAAGCGTTTTCTCCTTATAATTGGGGAATTCCTGATAAAATAAAACAACTCCTGCCAGGAATCAAAGAAATTTACTTTGAAAGAGATACTATCAATATTCCAATCCTAAGTCCGAATCACTATTGGCAAGATACCATTACTAAAGCAGGTTTTATGATTCAAGTTATTGAGGCTTTGAAAAATGAAAATGACGAAGACAATATAGAGTCATTTAGAGAAGACTATGTTAATACTTTGAATAAGTATATTTCAGATAATGAGTTGAGAATGGGATATCTTGTAACAATAGCAATGAAATAGCGTTTCTGTCTCCATAATCTAAGGCTCCATATTTTTGTTACCATTAATTTATTAATTGAAAGTAGGATGTAACTATGAAGACTACGATTTAACTATTATCAAATAAGGAAAAATTACAGGTATATAACGGATGTTAAACCTATTTTAACCTAAGTGGTGTAGAATCCTGATTTCATCCAACATAAGCGACTTGGAGGTGCACAATGGATAACAAAGAATCAGAGCAAACGCAAATTTTAATAGCCGAATCTAATAGTGAGTTACTTGTACTATTTAGAGAATATTTATCTTCCTTTGGTATTAAGGCAGAAACGGTCAGTAATGGACACGAAGCGATAGAGCAGTTTCTCAATAACAAAGAGAATGAGCATCCGTATGATGCTATAGTGCTTGATACTCATTTATCTTCCCCTTCTGGTCTCGAAGTTGCAAAAAAAATACGCTCAGAAAAGCCTAACCAAAAGTTAGTATTGGTAACAACAACACCAAAAGAAAACTTACCAAAAGGGTGCTTGGAAACTGCGAGAATAAGGGAAGGCGATATTCTTACTATGCCTTTTAAATTATCAAAGCTTGCGTCTGTATTAAAAAATTAATCTAAAGGTTACCTTACCTTTTGTATGGATGTTACCTTATTTACAAGATTTTAAACACCATTGGCATTGATAACTCTTGTGAAATCTTTGGAATCGCGTTTTACTATGATTCGATGTTTAAATTTACGAGTCATCTGTTAATTGCTGGGGGGTTTTATCAGGGTTTGAGGGAGACATGAGAATAGTTACCTTGAAAAATCCTTAAGTAATTAGAAAAATTTTCCTGGATAATTGTGAAACTATTATCTATGGAAAGTTAAGATTGCTTTTCCAATTTGGTATGAGTATCATTATATCCTTGTGCAATTAAATTCTTAATTGTCGTTTTTGAATAATCAAAAGCTTTGCCAAAAATATCGTCTTTAATTCTGGATTCAGAGTTTTCCCCATATACGATTCTCTGTATTTTGTTTATTGTAAACCTACCTTTAAGCAAATCCTTGATATCTCTTGACTTTCCATCTCTGCTGATGCTAACTAGTTTTTCATCTAATTTCTCCTGTAACTGGTCGTAAATGTCATCGTCTTTCATATCATTATCTTTGGATTTGACCATTTTCATTAATTCATTAATGATGTTAACATAATCAGAAACCATAGTTGTAACTTTTTCATCGTACTTAGTCTTATCATGAAACAGCACATCCTGGACTCTGTTATTGATAGCATCAGGGTCATACGGTGTTCCTTTTCCTTTTTGAGGATAAAGGTCGCCAATGTAAACATCAAGCGAGGGCACTTCGTAGGGCATATCCTTTACTTTGTACCAATAATCGCGATGATGCTGAAGTACTTCTCTTAAAGGTGTATTGCTTAGATAAAACCCATCCATGTATGGTCTTGATTGTGGTATGCCTAAGGGGATTTGGTCGCCGTCGACCTTACCTGTAGTAGCATTTAACGTAGGAAACTCAAGTCGTACATGAGAAGACATGGTTGTTAACAAGTGCTCTATACCAATGCCTTCTGGATATTTCACAGCATGCTTTTCAGCTTCATCGTCATCTCCATATACTGAGACCAATTGACCATTTCTTTTGGGGTAACTATCGAATGTGATAGTTGTGGCGTCTTGTACATCTACGGCGACAAGTAACAACCTTGGTTGAGGGTCTGTTGTTTTTATTCGATGAGCATCATAGTTCCAATATTTTTTAATGGTTCTGGTCAACGCAGTATTATCATATTTAACTAAAAAGTTAAACGGATTCATAAATCGAAAATCTGGTTGATAGATTGGACCTGAAAGGACATTAGGTATACCCATAGGTAAGTTAGTAAATTGTAGATACGAAAGATACTTTCTAAATGCTTCCGTAGAGCCAAACTGGCCTAATCTATCAAACCAAAAATAATGAAATGGTTGGACAAAAGGGTTGTTTCTGAAATTAGGAAAATAATTATCAAAGCCTTTTAATGAATTGGTCCAATAATTGTCAAATCCTTCTCTAAACATTTCTGACGATTTTAGAAAATTCTGAAAGTATGGAGCTTCGTAAAGGAATGTATCTGTTGCTGAGTCAGTCCAATAGTCTTCTAATACTTGGGCTGCTCCTATCCAAGGGTCAGCATCACCTCCCGGGTGAAGAATGTGATTAACTATCAAGGTGGCATTTATGGCGCCCGCAGATGTACCGGCGACTATATCGAATAATGGTCCATTATCATGTGAATCATATTGCCTGAGCTTTTTGCACAAAGCCTTGTAAATTCCTGCTTCATAGGCGCCCAATGCTCCCCCGCCTTGAAATACCAGTACACGGTGTGTTTTAGAATTGCTTATTATGTTATCTTTATCAGTCATAGTTGAAGTTGACACAATATTTCTATAGCAAGATAGTATTATAAGGTTTTGATAGAAAGTTACAATATTCTTCAATTTCAGATTTTGTAGATACCTAAAAGATTTATCTTTATAGTTTTTCCATTTGAGTTATAAGAAAATAATCCACAAGGCGTCTCACCTTCAAGGTTTCTAATCTCGACAAGGAAATATAAGGTAGAAGATTAAGTGCCTTTCTTAATATGATATATCGAGATTCTTGAATCCGAGATATCATTGCTTTTTTTTAAGTATACCGGGAAAACTCCAACCGTATCTTCGCAATACCTTTCACCTTTCTCGCCACCATGGACCTACGTAGGATAACGACTAAAGTGCCACATTTTAGATACCAAATCCGAAGCAAACGAGTCCATCTATTTACTCTTTAGTCAATGGTTTTTGAATCCTAATAGCTCTCAATTAATATCATTTTATTATATCTATTTCACAGATTTACCTTATGATGAGACTGTTCTGTTATACATCTTGTCAAACAACTTAAATAAATGCAAAGCAATTAAAAAAGCGGAAATGATATATGCTATTTTGTAGTTATTGTGGAAAATCAATAGCTGAAGATAATTACGAATATTGTCCCTATTGCGGTAATTTTTAATATATAACAATATGGAAAGAACCCCCATTTTAAGCGCCGGAGGTGGGACTCGAACCCACGAGTCCGGAAGGACATCAGCTATCTATCCTTAATTTTCCTCATTATTAGATCTCGAGGCTGACCCCTTTTAGGGCTGGATTTTGATTGCTTACCTAGCTTGGGTACCCCGGCCCATTCCCTTAATTTTACTCTGTCTGAGTTAGATTTTAAACTTGTGTTAATATTGTCAGTTATTTTCAACAAATATTTAAAACCCTGTAATGCAACCTATGGTATGAGTTTATTAAAAGCTCAAAGTCCTAAACTTGACACTATCAAAGAATTATCTATTTCTGATCTTGCTATTATGTCATTTGATTCTCAGCGATTAAGAAAAAGACTAGGCAATTATTTTAGGATTGATGCATTCACTACTCCTGATCCATTCTCTCCGGAAGATGATTATACATATTTTTTAGTAGTGGACAAATTAGATACAAAAAGAATACTCTCTTTTGTAGCTCTAAAAGATACTAGTGATATTGATGTATGGGATTTGCTTTTGGGTAATGACATGATGAAGTTGGATGTCTCTAAAGAAGAAGTTAAACCTCTAAAAGAAGAACTAATGCCTAAATATACAGACAATTTCTATCCCATTAGAAAAGAAAGTAACATAATTGGCTCTATTGCATTTACCTTTGAGATATGCGGGCTAAAGAACAGGATTCCTGAGGATAATTGATTTGTTTCTAATTGGTGATATTAATAGATAGTTTATTACCTATTACAAGCTTAATGAGAATGGCAATTCAAAATCGCCATTTTCTAAAATATTGATTTTCATATCTTTCAAAATTTCTTTAGATTTCTGAACCCCTTCCCTTTCTATAATCTTATTTGCTATTTCTTTGCGAAAGGAACTGGTCCACTCTTGACCTATTTTGAATTTACCTTCTATGTTTTCTACATCTATTCTTATTACAGTTAAATATATTATTGATTTGGATTCTGGCGTTAGTATTGAATATTTACCTTCTGGTTGATATTTTTGCATCATTTTATTCATCGCTAAGGCCTTCTCTTTATTGTCTGTAACAATAACTGCCTTTCCTTTTATCACTATACTAGTATACAAAGTATCTGCAAAGGACGCATCAGAAGGATGAAAATAATATGATGGTAAGAAGCATATTTCTTTGTCTACTTCAAAGCCTACTTTCTGGTTACGTACAAGATTTTCAATTTTTTCTCCTTTGTGGTGAGAGTGCATATAAATAGAATGTTTGTAAGTTTCACTGTTTGCATCGGTCATGAGATTTTTTTTTAATACTTCTTTCTCTATGCTTACATCGGCCTTCTTGTCTAATCCATTGTTTGTCTTTGATGCATAATCAGATCGACTACTAGTATCTAATCTAGATACAAAGTGAACGAAATTCATTGGAATTACTTGTGGATATCCATTTTCATCAATGGTAGCTAATCTTCCAACATGCACATCATTAAGAAAATTAACGATGCTTTCAATTCTTTTTATTCTAAACCTGGATGTTAATTGCATTTCATTGATTTCTTATTCTTTTATCATTATTTGAAAAAATTGCTTTTGCTCTACTCTTTATTACCTTTTACTTGACTGTTTTCCTTTTCCTCATCCTTTGTGGATGCACTTGTATCCATACCATCCATATTATTAGAATCAGAAGGTGAGATCTTTTCTTTTCTCGCTATAACAAGTAACATAAATCCAAATAGTCCCAGAATTATTGATAGTCCCAGTGCCCCGCCATAGGGTATAAAAAAATAATATGCAATCGAAAAACCAAAACAAATAATTGCTTGAATTGAATAAGTAATGGATTTTTTAAGTTCTATTTTCTTTGTAATAAAACCAGTTGCAAAAAATGCTATACTTGGATAGATTATTAACAGAATATACTGGTCTATGTCTATTCCATTATGGGACATATTCTATTTTAGATTTTGTACTACTTAAATAGCAAATCAAAAGTAGATAATTGAAAAGAATTAACGGTATGACTTTTGTTTTCGTCTTCTTGCTCCAGGTCCACCGTATTTTTTGGATTCTGTTTGTCTTGGATCACCTACAAGTAAATGCCTATCAAATTCAGTAATCTTTCTCCTAATTTCTTCTCTCATGTTCTTTGTAAATGGGTGATCCTTTGGTTCCTTTGCTCCCTTTGTTTCACCGGTTAATGCTCGTGAAATGGCTACTGCACTAGCAAATGCTTGGCCCATAAAACCACCGCCATTAACATGAACATTTACATCTACTCTGTCTCTTAGCTCGCCAATTAGATTTGTAGGAGTTAAAATTAGTTCCTTGGCAATTTCTGGTTGTATTACTTCTGCAGGAATGTTGTTTATTCTTATTTTACCATTTCCTTTCGCAATTGTAGCAACTGCTCTACAGGTTTTTCTCTGTCCTGGATATAGATCTATTTTATTCATTATTGAACAACTCCTTTCCAGCCAATTTGTTTTGCTACATCGCTCATAGATGTGTAAAACGATTCTGGTCTAGTGATTTTTGCATCGTCAAATGTTTGCATAGGTGAATTTTTTAACTCATCTGGAACACCCATATATACCCTTAATTTCTTAAAAGCCTGCATTCCACTAGACTTTCTCTTGGGCACCATACCTCTTACCATTTTGGTAATGATTGTATCCGGTCTGCGTGGATGGAAAGGGCCATGAATTGGGTTGACAATTGATCCAACCTCCAATCTTTTCTTATAGCTTTCTATAATTTCGTATTTATTTCCTGACACCATAACCTTATCAGCGTTTACCACCGATACCCTATTTCCTTGAAGTAATAACTTTGACACTTTTGAACATATTCTGCCTGAAATACAATTGGTTGCATCCACAACTATCAACTTGTTTTGTTGAGATGGTTTTTCCTCTTGATTCTTGTCTTTATTATTCTTGTTCTTATTCTTGTTTTCAGAAGCTACTTTTTTAACCAATTATTCTTACACCTTTTCCATCAGGATATTTGTTTATCAATGACTGTAGTGATATAACTTCGGCGCCAGCAGATTTTAATTTGCTTATTGCAGACTCCGAATATGAATAAGCAGCTACCGTTAACTTATGCCCTAATGCTCCGTTGCCCAAAACTTTGCCTGGAACTACAACCACATCTCCATTATTTGTGACTTTATCCAACCTTTGAATATCAATCAACCTTCTGTTTGAACGAGATTTAGAAAATTCTTTCTCCAATGCTTTCCAAATCTGGGCTTTATTATTTTTAAAAGCTTTACGGAAAATCCAGACCGTATTATCAATTAAAGTATCGTTTAACATTACTTGCTGTTCGACTTAAAAAAGTATAAAGTACCAAATAAATTTACCTAGAGGTTAGTGGGTATTTGAACAGCATTAATTGTTTCACCAAATTCTTTGATGCTTTTACTAAGCTGTTCAATTGCTGCTATTACTGTTTCTTCTGCGGTCAAAGCACCGTTAGTTTCGATAGTTAGAAAGATTTCGTTTTCATTTTCTCCATATTTTACAACAGAAATAGTAGTTGGCTGCCATTTCGCATGATCCCTTCCAAATCCCAGCCTCGCATATGCTTCGAACTTTATCTTTTGTCCAGGTGCCAAGACTATGATGGGAATATCTTGACTAACTGGTTTGACGAATTCATCCTCAGAAATTAGTTCAGAAGTTGTAATGGTTTTGGTTTTCTCGTTGGCTTCTGCATCCAGCTGCAGCAATACCCTGCAGTTAACGCATCCAAGAGTACTTTTGCAACTACATTCATTAGGCAAAGAGAATTTTTTCAAATCTGTTCTGAGTGGAATAAGACCCAATCTGTGTGCAACTGCCTCATCATGCATAACAGAAGAATTTTCCAAAATTACAACATCATCAATGGCAAAAGTAGGAACCTCACTGATGGATAATCGTCTAATTGCATTTACGTATTGACGAGGTACATTATTAAATTTAATGGTTATTCTTTCATCCTGTTTCTCAATAACCTTTAAATCTATAGAGATCAATTCAAATAACTTTATTCCCACGGATATTAAAAATGTAATGAATCCACAATAATGGAAATCGAAGATGCCTACATCAAATATTGATTGACCCTCTTTTGTATATTAATTATTGATATCTGAAAATACATTTTTGTCAAGACATAAAAGTTCACCCCATACTGGATGTTGATGTCATTATCAAATCGATTTCATAATGCCTGATTTAGACTGGCAAAATAACTTTATGAAATTGTAAATCATCGTATTCATTCCAAAACCATTCTATTTTCGCCTTTTAGAAAGTTTGGGACTCTATTGCCGTAGATTGCTATTGTTTTCATTCTGTGAACTTAATCTTTCAAATGTAATGTCATTGGCGTGTGGATTAATTAATCAAAAGTCAATGATCTTATGATCGTTTGCTGGTGAATAAAAAATTCAGTACCATTATTATACACGTTACCCAAACAATCATCAATATCTACTGCTCCCTCTTATGCACCGTTTTTAACCAAAACCATTAGTTTAGAGTTATTGATTAAAGCATTCTATTTCCTAATTTGTACAATTATTTTATACTTAAGACTTTATGATAACTGACATTTTCATTCAAAGCATTGTAATGCATTATGATAAAATTCAAAAAGATAATTATTCGGAGTCAAACTATCTTCTTTATGCATAAAAGGACAATATGAAACCTTTAATTGAAAAAGATCGTTAAAAACTATCACCAATAATACTATTACATTGATAATAAAATACTATTAGTATTGGTGTATTGATCAATAGGCACAGCCGGTAAACGAAATTGTTAAAAAATATTGCTCCATTTCTGGTATATTAGAATAAATAAATGTCTTCACCTATATCGAACTTGTCTGTTCTGTATGTTGGGCTATAGATAAATGTGCGGGAAGAATACATTCTCTATGTTTACGTCAAAGGAAATCATATTGCAATCTAGAATTCGATTTAAAGGTACCATCATAGTAGAAAAGTATCTTAAAATTGAAGAATGATCGTCAGAATATGACGGTGACTAAACATTAATGAAGGTTGGTAAAATCCTAAAATAGAGTCATAAATTCGATATATCCAAATAAAACTGTCTAATGGCTATTTACTTCATCGTTAAGGAAATCTATGTACTACGTACGAAAGTAATTAGTAGGAATTTTTATGTGGCCTAACATAAAAAGAAAGTGATTCATACCCAAATTAATAAATAATACCATTAGTTTGCTGTCATCTTTGTTTAAACCATTTATAAAGCTGAGTTAGTATAGATATATTAAGGGAAATTAATTAAATAAATGTGTCGCAAGTGACACAACTTTTTTGTTTTCTTTTTCATAACAGATAAAACAAATATTCACATTCATAACCGTTCTCACTATAACCTATTTGCAGGTTCTAATATGTTTATAGATCTGCTTTAATATTATTTAAAGCTTACCATTATCATTTACCCTCTATAACAAAGATGTTTATTTTGTATTTGGTTGATACAGAGAAAAAATATTACTCAATTTTATATTTGATTTTGTCTAATTACAACTTTCTTCTTGCCTAAAAAATAAAGTGCCTATCCACCTTTAGAATAATTTATTGTCCTTTCAAACACGCTCATCTCATTTTGTAAAGAGAAGGATACAAAGATCTAGATTTAATAATCTACACACCTTAGAATAATAACGATAATCTATATTTTTGGTCCAGACTGCTGCCTTTAATTCATGATGCTAATGCTAAATGGGAACATTCTATTATACGAATATTTCATTCCTGCTCCTTTGATAAAAGGATCCGGATCTTTTCCTTTGTGATTTTGTCTCAAAAGTGAAAACTAAAAGCAAAATGTATTAATAATAACCTTTGTCACACTCAAATCCAACCTATGCTAATATCGATTTCTGCTTGATATACCCTCAAAGGGAAATTTTTGAATCCATTCCCACCTGAAAAGTGGCTTATCTTGCCTATAAATACGATAATATCGAAAGTTCCTTAATAATCAGAGAAAAAACAAATTCAAATCATGGTCAATGTATGCTAATATGTTTTGTTTATTTTATCCCGCATCCCACAGGTAAAGACATCATATTTTACCATATTAATCACTCTGGTTAGTATTAACCACTATGTTATTAAATTAATATATCACAGCATTTCCTAATCTATATGGCTGATTCCAAAGTTACAATTGTAAAATTGGTTGTTGGAAATGACCGCTATGAAATCTTGGTTAAACCTGATCCGGCATTAGAATTCAAAATAGGTAAAAGAAATGATTTATCTTCTGTCTTAGTTTCAGACGAAGTTTATTCGGATGCCAATAAAGGTTCCAGAGCAAGTATTGAAAAACTAAATAAACACTTTAAAACTAAGGATAACAATGAAATTTTAAAACAAATTCTTCTTAAAGGCGAACTAAATCTTACCACCGATCAACGTCGTAAAATGGTGGATGACAAACGCAAACAAATAATTCAGTATATAAACAAGAACTTTATAGACCCGAAAACCAAACTGCCCCATCCAATTCAACGTATAGAGAATGCTCTTGAAGATGTGCGAGTAACAATTGATCCATTTAAAAAGCCTGAAGATCAAGTAAAATCAGTGGTAGATGCTCTCAGAAAAATTCTTCCGTTAAAATCAGAGATGTCACACATGGCGATACTTGTACCAAATTCCTATGCTTCAGCAAGTTATAGTTTCATAAAGAGTTCAGGAGCACTAAAGTCTGAAGAGTGGCTCTCTGACGGTTCACTAAAAGTCGAAATTGAATTAAACTCTGGCATGAAAGGAAGCTTTTTGGATCGAATAGGGTCCTTGACCAAAGGTACAGCACAAGTAAAGGAATAACTATCTGCTATACTACTTACAGAATATATTATAGAACAAATTCTAGATATTTAGAAATAAAAGTATGAAAACATTTCAGTTTACATGTGTTTTGTTTTTGGAGGTAGACAATCTCTAACATGCAAGAAATCAAGAGGAGGTATGTTATACCTGGCGATAAAATTATCGAAGGTAATTATAAACCTTTAATGAATGTTGTTAAAAGTGGTAATTATTTGATTTCAACAAGAGTTGGAATAGCTGAGGCAGGCAAAGATGGTGTTAAAGTAATACCTCTGTCAGGCGTTTACATTCCTCGTGTTAACGATTTGGTAATAGGTAAGGTTATTGATCGTTCATCTTTATCATGGGATGTTGACATAAACGCATGTTTCCTAGCACATCTGCCTGCTCAGGATGTATTTGGAAGAGATTTTTCTCCGGCAAAGGATGATATGGGAAGACAATTGGGCATTGGTGACTTAATTATTGCAAGAATTGTATCGTTTGATCGAACACGAGACCCAATGCTTACAGTGCAAGATAAAGACTTGGGGAAAATTCCATATGGTGAATTTATAAAAATATCTCCTACTCGCGTCCCTCGCCTGATAGGTAAACGAGGTTCTATGATTCAAACCATAGAACAAGCCACTCAAACAAGAGTAATAATAGGTCAAAATGGTATAGTAGTCGTTACTGGTAGAGATCCTGAAGGGCTGAGTTTGGCTGCAAAGGCGATTAGATTGGTAGAAGAGGAATCTCACACTACCAATCTTACGCAAAGAGTCAAGACTTTGCTAAATGTTCAAGATCCAGAAGATCAAGAACAGTCAGAAGCTGTCGAAGCATCATCTTCATCAGCATCTGGGGGCGGAATTCAAGAACCAGAACCCCCACAAGCAAGTGCTGAATCAACCCCACAAACAACATCTTCTCAACCACAACCAGAACCCCCACAAGCAAGTGCTGAATCAACCCCACAAACAACATCTTCTCAACCACAACCAGAACCCCCACAAGCAAGTGCTGAATCAACCCCACAAACAACATCTTCTCAACCACAACCAGAACCCCCACAAGCAAGTGCTGAATCCTCACAAACTACGTCAAACAGCGTCAAAACGAGTTCTAGTACCAAAGAAAAACACAAGATTGAAAATTCTGAGAAATCATCAAACAGTAATAGCAATGACGATCAAAAGGAAAAAAAACAAGAGTGATCAAGTAGGATGTGTATAGTTTGAAAGAATTAACATTATTGGATGAAAACGGAATAAGATCCGATGGTAGAGGAATCAATGATTTACGCTCTATCAAAATTACAGTCGGTGTGGTGAAAAATGCCGATGGGTCAGCCTTTATAGAATTCGGAAAGAATAAGATAATAGTAGCAGTATATGGACCACGAGAGGTTCATCCAAAACACATGGCACTGCCAGATAGATGTGTTCTAAGATGTAGATATCACATGTCTCCATTTTCTACCGATACAAGAAAAAATCCTGCCCCATCTCGAAGGGAAGTGGAAATATCAAAAGTAATGCGTGAATCATTAGAACCATCATTAATATTAAGTGACTATCCACGCGCGGTAATAGATGTATTTGTTGAAGTTCTACAAGCAGACGGAGGATCTAGGTGTGCTGGTATTAATGCTGCATCTGTAGCATTAGCAGACGCTGGAATTAACATGCGAGATTTGGTTTCTGCATGTGCAGCAGGAAGAATAGCCGATAATATAGTATTAGATGTCAATGACTTGGAAGATAAAGAAGGTGATGCAGATATGCCTGTTGCTTACATGCCAAATCTAGAACAAGTTACATTGCTTCAACTAGATGGCAAACTCACAACTACTCAATTCAATGAATGCTTAAACAAAGCCATAACAGGATGCAAAGCAGTATATGAAATACAAAAAGATGCATTAATGAAAAAATATTTTGGAAATGAAATGGAGTTGAAAGAAGAAGCATGAGTTCCTCAAAGCGTTCCACAATAATCGTAGAACAACTACGAAAACAACAAATGCTAGAAGCATTATCACGCGGAAAAAGATTGGATGGACGAGATTACGATTTATATAGAAACTTAGAAATTGAAGTTGGAATAATAGATAAAGCCTCAGGTTCTGCAAAGGTCAAGCTTGGAAACACAGAAGTTATAGCAGGTGTTAAAGTTGAAACAGGAGAACCATTTGAAGGATTAGAGAATAAAGGAGCACTAATCATGTCCGCAGAAGTTTTGCCAACTGCCTCTCCCCACGTTGAACCTGGACCTCCTGATGAAGATGCAATAGAATTGTCAAGAGTCGTTGATAGAGGAATACGAGAGTCTGAGATGCTTGATTTGGATAAATTAGCACTGATTCCTGGCAAGACAGTTTACACCGTTTTCGTTGACTGCAGCATTATAAATAGTGATGGCAATCTGCTTGATGCAACTTCATATGCGGTGGTGGCAGCTTTATTGACTAGTAAATTCCCCGTATATGAAATTCAGGAAGATAAAGTGGTGAATACTGGTAAAACAATGCCCCCTCCAATTACTACGATCCCCATTTCAATCACTGCTGTAAAAATAGGGGAATCCGTTCTAATTGATCCTACAACAGAAGAAGAAGCTTGTATGGATGCACGAATAACCATGACTACACAATCAGACGGAAGCATTGTAGCGGTACAAAAGGGATTTACTGGGCCATTCTCCATTAATCAGATAGTTGAGTTTTCTGAAATAGCAAGAATTAAAGGAGAGGAAATCCGCTCTAAAATAAAGGAGTTGAATAGCGGTTAAAAGAAGAAAGGGTTCAACAGCACTAAAAGGACTAGGTGTAAAGTTTGGTGCTACGGTACGAAAAAGATATGGTAAAGTCTATCGTACTTTAAAACAAAAAAGAAGATGTCCAAACTGTACTTCACTAAAATTCCGACGGGTGGCCATAGGAATTTGGCAGTGCAACAAATGTGAATACAAAGTTGCTGCAGGTGCCTACGATATAAATCTTGGAAAGCTACAGGGCTAAAATCCATATTTATTTTAAGTTTAATCAAAGTATTAATTCGGATTTTTTAAAAGAACATAGAGAAAGAGCTGAAAAACAACTAAATTCAGCATATATTGCTCTCCAAGGAGACATACAATCTACTCCCGATTTTGATACAAAGGTTACTACTTTAATAGAAGATAATGGCATTATTTTGAATGTTTCCGGTAACAATATATCTAAGTTTAGGGCTACCCTATTATCATTTTTGAGATTGGTTGATTTGTCGTTTTCTGTTATTCAAATTGATAATCAAAATGATTAACTAATCGTAATAATTTTTATCTTAGTGTATACCTAGTTATTCTGTATAAATAATGAGTGAACAAGAGCTACCTCCATGGCTAAAAGAGCAGCTAGCCAGATTACAACAGTTGCAACAAAATCTACAAGCAATAATGATGCAAAAGCAACAAGTAGAATTGGAGATATCTGAAACTGAAAGAGCATTGGAAGAATTAAAGAAAACCACCTCAGATGATGCTGTCTACAAACTTGCAGGCCCTTTGCTGGTTAAATCTGACAAAGACAATCTACTGAAGGAATTGGAGGAGAAAAAAGAATTGTCTAGTACCCGAACTGTTGTTTTGGGAAAACAAGAATCTAGAGTGAAAGAAAATCTCAAAGAGGTTGAGAACAAGATTAATCAAATGATGCACATGGCTCAGTCAGGTTCATCGCAATCTGGTAGTAATAAATTTAACCAACCCTCATAAACTTACTTCCCTTTTTCCTGTTAATATAAATAAATTATAATTAAATTTTCATAATGGTTTAATGGCTTTTTAACAAGTATTATGAAGATGCGAAACTAGCTTTTAGTTTTTGATTTATCAAAAATTTTTATAGTCCTGAAATATAAATATTCTATTCTCTTCTCTTGGCTCACGAACAGAAGCGATACTCCAACCCCAAGTAGTATTCCACCCAATATATCTAACGGATAATGACCGCCTACATATACACGTGAATAACAAACTAAACCTGCCTCAATTGTCAAGACAAATCCTATGAATAAATTAATAGTTGATCCTCTTAATAGTATTAAAGCAATTGTTGCTCCAGCTGAA
This sequence comes from Candidatus Nitrosocosmicus agrestis, assembly GCF_008389435.1. Taxonomy (GTDB): domain Archaea; phylum Thermoproteota; class Nitrososphaeria; order Nitrososphaerales; family Nitrososphaeraceae; genus Nitrosocosmicus; species Nitrosocosmicus agrestis. The sequence goes on along the minus strand of NZ_VUYS01000007.1, from coordinate 76,744 downwards.
ACTATCAATGCATGACCGGAAGGAAAAGAATATCCATGACTTGCTGGCAGCAAAGAATCTGATTCAGGAATAACTGGTCTTAATCTTTGTATAATTTCCTTAGTCATGGTTCCAATAGGTATTAGAACAAGGATTGACAAGAATAAAATAATTGCTGTTTTTCTCCCTGTACTTTTACCAAATATGAATAAGAGTAGTATTACTAATGCCCAAAATATTTCTCGTCCGAATTGGGTGAGGTATACCATTATTTTGTCTAGAAATTGCAAATGAGCGTTATTAATAAAGATAAAGAGCATGTTATCATAATTCTCCAATACATTATTTCTCATCGTGGATAATGGCGACAGACACAAGGCCAAAATACAAAATACACACAAAACTATTGCTGAAAATATCAGATATTTACTAATCAATGATTCTTAAATTCAATGTTATTAAAGTTATAATAAGTTTGAGCTCCATTTTGTTCGAAGTCAATCATTTTACAATCCTGTGGATTTGGTGAGTTTAACAAACAATGCTTTGGTAAATGATGGATCGAATGAAAAAACATTTTATCTATTTTGCAAAAGCCTATTGAAAATAGAAAAGTCATTTATTATTCTTATTGTTGCTATATCTGCCTTCCATCACAATTTCAGCTAATTCTTTTCTATCATTAGGAAATTCCTTTTCTTGCAGATTGAGTGGTAAATTTTCTGGTGATCCTCTTATGCCGATTGCAATCATAGCCATTACATCAAAGTCAGATGGTATTTCCAAATCCTTCCTAGCTTTATCATAATCAAAGCCCTGCATACCATGCGCAACTATTCCTTTAATACTGGCTTCTAATGCTAAATTCTCCCAAGCAGCCCCGGTATCAAATTGGTGTGTTATTGAAGGCTTTTTGTTATATTCGAAATTTTTCCGTGATATAATTACAACTAATACTGCAGCATTCTTTGCCCATGCTCTATTTCCTTCTGTTAATAAATTAAAAAATATGTTCCAGTTAGGAGTATCTTTTTTGGCAAATAAAAATCTCCACGGTTGATTATTAAAAGAAGACGGGGCCCATCTAGCAGCTTCAAATAGACTCATCAAAGTTTCATCTGTTATGCTTTCACCGGTCATCGCTCGCGGCGACCATCTTTCAATAAATATAGAATTTATGTTGTATCGAGTTTTACGTTTATTTTCAATAGTATTGTCAATCACTAACAAATTTAACTAATATAATATTTAATATCATCAAATTATTATTAGTCTTATAAAGAATATTGTATATCTATAACCAATGACCGATATCATTGATGATGCAGCAAAGAAAATGAAAAACGCATCTCAGGATGCTGAAGCAGAGGCCCAAACAGCTAAAGATCATGCAGAAGGAAAGCCTAGTTCAGAGACTTTGAACAAGGCTAAAGTAAAGATAAGAGATGCATTAGACTAAAAATTAGTAGATCAATTAATTTTTTTATCATGTGTAGAGGATATACCTTTTTTGGTTTATGAGGTATTTTGGTACCCACGTACAAGCATTATTGTAGTCAGTATTCGTTCAAATATCAAATTATTTCAAATTATGATTGAATATCATCATGGGTATTTATTCAATTGAATACATAAAATCAAAATCAAGGATAAACAAACTCAATTGCAATAGAATCTCTATAATCTCTTATTTGTAACCGCTCTAATAATGTGTCCAAGCTCCTGTCACAATCTATTACTTTTTGATCTTTTATTGCTACATGCTTTCCAACATAATATCTCTTAAAATATTCATAATTTAAATAAAACCATTCAAGTCTTTCTTTAATCTTTTTTACATTTTCTAAATCCAAATCTTTGACAAATTCTAGATTCATCTCATGTCTAAAATTATACTATTCAATTATTACATAAAAACATACTAGTTCAATAGTCGAATAAACATGTTCTTTATAGGACTGTTAATTAATATGAAAAGAATTGCAATATTTTGTAAAATATCATTCCTTTTATAAATTTAACAAGTTACCTTGAATTGATATATCGATGTTCAACGATAATTAAGAATCGCATTTATTTTTATTAAATTAACCTTTATCATGTTAAAATCATGATATACTATCCACATACAGCGTTTATGTCCCAATTTACTATAGTATGAAGTTGTATATAATTTTGGAATATGGTGCAGTATTAGTACAATTTTATTGAAAAAAACCTTTATCCAAGCAAAGTCTGAATCTATAAATGGTTAAAAAAATGGTAATATAAGTATATGATACTGAGCTTTAATTAAAATGATGATGTCCAATATATAATATAATATAATATAATATAAATTAAGATAAGACCTCTTTTTACTATCATTTTGACTATTAGAATAGTTGTTGACGAAAGAGAGCGAAATAGTCGAGTTCCTGAATTACTAAAATCAATGGGAGTGTTTGTAGATTATAAACAATTATTGGTTGGCGATTACATTGTTTCCTCAGAAACAATCATAGAAAGAAAAACCATAAATGACTTGATCAGTTCAGTTTTCGATGGCAGATTATTTATTCAATGTTCTGATTTGATAAATCATTATGCCAAGCCCATAATTATTGTTGAAGGAAACTTGACGGATCTAGATACGAGGGAGGATTTTCAATCTGATTCTAAATTAATAGTTGATAAACTTCGTGTTGCATACGAAACCTTGATAAAGATCGCACTTGATTTTCGAATACCTGTTTTATATACTAATTCAATTTTTTATACCGCAGAATTATTAGTATTATTGACTTCAAATCAATTTCGAAGCAAGGATAGTGGTCCTTTATTGAAAAAGATTAAAAAGTCTAATCCATTCTTTCTTCAACAACTGTATGTCCTCACCTCATTACCTGGCGTTGGTACTAAAGTAGCTACAAGGCTGTTAGATAAATTTCAATCACCAAGAAACGTGCTAAATGCATCGATAGCCGAACTTGCCCGTATCCCTGGTATTGGAAATATACGAGCAGAAAAAATCCGAAAAATATTGGATTCACCCATTTCTACGGAGACAGCCGCCTTTACTCAAAAGAAACTTGTGATAGATAGTATCGATGAAGAACATGATGTCCATGGAAAAATTGCCGGTGATAACAATGACAATGACAATGACAATGACAATGACAATAATAACTCCAATGATTTACCTGGACCTCAGTAAGCAGCATATACTTATTTTATATTGTTTTCTAGTTTTTCCAGTATTGAGATTATTATATCATTTGTCTCTGGATTTCCAATGGTAATTCTCATCGCTCCTTGATATTTACCTATATTCTTAAAATCCTTTATTAGAATTTTTTTGGCTAACATATCATTTTTTATTTTGTCTATTTGATCAAAGGTTTGAAAGAAAAAAAAGTTGGCATCCGAATTAAATATTTTGATCTGATTCAATGCTTTCAGTCTTTCAAATATCTTTACTCTTTCTTTTTTTATGACCTCTATGCTCCTTTCTATTATTCTAATATTTTGTAGCGCTTCTATTGCTAGTTGCATCGAAAAACTACTGAGAGCATATGGCAATTGGATATGTTGATTAAATGCTTCTGTCAATTCTGCATTGGCAAGGATGTATCCAATCCGTGCACCTGCTAAACCAAAAGCTTTCGAAAATGTTCTTAAGATTATAACATTATTATATTTAGTAATAAGATCTGACAGATTGTATTCGGCAAATTCTACATAAGCTTCATCTATTATTATTAACTTGTCATCTAGTCTTTCAACTATTTTTATTATATCTTCAAATTTGAATTGATTTCCTGTGGGGTTATTTGGAGATGCTATATAAATTATATCATTTTCTTTTGCTCGAGCAATAAAAAACTCTACATCAAACGAATTATTTATAACTGAAAGATCAATCTGTTCTGTTGGTATTTTATAAAGATTGCATCGGTCTATAAAATATGAGAAGGTAGGATTTAATGTGATAACTTTTCTTCCTTTACCTATGGTGGATAATAATAAGTCCATTATCTGATCAGATCCACCTCCTATTCCTATGTTACTAGAACTAAGATTGGTATATTCTGCTAGTTTCTTATGCAATTTATCAAATTGTTCTAACGGATATTCTCTAAAGTCGCTTTCATGAAGAGATTTCAACGCAATAGTTTTTATGAATCTGCTTTCTAAAACTAAATTTTCATTCGAATCTAGTTTATGAAATTCATGGATTTTTTCTGGTCTTTTGTACGGTTTAAAAGATTTCATATGAGAAATCTCTCTATCCAGCCAATCTATCATTCTTTTATCCTTCCTTCTACCGCGTTATAATGATTGATTAGTCCCTCTGTTGAGGTTATTTCTTTCATTATAGGTGCAATTTTTTTGAGAGCGTTTTTGTTCATCTCGATCACGTTAACCAATTTGATAAAATCTAAAACAGATAACGCAGCTCTTGATTTGGCGAATCTATAAGTTGGTAATACATGATTAGAGCCAAGGCAGTAGTCACTTACTGCAGAGGGTGTGTATTTTCCTATTAATATTAAACCTGCATTATGAATTTTTTTGATCAGTTCCTTGTCCTCTTTGGCAAATATTTCTAAATGTTCTGGAGCAAATTCATTTATAAATTCTACTACTTGTTCATTATTTTGGCACAATGCTATAAATCCGTTATTTTCCATACTCTTTATTACAAGTTCTTCTCTTGGAATTTTTTTGATCTTAATTATTCTGTCAATTTCTCTTGATATATTATCAGCCACAGTCTTTGATTTCGTTACTACTCCACATAATGTGTCTTCACTGTGCTCTGACTGAGATATCAAATCTAGTGCGACATAAAAGGCATTTGATTTTTCATCAGCATAAACTAACAACTCGGTTGGCCCAGCTATCATATCTATAGAAACATCTTTTGAAACAATTGACTTTGCAACGGAGACATATACTCCACCTGGACCAACAATTTTGTCCACTTTTCTTATTGTTTGTGTTCCATAAGCTAAAGCTGCTATTCCATATGCACCACCAATTTTATAAAATTCGTCAACGCCACAAATATCACCGGCCACAAGAGTCAAAGGATCTATCTCACCATTTGTCATAGGAGGCGTAATCGCTACTATTTGGCCAACCCCTGCAACTTTTGCTGGTACTGTACACATGACAATAGTGCTTGGATATCGTGCTTTTCCACCTGGTATATAACATCCGACCCTATCAATGGGTAAGATGGTTTTTTTTATCTTAATTCCGTCTGAATCAATTTTTATGTTCTTGAGATTGTCTATAACAGCTTGTTCGCTTTTTTCTAGTTTTGACTTGATGTGTTTGATAATCTTTATTTGTTTTGCCGAAACCTTTTCATATGCTTCTTGTATCTCATCCATAGTAACGATAAATGATTTTAATTTTACGTGATCGTATTTTTCAATACATTTGAAAATTCCAGTATCCCCTTCAGCTCTTATAATGTCAACAATGTTAAGAACGTTTTTGGTTGGAATCGATAGATCCTTGTTCCAAGACCTATCTCTCAATTCATTAGCTTGTTCTCTTGGTTGCTTAATATCTATAAGATTAATCAATTTTTACTTCTTTTTCGTCTAAAGTTATCTTATCCATGGATAGTATTTGACTTGGTTCCAATATCACGAGCCCCTGAGCTATTTTTCTAATGGTTGGGACAAGTCTGATAAATTCCTCTTTATCTATTATTGTATTTACCCCAAACCAGCCCTTGGTACTTAAATTACTAACGGTTGGTCCCTTAAGGGAAGGGAGAATATTTAACAACTGTTCGAGATTTTTCTCCTCCACGTTAACGAAAATATGTAACTTTTTCCTGGCTTCAACCACACCTTTTAACAAAACAATCATATCAGTTATCTTCTCTTTTTTGACCGGATCTTTCAGAGCTTCCTTGTTAGCAATTAGGACCGCTGTGGACTCCATTACCTGATCAATTATTTTCAGATTGTTTTGAACTAATGTAGTTCCTGTCTCTGTAATATCAAAAACGGCGTCAACATCCTCTGGAGGTTTTGCCTCAGTTGCTCCAAATGATAAGAATATTTCTACTAGTTTATTGTCGCCTGTCCTTGACCATGGAGTTACTATTGTTGGTTCTAGATCGCCAAAATATTTCTTGTAACTATCCTTTGATTTAATGTACATAGAAGCTGACTTTAGGTATTCGGTGGAAAATCTCAGAGTTTTTTTCTTTTCAGCAAAATCTGATATCAGTTCATCCAAGTTATTAAATCCAAAGAATTCTGGAATGGCTATTACCTGTTTTACTCTACCATATTCTAAGTCTAATAGTACCTTAACATCTGCATTAGTTTCCTTTATCCAATCCTTGCCCGTTATTCCAACATCGTGAAATCCTTCCTGCACGTATGTGGGAATTTCTTGTGGTCTCAAGATTTTTACTTCTATTTCTGGATCCCCGATCTTTACCCTGTATATTCTGCCCCTACCGCTAACCTTTGTTTGCCATGCTCGTTCTATTATTTGAAAAGTGGCTTCTTCTATACTGCCTTTGGGCACCACAAATTTAACAATACCCATCTTAAATTCCTATATCGAGTGTATTATTGATTGTGTTGTTTATTTGTTTTTTTTGTAAGGATTGTTTTATTGCTCTATTTTTTTGTTCTGATTCATTGTCTCTAAGATTTCTTTAGCACGCGAGACTGATACGTTTCCTTCCTTGATCATCATCATCGAAATTTGTTCAATTTTTTCACCTGTAGCACCCGCCATAATTGCAATATTTTTCGAATGCAGTTTCATGTGTCCTTTTTGAATGCCTTCATTTGATAGCGCCCTTATTGCCGAAAAGTTCTGTGCCAATCCTGATGCAGCAATCAGCATTGCCAATTCTTTTGAATTGGTTATATCCATTATTTTTAAGCACGTTTTCACGATGGGATGGGTGTTTATTATTCCTCCCACCGTTCCAACTGCAATAGGAATTTCAATTTCTCCTACTAGGTCACCGTTGGAATCTGGATACCATTTGGTCAGTGATCTATATTGTCCATCTCTACATGCGTATGCATGGCAACCAGCCTCAATTGCTCTGAAATCCTGTCCTGCAGCAATGGCCACACTATCAACGCCGTTCATTATTCCTTTGTTATGAGTGACTGCCCTATATGTATCAGAATATGCCATAGCATACGAAAACAAAATCCTTTTTACGATTTCCTCACCCCCGATGGCGTCTTTTGGGAATGTTCCTTTGCATCTTGCCAGTCGACTGGTAGCATAATTTGATAAGATCTTTAATATGACTTTACCTCCAGTTATAGTTTCTATTTTTGGAGCTACCGCCTCGCACATGGTATTAACTACATTGGCCCCCATTGCGTCTTTTGTATCTACAAAAATTTCGACAATTATCATTTGCCCTAGCCTGTTTATGCTATCATCGTTTACGTACTTGGTTTTCACATCTATACATTTGGCAAATTTACTTTTGGTATTAGCTAAATCTATTATTTTATTTCTGGAATCTTCAATTAATTTCATAGCACTGTCGATATTTGGGGTATTGTGTAGATCTTCATGTATTAACTGAATTTGTCCTATCATGATAGATTCATCTACTGATGCAACAAACCCTCCGCTTGTTTTGGCTATCTTTGCTGCATTACTAGCAGCAGCTATCACTGAAGGCTCTTCTGTGGCCATTGGAACCAAATATTCCTTATTGTTAATAACAAAGTTATTAGCTATTCCAATAGGGATTGGAAAGATTCCAATCGCATTCTCTACCATACCATTAAGGATATCAAATTCTAAGGCACCGGTATTTCTAAAATAATCAATCTCCTTGTCTTGTAGATTTTTTTCTGTCTTTAGGTGATGAAGTCTTTCCTCATGAGTCATATCTCGGAATTTTTTCTTGGTGTTCATTTACATTTAATTCCTCATGATCTTTAGGATCCTGTCGGAACCTGTATTATCATAAAATCCTCTGTTATTTGTTATCACATATAGAGAACCATTTTTGTCCTCGGTAACGTCTTTTAACTTGCCGTAGCCAGTTAAAATGGCCGATTGGTCTTTTGTAATGAGATCAATACTTCTTAAATGTTCTCCTTTCATAGTTGCCACCAATAACCTTCCATAATAGTTTAGTTCAGTAGAATTGCTGATAACAATTCCTGAAGGATAGATAGACGGAGTAAAACAGAATTCCGCATTAACAAAAAGACTTTCCTCCAAGTTACCGCATTCTTCTATTGGCCAACCATAATTTTCTCCCGGTTCGATAATATTAATTTCATCGTTTCCAATTCGACCTGCTTCAGTAGAATACATTGTATTATTGTTAAAGTCCCATGCAATTCCCACGACGTTTCTATGTCCATATGAGTAAATGGCTGAATTTTCGAATGGATTGTCAGTGGGGATAGTGCCATTAGGATTCAACCGGAGTATTTTTCCAGCCAAACTTGATAAATTCTGAGCCAATTCGGAATTGGTTGTGTCACCTATGCTCACATACAGTTTTCCATCAGGACCAAACTTTATAGCTCCTCCATTATGGAGCTTTGAAGCCGGCATGTGATCTAATATTATTCGCACATCGTCTAAGCTATTGTTTTTTTCCTGCACACTAATTACTTTATTAAATATTTTACTATCATTGTTATCCTTGTAAGTATAGAAAAGGTACAATAAATGATTGTCAGCAAAATGAGGATCTGCAGTTAATCCTAGTAATCCCGCACCTTCTTCAAAATAGGTTTCGGGTAATTCGAATGTGTTTAGCAATGATCCGTTACTACTTAAAATCAAGGTCTTGCCTGTTTGTTCGGTTAATACAATTCTTTCATCAGGTAAAATTACTATCCCTGTAGGATATTCGAGACCCTCTGCCATGACCTTGACAGATGATTCTCTATCTTCCATATTGGGAGAAGGAAGCAATATTGTAGTTTCAGATCGATTGTTTAATATTGTTATAACACTAAGAATGACAACCGCGATTCCAATTAATACTACTGTATATTTTTTCATGTTATTTTATATATTTTGATTTTGTTCGCGTCATTATAATACGTTATTTTATCGAATTTCATTGACATCGTACAATCTTTAATAATAAACTCGCTAAACAAAGGTAAATTATATATAAAAGTAAAATTCCACTAAATTATTCAATTTACGTTCGACACAAGACTAGTTTTTGACGCTTTTGTGTAATCAATTTATAATATACATTACAGCGCAGATGAGGAGATTTGAACTCCTGCTCGCCATACGGCGAATCGGCTAACTTGTTATCAACCTTGATCAACTCAAGGCCGACGCATTATTGTGGTCCTAAACCTAATTTAGGATGACCACTCTGCCACATCTGCACCAAAATTACTTACTGATGCCCTCTATTATATTTTAACTACCCATAATGGTAGTAAATTCATAGAATTTTCTTATATTTCAAAAATAGTAGTTTGCATTTATTTATTTTCATCTTGTAATAAAATCAAATTAAACCTTAAATCTAAAAATAAATCCCAATTCAAATTTTCTTGATGATTATTTTGATATATTATTACTGATATTTATATCTGTAAAAGAAAGTAAATCAATAATGATCCCTATAAACAAGCCTTGGTTGGATGAGGATGCCAAACAAGAAGTTTTAAATGTACTTTCTGAAAATTCCTTGACATCGCCTGCCAAAAATGGTGGAAAGCGTGTCCAAGATTTTGAGAGTCTTTTAAAATCCTATCTTAATGTGAAACATGTTATCGCTGTAAATTCTGGAACTTCTGCAATTCATGCTGCATTGCTATCCATAGGAATTAAACCGGGCGATGAAGTAATACTTCCATCCTTTACCTTTGTAGCTACTGCAAATTCGGTGATTGCGACTGGAGCAAAACCAGTTTTTGCAGATGTAAACAAAAATGACTTTACAATAGACATTAATGATATAAAGAAAAAAGTAAATGAAAAAACAAAAGCGATTATTCCTGTCCATCTTTATGGTCATCCTTCCGACATGGATGAAATAATCGACATTGCAAGTTCTAGGTCTTTAAGTGTAATAGAAGACGCTTGTCAATCCCTTGGTTCTTTGTATAATCAAAAACAAACAGGTACAATTGGACATCTTGGATGTTTTAGTTTTTATGCAAGCAAAGTACTTACAACCGGCGAAGGAGGGGCTATAGTTACCAATAATGATGATTTACATGAACAATTACTTATGATAAGAAATCACGGTATGGTAAATGGTTACGATACCCGTGTATTTGGCTTAAATTTGAGGTTACCAGAACTTAGCGCTGCATTGGGAATATCCCAAATGAAAAAGTTAAACCAAATGTTGGGAATGCGAAAATCAAATGCAAAATTCTTATTCGATGGATTAAAGAAATTTGAACAAGATGGCTTACTTGCATTACCACAAGAAGCCGCTAACAAAAAATTCAATTGGTATCTGTTTACAATTGCATTTAAAGAAAACTCTCGGAGAGATTTGATAAAGAATGGCCTTGTCAAAGAAGGAATAGGAGCTACAATTTATTATGATCCACCTATTCATAAAACTCCATTCTATGAAAACAATGCAGCAGAATACGTGGCACCTAGCTTGCTCAGCAATACAGAATGGGCCTGGAGTCATGTGTTGTCCTTACCAGTTCATCCATTAATATCTGAGGATGACTTGTCTAGAATTCTCAAAGTATTTGAAAATATTTTGAAATAGATTCCTATTCTTCTTTTTTTGACTCTTTATCTAGAGAATTCGTTTGGCTATTATTATATAATTTTTATATGAGCAATTGAATCGGATTAATTATAAATGAAATTAAGCATAGAAAAAGATGAGCTCCTGTCGAGAAGATTCTATCTATATGTCTTTTATATATGCGCATTTATTATGGCTGTTATTACTTTTTATTCTTTGTATGTAAGTCTTAATGAATATTTGAATACGGGAAAAGTCATAATTGGCGAAGTACTGGTACATACAGAGTTTCCAGCCAAAGGATTAGCAAAGCTGGTAACCTACCTTATGATTGTGTCTGTGGTGGGCTGGTATTGTGTTACTAAATTAGGAACAGATACGGTAAAAAATGTTCCTAAAAGTGTGAGATCCATATTACAATTAATAGTACTTGCAATATTGATAATTTCTATTTATGAGTTCTTTTATAATTTTATTGTGTGGAATGCATTGATAACTGCTGATTTGATTAATGGTCAATTGCAATTAGACAATTTGTTCATGCCCTATCCGAACCCTGATACCCCATGGAATTTAGTATTCGCTACGAAAATGTCACTTGCTGCCCTAATCATCTCTGCGCATGGATTTTACATTATATCGAAAAGAATGTAATCCCTAAAATATACCAAGGCAGTTTGTGTATCATATTTCATGAATTGTCTACTTTATTCCTCAAATATCATTTTAATTGCATTACTTGTTGGTATCACCGTCGCTGTAATCTAGAGGGAAATAAGATTTTATTACAGAAAATCAAAAAACCCTATCATGGGCAACACGGATAAGAAAAATATTCAACTGACAGAGAAGGAATGGCAAGTGGTTCTTGATTCTTTAAGCAATACTATCTTTAATGAAGAAATAACTGAAGAGGCAAGAAAGAATGCTAAAGAATTGTTTATTAAAATAAATAAGAATGTCTAATACATATAATAATAGTCTATTCGATTAATACTTGTAGATACCTTTAAAAATACATGATTGGGTTGCTTTACATTTGATTTCAAAATGTATTTTCTTTTCCCCTTGTCATTTCAATTGATTTTAACAAAGACCTGTTATAACATCACTATATAAACGAATGATAATAATAAAACAAAGGAAAATTGTAATTAATGCAATTTCAAGGGCATAGTCTATGTTTATTTGGAGGATTGATTGATACTAATGCTTCATTCACGCTAAAGTAGGATACCTAAAACTAATGTGTAAGTAAAAATGTTCACAAATTTCATCGTTTGTTTGTTATAGAGCGCTTTGCTACACTTTCATATTTACACAGATGCTGATACAAATGATAAAGAGCAAAAGCATTATTTGCTCACCTTCAACTTTTGAGATTATTATTTTTCTCTTCATTCAGTTCTTTTTCGTGGTTTCTATATTGATGGAAACTTCCTCTTAACCTTTTAAAATACTATCGCGAATTTGTTTTACCAATTCTAATATGTTGTCCATGTCGCTGGCTTCTGGATTTAATTCTATATATTGATATAAATTTTTCAATGCCTCTTCATAGTTCTTGAACCTGTAAAGAATAATTCCTCTATCTCTAATCGCCTCTGGATTTGAATTATCTAGGGAAATAATCATTTCATTTATTTTCATTATCTTGTTTAGGTCATCTACTTCTGAATATCCGTTTTTAAAATTATTCAAGATTCTAATTATTATCTGTCTTGGCATTGCTTTTTTAAGCAAATCTTTGGATACAGAAATTTCTAAACTTGGATATGCATTTTTTAAGAGATCCTGTAGAATATAATCATCCATAATCCTGCCTTTGTTGAATGGATCGATAACTATAGATTCATTTGTATTTTCATCAAGTATATACTTGACGAGAAAGTGAGATGGAAAATTGACAGGATACAGTTTAAAATCTAGATAACTAGCTAGGTGAATGTATACTAGTGACAGTGTAATTGGAATCCCTGTTCTCTTTTCTAATACTATATTCAAGCAGTTGTTAACTGGATTATAATAGTCATTTATATTGGGCTTGAACTCTTGTTGATCAAAGAAGAATTCATTTAACTTTTCAATAATAAGAGTTGGCCTCATGGTTTTAGGAGATTTTATTTTTGCATTGAATTCCTTTCCCATTGTGTCTATCTGAGCTAAGTAGTTTGCTACATTGAGGTCTGGATAATCAATTATTCTAGCAGTGTGTAGCACATATTCATTAATCCTCTCTATACCGTCGTTATTATCTATCTTGCTAACTATATTATCATTCCAATCCTGAAGGTAATCATTTTTTATGTCATTATTATCCTCATAACCCAATACAAATCAAAACTAGTATCACACTTATAAGTAAAATGAAAAAAAAGATTTTATAGTACAGATTTTGCTAGATTTTCTATAATTCGTATCATGCATTTAGTAGTTTTTTCAAGTAGATCGATTCTAGCAAATTCATTTGGTGAGTGAATTTTTGAAAAAACATAGGTACCTCCTATTGAAATACACGGCGCCTTGAGTATTTCTATGAAGTCGTACATAGGGCCGGTGCCAGCGGATGAAATCGATATAATAGAATCTCCAAATACTTCATTTGCGGATTTCTGGATCACTTTAACATACTGATTACTTAATTCTGTTCTACCTGCTGCTTCACCGTGTATCTTTGTTACTTTAATGTCTTCAAACCCATTATCTTTTAAATGATTTTCTAGTCTTTTAAATTGAACAAGAGGATCCATATTTGGGACCAATCTAAAATCAATTTTTACCATCGCCTTTGACGGAGTTATTGTTTTCGCACCCTGTCCAGAATACCCTGAGTTTAATCCAGAAATATTGCAAGTTGGTTCACAGATTAATGCCTTCTTAACGCTTTTTCCTTTAAGATCGTTTATGAACCTGTTTATACCGTATTCCTTTTTGAAACTCTTTTCATCAAAGGGTTCACTTTCAACTACTGCATTTTCTTCGTCAGATAGCTCTTTAATCTCTTTGTACCAATCCTTTATCAGTATTCTTCCCCTTCTATCCATCAGGGTTGATAAAGCTTGAACAATTCTCCATGCCGGATTTTCTATTAGGACCGCCAAGCTCGAATGGACATCCCTTGAAGCGCCTTGAGCAGTCAGTTCCACATATAACAGACCTTTCATTCCGAGACTAATTATTGGCTTTTGTTCCTGATCTACATAACCAAATTCCCAGATAACAAGGTCAGTATTGAATTTTGAATTATATGCTTCGAGATACTTTGAAATGTTATTGCTTCCAATCTCTTCTTCTCCTTCTACAACAAACTTGATATTAGAAGGCACATCGCCATAATTCTTGATAAAATATTCGACAGCCTTTAATCTTGTTATAAGCTCTCCTTTGTCATCGGAAGCGCCTCTACCATATATCAAATTACCGTCAACCTTGCCTTCAAACGGATCATACTTCCACAAATCAATTGGTTCTTCTGGTTGGACGTCATAATGATTGTAAAATAATACTGTTTTCCCGTTGGGATTCGATTTAGATTTGACCTCTCCATATACTAATGGTGGAATTGATTTTTTTTTGTCGTCATTGTCCAAATAGATCAGTTCTGAGTTTATTCCTATTTCTTTCATCATTTGAACAATCTCTTTTGCACATTCTTCCAAATTTTGCTTTCTTGCAGAAACACTTGGTATTTTTATTAATTTCTGTAAATCTTTTATTAACCCAGGAGTGTCTATATCCATGGTCAAATTTTCTGAGGACATCAGGTATGTTGATAAATATTTCTTTAGTATAAAAACTAAATTTTTTAATATATTTATATCCATACTCTATTAAATTTTTTATTGAGCGATGAAAATTTAAAAAACATATTTCTTTCACCTTCTTCTATTGCTGTCATAGGAGCTTCAGAAAGACCTGGAGTTGGGAAAGCCATTTTCTCAAATATTTTAAACGGTTACAAGGGCAAAATATATCCAATCACTCCAACAAATCCAACAGTTTTTGACCTTAAAGCATACAAAAGTGTACTTGATGTTGAAGATAACATTGATCTTGCTGTGGTAGCCACACCCAATAGAACCGTTCCTGCTGTAATGGAGGAAATTGGAAAAAAGAATATTAAATCATGCATTATTGTTTCTGCAGGATTTAAGGAAGTTGATGAGAATGGGGCAAAATTAGAACAACAAATTCAAGATATTGGTAAAAAATATGGAACAAGGATCATTGGACCAAACTGTCTTGGTATTATGAGTTTGACCGATCAAAACTTGATGAATTTAACCTTTCTGAAAATAACTCCTAAACACGGTGAAATAGCATTAGTTTCACAGAGTGGAGCAATTTGCGCTGCGACGGTCGAAGACGCTATTGCCCAAGGAATTGGATTTTCAAAGGTAATCAGTATGGGTAACAAGGTCGATATGAATGAAACCGATATTCTCGAACTATTAGAAGATGATCCGTACACGAAGGTAATAGTGATGTATTTAGAGGATATACATGATGGACGCAAATTTATGATTACTTCAAAGAGAATTACACTTGAAAAGCGAAAACCAATAATCGTATTAAAATCCGGAAGGACGCCAGAAGGTGCCAAGGCTGCGATGTCTCATACTGGTGCATTGATGGGTGCTGATGAAGTCTATGATGCGGTCTTTAAGCAAGCCGGTGTGATTCGGGTTGATACAATGCAAGAGTTATTTGAATTGGCTACCGCCTTCTCTAAACAGCCACTGCCACTTGATAATAAGGGAGCAGTGATAGTTTCTAATGCGGGTGGCCCTGCTATTATTTCCACAGATTCATGTTCAAAATATGGAATAAAAATGGCTGATATTTCGCAATCTCGAGAAAATATATCAAAAGTTATTCCACCGCATGGCTCATCTCGAAATCCTGTTGATATTGTTGGTGATGCTGACTATAACCGGTTTGAGAAAGTGCTGAAAGAGGTCTTATCGAATCCTAATGTCGGATCTGTGGTAACTATGTGTACACCTTCTGCAACCTTGGACTATAACGATTTGGCAAGAACAATAATCCGTACTTCAAAGGATAGTGGAAAAACAATGTTAGCAGCCTTAATGGGGTTAGCCGAAGGTGTTGATAATAAGAGTATGTTATCTGAGGGCGGAGTACCACATTTTATGTATGCTGAGCCGGCGATAAGAACTTTGGATTCAATGTACAAATTTGGCAAGTGGTTAACCAATAAAGAAGAACCATTACCAACTTTTACCGCTGACAAAGAAAAGGTTAGAAATGTTTTGTCCACTGTTTATGATGAGGGAAGAACTAATCTCCTAGAGGATGAAGGTTATTCAGTACTACAAGCTTATGGATTTCCTGTACCTAAAAGCAAGCTGGTAAATAATGAGGATGATGCAGTTAAAGCCGCTACGGAAATAGGTTTTCCAGTAGTCATGAAAATTACTTCTAAAGATATTATACACAAGTCAGAATCTGGAGGTGTAAAGGTTGGTCTGAAAAACGCTGAAGATGTAAAAAATGCATACAATTCGATTCTATCAAATGTAAAGAACTATAACCCAAATGCAAAAATTGAGGGCGTGTTAGTTCAAGAGATGGTAACTAATTCCAAAGAGCTGATCCTTGGAGCAAAGCAAGACAAACTTTTTGGACCGCTTTTGATGTTCGGATTAGGTGGAATATATGTTGAGATTCTAAAAGATGTTAATTTCCGACTTGCTCCTATTTCACGATCTGAATCTCAAGAAATGGTGGAGTCGATCAAAACAATTTCGTTACTAAAGGGTGCTAGGGGTGAAAAACCAGCTGATATACCTTCAATTGTTGATTGTTTGCTTAGGTTATCGCAATTGATTGTTGATTTTCCGGAAATTGAAGAATTCGATATAAACCCACTATTGGTACTTGAAGAGGGGCGCGGCTCAAGAGTTGTGGATGTAAGAATTGGATTAAAGAAGAAATAACAACAATAATAGTATAAATTATTCCAATTTTTTACCACATTCTTCGCAAAATATTGATCCTAATTCATTTTTAAAGTTACAGTTTGGACAAACTTTACTTTCTGATTTTGAGTGATCGGCTTGATCATTGCTAATGCTATTAACATCACTTGAAGTAAAATCGTTCTTCTCATTACTGGAAGCATTCTTGTTTGATAATATGATTATGTCCCCTATTTTCGAAATGTTATTCCAAGCTATCTCTGAAATCGAATCAGCCGAGTCTTTTACCTTAAAACAAAATTCAACTTTACCATCTGATTTCATTCTCAGGCCTATTTCATTTACTTTGCCGAGTAGATGCGCATTCTGATCGTACGTAAGCATACCTACAATTTTCTCAATTTGAACATAACTAGAATCTGCATTCAAACTCAAATTCGTACTACTTTCAAATTTAAATTCTTTCGATGAATTTATATCATTGATATTTTCTTGTTCTTTTTTGCTATTATCTTCTTCCTCTTCTTCTGTCTCTCTGATCCTTAAATTTGAATTTGTCTCCTCTACTTGTCTGGTCTGATCTTTTGCAAAAACTTTTTTGCTATTATCGCTCTCTTGCTGCTTCACTTCTTCTACGTTTTTAGATTCGTTGAATTTTCTATACTGTGCTATAACGTAATTGCATGTTTTGCATTTGTATTCTCCCTTTTCTATTAAAATTATATTTTCACCCAAATCTTCATTAGGGTTTTCAAATTCTACATTTGGAGCTCCTTGATATTCTTTTTCACACTTGTTGCAATAATATTTCTTGAACCTGTCATTGCTTAATTTGCCTATTCCTGCCAAAAAGAGCTCGGGACCGCCCAAATTTGCCATCTTTTGTTCATCGTCACTTACCTCTGCTATCGCGTAACCTCCAGAACCCCTTAATTTTTTTTCTACAAGTGATTTTTCTTTACTCATAATAGTAGAGCCAATTAAACGGTGAAATTCAAACAATATATAGGTATCTTGTTGGACAAGGCGTATACGGATTGTTCCGATATGGATTTGATGGTTTTCGTTTTTAATATGTAAGAAAAAAATTATAAATGATTATAGTTAGTCAGGTCCAACTATCGGTAATGCTTTACCTGGAGGGAAAGTTATCATTTTTTCTTGATTCTCTTTGTCTATTTTTTCAAATTCAATGGTTATTTCAATTGGAGCATTGTATTTTGTACTTAGCTCCTCAGCAAGTTTTGCTATCGAATCTTTGTCTGCGAATTCTTTTGAACCTTGTAGGAATCCTCTTGTTTGTCTGAATAATATTTTTCCGCCGTATTTTGAGTTTAAGAAGTTGGCAATATCTTGGACTTGTTCATATGGTAAATCATTAAAATAAAAACAAATACCGTTTACGGGTTCTTTATCGTAAGGTGTACCATACCTGTACCAAAAAACACCAAAATGCCGGTGTTCTCCTTGTAAACACTTTATCTCCCAATGATTTGCGTTTTCAGCGGGATATGCACCATTTCTTAATTCATTCAAGTTAAGTCTCCAATACCTTACACGCATTACATGTATTGAATAATTTCACGTATTTTATATATGTAGACTATATTCAAAATGCTAAAGTTTTTCATTTTCAAATTGATGAATAATAAGTAGATTTTATGGATAAAGAATTGCTTATAAAAGGAATTTGAGATTTATTAATTAATCTGCCTATTCTCTCTATCTCTATCTCTATCTCTATCTCTATCCATCTTCCTCCCTTCCTTCCTTTTGCTTCTATTCCTCTTATTTAAAAAGTTAAATAATGGCAACTAACATCTAATTGTCTATAAAGAGAAATTTACAAACCGTTATTAATCCAAGAAAATTTCACTAATCTCCTTGGACAATAGATTAGATTTGTTAACCGAAATGGAGCGACATTTTGACAATAAAGATGAGGAGTATTTTAAGAATCTAATTAATCATAAAGATTACGTAATTAGGACCCGGGCTGTTTGCATACTTGCAGATATCTCAGGAGAAAAAGCAATAGATCCAATCGGACAGGTTTTATTAAATGATACTGATCAGTTAGTGAGACATGAAGCTGCTTTTTCATTAGGTCAATTAGGCTATACCAGTGGAATCGATGCTTTGTCAAAAGCGGTATTAAACGATCAAAGTTTTTTTGTGAGACATGAAGCTGCAGTCGCATTAGGTGTAATTGGCTCTGAAGAGGCTAGAAATACACTCGAGCAGGCGTTAAATGATGAAAGCGAAGAGGTAAGGGAGTCTGCCATGATTGCATTGGCAAACTTAGACTATATCGCACACGTTAAAAGAACAAACAAATTTACAACTTTGACCGGCGGATAGTTTAATTTTTTATGTTGTATTTATTTTTCCATCATTTTGATGTTATTGTCGTCTAAGAATCTTTTTGGTATCTTTTCCAAGAAATAGATCCGACAAATTAATATTAACAAAACAGAAACAAATTTGCATGGCTGATTCGACATCTAGTGAGGGATTAAAGCTTCTTCAAGATGAACTAATCGACGAATTCAATAAATGGAGGATGAAAAATCTTACGGTGAAACTAGATTTTGATAACTTGGATCTTTCAAACAAAAATCTTTCAAACGCATATCTAAATGGTGTATCTCTAGTTGACACTAATTTATCAAGATCTGTGCTAGTTAACACAAATCTGGTCCAGGCAAGCTTGACAAGAGCGAATCTTGATGAATCTGACCTTACTAATGCTTTAATAATGTATACGTCATTATCAGATTCTGTTTTAACAAATAGTACACTTATCGACACCAATTTTATGTGGTCTGACCTAAATAAAGCTGATTTGCGTGGAAGTACGTTAGGCAAGACAATATTCGTAGAAGCAAATTTAACTAACGCAAGAACTGATGAATTGGACAAAACTAAGGCCTATTTGAAGTTCTCAAAGTTGTCTGGAACTACATGGGAATAGACTGTTAATCTTTAAGTTTCTTTGTATAGTGTCATTTTACTCTGATCTATTGTATTAGAATGTTGTATGAATTAGAGATATTAATCCGCTAAACAAAATATTTTCTAGTTTGTGCGCTAGTAGTTTAATACATACTTTTAAAAATATGTTGTGTATTTCTGTATGTTATCGATTTTATGATGTAGACCACAAAAAATCGTAATGATACTATAAAGTATCTAAAATCATGTTGAGTAATATTTTGCGTCAGATCCTTTGATTTCAACTAAATATTTAGTATACAACTATTATTTTATATTACTATTAACATGAAATAAAGGAAAATTGATTATCAATCACAAATATTACTGATTGATATATATTTTTGTTTTCCAAAATTTATCACAATAAATCAAAATATTAGTAAAGTAATATAGAAAATGTGCTCCTTGTATATATCCTCAATAAAAATTTTACAGATAGATAATTAAGAAATATACCATAATTGGCATAAAGAAGTTTTCTAAATTTTCTTACTTCTGTTAGGGTGTTGTGATGATTATTTAATTTCACCTGCTATTTTTATATCATAAATAAATTCAACGACAAAGAGAAACAAGATATGTTTTTATGTATTGCATTTAATCTTCTTTCTAATGAAATTGCCATACAACTCGTTTACAATGACGCTTTCAACTTTTGCAATTTTTGCATTAATCGTTACGTCAATTAATCATTTTCAGAATTCTTATTCACAAAATGAAGAAGATTTAAATGCTCAGCAAGTACTATCAAGCAATAAAAATACTACTGAAGGTAACGATAAAGGTAAATTTACCGTAAATGATTCTGAAACAATCCTCTTGGCAGGTAAGACCTTGCCTTCAGACAGTTATCTATACTTGTATGATTCAACACCTTACAAAATATCAAATGCTCATATCTTGGCAAAAATTCCATGTAATGAGGAATATTCTACCTCCATTGTATTTTTGTTTGGACCGGATCGTGAGATTCCTATTACGGGGTTAGATTTAATTTCTGAACTCTCTGAAGCAGGAGAATTGTGTTTGTATGAGGGAAGTATGGTAACAAATGGGACTAACCGTATAACGGATATTGCAATATTCAATAACTCGCCGGATGATATTAGTTTTCCTGACTCCGCCTCATTGATAATAAAAATCAACGAAATAGCAACGCCTGATTACAAAAATACCAATTGAAAAAACTCAAACTTAGAGTAATGGTTTGATGGAATAAGCGAATATACAACTAAGAAGGTGTCAAAATCAAATGAGTATACAGTATATGCATTGTTGATTCACACCGATATATTTTTTAATTTCTTTTACTACATTTTCATACTTTGTATTGTTACTTGTTAGTAGGTATTAGTTACATAATCTCTAAATCAAACTTTATTCATGTCTCAATAACTTCCTTTAGCCAAATTCAAAAGATGGAAGAAACATACTAACTAGCTTAAAAATATAAAATTAGTAAAAAAGGATTATTGAAGCTCAATGGCGAGATTTGGGCAACAAATAATGATAACGGAATAGGAAGCACTTTTAGTTTAGTGTTCCTATAAACTATACTGGCAGGATTAAAGAATAGTTATAATGCATTTGAAATGTATCTTTTGAGAATAAAATTTTTGTCCTTGATTGTAATTATTCTGATAAAAAACCTTAAAATGATGGTTATGAACAATGTTGGATAGGAAAAAAATAATGATATTATAATTATCTAAGTATCTTTAAGGTAGAACTTACTTTATCTGTTGCCATTCCTAATACTAACCTTAGCATTACCTGCATTTCCAATTTTACCTATGACCAAGGGATTGAACTTGTGTTTGGACAATTCTTCAATCAAAGTGGGGACTAAATTTTCAGATACGATCAACATGTTAGTTTCAGGGGTAGAGGCACCTGTATTTGAAATCAAATGTTCCCTAGATAAAAACTTTGCAATAGAGTTATCAGCATAAGGGATTTGATCGATAAATACTTCTTTGTCTATTAGTTTCGCAAGTTCATAGAAAGATGAAATTCCTTTCTTTGAAATAGGATGTGTTACCAAAATATGAGATTGGGGATCAAATTCTTTCTCAAAGTCTGGTAAAAATTTAGATATACTTTTACCTAGTGATAGCTTTGGTTCTGTCAAATTCTTTATAGCCTGATCTTTTAATTCGATTATCTTGTTAGAATCAATTCCAAGGTTTTTTATTTTTTCCCTGATTGAATCGTCAAGGTTGCTAATTATATATAATCCCAAAAAGGTCAATATCCCCATTTTCTCAGTTACCAAGATTTGCATCCCTGGTTCAATCAAACCGTACTTATTTGGTATCTCTTTGTGTGTATTGCCTACAGCAGTAGAACCAAAAAACATACCACCAAATTTCAAAGAACTATAGTCTTCAAAAGTGTAATTATATTTTATTGTAAAGCTTTCAATGTTTTTTCTTATTTCATCTAACATTTGCTCGTTAGGAGCGTCATACACAGGATAAAGTTTGATGTCTTTGGTACATCCAAGCAAGTTTAAAAGGCTAATAGCCTCTGTAAAGGCTATTTCCAAATGAATAGGTGAAGTTATGGGCTGTGTAACGTCGGTAGCTTGAGTATTAGAATTAGTAACAATAGTATACCCTGTTTTGTTGCCTCTGTGTGTTAATATGTGATCAAACAATATAAACTGAGAATTTTCCTTACCATTTGTAGGAATTATAGAAACCTTGTCTACTTCTATTTTTGTATCAAAGGAGTTTGCTATCTTCTTTACCTGCTCGGTAAGGGCACCATCATCGTCATCATAAACTATATTTTTATGAAATTTTAAAATGGATACAGCCTTTTTTGTCTTTAGGTCTTCGTGTCGAAATTCCTCATCAAGTTTATAGACCCTTCTTATTATTTCTGCATCTTTTTTTTCTGGATAGTGGAAATAGCTATAGTAACTTGGTATTATAAATTTAAGATTACTTCTTTTTAATTCATTAGTTATGTTTTCAATTTCTTCAAATCTTAATTCGTTAAAGCAATCTGGTAACCATCTCAATGGATCAAAGCCCAAGTTACTGTATTCTGCAAATAATTTCCATTTTTCTTCTAGACTCAAACTCAGACCCAGATCTCACCACGAATTCTGTTTACTATGGTAGCCTCCCTAATAAACTAGTTGTCATTTTTTTGAAATCTTTGAAAATCGATAATAAACCTTGTTTTTTAAATATCTAAATCAGATTGGAAGATAATATTATATGAGTTAAATCTTCTATTATTGTTATGTCTAAAGCTGATAAAATTAACGAATTTATGTCTTCGTATACTGCCGATTCTGCCAAGTATGAGAGCCTCTCGGCAGAAGAAATTTTAGGTATGATGATAAAAAATTTCTCTCCAAAAATAGCTTTTGCATCTAGT
This sequence comes from Candidatus Nitrosocosmicus agrestis, assembly GCF_008389435.1. Classification (GTDB taxonomy): domain Archaea; phylum Thermoproteota; class Nitrososphaeria; order Nitrososphaerales; family Nitrososphaeraceae; genus Nitrosocosmicus; species Nitrosocosmicus agrestis. The sequence goes on along the minus strand of NZ_VUYS01000007.1, from coordinate 53,722 downwards.
TTCGGGGCGGAAGATGTAGTAATAATAGATATGATGCATAAAATCCAAGGCGATAATGCTCGCGTATTTACTCTCGACACTGGTAGACTTAACCCGGAGACATACGACGTTATGGATAAAATCAGAAGTAAATATTCTATCAGAATAGAAACTATGTTTCCTGATTCTACTGAAGTACAAAAAATGGTTACAGAAAGGGGTATTAATCTTATGTATAATAGCATTGAAGAAAGAAAATTGTGCTGCGAAATTCGTAAAGTCCACCCCTTAAGAAGGATGCTTGATGATTTGGATGCCTGGATTACAGGATTAAGAAGAGACCAAACTTTTACGCGTTCAAATGTAAAAAAAGTGGAACTTGATGCATCAAATAACAATATTATAAAGGTCAATCCCCTTGTTGAATGGAGCAATGATATGGTCTGGGAATATATTAAAAATAACAATATTCCTTACAACAGTTTACATGACAAAGGCTATCCTAGTATAGGCTGTGCCCCTTGTACACGTGCCATACAGCCTGGAGAGGATCTTCGAGCTGGTAGATGGTGGTGGGAAAATGATTTCCACAAGGAATGCGGCTTACACTGGAATAAATAAAATAACCTAACAAAAAAAAGAAAGAAATAGCCTTATCTATTTAGCTTTAAAATGATGCCTAGACCATATGGTGGCAATACCTTAACAAATAATTTTATTGAGAGATCCAAGATAGACAAGGATCTTTTTATATTAGATATTGATAAAGGACAAAAAAAAGAAATTGAAAATATTGCGTTTGGAATATTCAGTCCATTAAAGGGGTTTTTAAATGAACAAGATTTTACTAGTGTGGTAAAAAGAGGCAGACTTGCCAATGATTTGCCTTGGACAATTCCTATTGTGCTAGACGTAAATGTTGAACTAGCAAATAAAATTAAAGATTCAACACAGGTCGCTTTACGCACTGATGGTAAGATATTTGGATTAATGGACATTGGAGATACTTTTGCATTTGACAAAATCGAAAGTGCAAAGTCTGTATTTCAAACAGACGACCCTGCACACCCTGGCTTTCAAAAGTATGTGTCGATGAAAGATACACTCATCGAAGGTGAAGTCAAAGTGATAGTCAACGATAGTGATGGTAGTGGTAGTGGTAGTGGTAGTGATGATGACAAAGGGATTAGCAATAATGGTAGTATTGAAAACTATTCCTCTACCCTCAATAACTTTGATGAGGAATTTCGTATGACACCATCACAGTCGAGAAAAACTATCCAAGAGCAAGGTTGGAAAAGCATCGTGGCTTTTCAAACTAGAAATGTTCCTCACGTAGCTCATGAAATGTTACAAAAAGCTGCTCTGAATATCTATGACGGTCTGTTCATAAATCCATTGATAGGAAAAAAAAAGGCAGGAGATTTTAAAGACGACGTTATACTGAATTCTTATACTGTTTTGATCAAAAATTACTACCCAAAATCAAGAGTTATATTTTCTACTTTGCACACCGAGATGAGATATGCTGGTCCAAAGGAAGCGATTCATCATGCAATAATGCGTCAGAATTTTGGATGCTCTCATATCATTATCGGCAGAGACCATGCGGGTGTTGGTAACTATTACTCTCCTTTTGCTGCACACGAAATCTTTAAAGAGTATCCTGAACTTGAAATCCAGCCCTTATTTTTCCCAGCTTTTTACTTTTGTAAAAAGTGTCAAGGTTACTTTAACGAGCGAACTTGTCCGCATGATCAGGAATTCAGAGAGGAATTAAGCGGAACTAAAATGCGAAAGATGTTTTCAGTGGGGGAATTACCACCATCACATTTAATGCGACCTGAGATTTCACAAACTATTCTAACATATCCGCGGCCATTTGTAGAGTAAAAAATACAATCAGTCTAACAAATGTACTGATTCTACAAATATATAATCGATTTACGAAGTAAGGGATCATGCCAATGAATTTTGGAAGATTTTTTTCTTCCTCCTCCTCCAATTTGTCATATTGTTATTATCTTTTGATCGTTGTTTTGTCCATATCTTTGGTTAACATTGCTTTTCAAAATTATTCATTCTCTCAATCAACAACTAATGATACTGCTTTTACTACGGTCAAAACTAACAACTCTGAGAATTTTGTAATCCCTTTTAACGATACTAATAATGATAGACGTCATCCCATAGAATATGTTTTTGACGAACCAAAAACAAGTAATTGGATCATCTCTATTTTTAATAATCTAAGTTACTACAATAGTCCGGATTCAAAAACAATTATTAAAATTCAGGAAAGACCTCCAAGTCAGAAATTCGTTGAATTGATGCTATACGGGGACCAATCAAAGAGATTTATCGTATCAGTTAACACAAATGAAACTGGATATATGCGAATGTATGAAAACAATCAGGATGGTTGGTCTACTGATGGTCCGATAACTGTTTCTCATGCAAATGTCCAAGGACTGTCTGTAACCAATGGAAAAAGAATAGTCTTGGACAAATTAGGAATGAATGGCTTTGATGTTGGCTCCGTCAGCGTTTATGGGAAAGATGATTCTTCCATGCCTAACTCTACCTATGCTGGGTCATTGGAATTTCAAACACTTAGTGGGGATTATTCTAAATCATTCCTTTACTATATGCCCCTTGGAATGATAGTTGGAGTTGGTGGAATTTTATTATTTTTGATATATAAAAAGAAAAGAGATCCAGAATAATAACATCTATAATATATAAATATTTTTTAAATTTTTGCAAAAAACTAGTAAATAAAGAGCAAAATAAAACAAAATAAAACAATACAAAACAAGATGATGCTATTAATCAGGGTTCATCGAGGATAATGGGTCAAACGGATCTCATCCAGCATTTTCTATATTTGACTATGCCACACCAAAGCTCTATTTTTGTAGCCTTTTATCTTGCTTTGTGTTACTTGTTTTCTCATTATTTTGTAGGTTAAGATTGTTGCTATGGTTATAATCATAATTATAATTGTAGTATTTGCAAATTTTTCTTAAATTACAAAATTCGCATTTAGGTTTTATTGGCACACAAATATTTTGACCATATCTCACAAATGCAGAATTTAGCCTAATCCAATCCTTTTTGTCCACAAACTTGCTTAGCTCCCTTTCGGTCTCTGCAGGGATCTTTGTATCAACAAGGCCCAATCTATTACTAATTCTATGAACATGGGTATCAACGGGGATAGCTGATTTCTGAAAAGCATAAACTAGCACACAATTTGCAGTTTTTCTGCCTACCCCAGGCAATTTCAATAATTCTTCCTCGGTATCGGGTACCTTGCCTTGAAACTTGTTTTGGATTATATTTGAAACTTCTTTTACTCGAACAGCTTTGACGTTATAAAACCCTACTGATGATATTTCTTTTTTGATGTCATCTAACTCTGCATTAGATATATCTTTGGCTCCTTTGAACTTTTTAAATAATTTTACAAGGGCCTTTGATGTGTTTTCATCTCTCGTCCTAGATGAAAGAATTGTTCCTATCAAAATTTTGAATGGATCTCCATTCTCATTCTTATGTAGATCCTCTAAAGCGGTCAATCGCAAAAAATTGTTGGAACTTAAAGCAAGTTCCATTTTATCAATAATTGTTGATAGATTATCCATACTTTGTCCTTGACGACTTGCCGGTAAATCTATCTCCAACCATCTGGCTAACAGTCAGCTTTGACTGTATCCTTATTGTCTTTTCTTTACTCTTGCTCTTCCTGTCTTTCTTGGTGAAATGTTACCCACCTTAGCTCCAGGGGGAGTGTTTCTGCCAACTGAAGAGGGATGACCAATGTGTTGGTGTCTACCTCCACCGTGGGGGTGATATACTGCTGCTTGGGCTATTCCTCTTACAACTGGATATAACCTGCCCCGGGATTGCATAAACTTTGCCTTATTTCCTGCCTTAAGGAATGGCTTTTCTCCCTTACCTCCTCCAGCTATAATTCCAATCATTGCGCGGCACCTGGGATTCATGTCTAATATCATTCCTGAAGGTAACTTTACTTTAACACTATCAATTGCGTGTGAAAAAACTATTGCTGATGATCCAGCTGCTTTAATCATCTTTCCACCGTCACCAAAGTTCTTTTCTATGTTACAAACTAAAGTTCCATCTGGAATTGCACCAATTTCTAATATGTTTTTGGGCACAGGCTTTGCACCATTTCCCATCTCGATTTTACTTCCTACTACTGTACCTTCTGTAGCCGGAACATAAGAATAATTATTATCATCAAATTTAATTTTGGCAACAGGTGCATCTCTACCTCGTTCATGAATCAAATCCATTACGGTGCCATGGTGAATCTCGTTACTATCGAAATTAGGATATTTAGCGGGAGCTATTTTTCCTGTAATAATTGCTCTAAATTGTTTACCTCCTCTACCTCTTCTTCGTACTAATGTCCTCTTTCCCAATTAAATCTAAATATCGATCGATTAGTCCCGCTATTAAATTTATTCTTGGTTGTAGACTTGCCTTTTGTTTTTAATCTGTAAATATTAAGCTTGTAAAACAAAAATTAACATTAAAATATTCTAATTGCAAGATTTATTGATTTTAATTAAAAAGTCAATGAAAATAAGGTTATAAGTAGTTAATGACATTATAATATTGTTAATATGAGCCAAAACACCATATCACTTAAGGTGCTTGAAGCATACACACGAGATGTTGGTCGTGGTGTTGCCAGAATTGATTATGAGTCGATGGACGCTTTAAGCGCATCTACAGGTGATGTCGTGGAAATTAAGGGTAAACGTCGAACAGTTGCAAAATGCTTACCTCTTTATCCTTCAGATGAGGGTAAGGGCATTATTAGAGTTGATGGTTTAGTTAGAAATAATGCCGGTGTAGCGATTGGTGATACAGTAATTGTTAGAAAAATTAAAGCAGTTCCCGCAGAAAAGGTAATTGTAGCACCATTAGAAGCTATTCCACCAATAGATGAACGATATCTAGCAGATGCTCTTGAAAGTGTACCACTTATCAAAGGTGACAACGTTATGGTACCGTACTTTGGTGGTAGACTTACTTTTCAAGTTATAGGTGTTACACCTGGACCTGGTGTAGATGCTGTTTTAGTTACACAAAAAACCGTATTTCACATTGCTGAACGTGGAGAAACACTGCGTGGAGTACCACAAGTAACTTATGAAGACATTGGCGGACTAAAAGATGAAGCACAGAAAGTTAGAGAAATGATAGAGCTTCCTCTAAGACATCCTGAAATATTTGAAAAATTAGGTATAGAAGCTCCTAAAGGAGTGCTGCTTTATGGTCCACCAGGAACTGGTAAAACATTATTGGCAAAAGCAGTTGCCAATGAAAGTAATGCTCATTTTGTAAGTATCTCGGGCCCAGAAATTATGAGTAAATTCTACGGAGAATCAGAAGCAAGATTACGAGAAATATTTAAAGAAACAAAGGAAAAGGCTCCTTCTATAATGTTTATAGATGAAATTGATTCTATAACTCCAAAGCGTGAAGAAGTAACAGGCGAAGTTGAGAGAAGAGTAGTATCTCAATTATTATCTCTAATGGATGGTTTAGAAGCTAGAGGTAAAGTTATTGTTATTGCAGCCACAAATAGACCTAATGCCATAGACCCAGCATTAAGAAGACCTGGTAGATTCGACAGAGAAATAGAAATCAAGGTTCCAGACAAACGTGGCAGGTTAGAAATCCTTCAAATCCATACAAGAAACATGCCATTAGACTCCGATGTAAACCAGGAAAAAATAGCATCAGTAAGTCACGGATTTGTTGGTGCTGATTTAGAATATCTGTGTAAAGAGGCTGCTATGAAGTGTCTAAGAAGATTACTGCCTGAATTAAATCTTGAAGAGGAGAAAATCAACCCTGATGTATTAAACAAATTAGTTGTTACGATGAATGACTTTGAAAATGCTATAAAGGAAGTAATGCCTTCCGCAATGAGAGAAGTGTACCTTGAATCCCCCGATGTAGAGTGGATAGATATTGGTGGGTTAGACGAAGTAAAAAGAGAACTCCAAGAAGCAGTGGAGTGGCCATTAAGATATCCTGACTTGTATACCAAATTGGGTCACTCTAATCCAAAAGGAATCTTGATGCATGGTCCATCAGGTACAGGAAAAACAATGCTTGCCAAAGCAGTTGCTACAGAGTCTGAAGCCAACTTCATAAGCGTAAAGGGACCTGAGCTGCTTTCAAAATGGGTAGGTGAATCAGAGAGAGGAATTAGAGAAATTTTTAGGCGAGCAAGACAAGCAGCACCATGCGTTGTTTTCTTTGATGAAATTGATTCTATTGCTCCTATAAGAGGCTTAGGTGGAGATAGCATGGTCACCGAAAGAGTGGTCTCTCAACTTTTAACCGAATTAGACGGTATCCAGGAACTAAGCAGTGTAGTTATAATCGCTGCAACTAACCGCTCGGATATGATAGACCCTGCATTATTGAGACCAGGTCGGTTTGATAAGATTGTTTATGTCCCACTACCTGATAAAGCAACTCGAAAGAAAATATTAGAAATTCATGTGAACCAAAAGCCGATCTCTGAGGTAGTCGACTTTGACAGAATTGCAGAACTCACTGATGGCTTTAGTGGTGCTGATATGTCCGCAGTTGCAAATACTGCTATCTCATTAGTGCTACACGAGTACCTTCAAAAATACAGCAATCCTGAAGATGCAGCAAAACATGCCTCTGAGGCTCATGTTACTATGAAGCATTTTGAGGATGCTGTAAAGAAGATAAAGACCCAAAGAGATAATAAATCAGGAGAAAAGGTTACGGTACCTTACTATAGATAATTTTTCTATTTTCTTTTAATTTTTATTTTTCTTATTACTTGAAAAAAACTATATTCCTATAGTTTTTATTTGATTTTCTTGTCTGTTTTTATAAATTACATAATATAACTGAAGAAATGAAAATAATTTTTTGGGGCAATGTTTTTAAGTTTAGTCCCTTTGAATACATTTCACAAAAAGAATGGTTGAAAATGTGGTACAGATTATTCAAAACAAAGTAACGTTATCAAAGACAAACCGTTTTATTACAAACGAGGAAATTAATCAATTAGCTGATGAGTATGGGACGCCATTATATTTAGTAGACGAACAAACTTTACATGAAAAGGTTTTAGAATTAAGAGATGCTTACCAAAATTTTGATGGTCAAGTAAAAATAGTCTATTCAATTAAAGCCAATTTTAATCCATCCATCATAAAGACATTCATGAAGGATAAAATTACATTCGACCTGACAAGCCTTGGCGAGCTGTTCTTTATCCATAAATTAAAGGTTGATCCCGAAAATGTTATTTATACTAGTGTAACTGAAGAACTTGAGGAATACAAACAAGTCCTTTCATATGGAATCAAAAGAATCGTAGTTAGTTCTTACTTTGGGTTGATTAATTTATCACAGGCTGCAAACATTTTGGGCATTGTACCAAAAGTAATGGTTAGAATGAACCCTGAAGTGGGGGTAAAAGCAGAAGTTCGTGCTTCCTACAGGAATGGGAAATTTGGAGTCCCATTAAATGGTGGAAAGGTCGATTCGGCTTATTATCTCGTAAAATCAATTTATGACAATCCTATGCTGGAATTTGAAGGATTTCATTTTCACTTGGGCTCACAAATTACAAATTTTGTGTGCTACATTAATGCATTAGAGCGATTAAATTCCCTGCTAAACAAGCTAAAGAAAGAAATTCCCACTTTTTCATTGAAAACTTTGGATATCGGAGGTGGTACACCTGTATTTTATAATGAACCAGTTCCGTCTCCAAAGGAAATGGCCGCAATTTATTTAGATAAATTGAACAATTTGGTGTCTAACCATGGTGATTTTACACTAATGATAGAGAGTGGAAGGTTCCTCGTAGCAGAATCTTCCATAATGATCGCAAAAATAGTTAATACCAAAGAATATAACGATCATAAAATAGTAATCCTTGATACTGGATACCATTTATTATTGGATTGTGCCTTACTTAAACAAGAATATCCTCAAGAAGTGGCAACAAATACACATAATAACAGTCATCTTTATTCTTCAAATACTAACAAACAGTTCACGGGCAAGAATATTCACCTAGCCGGCCGTCTCTGTGATACATTGGATATTTTTCCGACATCAAAGATGTCTGATTTAACATTCGCGAATGTGGGTAACTATGTTTTGTTTTACAATGTAGGGGCCTATTCTCTTGTTTTTAACATGCCTTTCCATTGTCAAACCAAACCTCCAGTTTTAATGAAGACTTTTGACGGTGGAATGAAGTTAATAAGAAAAGGCACTTCATATGATGATTTGTTTGCTGAAGAAGGCGGATTAATTCCGTGATTTTATTTGTGTATGTGATTATACCTATCTACAAACAAAGATGGTGAGGTAATTTATTTTGACCACGAATTGCAGAGTTCATATTTTTATTAGCGGAAAAGTGCAGGGTGTATATTACCGTCAAAATACTGCACAAAAGGCGCAAGAATTAGATATAAAGGGATGGGTTAGAAATCTATCAGACGGTAGAGTAGAATCGGTAATGGAAGGAAATGAAGTTAACATTGGAAAGATACTGAATTGGTGTAAGCAAGGACCTGCAGATGCTAATGTAACTGGAGTACAAATATTTAACGAAGAATATGAATCTGAGTTTACCACTTTTGATATAGTCAAGACGGTCTAGTTACAACAATGTTCATACATTATTTTATATGACTGTGTTTATAATTAATAATTGACTCCATCTTTTTAACTGTGTATATATGTAATGACCATTTTTTAGTCTTACCTATTAGTTAAAATAATTTAAATCATCTCTTTGGTTGATTTTTTTTAAGACAACGACAGTGAATATCTATTTATTCATGACATTTGTATATTCACATCGTGTAGACCTGATTTAGTTAGTAATGATCCATAACTATGGTCTTACCAGAACATCGTTTTTAGCCAAATATTTTTTCACTTCTTTTAATTTTGCCTTGTTAAAATGAAATAGCGAAGCAGCTAGCGCGGCATCGACTTCAGTATTCTTGTATACTTGTAATATGTCGTCAATAGAGCCACAACCTCCCGAAGCAATTACAGGGATGTTTATCTTGTCACAAATTGAATTGATCAATTCTATATCATACCCGTTTTCTGTTCCATCTGCATCTATACTTGTTAAAAGAATTTCTCCTGCTCCTAGCGCTTCTACCTTCTGTGACCATTCAATTGCGTCTATACCTGTAGACTTTTTTCCACCGTAAATTTGAATTTCAAACCAATAGTTTTTTCCATCTTTTGAAAACATATATTTTCCATTTTTATTAAAAGTCCTTTTTACATCTAAAGCTACCACTATACATTGTTTTCCAAAAATACACATCAACTCCTCAATTAATTCGGGTTCTACAACTGCTGCTGTATTGATTGATACTCTGTCTGCACCACTTAATAATAAATCACGTGCATCTTCCAAGGTTTTGATCCCTCCGCCCACCGTAAACGGAATGTTGATTACACTTGCTACATTTTTTACAATATCCTTCATTGTTTTTCTGTGTTCCTCTGCTGCAGTAATATCTAAAAATACCAGTTCATCGGCTCCCTCGTCGCTGTATTGTTTGGCCAATGTTACGGGATCCCCTGCATCCTTTAATTCTTTAAAATTGATACCTTTTACAACTCTTCCCTTATTGACATCCAAGCAAGGTATGATTCGTTTCGCTACTGCCATATCAGATCAGTTCTTGGACGTGTTCGATTTTCAATTTCTTATCATACAATGCTTTTCCCAATATTGCTGCATAACAACTAACATTTCTAAGTTTCAAAACATCAATAATATTACTGATCCCACCACTAGATATTATTCTTATGTCCTTGAATGAATTATGTATTTTTACTAATGTTTCTATATCTGGACCCTCCAAGGTTCCATCTTTGTCAATGTTTGTCAAAAGGAATTCTTTGATACCTAATTCTTTATAAAATCGAATCGCATCAAACAGTCTTATACCTGAGAATTCTTTCCAGCCTGCTATCATTACATTTTCCTTATTATGATCAACAGAAAGAATAATTCGATTTAGTTTCTTTTTAGAAATTTTTTGTATTATTTCAGGTTGCTTGAAAGCAAATGTTCCTATGACTACTTTAATCGGCTTTTTAATGTCCAAAAACTTGTTAATGCTGTTTATTGTTCTGATTCCACCAGCAACCTGTATTGGAATATTTATAGAGTCAATAATTTTTGAGATTATTTCACTATTGCTTTTTCCTACATTTAATGCCGCATTTAAGTCTACCAGATGCAGCATATCAACTCCTTCAGACTCCCACCTTTTTGCTATCTCCAAAGGATTGTCCTCGTATATCGTCTTGTTCTCTAATTTACCATTTACCAGTCTTACAACTTGGCCATCAAACAAATCAATTGCTGCTATGCTCTTCATTTTGATCTTTTACAAATCTTTACAAAGTTTTGGATCATTTTTTCACCTACAGTACTTGATTTCTCTGGATGAAATTGTGTACAATAAATATTGTCAATTTCTATAGAGGCAGGGATATTTATTCCATAGTTTGATTCTGAAGTTATTATGTCACTATTTTTGGGTGCTGTATAATAAGAATGTACAAAATATACCCATGATTTGTCTGGTACACCCTCAAATAGTTTGCTTTCCTTATTAATAATTTCTAAACTATTCCATCCTATGTGGGGTATTTTTACCAATCTTTTTGGTAGTGATAATACTTGTCCTTTTATTATATCTAACCCTGCTAATTTGCCCTCTTCACTTTTCTCAAATAACATTTCCATTCCTAAACATATTCCTAATATAGGAATGTTACTTCTCAAGAATTTTGAAAAACCTGATTTACATTTATTTATTGAAATAATTGCTGGATCAAAATTTCCTACTCCAGGTAATACTATTCCGTCAGCATCCTCTGCTTCTTGATCAAAATCATTAATTATCGATACCTTAGCTCCATTTCTCTGCAAAGATGATTGAAGACTGTAAATATTTCCAGCCCCATAATCAAAAATACAAATTTTTACCATATCTTACATCATTCCTTTGGTAGTGGGCTCTTCCTTGCTAGTAGGATCTATTCTTATTGCATTTCTTAATGCAACTGCGGTTGCTTTTATCGCCGATTCAATTTTGTGATGGTCGTTTGAACCATATTCTACATTAATGTGCAAACAGCAGTTCAGATTGCTACCAAATGATTGAAAAAAATGAATAATGTCCTCCTGGGAGATATTCTCTATGTTTTCTCGTTCTAGCTTGATATCAATGTGATTATGCTGTCTTTTTATCAGGTCTACAGCTACACTTGACATAGATTCATCCATCGGAATGACCGCATTTCCAAATCGATTTATGTTTTCTCGCTTACCCAGTGCTTTATCGATAGCTTGTCCTAACACAATGCCAGTATCTTCTATCAGGTGATGCTTTATACCATCTTCACTTTTTGCATTTAATTCAAGATCAATTTTGCTGTGTTTTGAAAATGAAACTATTATGTGATCTAAAAAATCAATTCCCGTCGTCACATCCGAATTACCGTTTCCATCTAAATTGATTTTAGCCAAGATGCTGACCTCTTTAGTCTTTCTTTCAATTTCACACGTGCGCTGATGATCCTCTATAATCACTATGTGCTTTTAATTTTTTGTAATATTTAATATATTTGGTAAATCATTCACATTTTCTATGACAATATCTGCGTTTTTTGACTCAAACAGTTTCTTTCGGAGAAGTGATAGTCTATTTTTATTTTGTATCAGAAACGATTTATGAATATTCTTTGTATTGGCAGACGAAGAAGTAGTAGTGATGTTCATATCACTTCTGTTAATCTTTATTTGACTATTATTAATAATATCTGTAATTCCATCATTTCGCACAATTTTATCTTTTTTTATACTTTTATTGATCTCATCGCCTTCTCCGTATATTCCACAAAAGAATATCCTGTCCTTGTTTGTTTCCTCTCTGAAATTTTCAACCATTAATAAATCCGCCATTGAGTCTCCAACATATAATGCATTTTTCAAATTTAATTTATCAAAAACCCTGTGTAAAGAAAAGGTGTTCGGCTTGGAATGTTCTCTCTTTTCATCTTCTAAGAATACACACGCATCCTCATTAAAGTATTTTATAAGCTTTCCCAGTGTAAAATAAGAAGCTACTTTGCTTCGTCCGGAAATGAGACCCAAATTGCCGCTGAATGCCTGCGACAATAATCTTATTGTCTCTTCATTAATTATCACAATATCATTGTATATTAGAGGATTATCAAAGTAACGCATTGGCTCTTTCTTAAACTGTTCTTTAAAGAGCTTTGATCCATAAAAAATTTCGTTAAAACGACTTGAAATTAAGTCTTCAGTGCCATACGGATAATTTAATTTTTCTCTTATACTTTGTATGTCTGAGTCTCTTTCAAGTTCCTTCTCTAATGAATCCTTTCCTTTTTCATCTAGTTTTTTTATTATATCTTCAAACATTTCTATAGTCTTATTAGAGTCCATTTTTTTTATGAGAACACAGTATAGCAAAATTAGAATAATGGCATAAGTAGTATCAATATCATTATTGAATCCTCCCGTGTTCCGAAGTTTTGAAATCATAACCTCAAATGGATAATCAGTAGAATTGTTAATCTCAAATACCTCTTGAAGTATTATCTGTACTGTCTTTATAATGGCTCCATTATATGATTTCCTTACGTCAACCAAAACACCATCGATATCAAATATAATAGCTTCAAATTCCATGTCATTGGTCAACTTCATTATCAGTCTCAGGTTTTCAATATATCAATTGCAAATAATAATTATATGAATTCACATGTTATGAAATTGTAAGATAGGTCCGTTATTCCAAGCGCTGGTTATGGTATATTAATATAGTATAATCAATAATACAAGTTATATATTACAATCTTCTATAATATTGTGTGAAATATCGGAATAGGACCGAAATAATTTCTAACATTCTAAATGCTGCAAATGGGGGCATTTCAAAAACCAAAATAATGTACAAGGCTTTTCTTTCGTATGCCCAAATTAAAGAATATTTGCCTATTCTATTAGAGAATAATTTGCTTTCTTTAGGTCCTGACGGTAAATATAGAACCACAGAAAAAGGTATCCGATTCTTAAAGATGAATGAAGAAATTCAAGAATTAATCGAATCAAAATCATTCCAGGATGAAATACCATAATTCCGTTTAATTTTTTGTCAAAAAAGTGTAGATAATTCAACATTTTAAATAAGTATGTTTTCATAATGTCTCGATTTAATATATAAATAAAGCGAATATCTTTCAATGCTGTTTAGGCTTAGTTGCTCAGAGAATAATGGTAATGGTAGTAATAATACTTATATTGTATACAAACTTGACCGTCAGATCATGTTAAATGACCTCATCTTCTCTAAAAGAGGGTTTGACTATGCGAAAAAAGGGGGAAAAGAAAATCATACCGTTCTATTATATGCTAATTTCCATCATATATTGAAAATTAAACTGGTTATGGTATTCCTTGGTATAATGAGGTTAAATTTCTAAATCCACATACTGGTACTATTATAGGAGATTTAGGTAACATTTGAGAAAATCGATGTAAAGTTTTTAGTTCCAAATATTGTAAAGTTTATTCCTGCCTTAAACAATTTAAGAAAACCTTTAAAAGATATTACTGATAACACAACCCACGTGACAATGCTGCTGAATAAAAGAGTATTGACTCCTACTGTGATTATTTCTTATTCATAAGAGATTCATCGCAAGAGCGAAGCACTGTATTTAACTGGAAGATGAAAAATTCATAAATTCAGGACTTTGTCCTTAGATATACAATACAAAATTTTGATTATTTTTTTTAGAGGGTCATTGATATTGTGTTTAGCATTTCGAATTTTTTTTGAATTTAATCACCTCTTTCATCGTTGGATGGTTGGAAATATGTTAGTCAAGTAATGGAAATATAGATTATTAATACATATACTCAAAAAAACAGCAATGGTGTATCTAACTATATATTTTCTAACCTGATAGTTCTATAATTGACAGAAAGGGTTGAAACATGGATTTGAATAATACAAAAAAATCTGAAGAGTATAGTCAAAATTCTCAAAAATTATTAGAAAAATTTAAAGTCTGTGTGGGCGATGAGGTACGGATTATCACAAGTAAAGAAGGGTTTTCTGGAATTATTTTACCTCGATACGAAACTTTTAGTGACAAATACATTGTGTTAAAATTAAAGAGTGGTTATAATATAGGTATAGATATCAATCATATTGAAAAAATTGAGGCAATACAAATTAATTCATCAACTAACAAGTTGAGCCCAAATCCACAGATTCAAAATCTTTCTGATATGTCTAATTCTATCTCATATCAGGGGATATCTTTACAATCAACTTCTTCCAAGCAAAATCGATATATCTTTGACAGAATTGAATCCAAACCTCATTCTAAAACGTTACCTAGAATACTATTGATTAGCACAGGTGGTACAATAGCAAGTAAGATTGATTATAGAACTGGGGGAGTGACATCTCTATTGAGCGCATCAGAATTATATGGCGCCTTTCCAGAATTAGAAAACCATGGCTATATTTACCCAGAATTTTTATTGAATGAATATAGTGAAAATATAACTCCAGATCATTGGACAATTATAGCACAGCGTATTTCACAGGCAGTTACAAAAGAACATTTTGATGGTATTATTATTTCACACGGAACTGATACTTTGCATTATACTTCTTCAGCTCTAAGTTTTGCTCTTAAGAACATACCAATTCCCGTTATTTTAGTTGGCTCTCAGCGTTCTTCAGATAGGCCTTCATCTGATGCCTTTAGTAACTTAGTGGGTGCAATTCGCTTTATTAAAGACTCAAAATATTCTGGAATCTTTGTCTGCATGCACCATAATACTTCCGATGAAGTTATTGCGTGTCATTTGGGAACTAGAGTGCGAAAAAATCACACAAGTAAACGTGATGCATTCAAATCACTTGACTCACTTCCTTTTGCTTTAATTGATCAAAAGGGTGAAATAAAATATAATGATATTTTACACAAAGATCTCATAAAACGCAAGGAAACTTTAAAGAATTTTGCACCAAGAACAACTTTTGATGATAAAGTGTTTCTCCTTAAATTTTATCCCGGTCTTAATCCTTCATTTCTTGAGGCATTTTTGAACTTAGATTACAAGGTAATTATCCTAGAAGGTACCGGATTAGGACACATAAACAAAGCTTGCTTTCCCATAATATCAAAATTAATAAATTGTGGGATCTTTGTTTTTATGACATCCCAGTGTATTTTTGGAAGGGTACAAATGACTGTTTATGATACTGGGCGCGATCTATTGGGTTTAGGGGTGATACCGCTTTCTAACATGGGACCCGAAACAGCAGTTGTCAAAGCCATGTGGGCATTGCACAATAGCTCAGGTCCTTCGGATTTCATCAGGATAATGACAGTCGACTACGCATATGAAATGTCTACTGCTTTACCGTTAGTGTCGTTGAAGAGTGAGTGAGAGGAATAAACTATGAGTTTAGAACTAGATAACTTAAATGTAAAAGTGGGATTTGAAATACATCAACAATTAAAGACTTTGTCAAAATTGTTTTGTGACTGCAGCAGCAAAGGTTCAGATGATGAATATGATTTTCATTTCATCCGTGTTTTGAGACCCACAAGGAGTGAGCTGGGTGATTTTGATAGGGCAGCACTATTTGAACACGCAAAAATGAGTTCAATCAAATACTACTCAAAGATAGGGTATAGTTGTTTGGTAGAAGCTGATGAAGAGCCACCACACAACGTAAATAGGGATGGGCTAGAGACTGCATTGTTATTTTCCCTTGCTCTTCATTCTAATATCGTCGACGAAATACATGTGATGAGAAAACTGGTCATCGATGGATCTAACGTAAGTGGCTTTCAACGAACAATGTTGGTTTCAACCGGTGGATATTTGGAAGTGGAGAATTTTAAGAACGTGGGAGTCCAAGCTATTTGTTTAGAGGAAGATGCTGCCAAGTTAATCTCAACCAGTTCCAAACAAAAAGAATATGGTCTCGATCGCCTTGGAATTCCGCTAGTAGAAATAGCATTAGAACCCATCTCTGGTACACCAGATGAAATCGTAAATGTTGCGCTTACCCTCGGTCGATTACTTCGTAGTAGTAAGAAGGTAACAAGGGGAATTGGCAGTATAAGACAAGATGTGAATATCTCTGTCAATGGTGGCCAAGTCGTAGAAGTCAAAGGGGTGCAGCAATTGACTCATCTAGTAAAAGTGTTAGATTATGAGACAAAAAGACAGTATGGTATGATAAAGATTGCAGAAGAATTAAAAAAAAGGAATATTGATGATTCGCTTTTTGGCGACAAAATTGTTGATGTTACACATATTTTTTCAAAATCGCATTCAAATGTTATTAAAAAAATACTAAAAGAATCTGATCCTGTCATTCAATGTATCAGATTCAATAGACTAAGAGGATTAATTGGATATGAACCAGTTAAGGGTATTAGAATGGGAAAAGAATTAGGAGAATTTGTTAGGTTCTTTGGCTTTGGAGGTCTATTTCATTCAGATGAATTGCCTAATTATGGTATTACGGATGATGACATAAAAAGCATTGAGAAATTGCTTGACATATCTTCGAAGGATGATTCAGCTTTTATTCTAATTGGAGGTAATAAAAATAAAATAAATAATGTTATAGATCCACTAATTAATAGGATAATTCTGTTTAAGGAAGGTGTTCAAGCAGAAACGCGTTCAGTTACCAACGATGGTACTACTGTTTTTTCCAGACCAAGACCTGGTTCGTCTCGAATGTATCCTGAAACTGATATAATGCCTATTCCTATTGATGCTAAAATCATTAATAATTTGAAAGAGAAGACACCCATTGCTTGGAATGAGCTGATCAAAAGGATTATGCAAAAATATGGTTTAAATAAAAAACTATCAGAACAGATATTCGATTCTGACTATTACGACTTGTTTGAAATCATAGTTAATTCAAACTCTCAGACATCAGTCTCTTCCATATCGCCAACATTTATTGCTTCAAAATTGACCGAGGATATTGTAAGTCTATCTCGAAATAATCTTGATAAGAGTCTAATGACTAATGAAATGATAGTCGACATCTTTGAAAGACTCGAAAAAGGCTTGATTGCTAAAGAATCGGTGATTCTGATTTTTGAAAAGTTAATGAAAAACGAATCTAAATCTGTACAGGAAGCTATTGATTCTCTAAATCTAACTAAAATGAACGATTCCGAAATGTATTCTATATTGGACAAGGTGTTTGATGAAAATATTAAAACAATTAGAGAAAAAGGAGATAATTCTTTAGGAGTCCTTATGGGCAAAAGCATGGCTATTTTAAGAGGAAAGGTAGATGGTAGTAAGATTAGTGATTATTTAAAGAATAAATTAGAACAATTCCTTAAAGAAGGATCCTAGTTAACTTTGACTCGTACACCCAAATCAATTAAAAGCCATTATGTTGATTCATTTGCCGTAAATTTAGAAAATCTCAAATCTATCTTATTTTTCCACAATATTTCAAGTTCCGAATCAGACAAGGTGACGCAATTGATTTCTAAAACTTATAATCAAAAGATGGATTTTATTTTGGAACAATGTGGCGATGATTGGACCAAATTGGAGTCATTTTCTTCTCCTTTGATTATATTTGTTCAATGTATAGGTGAATTGCTAGATGTGAAGCCTTCAAGCATTTCTGCAGACTGTAGGTTTATTTTAAATTCATTCGTAAAAACAATAGAATCATGGATGATTTGGTAATTTTAGCTTTAAGACTAATTATAATTGCAGTATATTGAGAGTTTTACTATGAAATCAGAATAATTCTTGTAGCTTATTTGTAATATTTGTAATTATTGTAAATGAGTATATAAGTATGTACGCTATGTCTTTTTTTGTGTTAGGCTAAAAAAATATTAGTGAGCGTGCGGTGGTGGTGCACTACCTTTTGACAATTCTTCATTGAATGTTCCTGATGCCTTTTCATGGAATTCGAGTGCAGATTGGTCTACCTTAATTGCTTGAGGAGGACAAACAGATACACACGCCATACACCAGATACAATCATGTTCTCTGATTGGATCTGCTTTATCGGTATAATCTTTTCTTTCTTCTTTTTCTGAAGAACCAGTACCTTCGAAATCTACATTAATTGCTTCTTTAGCTGGCACATCATGCTCAGTTCTATACCATTGGAAGACTTGTACAGGACATGCTTCAATACATGCTCCATCTGCTACACATGAGTCCCAGTCGACTGCAACCATTGTTCCACTTACACCTAAAGGACCTATCTCTTCTCCTCTTGCCTCGAATGCTTCTTTGACTTCTGGGTTTTCTGCAGCTTCTTTTAGTGAACCTGGACCCCATCTATAATGGAAATGTTCACCGTCTGAGCTTTTTATCTTTCCAATTACTTGATGATTGTTTGGAAAATCTGGATCGATTGGCATATTTTTTTGCAGTGGTATTTGATCTTCTATAATATATAAATCATGTGTAGAAATTTTTGTTTAATTCCTCATGTATTTATATTTTCTACAAAATTAGGCTTGACTATCTACTAGTATATCTTCCAAAAATGTTATTTGTTTGAAATGGAAAAGGATTTGAATTTTTCTTTAGCCTTTAGTGCCTACTAATTGGATATATTGATAAGCTTCTGTATCATTATCGAAAGCAAAATGTACCTTTTGGAAGTTTTTCTTAAACTCCACTACTTCCTTCAAAACTTTAGATGGATCTTTTTTATCAATAACTACCTTTTTAATGAAGGTTGCTATTTCTTGCATTTCGTTTTCTTTCATTCCTAGTCGGGTTACTTCTGGAACTCCTATTCTAACTCCGCTTGGATGGAAGTAATTTCTACCTTCTTTTATATCGCCAGGCAATAACTGTCTGTTTAATATTATATTGCATTTTTCTAGATCCTTTTCAATATTTCCTCCATCACCGTAGTTAGACACATCTACAGCTAATTGATGGGATTCTGTGTATCCACGTTTTTCGCCCAATACTTTAAAGCCGTAATTTGCCAATGAATATGCCAACATCTTGGCATTCTTTATTACTTGTTTTGCATATTCCTCTGCAAATTCTAAGGCCTCTGCTAAAGCTATAGCTTTTCCAGCTACATGATGAAGATGATGACTGCTGGTATTTCCAGGAAATATGGCTTTTTTAATTGGTTCAGCGTATTTCTCGACAGAAACTATTATGCCTCCTTGGGGCCCCCACAATGTTTTGTGAGAACTCATGGTCATGGAATCAGCCCCTTCTCGTAGAGGATCTTGAAATTGTCCGCCTGCAATCAATCCAGCAACATGAGCCCCATCATAATTGATGTAGATATTCTTTTCATGAAGGTAATCCGATAATTCCTTTACAGGATGGGGAAACAGAAAAAGGCTTCCACCAAACATGGCTATTTTGGGGGGTCTTCCATTATTGATGAGAGTGTCTATTTTCTTTTTTGTTTCTTCAACGTCTATAGTCATGTTTTCTTTGGAAAAGGGAAAATGTTCAATAGTCAAACCATGTACCAATCCCGCAGTTCCAGAGTGCTCTTTCTTTCCATGAGAAATGTGTCCTCCAGTAGGAATTGAAGATGCTATCATTGTATCTCCAGGATTTGAGAAAGCTGAATAGATTGCTAAATTTGCCACCACTCCTGAAGTAGCTCTGCAATCTGCAAACTCTGCTTTAAATACTAATTTGGCCAAATCATTGCAAATATTCTCAACCTGATCAATATATGTACAACCTGCGTATACTCTTTCTCCCGGCCAGCCTTCTGCATATCTATTTCCAAAATCTGAAGCTACTGCCTCTCTTACTGCAGGACTAGGAATGTTTTCACTAGCTATGAGTGGAATGGAGCTATTAAACCAATTATGATGTTCTTTAATTAATTTTAAAATATTATCTTGAGCCTCTTTTCCTTTCAACATAGTTTTTTTTGTAATTATTACTTATATAAAATATCGTAATCTTGTCAAATGGTAAATTTTAGTGCTTATTATTAAGGTAATTATAACAATAATTTTATACTACATGTATTTTATCTACTCATGCAGAAGGTTAATCAGATGGAAGGATATTGTGTTAAATGCAAAGCAAAAAGAGAAATGAAAGATGAAAAACAGGTAACCATGAAGAATGGACGACCTGCAACTCAAGGAATATGTACTGTATGTAATACAAAGATGTTTAAGATAGGAGGAAGTAAAAAATAATAAAAAAAGTAAGTTATATAGTTCCTATCAATTTGACTTGTTTTTTTATACTCTTTATATTGTTTTAATTCGAGTGAAAATATCTCATAATTGTTCTCGATAAAATCTCAAGATCGTGAAATTGAAGCCACGGACTTTAATACTAATTCTGATAAAATTCCAAACAATAAGAGGTCTATTCATTATATTTTTATATATGAAATTTGATATTTTTTTTGCAGTAATGATGACAACCTTCTAGCTCTGAACTGTTTTATATTGATTAGTGGCTCATTATAGAATTAATGAGTGAGTCAGGGGATGGGTTCGAGCGACCTAATTGGGATGCCTATTTTATGATACAAGCTATCTTGGCTAAATTAAGATCAAATTGCTTAACCCGGCAAATTGGGGCAGTAATTGTAAAAAACAATAGGCAAATATCTACTGGCTATAATGGAACTCCTTCTGGATTTCTCAATTGTTATGAAGGGGGATGCAAACGATGTTCTGACCGTGTAAAGGGCTCCATAAAATCCGGGGAGGGATTAGAAAGATGCATTTGTGTTCATGCCGAGGCTAATGCTATTATGCAGTGTGTTATGTTTGGGAATGCTGGAAGTACAAGAAATGCTACTCTATATTCTACTCTCTCACCTTGCATAGAATGTAGCAAGATGGCGATTACTGTAGGAATAGATCGAGTTGTAATTTTATCAAAGTATTCAGAGGATGGAACACAGATTTTAGAAGAGGGTGGCATAAAAATTGTTGAGATGAATCAACACAAACTCGAATTTTGGACAAAGAAATTATTTGGACAAGTGTAGGGAATTTGTTTGGGTAATTTGACGTGTAATTTATCTCTGCCATAAGATCTGGATTATTAATAATGATGATAACAGCCGTTAATAATATAATACTGCAAATACGTTATCCTGATACATTGATTTTTGATATCTGCTATTTGATTTATATTATTTAAAAGAAAAGTAAAAACAAAAACAAAAACAAAAACAAAAAATAATTAAAACTAAAATTAAAAACTATTGATATTAAAGTGAACTAGAACAAAAACAAAAAAAAATTTAAGGAACTGATCTGCTGTAGAGTTTTCCTTCTAATGCTAGTTTGTACATTTCTGCTACGTATGGATTTCTGGCAGGCGTTTCCGCACCAAGCTCCACCAAACGTGCGTATACTCTAACTACATAGGCTAATGCACCCATGAAAGCTACGACTACACCCATGTTGAACATCCAGTGGTTAGGTACTGAGAATATTTCTTCTACAAACCAGAAGTGCCACATTTCGTTGATACCAATTGTGAACATGGTTGCCAAATAACCGATAATGGTTATCTTCAGACCTGTGTTCATTGAATTGTTTGGTCCTCTTAAAACTGGTACTCTTCTGTCGTACATTGCTACAAATCCCCAACCTAATGGTAATGCAATAAAGTGGCTGTATAACCACCAGTGAGCAGGTGTGAATGCACTGTCTCTGATTGCTGTTTGATGAAGTGATCCATCAACAAAGTTATCAACTTCTACTGATGCAGCAATAGATCCTAGCATGATGACCATTAAGTAGATCTTTTTCAGTCTTTGAATTTCTACTTCCTTTGGAATTAATGCTGGCATTTGTGCCATATATCTTCAATCTATCTTCATTGATCTACTATATAAGATATTTAATAAAGAAATTATAAACTATACGGTAGTTTTATATGTAATTAATATTATTACCTCTATTTTATTAAATAATTATTATAATATTATCGCCTATAGAAATTATTTGAAGTTAAACATCAGTGATAAACGTGTATGATTATAGAGTCCAAACGATAAATAGTTAGTGACCTGCAAATTTATAAACACATGGATAAACCATTCATCTTTTTTGACCTGGGACAGACGCTAATTGATGAATGGAACTATGTGTCCTATTTTGACAATCTTTTGTTTATGACGTTAAATGATTATGGTGCAAGAATAGATCACAGGAATTACATTGCTTTGCGTAATAATCTGATCCTAGAAAGAAAGTTTGGATCTTCAGGATTTATGGAGCTGGTGTCTTTAATGGCTAGATTAACTCTGCCAATTGGATATGACATCACAATTAATGAAAGATTGAAAGATGATTTATTAAAAAACAAGAGGAAGCTAGTCAACTTATTCAAAGATGTTCAGGAAATCATACCACAACTTTCTAAAGATTTTTCATTAGGTATTATAAGTAATAATTCATCCGGATCTGCGAATTTGTTAATACAGCATGGCTTGGACAAGTATTTTGAAATTGTCTGTTTATCAGAGAATATAGGCATCCGTAAACCAGATCATAAAATTTTTCAAAAGGCTTTAGTTGAATCTAAATCTAACATTAATGATTGTATAATGGTTGGCGATAGACTCGATATTGATATTTTACCAGCTAATGAACTTGGAATGATGACCATTCGTACTTTAGATTCCTTGTATAAGATTCAAACACCATTAAATGAAAATGAATATCCAAAGTTTACTATAGGTTCTGTAAATGAACTACCTCTTCTGTTATCAAGTTTTATTTAACTTGATTGTATCTCTGCAGTTATTTTTCTCCAATTTTCGTCGAGCTCCTCTGATTTAATATCTTTCTTGTCAAATAATGAGTGAATCGGCCTGTTTTTTCTAGACTGTGAAGCTGGAATAATATGAATATGAAAGTGTGGGATTTCTTGACCAGCATCCTTGCCATTGTGAATACTAATTAATGCCGAACTGGCTTCCATTGCCCTTTCTATTTTTTCTGTTAAAAAATGAAGATTACTAAAAATATCATTATTCTCTTGTGGGCTCAAATCCTGGATTTTAGATTTGTGGGATTTTGAAATCACCAAACAATGACCTTCTTTCAGAGGAAATGCGTCTAAGATTCCTATTGAATGCTCTGTTTCGTGTATTTTCCGAGACTTTATTGTTCCTTTTATTATTTCACAAAATACGCATTTATTATTACTCATTGTATTTTTTTCATATTTGCATAATAAATAACTATTACCACATTCGATAGCCAAGATTAATTAATTTGAAAAAAAAAAATTAAACATGCAAAAAACCTTGACCCATGAAGGACCATTAATTGCCATCATGATGAATGAAAATATTGCAAAATGCCTAAGCGATCCACATAGACTAAAAATTTTAGATTTTTTATACCACAAAAGTCTTTCAACTAGGGAGTTATTTGAATTATTGAAAAAAGCGAAATTCGATATCGCAATGACTACGTTAAGACATCATATATCAATGTTGAAGAAAAACGATCTTATAAGTATCAAGAGGACTAAACAAGTTAAAGGCACATTGGAAAAATACTACAAGTCTAATGTTAAAATACTTGCTTACGAAAATTATCCTTTTCTAACATTTGCAAAGGATAACAAGGAGCTTGTCAGATCACTTTATCCGAAATTTTATAAGATGTTAAAAAAACTCTTGTTAAATGAAAAGGAGCTTGTTTCTATTATTTTTTCAGACATCTATTCAAGATGTAAGATTTGTAAAAGTTATCATTATGCTGAATATCTTTTTTTGATGTTTGTGAATATGGTACTTGCAAAAATAGTACGAAAACTACTAAAATCGATTCTACCAGCTACGCATTAGCACATTTGCATTGTGAATGTCTATAATATATCACAACCGGGTAAATTTGAGAGAATGGACATACCTTACCTTCTTGAGATCTCCGTTTGCCTTTTTCAAAATTTATCCCGTAATACAAAATTAGTACCATGTATCGATCTCCTCTTCCGTTGAGCATTATTATAAATAACAAAAAGCAGTAATTCATCCATGGCGCCTTTTCTTCTCCTCAGGAATGTTAGCAAGAGTTTTCCTGTTCAAAATAATTTATCAAATCTCTTTTCCAAAGTCAAATCAAATAAAAAGGTTATAGATGATGTTTCTTTGGAAGTTAACAAAGGAGAAGTACTAGTATTAGCTGGCGAATCTGGTTCCGGAAAGACTACTTTGGCAAAACTAATCATGGGTGCATTGACACCTGACCACGGTGCCATATATTTTGAAGGGGAAGATATACAAATTTTGAAGAAGAGAAAAAATTATTACTCTTTGGTACAAATGATTCACCAAGATCCATATAGTTCTCTTAATCCGCATATGAAGATTAGAGATATTGTAATGGAACCTCTGAAAATACATGGGAAGGGTCTAAATAGAAGTGAAAAGGAGGAAAAAGTACGAACTGCATTAAGTAGAGTTAGACTTGAACCTGTGGATGAGATTTTGGACAAATATCCAACATTGCTTTCCGGTGGTCAAAGACAACGTGTTTCAATAGCTAGATCTATCGTGAAAGATCCAAAATTGATTATAGCAGATGAGCCAGTATCGATGCTAGATATTTCCGTTAGAGCTGAAATACTCTCGTTGATAAATGATTTGAGAAAATCACTAAATATCTCTATTATTTATATAACTCACGACCTTGCAACATCACGATTTATAGGTGATAGAATTGGTATAATGTATGCAGGAAATATAATAGAATACGGAGATATAGATGAAGTATTGCAAAATCCACTACATCCATATACCCTTATGTTACTAGATGCAGTTTCGTATAACCTTACTCAATCCAAATTTTATAAAGGCTATTTGGAACCCAATGTAACTAGTTTTCCATCGAGAGGATGCAAATTTTACAATAGATGTAAAGTATCTACTCAAGAATGCACTCAAGACATAAAACAATTTCATATAAACAAAAAACATTCTGTTTCTTGTTTTTACTATAAAAATGTCGCTTGATGTTAAATTGAATTAAAATGATATTTTCCTATGATTTAACCACAATATTTCCAAATCAAATTTCAAGCAATAAAATTTGTATTCATACTTTACTATCGTCTATTAAATGATTAAAAGTTACTGAGCCTCTAGCTTTACCTTACTTGGATGATTATACTTTACCACTTGAGATATTCCATTTCTTGGGTAGACCCCAAAAATGAGATCCGATTTTGCAACTGTAGAATCCTTGAGAGTGACCATTATTATTTGATTGTTCACAGATCTAAGTAAAAGTATTTTTGATAATCTGTCTGTATTTTGGGCATCAAGGTGAGCATCCACTTCGTCCATTAAATAGAATGGAGATGGTTTGAGTGATTGCAAAGCCAACAAAAACACTATCGCTGCCATGGTTTTTTCGCCTCCGGATAATGAAGTGGATTCTCTTGCAGGTTTGTTAGGAAATTGTACCATCAACAAAATTCCACCTGAAAAAATATTCTCTGGGTCTTCTAATTCCAACCATGCATTACCTCCGGTAATATCAGAAAATGTTTTTCTTATATCGTCATCCACTTTTCTAAATGCCTCTGTAAACTGATTTTCTTTTTCCTTTGCAATCTCTTCGATGAATTTAACTATCGAGTTTCTTTCTTCTTCAAGTTGATTTCTTTTATCTGACAGACCTCTATATCCATCTATGATTTCCTGATATGTTTCATCAGCTCTAAAGTTTACATTTTCTTTGATTTTTTCATATTCTTCCTTTAATCCGTGATAAAGTTCATCTACATTGAAACTTTCTAACAAAGATTTGTGGCCCAATCTTAAAAGCTCATTATTTAGATCTGAGGATTGATTCTCCAAGTCAACAATGTCTTTTCGTAGAAATCCCAAATCTTTGTCTAGCTGATTAGATTCTTTGTTGATTCTTTTTTCTTGTTCGGCAAGCCCTCTAGCCAATTTTTCATATTCTTGTATTTTTGTATAAATCAAACTGGTTGACTGAATCATTTCGTCTTCTTTTTGTCTTAAGATTTTCATCTCTTCTTCGATCTTTTGTCCTTCACTTACAGCCGTCTCGAGAACTCTTTTTTTTTCAGTTTTTTCCAGTTGGATATTCTCTATCTCACCGATCATTTTTTTTTGTAAACGTGTGGTGTTTTCTAAATTATTTTTCGCCATAGAATGCATTAATTTGAGTTGATTTAGCTTGTTGTTGTTATGATCAATCTCAATAGCAATTTTGTTTTTTTCTTCCTCTATTCTCTCTAATCCTTTCTGATCAATTCTTTCCTCTATTCTCTTTCTTTCTAAATCGATTTTGTCAATGCTATTTGTAATGATCTTTAATCTTCTTTCAAAATGTTTGAATTCAGAAAATGTTTTTTCAATATGATTACTGTGACTATTATTTATCCCAAATAGTTGGATCATATTTTTGCGATTTAAAGATAATGTACCTTCTGCTTCCTCTATTTTTCTCATGATATTAGACTTCTCCAAATTATATCTTTCTAGCTCCTTTTCTTTGGTTGACTTTGTACTGCCAAGATTATTTACTTCTTGATTTCGTTCTCTGATAAGTAACTTTAACTTATGAATATTACTCTTTAAATTTTCAATGGAATCTGACAGTAACAAATCTTTAGTGATATCCGCAATCTTTGATCCATAGTCAAACTGCATCAATGACAAATCCGGAAAAAATATTTCACCGGTAACAGATACAGCTTTTAGTCCTTTATTAGATAGCAAATATGCTGTCAATGGATTCTTTGCTAATACTATGTTTCCAAATAAAAATTCAGCCAAATTCGGTATTTTGCTACTTACAAAATCTGAAAGAATTCCAAGGATTGATGGGTTGTCTTCAATCATATTTATTTTATCACCAACTAGCAGTTCTTGTGGAATGATTTTAAGAAAATGTATATCTCGGTTTTTTGCAAATTCAGCGAGAATGATCATGCTTTTAATATCTTTTACCACAATCGCTTTCATCCATTCATTTCCGGATGCAATAATGGCCTTTTGATATTTTTCATTCCATGACAGCAAATTAAAAACATATCCTATAACTCCAAGTTCTTTAAAATCCTTGGATAAGGTTGCAATTGCGTAATCTTCTACCAAGCTATCCTTAGCAATTTTAATTTTCTCATCATATTTTATTATCACTTTTTCTGCATTTTCCAAGACATTCTTTGAAGCATTTGTCTCTCTTGATAGCTTTAGATGTCTCTTCTCTAAGTTTTCTTTTTCGATATTTAGATTGTTTAATTCGATATTCATGTCATTAATCTTTAAACGTGAAACATTTACTATTTCTTCGATTTGACTATTTTTTGTAAGTAGACTAAGTAATTGAATATCGTTTTCTCTTATTTTGGAAGAATAATTCTTTATATTCTCTTCTGCTCTGACAGTATTTATCTCAACTTTGCTCTTAATGGGTATCAATTTACCGATCCTTTTAGATAAGAAATTCTTGATATTGATTTCATCTGAATTCGATATTTTTATTTCGTTAATTTGTGAATTCTTTACATCAAGTTTCATGCGTAATTCATTCAGAATATCTTCTAGAGTATCAATTTCTGATTTTGAATTAATTATCTGTTCATCAAGTTCGTTTATTTTATTTTGTAGGATTTCTACTTCAGAGCGGTCTGTTCGTTCTTTTTGTACTAATTGGTTATAATGAAACTCTGTCTCTTTTATTATAGATCTATTTCTCTGATACTCAAAGTTTGTAACAGAGATTCTTTTTTCATGTTCTCCTTTCACTTTGGTCGAGGCATTTGCTTGAATCAGAAACTGTTCTTTTTCCCTGTTGATTTCTTCTATTTGGCTATTTATTTCTACCAATTTCCTTGATACCTCTGCATTTTTTTCATCTTTGATTCTTTGTTCCTCTTTGAGCTCAGCAATTTTCTTGGCTTTTCTATTGATGTTTTCGGACAGTCTGATAGCTTTTAGCCTATTAATTTCTGATTCTATTTGTGAGTATCTGAGTTGGTAGTTTCTTTCCTCTTCCAGTTCATCTATTCTATTTCTTACCTCACCCATCTTTGCTAAGGCTATTTCTAATCTTCTATCCGATTCTTCGAGTTGTTTATAGGCTTGGTCTTTTTTTTCATCAAAATATGACAGTCCTATAATATCTTCAATAATTTTTCTCCTGTCTTCCGAATTAAGCTCAGATATCCTTGTGATCATACCCTGCTGGACAATATTTAGCTTGTTTGGAGAAGCAACCACTATTTCCATTAACTCCAAAATATTACTTCTTGAAACTTTTTTTCTATTTAGGTAATATTGGCTTTCTCCTGTATTTCCTCCGGACATTTCCCTTGTTATAGTAACCAAATTGTCGTCTATCGGAATACCACGATCTTCATTATCAAAGGTTACACTGACTTTTACTGTTTTATTAGAGTTATTGCTCGATTCACTGTCATGAAACAGTGATTGAAATTTATCTACACGAAGTGCTTTAGGGCTGTTCTCTCCTAATGCAAATATTATGGCATCAAGGATATTGCTTTTGCCTGATCCATTTGGACCAGTGACTGCAATTAAACCTCTTTGAAAATTTAATGAAATATTCTTTGAACCAAATGATTTAAATCCAAAAACATCTAATTTTTTAATATAAACCAAAATTGTATTGTACTTAAATAGTCTCTTTAGTTATTATTTCTTTTTCTTTTAATTAAGCATTATTATCAAAACTGCCAAAATTATTACTATTAAAATTCCTGTTGTTGGTATTCTTATACAGGTTTTGAATTGTAATGATTTTAACAGGTCTACTATCAAATAATATCTCTGGATTATTTACTTTAGTCAAAATCATCTCGTTTGATTCAGTAATTTTGTAATCGTGTTCCGAAATTAAAGGAATTATCCTTTTAAGCTCTACATCATTTTCTATCACAATCTGAATTGTTCCTTCTTGACTCAATTTTGAGCTATACGCGGTTAGTAAGTTTCTTAATATATTTTCTCTGTTAATCATTTTTTTGGATTTGTCACAAAATAAAGTAATGATGAAATTATCCACGGCCTTATCTTTAATGAACGGTAGTATGTTTTCACTGTTACCTGGCAGAATTTCTAAATTGTCAATCTGGTGGCCCGCTAATTTTGACTGGGTGTTTATTATTTCATCTTTGTTTCTTACTATCGCTATATAATATTCATTCTTATTTTTTAGTGCATTAGTTATCAAAAAATCACAATTAATTGTCATGGCATCCATGTTTACCTTGTCATATTTTGTTTTTGCATTAAGAATCAAATTGTTTATCTTATTTGACGGATTTCCTTCGTGAAAGAATTGGTAAACGTTGTTCCATTTTTGTCTAAAAGCTTCAGGGAAATTCTTTCTTGTAATAATATCTTTAAACAATGATCCCTCTGAGAACAATGACAAGAATCGATCAGTTCTTGATACTGCCTCAACTATGGGAAAATCTAACTCCTCATATAATTTTACCACCCTGTTCCAAGCCAACAATGGATCTGAACTCAAATAAGTTACTGATAGATCAGCTAATGACAGGATCTCAGCAATTAAGTTGATCTTTTCTACAGAAATCTCTTCAACGTCAATTTCCTTTAATAATTGATTAAAATTGTTGTACGCATTTTCATTGTATGGATAGTCTGTTCTCCATATCAGCGCCTCAATTATTTTGCTCTCGGTCTTATTTGATTTCCCGTCTAACATTTCTGGATGTGTAGTAGCAAATTCCTTAGCAGGAACAAATGGTGATTCGTATTTTCTGAAGAACTTCCTTAATTCATCTGGACTTAGTTGAAAATACGCCTCATGAATTTTCCTTTTCTTAATTTCTGCCATTGTGCTTGCAACAGTAGGTACTCTTGAATATTTCAGATCATAATGCGAAGATGACCCCATTGCTGGATCATAATCATGCAATAATGCTGCAACTAGCATAATCTCATAGTCTTTATTTGTAATTGAATAGCCGTGTATTTCACTTGGTAGCATGTTCAAACTCATGTATGCTACTTCTAATGAATGATGTAAATTATGATATTCACTTGATCCTTCGCCTAATCCTAGTTTATCGTACTCTTTCTTTAGGAACTCCGTAATGGAGTATAATTTATCAAGTGATGTCTCTTTAATTCCAAGTGTTTTTGATTTAATTAGGATTGATTCGATTAAATAATCTAAAGGTAGCCTTGAAAGATTTTCATTAGTATATTGTATTTGTCGCTTTTTGGCACCTGGTAGGAATTCTTTTACCCTACCGTAAACTATTCTTATTGGTAAGCTTTTGTTTAAGTATGTATAAAGTGAAGTAAATATGCTTCCTGAATTCTTTAGTGCTGGCTTTTGATTGAAAATAATTTCATCAATTATTCTTGGTGTATTTTTGTTTACTTCAGATACTATGCTGGTAATGGTATTTATCTCTGATTGGGAGAAGATGTTGAATCTCTTGTACTCAGTATTCATTACCAGCCATTGTGGAATAACTATTTGAAATATCGACACATCTTCAGTTCTTGACCCGTTTTTATTTGTCATCTGATTACCATTGTCTGTCTTTTTTAGGATCGCAGTCACGTTGCCTTTTCCCATCTTAAATGGTAAATTGATGTCTTTTACAACTTCGAGTTTTACATTCTTATTTATTTTCTGCAATTCTAAGAAAAACTTCCAGTATTTACCTTTGTCAAGCCAGTGCGGAACTTCATTTTCTCTATCCCAAAAATCAACCAAGCTATGATAAACGTATCCGTCTTCCATTTGGTTTGTTTCAGGATTTAGTGTTTTGTAGTCATATTCTCCTATTAGCGGATCTAGTTTCCTACAAGAATTCCAAGTATTTCTGATCAATTTTGTGACAAATTCGAACTGCGAATGCGCCATAATGCCCCATATACATCCAAGTGCGCTAGTAATACTAAATAACAAATTGTTCCAATCTTCAAACCAATCAAATTTCTCATTTAAAACAAAATCAGATATTAGTGGAATAGCAAAAATCCCAGTAGAAATCATTGAAGCAAAAGATAAAGAGATAAAAAAGATACCGGCATAATCGTAATGCCTCAGGTTAAAAGTCCACTTCTTATACTTTGTAGAAGAACCTTTGGTGCTCAAGTCAATTTTCCACCCCAACCAAAAATTGGGCTCCATCTATTCTTTCGTGTATTGATATTTAAATAGATTTATTTTCTCATCTTTCTTATTAATGTTATTTTTAAAATGTTATTTATGATACCAAGAACTAGAGTGATTCTTTGTGTATTCTGTCAAAGTATGCCCTTTAGTAATGGTGTGATTTTATACCATTTACTTGTTTGGTTCCAAAATTTTTCATAGGACATTGACTTTCTGGCAAGATTAAATGACGTTAGGAATATGAAACCTATTGTACACTGATAACAATCTGATTCCGTAGTTGAAAATGGTTTATTGGATTTAAGATTTGTTAGGTATAACATTCATTGTTTTGGCTTTGGATACGATATTATCGATTATATTCTCTGAAGCTGAGAGCTGAGTCTGGGGATTAAAGATCATTTTTAACTCTTCTTCGTTGATGTTATCCATAATTCTTGGTTCAAGCGTTAATGCCTTAAAGAAATGTTCATTGCTTTCTAATGCCTTAAACGCTGTTGACTGAATAGTTCTATAAGCGTCAAATCTAGGTACACCTTTCAATATCAAACCCTGAAGTACAAATTCTGCAAATATCTGACCCTTTGTAAGCTCTATGTTTTTCATAACCCTGTCTGTGTTTACCTTGAGGCCAGAAATTATTCTTGTCATTGTTCCTATCATATCGTCTATTAGTATAGAGGCCATCGGAATTATGAAACGTTCATTGGCTGAATTTGTCAAATCTCTCTCATGCCATAGCGTAATATTTTCTAAAGAAACGTTCAGATTTGACCTAATAATCCTGGCCAAAGAGGAAACTCTCTCGCTTTTTATGGGATTTCTTTTAACCGGCACTGCGCTACTTCCAATTTGTCCTTTCTTAAATGATTCTTGGACTTCTCCGATTTCGCTACGCTGTAGGTTTCTAATCTCAACGGCTATTTTATCCAACGTTGAAGCAATTAGAGTAATGATAAACATCATTTCTGCATACCTTTCTCTTGATACCACTTGTGTTGCTGCCTCCGTAGGGTACAAGTCAAGGTCCTGTGAAACTAATTTTTGAACTTCTAACGCTTTCTCTCTCATTAAGGACCCAGTTCCAACAACTCCTAGGGTCTTGCACAGAAGAAATCTTTTTTCCCCTTCTTTTATCCTTGTAAGATGATCCAGAAACTCGTTTGACCAAATTGCAAATTTGAGTCCAAATGATGTTATGCTTGCATGCTGTCCATGTGTTCTGCCTACTGACGGTAAATCTTGGTATTCTTTCGCTTTAATTAGCAGCTCTTTTATTAATTGTATTATCTTTGATTCAATAATCTTAAATACATCTCGCATTTGCATGGATGTACTACTGTCAACCACATCGTTACTTGTTAAACCATAATGAATCCATGGTTTGGAGCTGTCTAAACATAGTTCGCTAATTGCCTCCACTATAGCTGCAATGTCGTGATCACTTGCGCTTTCTAACTCTTTGACTCTTTGTACAGTTATTTTCCCAGATGAAACAATATTCTTTATGTCTTTTGCAGCTTCAGCAGGGATTATATTGAGTTTGGCCTGTGCATCAGCTACTGATGCTTCAAAGGTTAACTCATAGAATAATTTACTTTCTTCCTCAAAAATGGCCTTCATTTCTTTGGTTCCATATCTTCCACTGTCTATAGGTAAAATGGGCATTAGTCTAAAATCAAATAAGGACAATCTAATTTATTATTTAGGATGATTAATATTTGACAAAACTCGAATATCTAACTTAAAGAGAATAATGTCTGGTTCATTAGTAACAAAAAATGGTAAACATGTAGTCAACAAGATCTCGGAAAACCAATTTCAAATTAATAAAGAATCTGAGTTGGGGATGAATGTTCCAGTCACTATATATGCAAATGATTTGTTGATAACAAAAATGGCTCTTGATAGAACGTTAGATCAAGCAGTCAATGTAACGACATTGCCCGGTGTCAGGAAACATATGGTAGTACTTCCTGATGGACATGAGGGATACGGTTTTCCAGTAGGTGGTGTTGCTGCTTCTGATCTAGAAGAAGGTATAATTAGTCCAGGGGGAGTTGGTTACGACATTAATTGTGGAGTTAGGCTGATTAGAACTAATTTGTTAGAATCTGATATCCGATCAAATCTCAAGAAATTGATAGATTCATTATTTTCTGCTATTCCTACTGGCGTCGGGAGTGAAGGTGCAATTAAACTTACAAGTTCCGAATTAGATGATCTGTTAATTGATGGAGCAAAATGGTCTGTCGAAAATGGTTATGGGATTGAAACCGACCTTGAATCATGTGAGGAGAATGGCCAAATGCATGGAGCAGATCCTGTTAATATTTCAACAAATGCAAGAAAGAGGGGTACTATGCAACTTGGAAGCCTTGGGTCAGGAAACCATTTCCTTGAGATCCAAAAAGTAGATAAGATCTTAGACAAAGAGGCTGCTAAAGCCATGGGTATTACACTTGAAGGGGAGATACAAATTTTGATCCACTGTGGATCGCGGGGATTTGGGCACCAAGTGTGTTCTGATTACCTAAGGTTATCTGAACAAGCCATGAAGAAATACGAGCTAAATGTAGTGGATAGAGAATTGGCCTGCGTACCTAATACTTCTGTAGAGGGCGAAAGTTACAGAAAATCAATGTTTTCTGCATTGAATTTTGCATGGGCAAATAGACAAATGCTAACTCATTGGACTAGGATGACATTTCAACGTGTTTTTAATCTTAGTGAGCAGGATTTAGAAATGAACTTGGTTTATGACGTATCTCATAATATTGCGAAAGTAGAACGCCATACAGTTGAAGGGGAAGGATCACGCGATTTAGTTGTGCATAGGAAGGGAGCCACACGGGCATTTCCAGCGGGTATGGAACAATTGCCCACAAAATATCGTTCAATAGGTCAACCTGTAATAATTCCAGGATCAATGGGTACGGCAAGCTGGATTCTTTTGGGCTCACCAAAATCAATGGATCTTAGCTTTGGGTCAACAGCACATGGTGCGGGTAGAACTATGTCAAGGTCTGAAGCAAAAAGAACCTATACATTGGATGGTGTAAGAAAAAAATTAGAGTCTCGTGGAATATATGTTAGATCTTTGACAAAGAATGGACTGGTTGAAGAAACCCCGGATGCCTATAAGGATGTGGATTTGGTTGCTGATGTTTCACATAATGTAGGCATTGCTACTAAAGTTGTTAGACTTGTTCCTTTGGGAGTGATTAAAGGTTAAATTGGACGCTGATAAGAATTCTGTCATGGATGATCCGGATCTTGAACGTATTAAAGCACGGAAGATGAAAAAGTTACAGGAACAGATGGCATTTAAAGAAAAAGAACGAGAAAGGAATAAAGAACGTGAAAAGGAAAATTTGGAACTCCAAGATAAACTAAATAAGCAAAAATCCGACGGAAATGACGCAGAACGAACATTTCTTTTGCGATATATGTATGATAGAGGTGATGAGGTTCTAAAACTAGCTGAAGAACAATATCCATTC
This sequence comes from Candidatus Nitrosocosmicus agrestis, assembly GCF_008389435.1. Lineage (GTDB taxonomy): Archaea > Thermoproteota > Nitrososphaeria > Nitrososphaerales > Nitrososphaeraceae > Nitrosocosmicus > Nitrosocosmicus agrestis. The sequence continues at coordinate 18,917 of NZ_VUYS01000007.1, read as the reverse complement.
CAAACTAGAATGATTATTAAGAGATTGAATGAATTAATACGATTCGGAGAGATATCCAGAATATCTGGTGGAGATATGTTGAGCGTCTATAGATCATTGGGACTAAACATCCGAGTAAACACTAATATTTCCATATCTGATCATGGTAAGACCATAAGCTTTTCTGAAAAGTTAAAGCAATCTACGGATACAGATCTTGATGAGCCATCTTAGGCAGGTAAAATCCCATATAGGATGTTACGTAATCGATTTCTTATAAATTACGTAACTTTTATTTTATATAAAACTAGTTATAGAGTATCAACATCTATCTCTATTTCTACCATAAGATCTGGATTATTAATAATGATGATAACAGCCGTTAATAATATAATACTGCAAATACGTTATCCTGATACATTGATTTTTGATATTTGCTATTTGATTTATATTATTTAAAAGAAAAGTAAAAACAAAAACAAAAACAAAAACAAAAAATAATTAAAACTAAAATTAAAAACTATTGATATTAAAGTGAACTAGAACAAAAACAAAAAAAAATTTAAGGAACTGATCTGCTGTAGAGTTTTCCTTCTAATGCTAGTTTGTACATTTCTGCTACGTATGGATTTCTGGCAGGCGTTTCCGCACCAAGCTCCACCAAACGTGCGTATACTCTAACTACATAGGCTAATGCACCCATGAAAGCTACGACTACACCCATGTTGAACATCCAGTGGTTAGGTACTGAGAATATTTCTTCTACAAACCAGAAGTGCCACATTTCGTTGATACCAATTGTGAACATGGTTGCCAAATAACCGATAATGGTTATCTTCAGACCTGTGTTCATTGAATTGTTTGGTCCTCTTAAAACTGGTACTCTTCTGTCGTACATTGCTACAAATCCCCAACCTAATGGTAATGCAATAAAGTGGCTGTATAACCACCAGTGAGCAGGTGTGAATGCACTGTCTCTGATTGCTGTTTGATGAAGTGATCCATCAACAAAGTTATCAACTTCTACTGATGCAGCAATAGATCCTAGCATGATGACCATTAAGTAGATCTTTTTCAGTCTTTGAATTTCTACTTCCTTTGGAATTAATGCTGGCATTTGTGCCATATATCTTCAATCTATCTTCATTGATCTACTATATAAGATATTTAATAAAGAAATTATAAACTATACGGTAGTTTTATATGTAATTAATATTATTACCTCTATTTTATTAAATAATTATTATAATATTATCGCCTATAGAAATTATTTGAAGTTAAACATCAGTGATAAACGTGTATGATTATCACTATATAATATCAAGAAATAATGGGTTCTACTCTTTGCACGGTTAGTGCATGGTTGTCCGTTAATGTGTCTGAGATAACTTCACTATCTGTTACCCGTATATCCAAGACCCTTTCTTTTATAGTTGAGTTGTTGTTTGATATTGTCGATTCTAGTTTAGTCTTTATAAGTGAGATCGGGTCGATTATTTTGTCCGGACTAATATGAAATACCGCTGTGAAATTGTTTCTGCCCATACCGTTGTCGCTAGGAAGGGAAAAGTCTGTCTTTAGATACAGAACTTCTTTGTTAAGGTCGTCCAGTGTATTTACGGTATGCAAAACGTCAACATTCACTAAATTTCCAATTTCTGCTGCACTTATCATCTCATTGCTGTTCTGATTATTAAGGAAATTATTTACTAGTATTCCGTTGTCTATACTTATCTCGATTTTCACAACACCTTCAGTAAACCTACCTGCAGAACTATTGTTGCTACTATTACTACTATTATTATTAAGTTGTGAAAAAGGCTGGATCTTTTCACAATTAACGTTTACTATTTTTTCTGAAGGCACAGTAAGGATGTGGTAATTGCTGTTGTACTGTTGGTCTACAGCAATTGCTTTCCAGATTACTGTTACAGGGAAGTCTTTTTTGTTAAATATTGTAATATCAGAGTCATATTTTCCTGGTCTCAGAGGACCACTGTCATCGTTTATGGCTCCGCAATTGAATCTTGCAAAATAGTTTGCTGTGACCGTGCCGGTCGTATCAGCAGCAGATGTTGTTGCTATTGCACTTGAATTAGACTGACCTGATGCATTTTGTAATGGCGAAATTCCACCTGCAAGTATGAGAAATTGAATAGTTAAAGTGATTGATACGACTAAAAGTAAATAACGATTCATTAACCAAGCAGTACATTTTGGTTGATATAATTTTTATTATAGTTGTGATAATAATTATATATATTAAATTACTTTTAATTTATAATATGAGATTTGTTTTTTCTTTGGTTTTCATTTTTATATTACTATCTAGCCCATTACTAACATTTTATCTCTCTTCAAAGAGTGCTTTTGGTGATGGACTATTTATGGAACAGCTGTCAGCTTCTTTGGGTGATCGAAAGGCTGATCTATTAATAAAAATGAATCCACCTATAGTAACCACAGAAACAATAAAAGATTTGGGCCAAAGACCAACAGTGGAATTTAAGCTATTTGATTCTAATACAAATCAAACGTTTAAGGAGGTTACCTATTTCATTACAATCAAAAAAGATGGTAAAACTTTGCTGTCTGACTGGTTCTTTAATCCAGACGGTGACTTGTATATAGAAATGCAGCCCAAAAATCAAAATCGAATATCTGTATATGGTGAATTAGATCCGATTCTTAATGCATACGCCAGTAGAGCAAATTCTCCTGTAGTGGCTTCTGGGCCAGTGTTTTATGAAGGTGGGCTGTATAATTTCATTGTTAGAATAGTGACTGTAGATTTCTCACGTACTATTATTCCCGATGACCAACAGCCTGAGTTTGATAGTTGGCTTAGTATTGGAGCATCAAAGACGGTCAATTTAGATATAGATGGTAAATCTACACTCACAAAAGTCACTTCATATTATGACGAGATAGGCAATATTACATATAACAAGAATACGAATTCGATTAATTTCACAATGCCATTTAATTACGATCTTAAAAGACTAAATGATCCAAAGAATACCGTGTTTGTTCATCAGGAAGTTGATGTTCCAAAACTCAGTATACTTTCAGCTGATGGAGCATATAAGGGATTTGCAAATGGTAAAGATGTAACCAATGTTTTGATGGTTGATGGAAACAATCAAACAAAAGACGTAGTGCACTTTATGATGACTAAACCAATAGTACTTCAAATTGCAAACGATTATTTAAAAAATAATGACAACAAGACTGATGGTATGATGACCTTTTCACTAATGCCATCCAAAAACGGCTCTATGGCAATGGGCGGGGGGACAGCCATGAATCATACCATGTCTATGATGCCACCTATGTAATTGGAGTGCGATATACCATATTTGATATTTAGAGTAATTGGCGAGTAAATAGGAAGTGCAGTAAGAAGTCCAGTCAAGTCAAATCAAGCCAAATTAAGTTGCTAGCAATAATATTATCTTGCTGATAACAACTCCTAAAATTTGGAGTAGCGGCTAATTGGTTGCCATACGAAATTGATCAAATTCTTTTATCTTATCTTATCTTATTTTGTCTATCATGACTTAGCAATTACATCGTAGAACAGTAGAATGAAATAATCATTTAATAAATCATATTTTTACAAATAACATTTTATATTATGGATTTATTTAAAAGCTAAATTTGTGTAATCGATATTCTGTCACATCTTTCTTATTTGTTTTAACTATTTTTGTAGCTACTATTGTGACTGCGATTACCTTATTGTCCCTTTTTTCATCATTTTCATATTTTGGAGTGGGGATTGTATCTACTTTTTTTAATAATTCTTTTCCTAAAATCTATGCACAAATCGGCGACGATTTATTATTACCGGGCAACCCACTATACTCACAAAATCCGAATAACCAACCATCCTCTAACGCTTTCTCCTCTTCTGCTATCAACAATTCTAATACCTTTTTTACAAAGGGGTTACTAGCAACCGTGCTAACACCAAGCCCAAGTTACTTAAAAAGTCACATGCCTGTTGAAATACAAAATTACCAACAAAAACTAGGCAATGCTGATGGAAACCAAACCATACAAACTGATTTGTTTTACTTGTATCCCAAACTTGTTTCGGGAGTTTGGTTTCTGAATGTATCTAGAGGATTAGTGACTGATTTTCACGCCAATTTCAAATTAATAACTATTAATGGAATCGATAAGCATTTTGTTGAACTATTGAATTTCCATGGTGTCAATAATTCTCTTGTCCGATTTAATCAATTCTCTAGCACACCTATCAATGGATTTGTTGATGTAAAGATTGATAATGAGATATTTATGAACAAGGTTCCAATTACTATTCAATTATTTAAGATTAATACTGTTAATTTGACTATCAGGGATGCACTGGTGGCCAACATATTTTATAATAATGAATTACTTGGAATTACTGATTCTTTTAAGAATTTCAAAAATGATGAATTATTGATACTAGAAGAAGATGACTAAACTTGATGTTAGTTCCTATTTGAGATATTACTGTACTACGCAATCATTTAATTATCTGTATAGCATGTTATAGTATATCATGGCAGAAAAAAAGCATAGTGAAAGGATAAAGGAAGAAGATGCTATCAATGCTCTTTCCAGCGAAAGCCCAGAAATCTCAACCAATGATGAACTAGAATCAAAACCTATTCCTACAATGATTGATGATTTGGATATTCAAGATATTCCAGGTATTGGACCTACCACTGCTAAAAAATTAAGGGATGCAGGTATACTGACAGTAATGGATCTTGCTGTTGCAAGTGCAGAAGAACTTTCAGTTGAAATTAATTCTTCAAAAGAGAGTGCAGCGGCATTTATCATTGCAGCCCAACAACTATTGAGGGATTCCAATTTGTTGGACAAGGAATTCGTTACTGCTGATATTGCTTTAGAAAAAAGAAAATCGATGTTAAGATGCACTACCGGATCAAAAGCATTAGATCGACTTTTACTTGGAGGTGTTGAAACTCAAGCAGTAACTGAATTCTATGGTGAATTTGGTTCAGGAAAATCTCAGATATGTCATACACTTTGTGTGATGGCTAGCCAGCCAGTTTCGGAAGGAGGATATGGAAGCGGTTCTATCTATATCGATACTGAGGGAACCTTCAGACCAGAAAGAATAGATCAAATTGCAGTGTCTAGAGGATTAGATCCAGCTAGTGTGTTAAAGAGCATTGCAGTTTGTAAAGTTTACAATAGCTCTCATCTTGAACTAATTGTAAAGGATCTCGGTAAATACATTAATGATTTCAAAGCACGACTAGTTATAATAGATAGTATTATATCATTACATAGAGCAGAATTTGCAGGAAGAGGTACCCTTGCCGATAGACAGCAAAGACTGAATGGAATGTTACACAAAATCATCCGACTCGCAGAAATTTACAACATTACTGTTGTAATAACAAATCAGGTACAGTCCTCACCCGATACCTTCTTTGGTGACCCAACTAAGGCCGCGGGAGGAAATGTTTTAGGTCATGCTTCAACTTACAGGATCTATCTCAGAAAGTCTGGTGAAAATAGAACTGCAAAGATGATCGATTCTCCTTATCATCCCTACTCAGATACTAAATTTACAGTAACTGAGAGGGGAGTAGATGATTTGGAAGAAGAGACAAGTTCAAAAAGAGGAAAGTAAAACGGCGAATGATTTGATATAGAGAAACCTTCTATCCCTACTTCTTTGTTTTTGTCATATAAGGCATATAATTCTAATCTCTTTCTTCCTCTTTATCGTTCTTCGATGGGTGGGATACCAAGATGATAAGAGGTACTAGTCTGTTGCCAGGCATAAAATTAAAAATATTTTTGTTTTGACATTGATCAAAATACCCTTTAAAATAAGAATAAGAATTATTTAATAAGTTGATTAGATGAAACGCAGTTTGGTACAAGTATGATAAATCCTTCATATCTTTTATTAATACCGAATATTTGTCTCTTAGTTTATTTAGATTAATTGTCTCCCATCTAACTGCCTCCTTAATTCCATCATATTTTTTTAAATCTTCTGCTAGTGCTTTCCATCCATTATTCTTTGAGGTTTCATTTGAATAAGCTTCAGTTCTTAATTTTTTATCTCGTTCATTTCGCAAAAAACTATTCTGGAATAAATGAACAAGTTCAACAATGTCATGCTCCGTGATTCCGTTTCGATAAAGTTGTGACATTGATGTTCCTATGAAAGGTTGATCTGAAAGGATATGCCTATTTAAAATTAACTGATTATTTGTTATCTCTAATTCTTTTTTCTTCTGAATAACTCTATTTTCGAATAGAAGCTTTTCATAATAGTTTTCTTCTACATCTCTAATAAATACTGAAATCGCTTCATGTGAATCTATTCCTCTACTTATTGCAATATCTGTTACAATTAGCCACAATTGTTTGAGTTCTTCTAAGCCAAACTTCATTATCTCTAGTTGAGTGAATGTCTCCCAATTCTTCCTACTTGCCTCTAAAAGTGCCTCATTATCGCTTTTCTTTTTCTGTAATCCTTCTATTTCTTCTTGTAGAGAGTTTACTGTCTTTCTATTTTGATCTATTACCCAATCAATTTCAGTAGCTATATTGTATTTTTCAAATATTGCCTTGAGATCATATCCTTTTTCCTTGAAACCATTCAGCACATTTGCAAACAATTCTAATTCGGTACTCAGATCTATATTACAATTCTCCTTCAGATACTTGTCTACAATAGAAAAAGTACTATACATGGAAAGGAAGTAGATTTTATCTTGCTTTAAATTTGATATTTCTTTATTTAGATTATCTAAAATAATCACATATGAATCGATTTCTTTAACTAATTCTCTTTTCTTCTTTCTGCAAACTTGTACCTCTTGTTTCATTTCTTCAATTAAAGAAGAAATTGTAGTTGCTAGAGGAATCGATTTCTTCAATTTTGAATAATCATTATCCTCTTCGAGTTGATTAGAGTTATTACTATTTTCTGTTCTGTGTTGATATTCATATAAAATTTTTATTAAATCTCGGAACCAAGATATTATCATGTTTGGCAGTAGTTGATGTTTTATACATACATCATAAAGTTCTTCAACAAAAGTGGTAAAATTATTTTGGTCAAAGTCGATATTTTCATTTTCTTCTGTTGAAAATCTATTCATAAGCTGGAACATTCTAAATCCCTCTGAACATTGTTTTAAAGTCAATTTTGTTTTTCTTAACATCCTCATGAACTGTCTTATTTCGTCAACATCAGGGATTTCATTTCTCTTCCTCCATCTGCCTATAATATTTGACACTGATCCTGTTGATACCCTCAACATCGTAGCTATTTCATCCCTAGCATAACCTAGCACATAATGTTCAATAATTTGGTCTGCTTGATCTTTGCTTAACATAAGATTGATGAGCAATATTGGATATTATAAATATCGTCATTTCCGTCAAATTTCATTTTTTTGTAGTAGGAATATGGCCGACTAATACGATTCGGTGAATAAGAATTATGGTTTTGGTTCCAATGCCGAGATGTTCGGTCCTAATAATTTTACTCTACTTGTAAGGATATATTCAACTACTGGGGTGAAAAAGGATTTTTTAAATTGAAATGATTAAAAAAATATTACAATATTACAAAAAATTTGAAAGTTGACTGACTTTCAGATGTAATAGCTAATCGAAACTAAAGTCGATTCCGCTATCTCTTATCGAGTCTTCAATACTATCCATTATGTCTCCTCCATTGTCATTATCGTTATCATTACTGTTGTCATCTTCGTTATCGTCATTTCTGCTGCTGTCATCATCATTACTGTTGTCATCTTCGTTATCGTCATTTCTGCTGCTGTCATCATCTTCCTCTTCGTCGTCAGTAGTAGTCACAGGTGTATCGTCATTGCCTAATTCAGTTGCAGATGTGACTCCGCCAACTGGAGTTGTTGTACTAGCTCCGCCAACATTGCAGCAGATTGGTCCGCTTCCAGTATTCTGATTGAACTGTTGGATTTGTGCAGCTGGTTGCAATACTCCTGAAGCTAAAGTAGTGTTTCCAGCAGTACCATTGCTGTTTGTTGAATTGGCTGATGAATTCAACATCATTTCATAATTAGATAATTGTGCTTGAGTAAAGTTGGTTGCAGTTACGTTAACAGAATAATAAGCTTGAGAGGACTGACCTCCAAGGTTTGCACAGTATATCTTAGATGTTATCTTGTTGTTTCCCTCATTAATGCTGGTGTAATTGCTTGAAAGTGTATGTTTCCATGAAGAATAGTCATTGGAGCCTCCCAATCCTGTTGGTTGAACATTCTGATATGGTTTCACATTATTTAATATGATAGTTACATCACAATCAGAAGTTGCATTATCTTTTGAAACTCCGTTAATAACTAATGATTTATTGGAGTTTAAGGGAACTAGATCACCTTTGTCAGGTGAAGTAATTTTTATACCGCCATCTAACTTTGTTGCGTTGGATGTTGCACTGATTGGGGAAGAAACAGTACCTACCGAATCAGTAGCATTTGTATTATTTTGCGCAAATACATGCAAGCCTGTATTGTAACCAATATTTGATAATAATAACAGTATTAAAAGTCCTGAAAAAATTACCCCAAGTCTTTTTATCATGAATGAAATGCATGATTATATATATATTAAAGTTTGACAAGATTTTTCTATATGATACATCCAGTTCAATAGTCAACGATCGGGATGATGATCATGGCAATTGATGAGAATATTTACGACCATAAACTTTAACAATTCCAAATGGCCATTATCATCGTGGTAGAAAATGCCGATAGCAATCAAAAGACTTTGCTAACTTTCTCCAATATAAAATATCTAGTGGAAGGTTTAGACGTATTGCTTCACACCAATCTGGATGGTGACAAGAGGGCAAAGGTGATCAAATTAAGAGATGACCTGACTGATTATATAAATAATTTCTTTAATGATTATTCTTAATGGACTGGCGCAATTAAATCATTGAATCTAAAAATTTACAACCTATATGGAAATGATAATGTAGGTTGAAAATTGTGATTACCGGCACACCCGGCGTTGGAAAGCACACCGTTGCTGAGTCTCTTTCAAATTTTTTGGACAACGCATCCGTCTTTGATATAAATAAGATTATTTTTTCAGAAAATTTATTGACTATATCCTCTCATGATGCGGAAGGTTTAGAGGTGGATACCGATAGAACCAGGGATCATTTTTCTTTGATTCTTTCTGAGGGGAAATCTCAAAATTCGATAATAGTGGGACATCTTGCACCGTATGTAATCGATTCTAAATTGGTTGACTTGGTAATTATTTTGAGAAGATCTCCTTACGAACTAAAAAAAATTTATGATGAGAGATCATATTCGCCCTCTAAGACCAAGGATAATATGAATGCCGAAATTTTAGGATTTATTTCATATGATTCGTCAAAAACATTCGAATTTTCAAAACTTTCAGAATTAATAAACTCCATTAATATTTTGCCTTCATTATCTGCACAAAAAATTATCACCATGATTTCAAATGAAAAATTAAGGTCATTTGGTGAAGTAGACTGGCTATCATTAGTTCAAAATGATCCAGACATGTTGGAATACTTAGTTAAATCTCACCTAAACTGATTTCATATATATATACCTTAAGATATTTATCCTCTTGGATTATGGCTGCTTTAATTTCAAGAAAATTTGCTGAAGAAAGCGTACAATTTTTAGGAAAAAAAGTTTCTATTGAAACTTCGGACAATAAAACTTATTCTGGCGTTCTAACCGGCCTCAATGAAAAATTTGATTTAATTTTAGATAATGTGGATTCTCCACAAATTCAAAAATTGATGATTAACGGTTTATTTGTAAAAGAGGTAAAACTTTTGGAAAGACCATTTAATTTAAAGGCTCTCGCTGAAAGATTATCCCGAGTATTTCCAGGTCTGGTTAAGATCCGGGAGGATGTTGGGGCTATTATTGTAATGGATAAGATCAAGGTTACCGAGTCTGGAATCGAAGAAGGTTCAGGGTTATCAGCCACTCGTGTCAAAGCCATTTACGATGAATTCCTTAGGGAGTCAAAGAATTAATCTTGGTATTTGAGGTGAAATGTACCGATTTAGCGGCCCGAATTGGAAAATTATCTACTCCTCATGGCTCATTTGAGACTCCCGCTTTTGTACCGGTTATTCATCCGGTAAAGCAACAAATCACTCCTAATTTTTTGAAGTCCCTTGGTTTTCAATGTATCATCACTAACGCATATATCACATTCAAGCACTATGGGGATGAAGCAAGAAAACGAGGAATTCATGATATCGTCAATTTTGATGGTCCTATTATGACAGATTCTGGTGGATATCAAGTACTTGAATATGGTAAAGTTAATGTTACACCTTCCACTATGGCTCAGTTTGAACTTGATATAGGAAGTGATGTACCCGTACCCTTGGACAAACCAACTGGTTACGGTTTATCATTTGATATTGCAAAATCTTATGTGAATGAAACTAATTCAAATGTTGATGAAACAATAGCAGTAATAAGAAATAATAAATCTAAAAATGCGGGGGATTACAACACTAATACTCCCGATATAATTTCAAAAGACGATCCGTTATCCTCAAAAGGTGAGTTATGGACTGGAACTATTCAAGGCGCTGAGCATTTTGATTTGGTCAGACAATCTGCCTCATTTTTGGATAAAAGAGGGTTTTCATTTTTTGCTATTGGTAGTCCAGTAGAGTTGATGGAATCTTATGAGTTTTCTATTTTATCTCGACTCATAGAGACAACTAAATTGACTATATCCAACAAGCCTATACATTTGTTCGGTGCGGGTCATCCTCTTACAATACCTTTGGCAGTTGCTTTGGGTTGTGATACTTTTGATTCTGCGTCCTACATACTGTATGCTAAAGCCAATAGATACATGAGCTCTGCTGGAACGCTAAGGTTAGAAGATCTTACCTATTTACCATGTTGCTGTCCTGTCTGTTCCTATTACACAGTTAAGGAATTAAACGAAGAAGATGATATAACACGAACCATAAATATTGCTAAACACAATTTGTATGTTCTAAAACAGGAAATGTCTGCAGTTAAACAAGCTATTTATGATGGCCGATTATGGGAATATGTGCTTCAAAAAGCACGATCTCATCCAAAACTAATGGACGCCATCCATGCTATAAAGAACTTTGAATATATACAACAGGGTACTCCGTTATTCAAGCAGAAAGCCATATACCTATTTGAACCAATCGACCAATTTCGACCAGAACTTAAGAACTTTCGAAAAATGCTGATTAATAACTATAGTTTTCCGGCGAAAAGGAATTCTCTATTATTATATCCAGACCATGCGGTAAGGCCTTTTTATTCATCATCAATTCTCAAAAGACTTTATGAAGAATTTCCTGATACTTCTATTTGTCTTTACAACCCTTTTTTTGGCCTAATTCCTGTAGAAATTTCTGATATATACCCGGCATCACATAATGTATTTGTAAAAAATTTTGATGAATATAGATCCACTGATTACACAGAGTTCTTAAATTTGCTAAATTCATTTTTGAAAAATCATACATTTAAATCGATTTACATTGTATCAAACAAATTTATGAATGGCCTAATTCCTCATTTGAGAACCCCTGAATCAACAGAAGTAAAAATCGAAGACTTTGAAAGCTTTAAAGTAAAATTAAGGTAAAATTGGATTTCTAGAACTTTGCGCCCACACTATCCTTTATTTCTTTAGATAGTTCTTTATATCCGTCTTTATCGATTATTACGGCATTTATGCTATCTCCAGTGCCTGCATTTCTTCGTATTGCTGCTGCAATTGCTTGGATTGCCACTTTATATGCCTCGTTTACGCTCATACCTTCTCTAAACTCTGATTCGAGATATCCATAAGCTACGGGTGATCCACTACCTGTGGAAATAAAACTTTCTGTAGTTATGGAACCAAACAAGTCTATGTTGTAGATTTGTCCCTTTTGTTGACGATAATCAAATCCTCCCATGATGATTTGTACATAATATGGAAAATATCTTTGATTAAACAAAATATTAGAACATAGTCTTGCAGCAGAGCTTACTGGTATTGGCTCTCTTTTAGATAATCTGTAAATATTAGAATTATATCTCATTGTATCGACGAGATTCTGGGCATCTGCAACACCACCGGCTATGGTCATGCCTAAGTGATTGTCAACCTTTTGTATTTTCATAACATGCCTGTCTGCAATAAATAACCCTGCACTTGCTCTTGTATCAGCAGCTAATACAACACCGTCACTACATGTCAGAGCACAAGTAGTCGTTCCCTTTTTAATTTGATCTAAAATGTATTGAGGATATCGCTCATCTTTAACGTGCATTTAGATCTGGTGATGAAAGACTACATTTAAGCATTGTTAATTCTTCTTAGGTATTGATTACAAAATAATATTATATCACTTTTGTTATAATATATGTTATATTTGCCACAAACACTGTATGACAAGATTTGGGATAATCATGTAGTATACTCTGATGAAAGTAGTAATCTTTCGCTATTATATATCGATAGGCATTATGTACATGAGGTTACTTCACCTCAAGCCTTTGACGGTCTTAGGATCAATAACAGACGAGTTAGAAAACCAGATCTTACCTTTGCTACTGTGGATCATAACGTTCCTACTACTGATAGATCCTTGCCAATTATCGATCAAACCTCATCACTTCAAATCAAGACTTTAGAAAATAATTGTAAAGAGTTTGGAATTCCTTTGTTTGATATTCATAACAAATATCAGGGAATAGTACATGTAATCGGTCCAGAATTAGGATTAACACTTCCTGGAAGTACGATAGTCTGTGGAGATAGCCATACCTCAACACATGGTGCGTTCGGATCCTTGGCATTTGGTATAGGCACCAGTGAAGTTGAACACGTGCTGGCGACCCAATGTTTGTGGATGAAAAAATCCAAAAATTTTGAAATCGTATTAAACGGCGGACTAAATAATAAAAATGGCATTTCATCTAAGGATGTTATTTTAAACATTATTAGAAAAATAGGTACATCTGGTGGATCTGGATCAGTAATTGAGTACAAGGGAGATTATGTTTCATCTTTGTCAATGGAAAAACGCATGACCATATGTAATATGTCAATCGAAGGAGGAGCTAGGGCTGGACTTGTAGGACCTGATGATACCACTTTTGAATACTTGAGAGAAAAAATATACGCTCCCAAAGGAGAACTGTTTGAACAATTGATTAGTGACTGGAAGAATTTGAGGTCCGACAATGGTGCCAAATACGATCGGACCTTTTCTATAGACATAGATCATCTTGCTCCTCAAGTTACATGGGGCACTAATCCCGCCATGACTATTGATGTGGATTCTGTGATTCCATCACCCGATGATTTTTCTAAAGGAAATGATGAAGAAAGAAAATCTGCTGTCAAAGCTTTAGAGTACATGGATTTAAAGCCTGGAGTCCCGATAACAGATATTTCTATTGATAGAGTGTTTATAGGTTCTTGTACCAACGCAAGACTAGAGGATTTGATAGAGGCTTCTCAGGTGGTGAAGGGTAAAAAAGTTTCATCACACGTTAAGGCAATGGTTGTCCCTGGATCACAACAAGTAAAGATGACCGCTGAAAAACTTGGATTGGACAAAATATTTACTGAAGCGGGTTTTGAATGGCGAGAACCTGGATGCAGTATGTGTTTAGGTATGAACCCTGATATTCTACAAGCAGGTGAAAGGTGTGCAAGTACTTCTAATAGAAACTTTGAGGGAAGACAAGGAGCCGGTGGACGTACTCATCTAGTCAGTCCATTGATGGCTGCAGCTGCAGCTATTGCCGGAAAATTCGTCGATGTTAGGGAGTGGGTTTAGATTCAAATAACTATTTTCAATTTGTTAAACAGAGGTACTTGAATTATTATGGAACCATTTAAGAATCTGAAAAGCAAGGTAGTTCCTCTGGATATTGCCAATATTGATACTGATCAAATAATTCCTAAACAGTTTTTGAAACTTTTGGGAAAGACCGGATATGGCGAGTATTTGTTTTTTAATTGGCGATATGATAAAGAAGGGATTCCGACCAAAGATTTTGCATTAAACGTACCCGAATACCAAGGAAGGCAGATACTTTTGACTCGTGAAAATTTTGGTATCGGTAGCTCCCGAGAACATGCTGTTTGGGCTCTTAAGGATTATGGATTCAAAGTAGTATTGGGTGTATCGTTTGCAGATATTTTTTATAATAATTGCTTCAAAAACGGAGTTTTGGTTATTAAGATGGATAAAGAAATAATCGAAGATTTTTTCTCTACCAAAACAAATTATGTGTTTGATATTGATTTGTCACAACAACAAATAACAATAAATTCTCAAATATATCGATTTGAAATCGATCCTACTTTAAAGAGTTCATTAGAAAATGGGACGGATGAAATATCGAGGACTTTGCAACTTGAGGATTACATTAAAGACTACGAGAAGCAGGATATAAATAGAATTCTTACCGTAAAGCCAAACACTTTATTATAAACATTAAGGGAAAATATTCTTAAAGAAAATTTAATTACTTTTGTAAAGGTAAAATCTAATTAGATTTGCTATTGTAACAATTGAAGAGTTTCTTATAAGAAATAAAATACTGTCTGTAAGATATGAAGATACTTACACTAAAATCGTCTCTCTTAATGATCTTGTCGATTATTGTTATTGGAAATTTGACAGTTGTCCAATCCGCCTTTGCAAATAATTACCTGCTAGATTCGATACACAGTACAGCTACTGATCAAATCGGCAATATTGAAAAATCATCTGCATCCCAATTTACAAATGTCAACATACTGGATTTGTCTTCATCTTCGCCATCATACAGTAAAGCGGAAATGACGGATGTTTTAACGGCTAGCTTTACTAATATCATAGATACCCAAATTTACACTGGTTTGGTGAATACTGAAAATTAGCTCTTTGTATACCAAAAGACCTTTTCCTGCTAGTTTGAGAAATGAATGCTTTTTAACACCTGGTCAAAAATCAAAGAGTACTTGCTATATTCCTTCTGTTCTGCTAGCAAAGAAAATATATAGATAGTTTTGCCCTCTGTTAGAAAAACTTGTTTGGTTTTAAAAAGTAATCCAGAGTCTTTAAATTCATATACTATGCTATCGCCGAGGTTCCTTAGATTGTCTATTTTTGTTTTTGAAATATTATTAAATTTAAACATGGTGTATTGGCTTTGGAGTTTTTCTATGATATCTTGGGTATTTAGAGTTTCATTGGACCCTATGTTATCAGTAAACGATTTGATACTAAGAACAATATTTTCCTGAAACAAATCATTGGGGTTTTCCTTGGGAGAAATTAAAACAACCGTATTGGTAGTCAGTCCTGATTCATTCTTCTCGTCTTCTGTAATCTGCCAGTCAGGAGGAACATTGGTATTAAGCTTCCAGTCAACACCATTGTCCGTCGTATAGTTAGTCCAGCTTAATTGCTGAGCTAATGCTTCTTTATTGCCAAGTAAAAATGATGAGAATTCTGTCTTATCTACTTCAGAATTGGATTCGAAAGTGAAATTTATGAATATTATAGAAAGAGAAAAAGTCAAAGCAAGAATAACTACATTGATTTTTTTTACAGGCATAATAAGATGTACAAGTTAATTATAATTAGTACTTTTTTACATTTCTACCAATTATTTTTCACGTATTTTTAATCAATAAGTTCATATGATAATCTACTACTGTTCTTAATTATTTGGGAATTTTCAGGTATGACTTGTACAAAAGCCCTAACGTAGGTATCTTTGCAAAGTCCAATGATAAATTTGTACTTTTACCTTTCGGATATGCTGAGACAAAATTAAAGAAAATTACAGAAATTATGGAAACTGAACCCATTTATGTTTCGATCGCAGGAAATCGAATTATTGGTCCGATGGTAGTATTAAATAACAATGGGATGATACTTCCATCGACTGCGTCTGAAGATGAATTGATTTACCTTAAACGCTTGACAGGATTGAATGTAGCTAAACTCGATTCTAAGTATACAGCTGTTGGCAACCTTATTTCTACTAATGACAAAGGGGCAATAATATCTCCTCTTTTTAAGGGTGAATTTGACAAATATATAGGCGACATTTTGGGAGTTGAGGTTCATACTATGTCAGTTGCTGAATTTAATCAAACTGGTTCGACAGTGGTTTCTACAAATACTGGTGCAGCCGTGCATCCTAAAGCAACAGAACAAGAAGTGGACGTAATTTCATCAGTTCTAAAGGTTGAGGCAGAACCATTGACCATCAATGGCGGTATTCCATACTTATCTTCTGGTATGATTTGGAATTCAAGATCCTTGATAGTTGGAACATTAACCACTGGACCTGAGTTAATTATGTTAAGCAGGGCCTTTAGGATGTAGTCAAGAATTATTGAAAGAGACATTTAACAATCCTGTCCCTTTTTGTTGACAGATATGTATTATTTAGATATTTGAAGTCAAATATTTTTATTTATTACAATTGATTTATGTTACTAAAATTAAAGTTATATTGCTTTGGTTTTCTAATGCACGTTGAGAGTGAAGAGGTAACTACTCACCATTGCAATTTTCTTACACATTGAATTTTTTTATCGTTTTGAGGATATTCTTTGAAGCCTTTTTAATACCTTTTAACTCTTTTAATACTTGTTTCTCGAAATAGGATAATTGCTCTTTTTCCTTGTTTTCTTTTTTTGTATTAGTTATTTTGTCTAAATCTACAGATGTAATACTAGTGCTTTTGTCGTTTGTAGAATCTAATGAATTTTTATTGTCTTTCTTAACTTTGGTGTGACCTGTTGAAGGTGCTGCAATTACTGCAGGCTTTTTTGAGTTCTTTGTAGAATCTAATGAATTTTTATTGTCTTTCTTAACTTTGGATGTAGAATTTCGTCTAGTACTTGTACTATTACTATTACTATTCTCTATCATGATATTTTCATGATACAATTATAATAAAAATCTTGATTAAAATTTGATAGTTAATCTATTTGTTATTAGTTTGAGTAATAATATTGTTTTTTCAGCTTAACCAAAATAAGATGGTCGATACATTTTGTGGAAAAGTTGCAGAACAAAGCCCAAAAAAATATTTGAAATAATGATGAATAATTTAAAAAGAACAAAAAATTGACTAAATAAAGATATCCGGAGACAAGTGGACAGTTTCTTCAGCAAAAATCCCTCTAGTCTTTGGATATATAATTTCTGAAAGTTGGGGGTTGACAAAGGTCAATTTCAACTAAATTTGTTATAAATATTAGGTCCATATATGTAGATTATATGCATTAAGATTATTAGGAATCGTAACTAGAAAGTATCAACATATATGGATCCAAATTGCTTGATGAACTCTGAGATAGACAAGTTATAAATTAAAAAAAATGACTACGAATGGATCTACTCAAATTATGAAAATATTCAAAGATATTACAAGAATCAATTTATTGTGGTAAAAGATTCCGAACACATAGATAGTGACAGTAATCTAAAGCGAATGCTATAACGAATTAAGTCAGTCAACTTTACTGATTTAGTAACTATTAAATATATTCCTCCTTGAAATGAGCCATTCATATGCATTTAATCAATATTAGACGTCCGTCGATTCTTATAACCTAAATACAGACTTGAACTGTATATTCAAAAGATTCAAGAAAAAATTTAAAGTAAAATTGTTACTTTCTAACAATCTGTGATTCTTAATTTTGTGTGTTATTTGGGTAGTAGTTATCGTTGTAAACAACCTGATCTGAGGGAATTTTTATCTCTTTAACATTAACTCTTAAATAACTCAAATCAATTTCATATTTACGGTTACAATTAATATTGTAAACGGATGAATATTGAAATTTTCCTGTCTTTTCAAATTGAATCTCATGACCGTGAATATCTATAAAGATCTCTGTTAGAATATCAGAGACTCTCAAACTTGATCCATTAAATATTTTTTTCATTTGTCTCTTATCTTCTATATCACATCATAACTATTATCTGAATTGAATATAGATCATATAGATATTGTGACTGTTAAGTTCATCCACTCTATTTCTTTATATAGGAAAGTCAATGGAGCAAATAAAATTGAAAAGCTAAAAAACTAAGGTAAACTTTTTAAGATGTTTTTGATAATTAGTTCATGCATGTAAACAGGGAGCAAAATAGTAACAAAGTTTTACTAATTCTTAGACATGCAAAATCAAGCTGGAAAAACAAAAAGTTGAATGATCTTGATAGACCTCTTAATAAGCGAGGCAGAAACGAAGCTGTCAAGATGGGTGAATATTTAAAGAGTATGGATTTAATGCCTGATATGATTATTACATCTTTTGCTCTTCGTGCTATAGAAACTGCTACACTCCTATGTAGACAAAGCGGCTACGATGGGATAGTTGAAGTAAATTTTTCTTTGCATGAGGGAGATACCACTTCTTATATTCAAGCTATTACTACTTCCCATGAAGATAAAAATAAACTTTTGATAGTTGGACACAACCCAACCTTAGAACAGTTGTTAAGTCTTTTAACAAATAAAACTGTGAGCCTCCCTACCTGCACACTTGTACAAATTAAGCTTAATGTAGCAAGTTGGAATAAAGTGATCCATCATTCTGGATCAAAACCTGAAATAGTCAATATTTGGCGACCAAAAAAATTGAAAAAGAATAACGATTAGTTTTTGCCGTATCTTTTCAATTCGATATCTTCTATCGATACTGGTAAGTGCAAATTTGCAAATAATTGGCTCTGTTTAGTTAACGCGTTTTAACTCCTTGTTATGATAATCGACGACAAAGAGATTTAACCAGTTGCTTACATGCTTTAACTTACAATTCTTCATTCTACACGGAAAGTAGTCATCAAAGCATTCGGTTCTATC
>NZ_VUYS01000009.1 GCF_008389435.1 Candidatus Nitrosocosmicus agrestis | reverse complement strand
CATTATCAAAAATATCACTTGTATTCCATCGATTAAGTAGACTTCTCCCCCTTCTTCCAAAAGGCAAGTCAAAGAATCTGTTAAACCAGTCATTTGGTATTATATCTTTATTATTCATGTGTAATATTGTTAGGTATTTTACCTTATTTATAGTTTTCTTACATTCTGTAATGTATATTACAGCTCTATAGATAAATTGAGGGCTAAATAGGATTTTTATGTAATTCAGGAAGCAAAAAAAATTGTGATAGAATTAGTTTACGATTTTTTGCTTTATTCAAAGTATAAAGTATACCCAATCATAATCAAAGACGTTTGAAATTTGCTGTATATGCTCACCCGCAAAGACCAAAAATTAAGCAAGAAAGTATTGAAAATCTTGTTGTCTCGCTAGGTTTACAGATTTCTAAATCAAATCCAGATATTGCTTTGGTTATAGGTGGGGACGGAACCTTTTCTTATTATGGAAGAAGATTGTCTGTCCCCATGTTATTTGTAGGAGTTCCTACAAGTGAAATATTGGGAAGCAAAAGCCGGCTAGCCAAAGTTTCTATCCATAACCTTCCTGAGGCTTTGCAGGGGCTCAAGAAGGGGAATTATGTAATCACTGAAAGAAGGATGCTAGAAGTAATATACGAGGATTATTCCTCAACTAGCGTATTAACCGATGTGTATTTAGAGAGAGGCATATTCGCAGGATGTATTAGGTATTCGGTTACTGTAACTAATAATAGTAATAAAACAGGCCACAGAGCCAATAGTTCTAGCGGATATAATTTTACCGACTTTGTTATTGGTAATGGAGTAATTATAAGCACCTCGTTCGGATCGGGTGGCTACTATTCTTATTTAGATAGGATCAACAGACCTAAAAAAAGGCCTATTACATTATTTAACGATAGTAGATTAGGCATATGTCATATATTGCCAACTTTTGGAGCGAGACGGTTAAAAGATAACAAAGAATATGAGGAAACAATCCCCATCCGTTACACTGTGCCCTTTGACAGTATTATTGAAATAAAAATTATTAGAGAAACAAATAGTCGATTATATGGTACTACTATTCATTCGAAAGGAATAAAGATTTCATGGAATAAGCCTATCATCGTTACTTCATCTCCAAAAATTGCAAAAATCATTCATTTGACATAATCGATGATAGTATTCTTATAACTAGAAAAGATTAGCTAATTAAATCAAAATATATCGACTAATTCTTTCACTCACGAAGTAAATTAGATGGTGGAAAATAATAATGTGATTTAACAAATTGAAAAGTAGAGTATTTTCAAACTACATAAACTACGGTTCTGTTTACTAAATTAATGTCAAAGAATATTGAATAATAACCAACATACTAGGATTATTTGAGTAAGAATTGATTTGGACCATTGAGGATTTTGTATACGGTGCGATAGATGGCTCTGTTACAACCTTTGCAGTCGTAGCAGGCGTGGTCGGTGCTTCACTTTCACCATCCATTGTTTTGATTTTAGGGTTTGCAAATCTATTTGCTGACGGATTTGCTATGGCGATTGGTAATTATTTGTCTTCTAAATCAAAGATCGAATATATCGAAAGGGAAAAGAGAAGAGAAGAAAAAGAGATAAACGATTCGCCTCAGCAGAAGTTAGAAGAACTTAAAGACATTTATTTTAAAAAAGGATTTCGTGACAAATTACTTGAAAACATTGTTAATACAATTACATCAAGTAAAGAGGTCTGGATAGACATTTTGATGAAGGAAAAAATAGGATCGGCCGATATTAAGAATGAAAAACCCTTATCCAAAGCAATAACTACATTCACAGCGTTTAACTTGATCGGGCTAATACCGCTTGTTCCTTTTATGTTTGTATTTATCTTTGATTTTGCCGAATCACAAAATATAGATATTGTATTTATTTACTCATCTATCTTTACCGGACTGTCTTTTTTTGCAATTGGCATGATCAAGGGAAAAGTAGTGGACAAATCTCCGATAAAATCAGGACTAAAAACTTTACTTATAGGAGGAATTGCTGCGGTGGTATCATTCATTGTGGGAGACGTGTTAAGTAATTTCGTAGGAGAATAAGTTGCAAAAATAAACTATTTGTCTACCGCATAAAAACCTATACTTTTTCCTTTACCGATCCTTTTGAGGCATATGGCGCATATATTGTGTACACAACAATGAATTTGTATTCAAATTTTCATACTTAATACTTCTAATTGGAAAGTCTACAGCCCACTGGTAGACTGTTTCCGGTAATATACGAAATGTATCTTGTAAGGTAATTCATAACATTTGATATTTATCTTATAATTACGAAACATTAGTGAACCAATTCAAATACCTTTCTAGAGACACCACCCAAAGTCTTTCCATGCTGGCCCGTGTCACTCATTATTCCCCACAATTTTCATGTCAATCATACTACCACTGGTCTATTCTGTGATCTTTTTTAAAATATCATATTGTAGGATATCCGATTCAATTCTATATCTGCAATGGGTTCGTATTTTTTGCTTATTCTTACGAATGTCCGTACTCATCAGATTTATAATTTCCTTGTATATACCTGTAATGCACCTTTCTTTTTATCTATCTAAACAATTACTGTATGTACTTAAAGAAACAGAATAAATATTTGCCAAAATAAGGTAATAGAGTTGTAAATTTGATTAAGAATATAATTGGTTTATAAAATGAAGACAGTTATAACATACATCGCATGAATACGGTTAGATACACTAATCACCTTTTATTATTAATTTTACCGATGATTTTTTTATTTATTTCATTATTTTTGTTATCATTCTCTGTTGATTCATATTATAACCAAAACATGGATTTGGAAAATCATGTTGTCTTTGGTAAACCTAGTAATCTAAATACCAAATCTACCCCTTTAGCAGATAATCTTTCAAAGATTTTTGAAATGGATCATAAAAATAATAGTAATAATAGTAATAATAGCCAAGAAGTCGTTAAGAAGCCCAATCACACAGAGTTTTACCCCAATAAAACATTTACACTAATAGGAAAAAATATTGATCTGGGAATTGCACCAGATAAACAGGTACTAGTATGGACATTTAATGGCACTATGCCCGGCCCAACTATTAAAGTTACTGAAAAGGAGAATATCACCGTCAAGTTCATAAATCAATCTCCAAATCCTCATACAATTCATTTCCATGGTTATCATGACGAATTAAACGATGGGATAGGTCCAATGGTTTTACCTGGCCAAACATACCTCTATAATATTACAGGACAGCCTTCTGGTGTTCTATTGTATTACTGCGACGTAATGCCCACGTCTCAGCATATAAAGATGGGTATGTATGGAGCATTATTAATAGAGCCACAAAGAAAAATCACTAACCTTACTCCAGCAAAAGAGTTTCTTATGGTACTAAGCGAGTTTAATTTGGAAAAACAAAGTTCCATAATTGCCGATTATTATTTGATAAATGGATATGCAGATCAATATCTACACCATCCCATAGAAGCACTTCAAAATGAATTAGTCAGGATATATATTGTAAATGCTGGGGTAAATTCACCGATTTCTCTTCACTTTCATGGAACCCTGATAAAAGATTATCCTTCAGGACTTTGGTCAAACAACTATACAATTGCTCAGTCTGTTTTAATAGGTCCTGGCGATGCATCCATAATAGAAGCAAAATGGAGTTATCCAGGCAATTATTTGTTTCACAGCCATGGTTATCAACAAGAACATGGAAGTAGAGGCATGATAAAAATATCTCCAAATTCAGGTAATTTTTCCTCAAACACTGGATTTAATAATTCTCAAATAGGAAAACAATATGAACTTATATCAAAGTTGCAGAGCACCAACGTTACCCCTAAATCAAATAATTACACTGTTTCAGATTCTATACACAAAAATTCATTCGATTTGGATAGTTTACTAAAACGTAGTTTAGATAATAACACCGCATACATTTCAATAGCACAGAATTCTGCTCTGCCTAATAATAATATATTCTACGCGCCCTCTACAATTAATATATCAAAAGGTCAAGAAGTAAAGTGGACAAATAGCGACAGTTTCATTCACACCGTGACCTCAGGTGATCCTTCTTCTGGAGGTAACGGAGAGTTTGATTCTGGAACAATCGCACCCAAGGGATCCTTTACTACCATATTCATGAATGAAGGAGAGTATAGCTATTATTGTGTTTATCATCCTTGGATGTTTGGATCCGTTATCGTAAAATAGTGTACTGTAACAATTCATTACAAAATATTATAGGAATTTCAAACAAATAAAATAAACATCCAAATGCCTCTTTCGCTTAATCAAATGGCTCTAATTGACAAATTGTAATTTCATGTTATGGTAGCTTACAACTAAATTCAGCATGTCTTGTATAGTTAAATTAGAATTTCTTTAACATGTGTTAAAATACTAAGAGAATCTTTCAATTCTACCTTTATACTACATCTTTACTTGCTTTTCTTCTTTATCTTCTGTATGTCAGTTTTTCTAAAGAACACTGAATATGGTATCGATTTAAATTTGAAAACGACAACTAGTTGGATAAGGATTATTACCTCCCCCTCCTCCTCCGCCCTCGGTAGAAACTGAAATGTTTTCCATCCTTGATAAGGTCCAAGGTAAACTACCTCAAATGTTGCAACAAGTCAAATATCCATACGGCAAAAAACCATTGAAGGGATTATCCACAAAGGGCTCTTAGCAATACAATATAAGTACATTTGAATTGCTGATAACTTGATGTATTGTTACTTGGCATGGACAAAGTTAGAACTAGTCTTTTAAGAGGAGTTCAAAGTATAGTAAAAGATCTAATTGGATTGCACAAAAATACAGACTTGAGAGATTTGTATTGACCTTTATATCACATAGAAATTGATCCTAGTGGTCCAGGCTAATATTTACAGTTTAACTACAAGTAATAGCTAGTTCGAGGTACTCAATTTAAAAATAATTTATTACCTTATAACTTTCAGATTGAATAGGTTTTGAACGCATTAAATCCGTCAAGTAAACTTTGTTATAGTATGCCGATCTAATTACAGTCAAGTATGCAGTCCGGAATACAGACCAAAAACCTCGGTGTATTCTTGGGACCGGTATTGTTTCTAATAATTATTTTTATACCAATACCTCAAATAAATGGTGATTTATCATTTTCTTCTAAAATAGTATTGGCTACGACCCTATGGATGGCAGTTTGGTGGATTACCGAATGTGCTCCAATATATGTTACTGCTTTATTACCACTTGTAATATTTCCAGCTTTAAAAGTAACCTCATTTACAGAAACCTCAAGCAATTATACCGACAATATCATATTCTTGTTCTTGGGAGGGTTTCTACTCGCAAAAGCAGTTGAAAAGTCTAATTTGCACAGACGTTTTGCCTACAGGATGCTGCGATTCTTTGGAACGGATCCGAAGTTTGTTGTGTTGTCCTTTATGATCGTCACATGGTCTTTAGGAGCATGGATGAGCAATACTGCCACAGCCATCCTGATGCTCCCAATAGCCTTGGCGGTGATTTCTCTGATTAAAGATAAAGAAAAGCATCATAAGTTTGTCGTGTGTTTGTTACTTGCTGTAGCTTATTCTGCAAGTATTAGTGGCGTATCTACACTTATCGGAACTCCACCTAATGCAATATTTGCATCTTTAGCCGATTCCATAGCAGGAGTACAGGTTTCTTTTGTGCAATGGATGCTTTTAGGATTACCAATTAGTGCACTTTCTCTCATAATAATATGGCTGTACTTGATAAGGATTGGCTCAAAAATTACAAACATCAAATACGACATATTTGGAGAAAAGGATACCATTGCAAAATATTTAAAAGATTTAGGGCCTATAACGCGAGATGAAAAGATAGTCGCGTTTATATTCATCCTTACTATCGTTGCTTGGATTACCCGAGGGGTATTTTGGAAGGATATAGCACCTATGATAGACGATTCTATGATAGTGATTGCATCATCGGTATCATTATTCCTTATACCTTCAGTTCTTGGAAAAAAACAGAATTCCGGGAAAAATGCTAGTGATTACAAGGAGTTTGTAGGTTACAACAGCCAAATAAATGAAAAAAAGGAGACAAATAATAGCGATCATAAAAACAATAAAACAGGGTTTGATACCGAAATTCAGCCATCATCAAAGAAACTACTTGATTGGGACACAGCGGTAACAATTCCTTGGGGCGTTCTTATCCTGATAGGTGGGGGTTTGGCTCTTGCAAATGGTTTTGCATCCACCGGTTTAGGCGACTGGATTGCAAGTCAACTCAATTTCCTTGGGAATGCGAATTACTTTATAATACTGCTTGTATTTGTGATGTTGGCGATTTTGCCAACTGAAATGATAAGCAATACCGCCACTGCAGCACTATTACTTCCAATTTCATCGTCACTTGCAATGTCCATGGGATTAAATCCAATACTGTTAATGGCACCTATAGCAATTGCTGCTAGTTATGGATTCATCATGCCAGTAGGTACTCCACCTAATGCTATTGTATATTCTTCTGGATTAGTTACTTCAAAATCAATGGCCAGAGCAGGATTACCATTGGACTTTATTTTCATCATATTGGTTACGGCTTTAACAAGTATTTTGGTTCCCTTAGTTTTTGGGATTTGATTACAAGACAGGATAGAATCCAAATCTCTTGTGGTATTTGTCTTGCACACTCCTTGTTACCAAACTTTGTTATGGTAGCAGTATGTATGTTCGCGGTCTATTGGGATTAGTACAGTTATGCATGAATAAATAGTGAAAAGAAGGTTTACAGGTCACATTCATAACCAAATAACACTTTGTCTAGAAAACCACTTCCTTAGAGCATTAATTGATTATGATCCTTAATCGTATGGATATATCAGATCGTTATGATCTAGCTTACATCAACTCGGAATTCTTCATTCCCCTCTAATTTGGTGGGTGTTTTTTTAGGAACTGTTATCTCCAACATTCCATTCATAACATTAGCACTTATATTGGAAGGAACAATTTCTTCTGCAAAAGGAATCTGCCTATGAAATGATTTGTATGATCTTTCACTATATATATACTTCCTATCCCTTTCTTTTGTCTTCTCAGTCTGTACAGCTGATACCCTGAGTGAATTTTTAGTAGCTTTTAGATCTATATTTTCTTTGGATATTCCAGGGATTTCCAAATTTATCTCGTATTTGTCTCCCCTATCTATTACATCACAAAGGGGCATCCTTGTCTCAGCAATCCCTTTGAATAGTTCGTAGGGAGAGGATGTTCTCAATCCAAACGGCATTGTTGAGGACCAAGATCTTTCCATAAAATTGGCCATATTCTGAATATTTTGTTTAAAGGTCTCAAAGAATTCATCATAATAATTAGGATACGAAATTTCTGAACCCCTTTTTAATTCAGTGTTTTGCTTTTCTACTTTATTGTCATTCTTTGCTGCAGAATTATTCTCATCTTTTTCAGAAGATGTCGAAGACGACATGTGTATTATGATAAACTGTCATTAATATAGATTTCACCTTGCATCCTCATATTAAAGAGAACAAGGTTAATTTGTACTATATTAAGGTAAAACTATTAACAGACAAAACAGATACAAAATAAAACCTCAAAATATTTTGTACAAGGTATAAAAAATTTTTTGTAGAAAAAACTTATTTGAAATTGGCATGTATTAGGTGTTTTTTATCCACTCTGCAATTTGTGGCCAAAGGCGGTTATGCGCCGATGAACTAACACATAACCCAACATGACCACCCTTAAACCTGACTACCTCTTTAGTTTGGCTAGAAATATGATTATTGATTTCAATTGTAGATTCAGGAGAAACAAGATCGTCATTTTCTGCTACAACGGTGAGTACAGGGAGATTTATTTTGGTTAAATCGATGCGATTTCCTCCTACTATCATATTGTTGCAAACAAGGCCGTTATTCTTATAGCATCCATTAACAATGTCTTTGAAAAGCCCCCCAGGTATATTTGGAGTATTGTAGAGCCACTCTTCTACTGCTTGAAACATTTTCATAAAATCTTTGTCGTTTATTCTTTTTGTCATTGTCAGATATTTATCACCGGTAAATCGGATGGGATTTCGCATAATGAAGCCTATATCAAGAACCTTTCCACTAAAATGACCAAATTCCTCAATTATCTTATCAGTATCTACAGATTGGATCCAATTTGCTAGTGTTGTTTTATCCTTACTAGAATCCACAGGGACTGCCAGAAGCGTCAGATTTTTCAAATTATCTGTATACCAGGACGCATATGATATGGCAATTATACCTCCCCAGCAGTACCCCAAAAGCGAAATCTTTTCATTACGAGAGCCTGAAATGTCATTTCCCCCTTCTTTTTTAGGTTTTTCAGGTGGATTGACAATGTTGCTTTCGCTGTATTGCTGTGACATATGACCTGATCGAATATTGAGTTTAGGTTTTTGTTGAATATATTTTACGGCCTCAGAAACGTATTGAACATAATCATACAAAGACAAATTGTTATCATCAGAAAGAGGATAACCCCAATCAAGAAGGTAGACGTCAATACCTTTTGATAAAAGAGATTTTACTACACTTCTTTCGGGATAAATATCCATTATGTGAAATTGATTTATAGGGGCATAGACAATCAACAGCGGATTCTGATTCTCCATATCCGATGATTTTTCTTTCGAAATAAAATGCAACAGTCTAACATTTTTTTTGTTGTATTCAACTACAAAGTCAGTAAGCGACATATCTTTTCTTTTAGTATAGTAAGTATTCCAACTCTTTGCAAATAATTCCTGAAGGTCTTCATAATATTGGATTGGATACCCCATATCCCTAAGCAATTTTCGCATTTTCACCTGCGAATTTACAAAAGAGCGCAAAGAACTTGAGAATGAATCCGAATGGACCTTTTCTCCAATGTTTGTATCCGAGGTCTTGATCCATAAATCATATAATTCGTTAAAAGGTAAAAACCAGTATCCCGCCAAACTTTTTGGAGAGTCTTCTTTTCTATAACTCTTCAAAGAATCAAGGTAACTTACTAAATATGCCAAACTGTAACTAGTAGATATTTTGAAACCTGAAGATAATACATTAAAAGTGGTTGTAAAAAGTTCGAAAGGTATGAGTAGAGGATCCACTACGAGAGATAAAAATACGCAAAACCATTTAAGTATTAAAAAGATTTGGCGAATCTATGCTATATGAATAACTTTCCATCAACCCAATTGCCTAATGAATAAAACTGTTGCAAAACCAAAAGTGCGAAAAATCATCATTAGATTGTTTTGGTGGAAGGGACGAATCAGAACTTGCTATTGAAGACATTATGTCTCTGTTTTGCATTAAACATCTTAGTAAATCTTTGTCGGTGACAATTCCAACCAAATTATCATTTTCTAAAATAACTACTCTTCTTATTTTTTTATCGCACATCAATTTCATTGCATCTGCTGTTGAAGCTTTTGATGATAATGTAAAAACGGGAGTGCTCATAAAATTTTTAATAGGAACTTGTAATTGATGTTGGTCTAATTTACCCATCACCTTAATTATATCGCTTTCGGTGATTATTCCAACCGGCTTTCGAGTTTCCAAATCATCTACAACTACAACACATCCGATATTGTTATTTGATAGAATCCTGCAAATACCATAAATGTTCAAATCCTGTTCCGCAACTAGGACATTTCTACTCATTAAATCCGAAATGGCTATTGATTCTAGGCTCATACAAAGCTCATAATTCCAATCGATTTAAGAATTTCGGTAAAATATTCCGATCAATTAGTATCAAGATTAATGCAAATTCAAAAAAAAAATATTACAAGACAATCAAACAAGGTAAACTATTAAACATGAGTACAAAGTCACTAAATAAATAGGCCTATAAATGGAATTTTAAAGTACCTTACAATTAACTGAATAAAAAACATTTTAATCATCACATAACCAATTTTGAAGTATGAAAATACTAGTTCCTATTGATGGATCAGAATATTCTATAAAGGCATTGAAATATGCTATCAGTTTGATAAGGGGAATTGGATATGCATCTGAAATTGCAAAAAATGGAACGAATGAAATCATACTTGTTAATGTGCTACCTCATTTTCACATGCCACTGGGATTTGAGAAAACGATGAAATCTTTAAAGACAGACAAGCCAATTTCTGTAACAGAGTATATTTCAGAAATGAATGAAATGATTAAGCAAGAATGGATTGACAGACTAGGAGATTTAAAAAAACAATATGAAGATGATAAAATCCATCTAAGAACGGAATTACTCATGGGAAGTCATTCAAGTAGAACCATTGCTGCCAGCATCACTAAATTTGCATCTGAAGAAAAAGTAGACATGATTGTAATAGGAAATGTGGGATTGGGAGGTATTTCAAAAATTAAATTATTGGGGAGTGTTTCAAGAAATGTTGCAGAAATTTCAAGCTGTCCTGTGCTAATAGTGCATTAGATGAACTAAAATAAGATCATCAATATTGAACAAGATTATAAACTTCTTCGGTGATATCAATAACAATGAAAATTTTAGCTCTAGTGGATGGATCTGACAATTCAATAAAATCCCTGGAACAAATGGTAAACTTGCTAAATCAGATTGATCCTAAAAAAGCGACAAAGACGGATGGAAATAAGAGTGATCATGAGGTGATTATCTTGAGTGTACTAGTTCCCTTTCATATTACTAATATAGTTGAAAAAAACATTCAGTCAGGTAATTCTGTTAAGGGTGAAAAATTAAAAGCTTATTTGAAAGAGATTAACGCTGAGGTCGAAAAAGAATGGATCGCAAAACTTGCTGAAC
Source organism: Candidatus Nitrosocosmicus agrestis (assembly GCF_008389435.1). Classification (GTDB taxonomy): domain Archaea; phylum Thermoproteota; class Nitrososphaeria; order Nitrososphaerales; family Nitrososphaeraceae; genus Nitrosocosmicus; species Nitrosocosmicus agrestis. The sequence goes on along the minus strand of NZ_VUYS01000009.1, from coordinate 126,473 downwards.
TCAAGTCTAAATATCAACAAGAAGGAATAATCGTTAAGACGAAACTATTAGAAGGAAGCCATTCGAGTAATTTTGTTGCATATAGTATAGTTAAATTTGCCGAAGATGAAAATATCGATCTTATTTCAGTTGGAAAAATAGGTACAGGAGGAAGTCACTCAAACAAGTTATTGGGAAGTGTGGCCAGAAATATAGCCGAAATTTCTACTCGTCCACTACTCATAGTTCCCTAAATTTATCTACGACATCAAAATCAGACCAAAAAAATGAAAGGGATCGATTAATTTATCGATATCTCGGTTTTGATATTCATAACTGTATTGTTAAAAATGCGAGAATCCATTTTCGCGATATTGGCAGATATACGAGGCTTAAATTCCATTTTATTTATCACATCTTTTTGAATATCTACACCAGGTGCTACTTCAGTCAACAGCAGCCCATTTTCCGAGAGCTTGAAAACAGCTCTTTCTGTGATATAACAGATTTCTTGTCCATATTTTGTGGCCTCTTTTCCGCTAAATGAAATCTTGTGTACATTTTTTACAAACTTAGTTATTGAACCATCGCTTACGATTTTAATTACCTCATCTTTAATCCGAATAGTTTTCTTCCCCCCGGTAAATGAACCGGCAAAGTAAATTTTAGAGATTCCTCCTGCGATAACTGGGAAGCCGCCGGCTCCAAAAATGCGACCAGGTAGGATTGAAGGGTTAACATTTCCCATTTCATCTATTTCCAAAAATCCAAGGGATGCCGCATCCACTATACCCCCCTCGAAATTTGAAAACATATCTGGAATCGTAGACATTGCAAATGGGCTTACAGAAGTGCCAAAATCATTTCCCGTAAGAGCAAATCCTCCCCAAGGTCCTGATTCAATTGCAGAGATCACCAGATCTGTTAGTCCTTCATTAGCGATAACTTTAGATACCAAAGCAGGTATGCCAATACCTAAGTTAATCAAAATGGGCGATCCATTCCTTTTTTTGACAAGATCTGCAAAGTCAAGAACAACCCTCTTGGCTATTATTATTTCATAGTCTTCATGTGGTGATGGATTCATGTTACTGTCAGGATAAGAGTAAAATGAAGTCATTACTTGCTGAGATAACCTTGGATCATAAGCCACTGACCCTGTTTGCCAATGAAAATCTAAAGGAGAAATTATGATGTGATCAACTAGAGGAAATGGTATGTCTACCTCTCTCGGATTTAAGGTACCTGATTTTCCTAACCATCTAACCTGACATATTACTTTACCTCGCCTAGGACAAGCTTTTGTGGCTTGAGCAATGCTTAGAACAGTGCCTCTGATTGTTTCTTCTCTTAAAGACATATTTCCCATCTCGTCAGCAATAGAAGCACGAATGAATGCCCAATCAGGTTTAGGAGCTTTATAAAACAAATAATCCTCCCCATCAAGTTGTACTAATTCCACTTTACAAGTCAAGTTTTTCTTTCCAGACTGATTTAAAGCAGCAGTATCATTTCGCGGATCTAAAAAAGTATTTATTCCAATCTTTGTCAATAAGCCAGGTCTACCCGAGCCAATTTCTCGAAACCAATATGCGGTAATACCAATTGGCCAGCCGTAAGCTTCAATTCTATCTTCTAGAACCAGCCTCTGAAGCCAAGGTGAAAATCCCAAAAATGGCATTAACATTCCTCTAATAAAATCTTGATTAGAATTTTCACACAATGTTTGTCCCACTTTGTCCAAAGCCCTTCCGGGGACAGCAGGCAGGGCATCGGACATGATAAAAATATTTTTCGGATGACCGGTTCTCTGATATACTTTTAAAAGTTCATTAATCAAGTATTCTGGAGTAGTTGCCATATTAAATCCAGAAATTGCAATCACAGAATTATCGGCAATGTTATGAAGAGTAGAAGCGTCAGTAACCCTGTTAGACAATCTAATGCATAGTTAAATGTCTTGAATTCATAAGGATTTTGTTTCAAAAAATGTAAATAATATTAAATTTTTTTATATTGTCTAATGCTTACTATTCCAATACAATCGTGTGTTTTATTTGCCAAAGTCATTGTCCATATCTTTTAAATTATTTTTATGAAAACCCCCTATTCTCTGGTTTCAGTATTCTAAATGAACTTTTCTGAATTGCATTTCACTTATTGAAAATCTTCTCCATATTTTCTTAAAAAAGAAGGTTCTAACATGGAGGACTTAATCAGCATTAAATTTTTAAGATAATAGAATAAAAAAGAAATGGTGGAAAAAAGTATCCGTGCAGCGAGAATTCTTGAATACGGAAAACCGTTATCACTCGTTTCAGTTCCAAAACCACGCATTTGTCGTGACGAAGAAGTAATTGTAAGAGTTGGAGCAGTAGGATTATGTCATAGTGACCTTCACCTTCTCAATGGAGAATGGAAAAGCATAATTCCCTTGGATCTGCCAAAAACTCCTGGTCACGAAATTGCAGGTTGGGTCGAAGAGATCGGTAAATCGGTGCCGACCAATCTGTTGACCCCAGGAGATTTAGTTGCAATATTTGGAGGTTGGGGATGTGGAATTTGCTTTTATTGTAAGCAAGGCAATGAACAGATGTGCGAATCAGCAAAATGGCCGGGTTTATCTTCGTATGATGGAGGTTTTGCTGAATATATTTTGGTCCCTTCTTTCAGGTTTCTTGTTAAAGTACAAGACACCAGCATATTGCCAGAAAAAATAGCGCCTCTTACAGATGCGGGATTAACCCCCTATAGAGCAATAAAAAAGGTAAGGCATCATCTGGGGCCTGGAAAAAGTATTGGCATCATTGGTGTAGGTGGTCTGGGTTCCTATGGGGTGCAATATGCAAAGTTATTTGGAGCAGGATCGAAAGTTGTGGCGTTAGATAGAAGTGATAAAAAATTAGAACTCGCTCAAAGATGTGGTGCAGATCACGTGATTAATCTAAGCTCAGGTGAGAGTATCAAAGAAAAAATCATGAATATTACCTCAAATAAAGGAATGGATGTGATTTTGGATACAGTAGGTGCAGAATCCACTATAACTGACGCAATTAGGATGATAGGAAAGGGAGGTACAATAGTGCTTGTAGGGTTGATGGGCAATATGGGAAAAATTCCAGTAGCACCATTTGTAATCAATGAAGTTAAGATGTTTGGTTCTTTATGGGGAAATTTCAATGAATTGAAGGAGGTAATCGATTTACAAGTTCAGGGAAAAATAATTAGCAATATTAGAAATTTCAAACTTGATTACATTAATGAAGCAATTGAAATGCTAAAGAACGGGACTATTGTCGGAAGAGGTGTAATAGTACCCTAAATAGTGTAGTGTTACGAAAGCTCAATGGTTACTATATGGCCATAACAATATTAGGCTAGTAATTATTAGATTTCTTATCATTGTCTCTTTGAGCAAGGCGTTAATCACAGAGAACCTAATATCTAATGAATTAGAATAAACCACCTGTTCCTTTTTTCTTATTATAAACACGAAATAATATAACCATAACTTGAGAACATAAATAAAAAGAAAGATATACATGGATTAAAGTATTTTTCATTTTACAACAGGGTCATCTAAATGTCAAAACTTACAACAAATGATTATCATCTTTTGGCAGTCAACGCCGGGATAATAGGATCACTTTTTATCTATTTTGCAATTGCCGTTCAGCTTCCTCCTTTAACTATTTTTGACATTGATTCAGAAAAATACTCGTTTGGATTTCACCTTACAAGTGAACAGGCTCAAATTTCTGTTGTAATTTCTGTTGGGATACTGTTAATCCCTTTTTCAGTTTCTTCGATACTCATTGTTTCACATATTAGAATGGCAAGCCTGTTTACAAATATTGGCTTTGCACTAATAATTACAACGGCAGTTTTGATTTTAAGTTCTCTCTCTTGTAGGATACCTTCTGCTTTCTTCTATATCGTGATGGTTTTGCCTGCAGCAATATCTATCTTGACTGTGATTTTGCTATTTTACTTCAGGCAAAAAAAGATAAATCAATCTTAAGAACCGCTTCAGGCATCTTCTCTTCAAGAATCACGTATTATTGCTTGATCCATAACTAAGATATTCTATAATTTATTTTTGATATATTTTATATACACTTTATTAGAAAATTTTGCAAAATATCTTGTAAATTTTAATACTGCTAGATTCTAAAGTCAAGTGACAGATATATCCTATCGAATTCATCTTACTTTATGAAGTAGTTGTCTTTAGCAAAGCCTTCTTCTTTAAAATTTATTACCTATTTAGCAGATCGACATTACTTGGCATTTGTTAAGAAGATTGAGTCATTGCATGGTTATATTAGATATATCTAACTGTAATCAGATTGTTCGGTAAAAAGTTATTCAATATAGCAACTAAATCACTCATTTCAAAAATATCATAATCTTAGGAAGTCTTTCGTTATCCAATATTTTGATTTTCTTTAAATTATTGTTTTAAGTTGCAAAATTAGTTCATAATAAGAATATTTTTCCACAAATTCTCCACCTCTCTGCACAATTCTTGTACTTGGATCATATTTCTCTAGCAAATCATGTAAGAACCTAACCAAGGTGACAGAATTCATATCTACTGGATCTATGACTATCAGGGTAGGTAAAGTTTTGTTTGCCAAATCGAGTACACTTTCATAATCACAATTACTTTTAGTTTCATGGTTCGTATTATTATTTGGGGACCAGGTAACTTCAAAAACCTCTGTATCTTCTGCTTGTGCAAAGGTCTGACATTTGATTTTCATTTCTTCATTGTTCATGCTTATATTTATCAAGATTAACTATTATCATTTTTCTGAGTTCTGAGAGGTGTCTGGAAGAATATCTTTTACAGATTCATGGGAAATTTTTTTCCTAGATTTTTTAGATAACTTCTTTGGTCCAAAAACAGCACCCATAGATCATTTTGTATTTTGAAATAAATAAAATTTCCTCTTTAAGATTCAAAAATTAATATCTGGTGAAATATTCCGCGCCTTACAAATGAATTAGTTAGTTATATCATCACATGAAAAATATCAAAAAATCTAGATTGGGAGATCGGTTGTTTTAAATGGGAAAATTTAGGATCCTTTACCATCTTTTCAACCTAATAAAGTAAATATTGTAAGTATTATCATTTATTAAATAACGCAAGAAGTCCAAATTCTTGGTGGCCTAGCAATAAACTTGATGTTGCAAATTCAGCAGATAGAGATCCCCTCATCATATGAATATGTAAGCACGATATTTATGGCTGCAAAGATATCGCTAGAAGGATTTGATTTGTTGGAACAAATAATGTCTAATATCGATGGTCTTAATTTCCAGTGCTGGAAATAGACTTTTTCACATTAAATTTTCCTTCGACAAATACCGGTTCGTCAATTCCCCAAGCCCATTTCTTGGTTGGTCTTATTCTAATATATTTGGATTGAGGATGATCTGTGTTAGACATGTAACCTCCTTGGCGGTCTACTGTGTCTGCGATCCCATAAATTCTAATACCCCTGGGATTCCAGGGTTGAATATTCTTTGAATCGTCTATAACTAGAGCGACTTTTGTATTTATTAAAATGTTTTTGTATTTTGTAGATTTTAATAAATTTATTCCACCTACATAAAAATACTGGCCATCAAAACCAAATCCTACAGGCACAACATCCGGTTGGCAACTTGCAACGTCAGAAGGAGAGAACGAACAAGAGGTTGCTATTCTTGCAAGACGTTGTGATTTGATATAATCAATTTCCTTTTCAGTAAACAAATTATGTCTACCAATAGTAATACTGTGTTGCATTTAAAATTAGCCTCATATAATCAGAATTTCTATATTCTATATCTGGTTTATAGGATAAGAGAGGTGCATACATTTGTTAATTGCTTTATTACCTTGCTGTATTAATACAAATAGTTAGTATACTCTAAATACTTCAAATAGTCTAAATACCTAAACAAATTCTTTATTCATATAACGTGTTAGTAGCATACTTAATTTTTTTAATGTAACTGTAGTACTTTTCCAATGTTTGTCTATCTTTGGGTTCATGAAGCAAATTAATTAATCCTATTATTTCTTATTGTTAGTAATGTATCATATTACACATATCCTTCCCATCGACTTTGGAGCATAGGAAATATTTTTTCTCGATTACCTATATACCAGAATATTAGACTTGCCACAAAGCGCCTATATATTGTACACCTTATCAAATAATTATAAATCATATTTTTAATAATATGTAATTGAAAGTTTTTTTTGTTATACCTAGACATGGACTGCAATGGGGTATGGTGTAGGCTCAAAGCAAAAAGGAACCATGACATTCCATCTCGATACAGAGAGGGTCAGAAAAGGTGTACTACTTACGAATTAATTATCAAATGGAATCAAACCTATTGTCCATGTTGTCACTATAAGGTAAATAAAAGGTCGTTTCACGGTTGAGAAATGCGCAAAAAATATTGAAGATATAATAAAATGATATTAACTATTATTTCACTTGTTGGATCATTACTAATTAACGGCTATAAGATATTCAACTGAATTTACATAATGAAAGTAAATATGGTCCTTCGAGCATAGAAATAAAGTTTTGAATTAATTCATTACTTAATAATATTATTTTAAATATTAGTTATGAAGCAGATCCAAAGGGTATAGTAATTGAAACAAAGTTTATTATCGGTTTTGGATTTATCTTACACCAAAATACATATGTAAATCCTTGTTTATGTAGTATTTGTATGAATAACAAAACGAAAATAGCAAGCGATACAAGGGATTTGAATTCGTTACTATCCATATTATGTTCATCAACTACATCGCAAAATAAGGTAAAATATATTTTTATGGTTTCATTCTTGTTCTCCTCATTGTTTTCGCTATCGTATATTCAAAATTTTGATAATGTTCCTTATGCCAATGCAACAACTAGTATTTCTTCTGGTGCTAATACTTCTTCACTAGGCGAATCACTCCAACAGAGCCAACAAGATCTACAGAAAGCAATAGAGAATCAGGTGCAACAATCATTTACCAATACCTTAAACACCATGAATCAGGGTCAAGCTAATACCACCATTACTAATGTTGAACCTCTGAGTAACCAGAACAATTCAATTATAACAAAAATTCTGGCAAAAAGTCTTGATAACTTTATTCAAAATGCAGGAGCAGTTCTTAACATGACGAGTCAACTACCTCAGGTAAGAGAAATTCCTCTCGGCCACATGCTTAATCAAACTCTAACTACCTTACATGGAATACCTCAGGATGCAGATATTGAAAAGAGGATGGTTGCTCAAAGTATTTTATCCAGTTATAAGGATTTTCAAATAATTATTTTTATTATGCCAAATGGCAATATCTATCTTGAAGAACCGTATGCCAGACAGACAAATTCCACTGTAACCAACCTTGGATTTCGTGATTACTTCAGCGGTGTAACTGACTTAAATAATATTTACATTGGAGACCCCTCCCTATCGGTATCTTCAGGTCAGTTACAATCTGTAATAGCCGTTCCTGTCTTTTCGTTAGAAGGCAATTCTACGATGGTGGGAATCTGGGCAGGAGGTCTTGATTTTAAGACTTTGAATAAAGAACTTCAATCACTTAATTTTACCTCTTCTGATGGATTTACGCGTGTAGTATATGTGGGACATAATGGACAGAAAATTGCAGATTCTGATGTTGACAAAAGCACGATCCAAGAGTCTTTTGCCAATCTCACTAGTTTTAAGAATGCCATGAAAGGACAGTCCGGTTTGACTTTTGATACGATAGAGAATGAAAAAATGGTAGTAACCTATGAGCCTGTAAACGTATTTCACAATACTTTTGTTGTCCTGCTCATACATTCTTTCAATGATACAAAGTCTAATTGACTCATTTTAATTTTGTATGATGGTCTATTAGCACATAACGCATGGGAATCCAATGAATCATTATATAATCTTGTCATCTTTTAGTAAACAAGGAATTGAAAAAATAAAGAACAAAATGACGAACTTGGATTTAGCAATGAGCAACAAACAAAGGTGTTCAAAGTTTTATTGGCGATAATGTAAAAATTTCAGTTATGACAATTCCTACTAGTGATACCTTTTGACCTTGATCCACTAATCCACATAATTTTAATTCTGATCTGCTTGTCCAAATGTCTTCCTTACTAGTTTGCCACTATGAAAAATAGAGAAAACAAATGATATAACGATGAACATGATCAATTGACTAAATCTGATTTATTAAATGAAACAATTTTAAATGCCAAAGAATTAATAAATCTTCAATTCACCTGATCAAATACTGTTATTAAATCCAAACACACTACGAATAGTATGATATCTAATATCCTAGTGACCGATGATGGAACCGAAACCTCAGACAAGGCGATCTACAAAGCTGCGGAGATTGCAAATCAAATGAACGTTTCACTTATACTATTGCATGTAGTTAATGATATTGGAGTCCCTGCATCATTGATTTTGGGAAATGACAAACCTGCAATCGAAGTAGCTAGAATCACCATAGGTGAAGCTATTGAAAAGGGTTGGAATCAAAGAGCTGATACTATAATTGAGAAATTAAAGAAGGAAGGTAAGATAAAATCCGCACAAAGGTTCTGTAGGTGGGGAGATGCTTCTGAAGAAATTTTGAGATTCGCGGAAGATAATAAAATAGATATGATTGTAATGGGGCCAGGCAAACGCTTGACAGGAATTTAAAAATTAGGGACTTTAGGAAGTGTTACTAGGAAGGTTTCTGAGTCGTCCAAGTGTCCTGTCATAATAGTTCATTAGATAAGGATTATCAAATCTATTTAATGTTCATCCTACAACACTATCTCAAAAGATAAATCTGATTGATATAAGACTATGACGTGTCCGTAAATTCATAGAAACAATTTCCTAATTGAACATGGAATAGAGATAAATAAAACAGTACATGAGTGGATCAGATATTATATCAAAGAAGAAAGACCACTCGAATCAAAACTAGTCTAACAATTTTCAGGTAGATAAATGTAATTATTGATCTCTATACTTTGTTTGTATACAACCAACTAATATCTAAATAATGTCTCTCAGTCATACTACATGTTTCATATTTCATGTTTCAAAAAAAGTTTTTAATCATCACCAAATAGGGAAGAATTCCTAAATGCTTTCTAGATCCTCCTATAAAATCAAAATCAAATAAGTCTTACCAATTCATTTAAACCTCATGGATAATACCGACAAGTTCAAACAGGAAGAGTATATAATAAGAATACCTATAAGCAGCACCGAATTTATTGAAAGTAATCTGACAATCACCAATCACCAATCACCTAAACAAAGTAGTTATTTTTGCTCATGGTAGTGGCAGACGACGTCAAGTCTATATCCTAAAAGATTACATGGATTTTTCCATTCTAAAGCTATATGAGACCTAGTCTATCAAAAAAATAACTCAATTTGTTTTGACGAGAAGCTGAAAATAAAAAAATAGTTAGCATACCAGGTCTTGAATACGAACTATTCCAATTATGCCCATTGTTGAACTGGATTTAAAGTATAGAAATCACCATGGAAATAGAAATAGAGCATTTCAGTTATAATGACGACAAGAACATTTTACTTTTTGCGAATAATTGTTTTCTTTGCGATATTTTCCGAGGTCATATGGCATATGATCTTAAATTCATATCTCTATGACTTTAGTGTAATCAGTTAGAATTTCTTATTAACACGATATTAAATTTTTACAATTTTTCCACTTTGTCAGCCGGCTTTATTTAAAGACACGGTGAATGACTTATCACCCAACGTATCTATTACAAAACCAAAAGTGAGAAGAATCTTCTTTAGGCATGTTCTCTCTAGGAGACAAGGTCATAAACTCCGACAACACATCTTTATTGTCAATCATGAATTTTAGTAGATCTTTGTCAGTAACTATTCCAACCATTTTGTCATTTTCTATAATGACTATCCTTCTAACCCTTTTTTCACACATTATTCTCATTGCATCAGTAACAGTTCCACTAACAGGCATTGTGATTACGGGGTGACTCATATGGTTTTTTATAGGAACTTGTAATTGATGTAGGTCTAATTTTCCAATTGTTTTCACAATATCACTTTCGGTAACTATTCCAACCGGCTTTTTTTCATCTAAATCATTTACTACGATGAGGCATCCAACATTATTCTGAGATAATAATTTACAAATCCAATATACATTTTGGTTTTGTTCTGCGATGATGACATTCTTACTCATTAAACGCGATATGCTAACAGCATCAAGACTCATACGAGCCTATTTCAAATTACCAATATAAATGAGTTTTAACAAAAATCAAATCTTTGAATTCCCACTATTTAAAACTAATGCAATTAGTAATTTATTATTGAAATTTTAGATACCAATGATATGTTTCCTGGGATTTATACTAACTATTTAAATTGTCTATTTGATATAATTAGCAATCAAACTATGTACTAGTCTTTTATATGAAAATAACCATTAATGCTTATACAAACCCTAGTAAATCACTCACCGATATTTCGGTGAGATATTAATTCTTTATAAATTTGATCGGAAATTCTAGACAAGTCTTTGCGATACTTTTTCATTCTAATGTCTGTTATATTCCTCTGCGGATAAACATTTTTGCTTTGGCCTTTTTAAAAATCTTGATATGTTCAATATTCAAAATTTATTTTTTCCACGCAACATAGCAATTACGTCGTATAAAAACTAGATGAATTTGTTGTAATTATATAAATATAAAAAAAATGATTTAATTGCAAAAAACATTCACGATGAAAAGTTGTGTCCCTAAAGAACATTAATCGATCATTTAAAAACATTTAGACAAGGCTAAAAATTTTAATATATATTTGTCTACTTTTACAGAGTATGCGAAATATTGCAATTAATGGTTTTGGAAGAATTGGACGAATCTTTTTGCGAATAGCCTTAAAGGATAAGGAATTTGAAGCGCTAGCTAACATAATTGCAATTAATGACCTGGGAGATACAAACACTCTTGCGCACTTATTCAAATATGATAGCGTGCATGGCAAGTTCGATGGCCAGGTTACTATTGACAAGAACGAGAATTCATTAGTTATAGACAATCACAAAATAAAAGTATTTTCCGAAAAAGATCCGGAGAAGTTGCCATGGAAATCATTGCAGGTTGATCTGGTTCTGGAATCTTCTGGCAAATTCAATGATAGAGAAAAAGCAATTAAACACATTCACGCTGGGGCTAGCAAAGTTGTAATTTCAGCCCCAGCTAAAAATCCCGATATCACAATGATTCTTGGAATTAATGATGAAAAATACAAACCTAAGGAACATCACATAATCTCAATGGCTTCATGTACGACTAATGCACTTGCTCCAGTAGCGAAGATATTAAACGATGACTTTGGAATAGAGAAAGGATACATGACTACAGTGCATGCTTTTACAAACGATCAAAATTTGCTTGATCTGTCACACCGGGATCTAAGGAGAGCTAGATCAGCGACAGAGTCTATAATTCCAACAACTACCGGGGCAGCCCGTTCAATCGGCGACGTCATTCCTGAATTAAAAGGAAAATTAGATGGAATGGCTTTAAGAGTTCCGATAAGTGATGGTTCTATTATTGATCTGGTGGTAACACTAAAAAGAGATGTCACTAATGCAGAACTTAATAACACCTTTAAACAATCGTCTGAGGGCAAGTTCAAAAACATACTTTCTTTTACAGAGGATCCTATAGTTTCATCTGATATTATTGGAGACCCCCATTCATCCATAGTTGATGGTCTAAGTACTATGGTCCTAGGCGAAAAAGGTAATGTCGTAAAAGTTCTGTCTTGGTATGATAATGAATATGGATTCGCATTTAGAATGGTGGAACTGGTTAAGCATATTTTAAAAACAATGGATTAATTTTTTTTGGATATTTTACATTTTTACTTTCTTCCCCACATCAAAGATTGCTCTTATGATATCTTTTTTTGTGATTATTCCTGCTAGATTCTGGAATTTGTTAATTACTGGTATACCACTTATACGATTCTCAATCATCAATTTGGCGGCCTCGTCTATACTGGATTCTTCTCCAATGATTAGAGGATTAGGCGTCATTATATCCTTCACCGTCATTGGTGTTGTAAAGTTTGATACAGTCAATTTTCTATTCCTTTTCCCCTCATTTTCAACTTCCCTTCCATGGCCGTCAATATTTAAAAAGTTCCTCTGTGGAATAATGTCTCTACCTGTTATTATCCCTAAAGGTTTATTTTCTTTTATTACAATTATTCTTGAAATTTTATACCGATTCAATAGATCAAATACTATGGCTATATCCTCTTCCGGACTCACGGTAATAACATTTTTGGTCATGTATCCACTTACAATCAAATTATCAAATTGACGAGAAGCAATTAATGCTATTAAACCGTCTTTGTGATTATTTTGTTTACTTGATTATCCTCACCCATAATTAAGAGTGAACTAATGTCCTTACCTAACATTAACTGAACACAAATACCCAAAGAAGCATCCTACTTACTGCATATAATTTGGAATTGTTGTCAAGAAATTCACTTAATTTTACCTCTTCTACATTCCTTTTATCAAGCATATGATTTGACAAAAACTTTCCAATATCTTTCTCAGTAATTATACCAATCGCTTTTTTTATCATCTGGAGATGTGATAACTACCATCTTTATATTGTAACTTAACATCATGTTCCTTGCATCAAGAAAAGTTTTGTTGGATTCTAACGACACAAGCGGTTTAGCAACGTGTGAAGCATTTAACATGATTGTATGGTCCTCATTGTGTGGCATATAAATAAGAGATTGATACAAATATTATTTAGACTTTAATTGAAATATTTGGTCTGTTGTTTATCATTGTAGATGCATTTGCTTATGGTCATATGTATAATACAAATTTTTTACTGATTCCTTTTGAATCTCTACAGATTGACACCTTTCCTACCTAGGGATTAATATTTTCGGTCATTATCCTATGTTTTTTGTCTTCTTTGGATTCGAAAACTAGTAAATATAGCGGATGAACCAAAATCTCCACATAAAACCATACCTAAAGCACTATTAATATCAAATATAGTAACTACTATTATCTATATTTTAGTGTCTGTAACTTCAATTTCCTTGGTTGGGTGGAATGAACTGTACATATCCACAGGTCTTTTGGCAGCAGCCACAAAAAAGGCGGGTCGAAATGCAGTGGTAGTTCTGCTCTCGGCTATAGGTCTGTTTGCAACCGCAAATACTGTTTTAATGATACTAATTTCTGGTTCTAGAGAGATATTTGGCATTTCAAATACCATGAAATCGCAATTATCAAAATATTTGACAAAAGTGCATGTAAAAAGAAAAACTCCACGGGTTTGTATAGCTATTACAATGTTTGCTGCAATTATAATAGTGCAGGTCTTTGAAGCATGCCTATTTTTAATAGCAGGTGTATCTGTCTTCTGTGTGCTCATAGTTTACAGAAGAATAATAAATACTACAATGATTTCACTCCGATACCTGAAGAATGCTCAAGTTAGACATCTTGTTTCACCTATCAGTATCGAAATATTTCCATTGATTCCGGGTTTGAGGATTATTTTTTGGATAGCAATATCAATTCAGATTCATCACGATATAATCAAAAATGCGTCAATTTGTATCGCAGCCATATTTTTATTGATATTTGTTATCATAAAATCAAAAAATTGTTTAAACAATAAAAGGGTAAGAAATACTAATTATGATTATTTATTTTTATTTCAGAAATTCTTTTACTGTCTATTGTAAAGCTTTGTCAAACATACCTAAAGGGTGAATATGATTTTAGTGGATTAAAAATTGCCTTTTCACAAGTCTTTCTTTTTCGGTGTACACGTTTTTTATATGATCTCTTATTTTGATACGGTGTTGTGTGTTATTGAATCTGCCCATGTTGTTTGCATTATGTATCTCAAGAAAAAACACGGGGATTTAATCTTGCTGTACCATCAATCCCGGCGAAATCAATTTAATGGAAATATTGACGTAGTTTTTGTCATTGTATTGGTATTTAAATAGATGACATTAATTTCTTTAGCAATTAGCACATTATCCAAATTTAAAAAATAGTCATTCTCCGCGGGGGAATGTATCAGGAAGATCTTTGTCCTTGACTTGTTTTATGTGGAGAGGATAAAGTGCGTTAGTACTATCGATAAATAACAGTAAATCATATCTCAAAGGCAGTACAGTAGGTACATAGTTACCAAATCTTTCATATTTAGGATTGTAAACCACCCCTATGGCTCTCTGACCCCTATTTTCAAAACTTTCATCATATAGAAAATCATCTTTTTTAGAGTCTAAAATGGTGTTTACAACATCATTTCGTTCAAACACCAATAGTCTGTTTTTAATATTTTTTTTTGAATCATCGTATTCATGATGTAACATATAATCCCAACTACCTTCTCTGGCCGCAGGTACATTTATTATTTCCATTTTCGCACCCCATTCTTCGGCAGCAATAACAGTACCTTCATATGTACTGAATCCAACCAGTACTGTATTGTGAATCCCGTTCCTTTCTCTCATCATTTGTCCTATGTTTGTCATTCCCGACAATGACATATCTGTAAAGCGAGCATCTCCAACATGCGTATTGTGTGCCCAAATGATGGCCTTTGGATTTTGAACTCGACTCTGATTGCCATAGTAATTGAGTAAACGTTGCAATGTATTTGTCATGTGTGTATCTCTTAAATTCCATGAGTTGACATCTCCCTTTATCATTGTCCTATAGTAATTCTCCGCATCTACTACTGTAATTGCATTTTGTTCGACATTAAAGTAATCCTCGGTGTTAACTGATTTTTCGTTAATTGCTAAAGAATATTTGTTTCTCAATGCTACAAGCAATTCAATGACCTCTTGTTCACAGTTTTTTGGTACAAATGCCGTAGCTCGAGCATATGCTTCCACTTCTTTGTTATAAGGTTCAAAACAGTTGTAAGCTCTTATTGCATTTCTCAAAAGGGTTGGATCTACTCTCTTCACATATCTTATTATTTCCTCCATAGATTCCCATAAACTGTAAAGATCCAACCCATAGAATCCAACCTTCGTTCCATCGGTGAGGAGTTTGTTATAATCTTCTAACCATTCTACTAACTCTATCATTTCTTTATTTGCCCACATCCAGGTCGGCCATCTATTAAAAGAAAAAAGAACTTGAGAAGCTGTGCTGTAAGATTCAGGATTGTCTTTTATATATTGATTCACTTTATAACAATCTGGCCAATCCCCTTCTACTGCTACAAATGAAAAGCCTTTCTCGGATATGAGTCGCTTTGATATTTCTGCACGCCACAGGTAAAATTCAGAAGTACCATGGGAGGCTTCACCCAATAATACACAATTAGCTTCACCAATCCTGTCCAATATGATGTCTATTTTATCGGTGTTATCTAGATCATAAATCAAGTTCACCTATTATACTCACAGCTATTAACATTCAAAAGCTACTTTATAAGCATAGCAACAAATCACATACTAAAAGCCAGTCATGTTGCTATATTAAATTCATAGATAAAATTTGCATTATTCACTTTAAACAAATAATATTGTTTGATCAATATCCTACATAAAGTCAAAGTTATTATTTGATTAACAGTTTCTTTTTAATTTGGTTAGTCCATGTTACTCCATTTTCTATGCAAGTTCTTCAAATCAATATCGATAGATTGTAAATATTCGGATACATTATCAAAGTCCAAGTGGTTGTAGCAAATATCCAAACTTGCATTGTTATCTTGCCCTGAGGACGTATCAATTTCTTTATTTTGATGCTTGTTAGGTGGCGACTTCTCCCACTTACCCGGTAAGTAATAATAAATATTAGAAGAAGCTTTATCATTAACAGTGTCCCCACTCATATCATTCTGAATATTTTACCCTTTAATTATACTTTAATACTCCTTATCAATTGCTGTTAATATATTTAGATAAAAAATCAACATGTATAT
The DNA here is from genome assembly GCF_008389435.1 of Candidatus Nitrosocosmicus agrestis. Taxonomy (GTDB): domain Archaea; phylum Thermoproteota; class Nitrososphaeria; order Nitrososphaerales; family Nitrososphaeraceae; genus Nitrosocosmicus; species Nitrosocosmicus agrestis. The sequence continues at coordinate 110,448 of NZ_VUYS01000009.1, read as the reverse complement.
TATTATCCAATATGCACCACAAGTGTAGAGAACCTGCCAGAAGAGCGAATGATAAAAGACTGAGACATTATCTTATCTTATAATTAAGGAACATATTAAAACAGAAACAACAACATATCAGATATCATAACCATATGTTTTCATAATTTTTTTTACCTCAGAATCACTAACCTGATCGAACTCTTCATAAAATTGTCCCACTGCACTAAATTGCCGTGGAGAATACAATATGATCAATGCATCGGCAATGGTATCTAGTCTATTAATTACTTCTGATTCCGCAGGGGCTACTGGCACCGCAATTACGAGTTTCTTGTAGTTATAATTGTGTTTGAGCCACTTAGCCGCAGCAACAATGGTTGATCCTGTCGCAATTCCGTCATCTACCAGAACAACAATTTTGTTATTTAATTTGTCATCATAAGAAATAGTGCCTCTAAATTCTAGCAATCGCCTCTCAATTTCATTTTTTTGAATTTCAATTTCCTGATTCAAATACCTTTGGGATATTGGAATGGACTTGACTACATTGTCATTTAAAAAGTAGGAACCATCAGGAAGTACTGCACCTATTGCGAATTCCTCATTCATTTCATACCTTATTTTTCTAGTAACTAAGATGTCTAGGTCACAATTAAAATATGATGCAATAATTTCCGCAAGAATTATGCCTCCTCGTGGAATAGCCAAGACTATTAATTCATTCCTTGTAATAGAAACATCGGATAATTTGTTTTTAAGAACTTGCTCTATACTAATTGCCAATTTCTGGCCTGCATCTATCCTATCGCGAAACAATGCATGCATGTTTGATAAAGAATGCACATATATTAAAATTGATCATATCACAAGTATCAAAAAAATAGTTAGACCCCGTCCCTTTCACAAGTTTGACAAATAAAAAATTAATATAATTTTAATAATATGACTTTAGGATTGATCACTTTTGCATTACAATATTTAAAATATGAATCCAATCTATTTGGTGAATACATGTATCCTATTTCTTTATCTGATCTGATTTAAAATCACAACTAAGCAAGTAAAAAGTCTAATAGAGTATAAGTTTTTTTGTCATTGTGAATAAAATACTCTAATTATGTGGGGAGACATGGATAAAATTCAAATTGAATCTCTTTTAAAATCAGAAACTATAGGTAGAATAGGTTGCTTTGACGAAGATAAAGTATATGTTGTTCCAATCACTTATGCCTATGATAATGGATATATTTATGGGCACACAAAAGATGGTTTAAAAATTCGTATAATGAGGAAGAATCCCAAAGTATGTTTTGAAATCGATTGGATGAAGAATATGAGCACTTGGAAAAGCGTGATCGCTTTTGGAACTTTTGAGGAACTAACAGGATCTGATGCCAAGAACGGATTAGAGATTTTGATGAAATCCATAATGTCTAAATTAGATAGAAAAACGTTATCAACAGAAGAATCTAGTGATAGCAACTTGGGAGGAGAAAATCTTGCATTTTTGCACTCATTTTTATCACCTTTTTTGCACAGCAAAAACAATGAAATTTTTGAAATGGTGGTATACAGAATCAAGGTAAATGAGGTTACAGGAAAGTTTGGAGATGATGAAAAATCTAATTCATACTATTAGAGTAAAAATTCTACTGGCCTTCTTCTTTGATGAAAGAAGAATTAGTGTTAGCTCTTTTAATTAGTATTAATATTCTTTTGACAATAACTAAATACTTTGTCAGAGCTGCATGTAACCTTGAGATATACATTAATGTTCTGTAAAGATATGGACTCAGTAGTCGTCCCTAATAATAGAGACTAATTCATTACAACATCATATTCAAAAAAAGATTTAGCTTTGAAAACATTATGTAATGGAAAGAAATGTCTCCATTATATTATTAAAGGTTTCAGGATATTGCTGCATTACTCCATGACCTCCATCATGCATTTGTATTAACCATGCTCCAGGTATCTTTTCTGCAATTTTTAATGAATTAATAGGAGGAGATGTAATGTCTTCGGTTCCAGTTACAACTAACACGGGCTTATCAACACTTGACAATCTATTACACGTACCTTCCCAGTGACTCAAAGCCTCACCATATTTCAACAAATTTTCTTGCGCAACCTGAGGGAACACAAATGTTCTGTTTATTTGATCCATATTTTCTCTTATCCAATCATCAGGGAACAAAGCATGTAGAAATAAAGTTTTGTTTGCAGTTCCTGTTTGCATCTTTTGCAGATCTATTGGTGACAGTTGTGGGGGCAGAGAGTTTGGCCCTCCACAGGAAGAAGCAACCAGAACAAGATGATTTATCTTTTCAGGATTCGACAAAGCCAACTCCTGTGCAATCATTCCACCAAGGGAAAGTCCCAAAACGTCAATTGGTTTTTTTATCCCTAATACGTCTATTAATCCAACTGTATCATTAACAAATTGACTCATTGAGAAGGTTTTGGTACCGGATGTTGTTTCACCGATTCCCCTATTGTCGAATATAACAACGGTATGATTCTTTGCCAAATCATTTAGAATTGATCCCCACATTTCCATAGTCATTGAAAAACCTGGAATCATCAAAATAGGATCCCCCTTCCCAAACTGCTTGTACGCAATATCTATATCTCCGACTCTTATCTTTTGAGAAGATTTATTGTCTAACACTGATAAAGTCTGATTAGATTTAGGCAGCGTGTTAGAATTTTGAATTTCACTATCATTAGTTTGATTATTAGCACCCGAATTGTTGTTATTAATATCGTTTATAGTTTGGTTAATTGTCTGTTGGACTTCATTAACAATTTCTGATTGCAGTTTTTCCTGACTATGTTGAATGGATTGGCTTAGAGATGTTGTTGCATATACCAGATTAGTTATCAAGTTCGAAAGAACCACAGTACTTGCAAGGCTTGATATAATCATAACCACAATTAAGACCGCAGAACTTGATCGAATAATTGTCATAGAACTTCTACTCTAGAGATATTAATAAGATTTAGAAATTAACAAATGACTCACATATTTTTATCTTTTCCTCTTGGTAAAGATTATGAAAATATAACCTATATGCAGATGATACTGCAAAACCACCCTAGCAAAAAATGAATCAAATGACTTGGTTTGGAAAGTCAAGGTTTTTTTTCTGACGAAGAACAAGAATAAGATATAATTAAACTAATGGCTGAAATGTAAATATAATATCAATTTGCCTAGTATCTTGCATTCATGGTAGTTTACCTCCCTATTATTTCGAACCTACTGATCCGATTTTTTTACAGTTTGATTTACTATCTGCAAAATAATAATTGAGTGAGATAGGCAACTGAAAAGAGGATAACCCCAGTGTTGTTTAATTTTTGAAGTTTGGAATTTGAAATTAGAGGACGATCAAAAAAAAATAATAAATTAAGAAATATCAAACAGCTAAGAAGGAATACGCACTACCACAATATGTTCCGTAAACTTAACATCCACTTTAGGTTGTTTTAGTGTCTCAAGTATTGTCTTTATTTTAGTTGAAATATATCTGCTAAATTTAAGGCCCAGATCAATTTGAATCTTGATGGTAATGTAATTTTCTTCATTTTCGTCAACCCGGTAATGAAATCCTGATATTTTAAGCCAAGTTAGTAAATAGTCAAGATAAATAGAGACCGATGACTTCCCATGAAAAATTTCAATAGTATCCATAAAATGATGTTGTGCATAATTGTCAACTATTTGATTTAACGATTCATTAGAAAGTTGTTCCACAATGTCTCTGTATAAAAACTTGTTGATGTAAATCAAGCCTGCAATTGCAGACGGCTTGTGCCATTTAATATATGATTTTACTATTTGGTTTAGAAGAGTGTTGATACTCTCCATTTTTAACTCTGATTCTTCACGTAATTCATCCAGTATTAACTTGTCAAATCGCAAGGTAATACTCTCACTCATCTTTTTGTGATATGAATTACCGTCGTTTGGGACGGTTTTGGGCATATAAATATACTATGTTATCTCTTGTATAAAACTGTTGTACAATGTATCTATTTGCATTTAATAATTGCAACCAATACATAGACAATAAATAATTTGAAGATTAAAGGAAATAAATGACAAAAATTGCACGCTCATTAATAGCAGTCACAGTGATGTTTACTGCAGCAATAATTCTTGTTGCAGCAATGAATGGCAACTATGTGAATGCCCAGTCAACTGAAGGGGTAAATACTTTTGGCGCCAATGGATATATGGGAAACTTGGCACTTTCTCCTGCAGCTTTACAGGCATTGAATGCATCACAAGATACTAACTTAAATTTTGTACTTGGTGGAGATTGGAGCTTTGATGTGGCAAACGGACAGTTACAAGACTTCAAAGTCGAACTAAATAGACATTCATTATCAGGTCATGAAGTTGAAACCCATGTGATAAACGGGCTAACTGATGCTGCTCCTCTAACAAACAATACTGGAAATGAGATTGTCTTGATCGGTAACAACACTCAATTCAAGGGAATAGCAGATATCCAGACCTTAGAGACGGGTAAAGTATGGAAAGATGTTCCAATACTAGTATATTTGATTAACGGACATATACTTAATGTATCATTTGATGTAGCAAAGACTGAGGGACACTTCTTGAATCTTCCATTGATTGGGGTAGTAAAAACAATAACAGAAGGTAGTGATGGCAGTCAAGCAAACGCAACTTCTACCTAAAATTTTTTTCTTGATTTTTTATTTCAATTTTTGATTTTGACAAACTTTTAGTTGTTATCAATTTTCCCACTTGAATGTCCTTGACTTTGGTTTAATATTTTGTTCGATGCTTAGAGGAAGACCCCAATTGAGAAGGCAATCATTCCTCAAAATACTAGCAACTAACTAAAACCAAAATAGCCATCAGCATCCGGCCTATCTGATTCATTCGAGAAGAATATGACTTTATTTTATAAGGCATTACAGAATTTTATTACCATTTAAATTATAACCTCATAGCAAAAAGGTCATATTGCACGAACAAAATTTGTATTTATTCAATGAAATATGACCCTTTAACCAATCTCCTTGCAGCAAAGATTGTTACCATGTCGTATAAATAGAACACAGTAAAATGAATAAATGGATCATTTTATTTAAACCTCTCTACAATGTCAGTACAAGTCAATCTAATTCAAAGATGTTATACAAAAATAACAATCACATGTGTCAAAAGTGTTGAAATTTCATGTTGTGTTGATCTTTAATCCCCTAGTTTATGAATTGCCCTACCAACCTTACATGAAGTTAATGATACATCAATATAATGAAAAGTAGTTGATTGCAAAAGAAGTTGATGTTTTATTAACACCAGCATCAATAATGACGACGCAGTTATGTTTTGCCAAAGTTACCGTCAGTCATGAAATAGAAGGGCGCCTCGTTTTGAATTTTATATTTGAGGTGGACGGAGTATTAAAATTGGAATGTAAGCTACATAAAATAAAGCATAGTGTAATCACTTACAAACCAAGGCGCTATGAATACCTGACAAGTGCGTTGATTCTATTGCCGTTTGACCATAGGAAATGATTTTATCTTTTTCCAACACTTATAGAAATTGTAATTTTGTCAATTGGATGAACAATCAATAAATTTGTGAAGACAGTAATGAGACAAGATTACATTTTGGTATTTTAAATCGATATATATATTTAGAAAAAACTAATTAATATCCAAGTCGCTGAATCAAACAAAAATAAGAATAACTAGTGCGAACAATTCAGGGCTTTAGCATAATTAGTCTATTCATATCAGAACACCTAGCAAACCTAGTGATAACAAGATAACAAAATGAAAGTAGAGATAATTTTGGATAACAGTCTTATAAGCAAATAATTTGCATGAGTGCTCACAATGGAGATATTATCTAAGAATGAAAAGAAATTATTAGTTATAAAACTGTACAAAGAAGGTAAGAAGTATAAAGAAATAGCAGCAATAGCAAGGATCTCTCCAAGAGACATTGGAAGGATTATTAATGAATACTCGGGTGAAAAAACTACCATTTATTGCAAATTGGATTCTTCAAAAGCATATGCGCTATTTCTGAAGGGTAAAACCCCAGTCCAAGTGGCCATAAAACTTGACCTAACACACGAAGAAGTCAAGAAATACTACATTGAGTATATGGATCTTCAAGGTATGAAATCTTTTGGATCGGCCTATAACGGTTACAAAGACTATATGCCTTCCATTTTTAAAATTATAAACAAACTAAAATATGGAAAAATCACTCCTCAAGAGTTTAATCGAACCCTCGAAATTATTGATGAAGCAAGACCATAAGTAAAATTCTGCCAATTGGCACTTCCATATGTGTTTTATGGTTTAAGCTTATGTTTTTATATAAATGGTATGCGAGGAAACACAAATCCTGCAACTTATGCCATTAACTAGTGTTTTCTATACTTTTACTTAATGAGGTCATTTTTAGAGACAAAAACGAAAATATATTGAAAAATACTTTTTCTTTCTTACAATAATCAATTATTGGTAATTCTTACGGTATTGGCTGAATCTTTTATATTGTTAGTGTGATTATATTGCAATTTGCCACTATTTTATTACCTGAATATTTTCTTACGGCAATATCAATTTTTTGTACACGGGAGGATAAAAGCACAATCCCATCATTAATTCACGGTAAAATAGATTCAAAAGTGTATACGTAACAGTAGGTAAAAGGGGTTAACTTTCATCTTCTCCAATCCTAACGTCATTGAATATAATAGTCTGTCATGGACAAATCTAGAATAACCGAATTTCGATACTGAGAATTACAACCCACCATTTCCTCTTTATTAAAATATATTTATTCTATTATTTTTTGTATTTTCTCATTGGTGTCGAAATGTGGACAATGAGATTTTATCTTTTATTGTTTTATTGTGGATTAAGTAGAAACAATTGAAACAATCTAAGAATAAAATGAAGTCAAGAGGGTTTAAAAAGTTTTGATCTTACTGTATCCCAGTCATACGAATAATCTTATTCCCTCACAAGTAAAATCTTTTACTGAATTTTGCTTAATAATTCACCAAAATCAACTATAAGGAATTACGAATTGAGCTACCTCTGTTTTCATTTGAGGACTGTTTTCGCCAAATTTCTTCTGATTATTGTTATTGTTGCCATCCCAATAGTTAAGATTTACCTCAAAGTCAGTTCCTACTGGAACATCGCTTGCTTTGAATGTAAAGGTCTTTGATATCACATTTCCTTTACCAGGAATGTAAAGCCCATATGCATCTTTTACTATCTTTTGTGGCTAATGGTCTACACTAACAGTTATATCTCCAGTCAGGTCATTTGGGGAGTTGTTCGTAACTTCTACAGTGATCTTAAATGTTCCTTTTGCGATAGTTGAGGAGCCGTCACTACTACTACTGCCATTAGAACATACATCAAAACCATCGTCATAGCCTCTCATGAACTCATTTGTATGATAAGCGGGCCCAGTACCCAGTTGATTTATGTACCTTTTGGAAACATCATTTATTTTGGCATCATTGCATCCGTGTTGATAACCAGAGTCGTAGGGAATATTATTGCTGTTAGCAGTAGCAGAACAATAGTCAAAACCCTGATAATATCCATCCATAAAATCAGAGGTATGATAGGAAGGGCCTTTGCCAGGTTGACTTAAGTATCTCTGAGAATCTATTGGAATTTTGGCATCCGAACATCCGTGAGTATATCCTGAATCAAATGCTGCTGCTTTTTTAGACTGCTCATTTCCTTCATCATTTGTTTGACATGCTTTCAACTCAGGATACTGACCACAGACATCGTCTTTATACCCACAACTTTTATGGTCCGGCCTAAAAATCATATCAGAAGGACAGCCCTCTGAATTTGGAATACAGCGGCCAGTTTCATCGTCGTCTGCCCTATAGTAACCGTCAGGGCATCCACCTCGTGGAAAGCATTGGCCGTCCTCATTCATCGCAAAGCCCGATGGACAATGACCGTTTTCATCCTGAGCACACTTTGGCATAGAAGGATCAAATAAGCAATCTCGATCTGGCTTCGAAAGACTAGGGTTTACGGTCATTGACGAAACGGAATCATTATTTATGTCTTGTTCTTGGTTGTTATCGCCGTCGTCGTCGTTGTTTGCTAACCCATCTGTAACAGAATTAGAGGATGCAGTGGTATTATCAGTGGTCAATTTCATAGAGTCTTGATTATTGTTCGATTCTTTTTGAATCTCCGATTGAAAAGACTGAATAACTTCAACGTCATCTGCGGCTGAAGAACCCGTCATATTGTTTTGTCCAAATACAATTAGATTTTGAGTTGTAAAGCCAGTTAAAATAGAAATAGAAAAGAAAAAAATTATCAAATTACAAACAACATTTCGGATTTTTCTATCTCTTGTTTTTTTAATAATCTTTAAGAATTGATCGTTGTTCATTTACCTTTATATATATTTAGAAATACAAATGAAACTAAATGTATTATTGTTAATTCTTCGAAAATCATGAATTAAGGAAAAAATTACCTGTAGTTGAGTATCGCACTGTCATTTAAAAGTAGTCACAGCTTACTTTATTCCCTTACTTTCAAACAGACAAATGGATAAAATTTATGTATTTTAACACTACTAAATTTCTAAATGTTAATAGCGTTAATAATTAAAAAATCTAAAGAACTGTTTCCCTCTTGCAGTCCATGTCCTCGAACTCTACGAAATAGGACAATCTTCTTTACGTATTTTCTAAAAATTTAGAATCATCATCAGTATTAAACGATCAATTGAATCTTTTGTTTATAGACTATATTTTATTTTCTTCTTTTTATATGGACAATTGTTTAAGATAGAAGATATCCCACCTAATACATTAACTTTATAGGCATCTCATTCATTAAATCCAAGCTAAACATTCTCCCATACATTAGAATCAAAAAACAAGTAAATGAACCATCGTCCAACAACATAAAAAATACTACTAACACCACATCTACAACAACAAATAATATTGTTTTATATTTAGGTCAAAACCCACTATCCGAATTTAATCAAAATATCAGATTAATCCGTACAACAAACTGATTTTTCTTCTCTATTAAGCAACCATTCCCTGAAGATATTATTTTACTTGTATGTCAATTTAACTTGGATACATAGGTTTTAAAACATCAAAAACCATTTTATTTACTATGAATTATAACAGATTTTTCAAGTTGGTTATTGTATTTTCGATTATCACCATGATCACGACATTTTCTTTTTCACCTACATCCATGTCTCTGCCTGCTAATTTGTCAATAGATATTCATAAAGATTACAGTAACAACAATCCAGTGTTTGCTCAACAGACGGGTAACGATGACATTTCACCAAAAATACTCGTTAATGACACGTGGATTAGCAAAAGAGACAATCTTAGCATAAATATAAAACTTGAACCAACAGTTCCAATTATAGATCAATGGACAAAGATGTATTTTGAAATTAAAGAGTTAGGCTCTGGAAATCTAGTTCAGTATGATATTCTAACGGTTAATGCTACAATTTCGGATCATGATGGCAGACTCTTTAAATTCCCAAAACAACAAGTGATGGATGGAAGGTTTAACATTTCGTATATTTTTCCAGATGATGGACAGCATCGTGTTATTCTGCAAATTTATAAGGATAATGCAGCTTTTAACGTTGCCGCTTTTGATATTGATGTGCCCCATCCGCAGTCACCTCAAGGTTTTTTTGAAAGACTATTCCAACCTCTTCCTTATTAAAGCCATAGAACTTAATTTATATTCAAAAGTTATTTAATGGATGTTATCTGTAGAGTAACTTCTTTCAAGCCATTTGGAACCTAATACCATGAATTAACATCATAACCTGAATAATAACTATTTTATTCATTGTATAATGAACATTGCATTTGAGAAATTCAAATACTGATAAAGAATAGATAGACAATATATTTTTAATTTATTTTTTAAAGTTTTTGATATTATAAATAAATATCAATAATATACCACATAATAATAAATGAAATAACAGATCCTTTTTTTTATGAATATTCTAGGTTATCTGTCTTTTTTCAATTGACCATGTATTCGGCATGAGTTATAAACCTAAAATTAGCTAAGTGTAATCTACTCCAACAAATCTCAATAGATTAAGAATTTTTCTCCCACTATCAATAAGAACATTTTGTTTCAAATGAGTTTTTTAATAGTGAAAATGGAAATATAACAGAGAACAATTATTTAATTACCTAAATACCATTTATTATTAGCTTAGCAATTGCTTAAATTTAGGAAAACATTTTAATGATGTTACCATTCTCTTCCAGATTATCATTTCATTGTTAGATTGTTAATAAATAAATCATATTGTTTTTAGCGTAACAAAAATTAACAGCAAAATACATTTTCAGGTAACGACAATAATTATACTTCTAAAACCTATAATGTAATTGGATTTTTGCAAGGAATCCCTGTTGTATTGCCCTTGGTTTTATTCCTCCCATGGTCAAAAATATGGAAAGAACAGGATATAACAAATAATGAATGAATTCTATGAATGATAATTTTTTTGTTTAGAGAGATTTTATGACGATTGTACAAAATGAGGCAAAATGGACTAACAGATTCTTGATTGTATCGGTGATTCAAGGCGCTATCGCAACCTTTCTCACTATCTTACTTGCTCTTTTTATAATATCTACATCTTATGCAGAACATTTAGTTTCAAAACTTTTAGACGATCCCTCCATAGGATTTATAGAAATAACTGCCCTAGCAGGACTAGGAGTATATTTTTTAATAGGGGTGTTAGGTAATGGAGTTTTAGCATTTATTTATCATTACTTTGAGAGTCTTCTCAAGAAAAATTTCCACAACTTATCGGGAGTTCTGGCATCTAGTCATCTTATACTAACAAATATTGGTGTTTTCTCTGTTAGCATAATTATGATTTATGCAGGTTATTTAGGCGATACAGCTGTCTTTTCTCAAGACATAGCAGGTTTTGGTATGAGTCCAGATGAAGTCTCACAAAATATGTTGAACCATTTTATTGTTCCTATTGGAATCATGCTCCTTGTATCTTCATTAGGAGCTATATGCGGAGGAATTGTATTTATCATAGAATTTATCAAAAAGTAGTACATATATTGCGACCAGTATGCTCATTCAAACACAAGATATATAGTTTATCTAATCTCAGATCATAGATTTCTTTATATCTACAAATATTCAATTTGGTAGAGATTTATGAACTAAGCAATTAATTTAGAAATATTTTTTTAACTTGCTTGCTCCTTTTACTTTATCGCGGATTGAGAACCTGTATTTGCGGCTTGTTTTGATGTTTTATGAAGGCTTCTGGCCATCAGCAGATACCAAGCCATTGCTGGAATTAACGAGACTATAGATAGATAAAGTCCTATACTAGGCAGATACAATCCCAATCCAACTATGGCCAATAAAATTCCAGAGATGCTGGCACCTTTACCAAACGCTTTGTTTTTTAGCATTAGAATGGACAGTATGAGCGTAGATATAGACAAGAGTACATAGCTTATGTAAAAGGTTGTTCCCTGAAATGTAGCTAGCTTTGACTGGCCTGCTGCCAGTAACATAAAAGATTGTTGGAAGTCAGTTTTGGTGATATCATACAGCTGAGACAAGTACAGCATGTCAAAAGCAGTATTGGATGAAAAATATACAAATATACCTAAAAGTCCCATTGTAACGCTAATTGCTGCAATGGATTGATTTGTATTTCTCAGTATTATGTATAGTGCTAAAAAAATAGGAATCATGAGAATATAGTCAACCATAAGCAAAAGGTCAAGACTCAATAGGCCCAGAAGAGCGTTATTCTGAAATAGCATAAAAAACTCCTCTACCGTACTCGGAGGAGGATTAATCACAAAAACAAGGATTTGAACTGGAATCAATATAACTATAGCTACAGCAGAAAAAGATGCTACCCTGTGGAGGTCCTGCCACAGTGTATTAGTATTTAGAGAGGTCATATCTCAACCTTTGTTCTTTTTTCATCTCGGATATTTTTTAAGATACTATGAAGTTATATTAGTATCACAAACAGTGGATCTAAAAAGAATAAGTTAATATACATTTTACAGATTAATTACTTTCGTAATAATTTTTGCATCTTACAGAAACTCTACAATTCCTCAATTGTAATTGTAATTTATAATATAGATCTAAACTGACAGATTATAAATAAAATCATTTTTCAATGAATACTTTCGGTGTCAGTATTTGACAGGATCATCATATTTAATGTCATTTATCTTGAATTTGGCATAGGTAAAGTTTCCGATTTCACTATTCCATGATACCTCGATGTTCCAGGGGACCACCATATTTTCAGCAGGAGCATAATTAGAGTAATGACCAAGCCATTTTTCCTTTACAAAAGAATTATCTACTGCACGGTATCTGTCAGCATTCATTTGTATTATTTCACCTTTTTTATTAAAATGAAAGAGTGCCTCAACTTTGGTCCCAGAGTAATTAATCATGGCCTTTGCAGAATCAGAATCCACTGGTTCCCAATGTAAATAATTACTGGGTAATAATGCAGTCGGAAATAAAGGTGATTCTGCTAGCCATCTCATAAGCTCACTCTCATCCAACTCTTTACCTCTGGGAGCATCAGATATTGTAAAGATAGACATGATTTTTATTTGAAATGCTCCCCTCCCTTCTAAATACATGTCAATACCGGTAATCCATACCAAAGGCAATAAGGATATTTTTCCTATCCAAATAAAACCAGGAATTTCAGTGGTAAAGTACTCGTGTCCTTCTATTGGCATCCATTTTTGGTTTTCGTCCTGACGGAACTCGCCCGTATGCTTTAGTTTAACATAACTGATATAATGTTGACCTTCCTCTAAGGAATGTGTGAAGTATCTCTTGACAGGCTCTGGAAGATCCTTTATCTGCTCAGGCGAAAAGGTTTTGTTTGATATATCCCCTGAAGCAGAATAAAGTCTTTTGATTTCTCTTTCGATTTGTTGCTTAAATAACATATCACCAAGACTAATAGTAACAAAGTATGCAAAAACGACAACAAAAGACATTATTATCGCTAGTATCAAGATTTTCTTCTTGTGCTGTAAATTCACAGGTTGACATCGCCTTGTCTTTACTACCCACTAACCAGTACTTTCTTTCTCACCGATCATTCTTCACCAAGCATAGTTTGTTCAATCGACCTTCTTGGTGTTGGCAGTACTTCTATATCCGAATAGCCTATTCGCAAAAGTAATTGGGGATTTTTGTCACTATGACCACGTATGAGAGTGGCAAGTCTTTTTCTCAAGTGGGGAACTTCTATAGGCTGGTTTAGGTAAGAAGACCATATATTCTCGGATTTTAGATACAAAAGTATGTTTGACATAGCTAGTCCTGTATTTATCCATGAATGAGTATTATCTGAATTAGTACCTATCACTATTAGAATAGGCGAACCTGTAGCAAGTTCCTTGTCCTTGGCGGCTTGCCCTTTACCAAAGTCAAATGTTCGTATCACAAATGGTCCGACTAAAGACAGGATATCACCAAATCCAAACGCATAGCCAGGCATTCCATCTCTAAGATGATTTCTATTTGCGTGGACCCATGAAGCCAACTCCCTTCTAAGCTTTTTGTTGGACATTTGAATAATATCTCCTTCTGTAATCAGTTTAGCAATTCGCTCTTTTTCCTCTTTGTTCTTTTCAATATGAAGCCAGACACTGTCGTATTTATGAGCGATGGATTGGAGGTTAGACAGAACCTCTTGTGAGATTTCCTTACCCTCATCAAATCTGAATCTGTTAGTTCTTCTCAGGGTAATTGAGTTAAATACTCTCTTTATTTCCTCATCTTTGGTTTTCTCTGGTTTTTTATGAATGTCTATAATCCTAACGGTAGCCAATAAATCATGGCTATTATCTACTGTGTCTTCTCCTTTTGGTCGTAGTGGTAACATGGAAGTTTCAAATCTATAGCCAAAATATGATATTGCTAACTGTAAATTAAACAAGGCAGACCCACAACTGATTATTAATTCCCGGTCATCAGGATCTACTACAGATAATGCTCGGGTTCTATCAGCATATAGATGAATTGTGTTATCATCAGTAGATATTCTAAATGCCCAAGGTTGGGTATTGTGACCTGATGGGGCCAAAATAGCATAATTGAGAAAAAATTTTAACTTATCAAATGGTTTATCATAACTAGGAAACAAAGTTTCAGATATCTTCCAAGGTTCAAGACCCTTATTATCCGTGTCTTTTTTTGTTGATAAAGGCAATGAGATTCAAAGAAGGAGCAATTAGAAAAGTATTATGTATCGTAGATAGAGTCATTTGACAGTATTTTTTATTTTCCAAAAATGAACAAGTCTAAATATTGTGAGGTCGGATGCGGGCCAAAAGTTTGTGTTGTTCCATTAATACTTAAAAAGGATTCACAGACTGCATTTCATTCAGATAATTAATTTTCATTGAAAATAAAGCGATTGTGTTTTATTTTTAAACACCGATAGTCCCATAATGAAGGAAATAGGATTTGTTCACATGTCAGGAAGTCATGGGTTTAGACTTACATATGGGTTAAATAATATTTGACTAGCCAAAGTTAATGGAATCAAGACTCGGGTTCATAGTGTAGTATTCCAGATTCAAAACATCAAGATTTCAGAATAAACATATTATAAAGTGGTTGAAGACTATTTTTTATATGCTCTTTTCTCTCACACTCTAACAAAATCATGCAAGATAGTCACCGCTAATTTCATATCGCCATACAATAAATAAGAATAAGGATTATACCGCAAGTAAAATCCAAAACCATAAGATTGGGCACATTTTTAATTAAAAGTGATTATTTGTTTGACCATTTTCTCATCCACTGAAGCAGATTGATAATTGATCCAACAAGTTCTTGACCCTTTGGAGTAAGTCTATATTCTACCCTGGGTGGAATCTCATGAAAGGATTGTCTATTCAAAATACCACTCTTTTCCAATTCCTTTAAACGTATCGTGAGGGTTCTACTGCTGAAACCTTTCATTGACTTTCTAAAAGTAACGTATCTTACAGGATCGGTAGAACAGCAAAGTGGTATCAATATTTCTAGAGTTCCTCTTTTAGTGATTATATTTCTTAATCGAGACGTTTCTTTCATTAAGCTCTCAATATCATAACCATAGAAGTTGCATGCATTATTATCGCCTTCGAGTATTGGTAGCTTCGATGGTTTTGATATTGTTTTATTAATTCCATTTTCTTTTGGTTTCTGTGATTTCACTTGCTTTACTATTTTGCTCTTACCAATTTATATAGTTTACTTGGTAAACTAAAGGTAATGAGTAAACAATTAAATAGAAAAAACAAGATTCAAGAACAATATGAAAAAATAGCAATGGCAGGTGGTTCACTATCCTGTTGCTCTTCTTCGGGCGGATGTTGTGGTACAGCTGAGACAGCAGTAGTGTCACCAATAGAATCGTCTAAAACAGTTGGATACAATCAAAGTAATCTAGAATCTATTCCACAGTCATCTATCCTTGGTTTAGGTTGTGGTAATCCTTCTACCTTTGCTCATATAAAAGAGGGTGATGTAGTGGTAGATTTAGGTTCTGGAGCCGGAATTGATGTATTTATAGCTTCAAACATCGTCAAAGAGACAGGAAAAGTCATAGGTGTCGATATAACAGATGCTATGTTAGACAAGGCGAGAAAGTACACTGAAATTCATGGGTACCACAATGTAGAATTTAAAAAAGGTGATATCGAAGAAAAAATTCCAGTTGATGATAATTCAGTTGATATAGTTACAAGTAATTGTGTTATCAACTTGACAACAAACAAGGAAAAAACGTTTAGAGAGATTTACCGAATTTTGAAACCAAAAGGCAAAGGAAAAATGATTATATCAGATTTGGTCACCTCTAAAGAAATAGATGCAGATTCTGTCAATATAGACAATTGGTGTAGTTGTATTGATGGTACACTAACAAAAGAAAATTACATGGGCAGTATTAAAAAAGCAGGATTTACCAACGTCGAGATACTTGACGAAAAATTATACATGGAACTAGAAGAGGATGAAAGGGATCAAGAAAAAAGACAAATTAGTAGTATTTCGATAAGGGCTGTTAAAGAGTAGTTGATTATAGAAAGGAGTGATACAAATAAAATTTTCATTTGGTAAACTAGATCAGGGCAAACGAAAAGAAATTATCCTCTTTGTATGTGTTCAAAATGCTGGAAGAAGTCAGATGGCTGAGGGTTTCTTCAGAAAGTATGCTTCAAAAGGCTACGAAACTGTAGTGCTGGTACGGTTCCTACTTCTCAAATTAATCCAATTGCAGTAAAAGTTATGAAAGAAGTTGGAATAGATATTTGAAAACAAAAACTCAAAGACTTGACAGAAGACATGATGCGAAATGCAACAGCCATTGTAAATATGGGCTGTATGGATGACAAGTTCTGTCCTGCTTTATTTGTTCCAAAAGTTATAGATTGGGGTATTGAAGACCCAAAAAACAAGCCTATAGAGAAAGTAGGAGAAATAAGAGATGAAATTGAAAAAAGAGTTTTAGAAATAATTGATTCCACCCAAGACCATAAAATTCCAATTTAGGACGATAAGTCTCATTTAATCCATCGAAAATAATTTCAGTTAAATAGCAAATAATCATGTTAAAGGATTCTGCATCTGAGTCTGTAGTTGACAAACTGACTGTAAATCAAAAAAGATTTCTCGTAGAACTCAGGTACATTTATTGTTGTAGTTTTAGCAACAGGTTCAGTGGTTGCTGATGCAAAATTAAATAGTATTTTGGGCTAACCTTTTATTGCATTTGCTCACTTCATAGGTGTTGCAATAGGTGTTTATCTATTTGGTAAAATTTCTATGGCTCATTTCAATCCGGCTGTTTCAGTGGGATTCTCGATAACTAAGCACATCACGAAATAATTATTAGGTTTATATCTTTTAGCAGAGATTTTCGGCTCTTTACTAGTAAATCTTTTTGTGAGTATAGTAATAGGTAATGAGGCAAACTTGGGAGCCAATGCACCTAACTATTCATATCCATTACCTTTAATATTTGGAATAGAAGTTTTTGCTTCAGGTCTTTTAATGGCGGTAATACTGGTAATAGTTTACACAAAAGGTTTGAAAGGATTTGGAAGTATCGCTATTGGAGGCATTATTGGATTGGACAATTTGTTTATAGATTTTATTTCTGGTGCATCCATGAATCCTGCACGTTCCCTGGCTCCTGCTTTATTCTCTGGGGTATTGACAGATCTATGGTTATACTGGACGACAACATTTATTGGTACATCTTTGATTGCTTTTCTTTATAGAAAGAAAATAGCTAATAGTTAGATTGAATTGATTGCGATAAGCACATTAAACCTCGATTTACAATATTTTCATTTTATTCTTATAATAATATGATCCATAGAACAATCAATTGGATTTTAGTTCCGTCTTTACTCAATATATACATCATCTAATTTTTATCCTAAGATAAATGAATAGATATACAAAAGAATAATTATACTTGTAGTGAATCTGCCTTCTTTAGCCTGTCCCCCAAGGATTATCTATGACAATTCGCCATGTTCCATCAGATTGTAAACGGAGAACATCTGCAGATTTTGCTAAAAGGTTGACAGGCTCGTTATCAGGCCCTGTTCCGCTATATGACCATTCTGTAGTTACTAATGCAAGATCACTTACATGAAGAACTCTCTTTACTTTAAGATCTAATTTTCCTTTCAAATCTATGAAACTACGTAGACTTTCGCGGATGGATTCTGGGCTCTTTGCAAGCTGTCCTGGAAGGGTTGCAAAACATGATTCTGCTTCATAGAGCGTCATTAATGATTCCAAATTTCCGGAATTGATACCTTCAACTATTGCGTCCAAGACTTTTTCAGGTGTCGATGTTTTATTCTCATTTTGATTGTAGATTTGTTTACTCATTACCTTTGGTTTACTTTGTAAACTATATAAATTAGTAAGAGTAAAATGGTAAAGTAATATTAAGTAATGAAACTAACCTTGAATAAAAAGAAGAAGGGATTTGAACCTAGGAGAAATAATATGAGTTTAGTATTATCTTGGGACAGTTTACCTTTTAGATGTAAATTACTTGATTTACTTATTAAAAGGACTGATTAGTTAGTCCCAAGCAATACTATGGCACTTAATGGGGCAAAGGCTTCGGGGGTGTTATCACTGCAAAAAAAAAGAATTCAACTTGTTTTTCATTGAAACAATAGATTTTGGATTAAATTGGTTTAAGCTATCGTATAATTGAATACAGCCATCAAATTCGAATGTATAGGATATGAAGGCACTTCTTAATCTCACGAGTTTGTACATTATACTTAGACTAGATTCTACATTAAATTCGAACAGCCTGAATGTGGCATAATGCTTTTAAACTTGGAAATTTAAAGCTGCCTTTCTCTAAAAAAATGGATAATATTTATGCGTACATAATAACAACATAGCTTTAATTATCCTTTATTATTGGTATTTATAGGAAAAGATGAGCCTGTCAAAAACTGATTACGATATCATAGTTGCTGGTGGAGGGTTAGCAGGATTGATAGTAGCTTCCTCTGCGGCTTACTATTCAAACCAGCGACTCAAGATTCTTGTGGTAGATAGGAATTCCATAGAGATCCAAGGCAGGAAAACCATCTCAGGATGGATATGTGGGGACGCCGTTGGAAAAAATACTGTTGATTATATGACTGAAAGGATAAAAATAGCATGGGGTCAGCCTGAAATAGAGCATCCTGTAAAAGGCGTGGTGGCATTTTCACCCGATCATGAAACAAAGGTCTCGTTTGATGGGGAAGGCTACATTCTAAATAGAAAGCAACTACCTCAAAAGCAAATTAGAGAAGCAAACAAGTTAGGAGTAGAGACTATGAGTAACATAGTAGTCAGACAATTAATCACCGATAACAATTATGTAGTAGGAATAGAAGGAGAGAACTCTAATACTAAAGAAATATTCAAAAAAACCGCAAAAGTTGTGGTTGATTGTACTGGTGTTACTTCGGTACTTCGGACAAATCTTCCCATAAAATCTTTCATACAAAGGAGAATAGATAGAAATGATTTGGAAGCAACAGGCAGATATATCTACGATTTTGATAATGAAGGCGTAGAGGACAAAACATTCTTTGATCCTGACTACTGCATAATCCATTTGGATCAAAACCTCGCACCAGGGGGTTATGGATGGGTGTTTCCAAAGGGGAAAAATAAGGTCAATATTGGTTTAGGAGTACAACAAAGATTGTTTGATAAAGCAAATAAAAAAATTGGAAAAAAACGAGATTTAAAAAAATTGATAGATGAGTATGTAAACTTAAATCCTGCTATTAGTAACCCTAGGTTATCAACTGGAGAAGAAGATATAGGAAACGAATGGGGCACTTGGCAAGTTTCTGTTAGGAGACAAAATGATTGCATGGTAGCAAATGGTTACATGATGGTGGGTGATTCTGCATGGATGCCCAAACCTCTAGATGCCGGTGGTATAGGACCCGCTATTATTGCAGCCACTATTGCAGGAAAGGATTTGGTCCAAGCCATAGAATCAAATGATGTTTCAGAGTCAGGTCTGTGGAGCTATAACAAGAATTTTATTAATGAGTATGGTTACAAGACTGCCGGATTAGAGGTCTTTAGAAGAATGTTACAACAGCTAGATAACGAACAGATAAACTATGGGATGAAGCACTTTTTATCAAAGATGGACGTCGAAAAAATTACGAATGGTGAACATCCTGAATTTAGTACAGTAAGCAAATTAGGCATGATGATCAGAGGAGCATTAAATAAAAAATTAGCAGAGGATTTAAAGTTTACCTCAAAAATGAATGAAGAACTGGTTACTCATTATAGGAATTATCCTGAAGGACCGGAAGGATTTCCAGAATGGTCTTCTAAACTAAACAAATATTTAACAGAGGCATTCGCTAGATTCTCAAGCTGATATAAAAAAATATTTTATTTTATTATTGTTGAATTTTATTTTCAAGTCTCGTTAAGAAATCTTTCCTTCTTACCTCCTCAGTAATAGTTATTCGTACATCTTCAATTATTCGCTTTGAAACATCCAACTTTTTTCTAACCCCCGGAACAATATTGTCATATATAGCGAAAGGATATGCATGATCAAAAATCGATTGCATAATATCAAAAAGAGAAATACAAGTTTCAAAGTCGTTTATTCTAAGTTTATCATAAATCATTCTCTTAATTTCCCCAATGCAATCTAGTAAACCCGTCAGATAAGCATTGTGAGAAATGTTCAAATCGGTGTTATTGCTTAGGATTTCTTTTTTTTCAATAATTTCTAAGAGAATAACGGCTTCAACATATTCCTGCTCAGCTGGCCAAATATAACGATCCAGATCAGAGATAATCAATTTTTTTAGAGATTGCAATGATGTGAACGTATTTTTTAATATTTCAGAGGCCTGAGTTATTTTGTTACCATGTAACAATATGATTGCCTTGCTACAATTAGCAATTATATCTCTGTTTTCTTTCAATAATCTATCTCTACTTGATTCAATCTGTATCAAATTATTGGTGAATTCATTCAATGAAATTTGCAATCTCGAATACTTTCCTTCGTCTGTCATCTTAATTTATTTTCATTTACACCTTGTGTCGTTTAACAGTTGCTCTACAATAAACAAAGGATTTAATGCACATTATCTGTGTCATGTTCGTATTGACCAACATCCGAAGGAGTAGGGGATATAGCTTTGAATATAAATTAGTTAAATTATTAAGCAACGGGGATTGGATTGCCCGTAGATTAGGGGGCTCCAGCACAGGGCTACCAGATATCATAGCTGTAAACAACAAAGAATCCGTATTACTTTCGATAGAGGCAAAATCTGCTACTGGAAGCAGTATTTATGTACCGCCTGATCAAATTGGAAGGTGTTTTGACATTACAAAAATGTTTGGCATTTACCAGGAAAGGTATATAATATTAGCATTTAAATTCATGAGACTTAAAAGACAAGTAATTAGGGGTGAAGTGAAATATTTACCCAGAAAAGGCAGGATGTATTTTAAAAGAGTTAGTTTCAAAAAAACTCCTCGAATTTTTCCAACCATAAAGTGCAATTATGATGGGGACACCTTCGCCATTTATCCTACCAAAGCCATGAAAGTCAAATTAAAAAATCATGAAATGCCTTTTTTCTTGACGAAATTATAAAAGAAGGAAAGGGACAAAGATATTAATTGGTAAATGTATTATGGAGAGAAGGCTGGCTAAAGCCCCTGTTGACAGAGTCTCTACCAAGCGAGAAATGTGCAAAGTGTAACAATGAGTTTAAGGAACTTGATTTTGTGACCTCATGTGAATTTTGTCAAGCAGGTATCTTTCATGAAAATTGCTGTAATACTCATATAATTGAAGAACATCAAGACCTACTTGAGACAAAGATGGCAGATCATAGGGAAAAACGATTACATTCATATCAGTGAAGACTATTGGAAATTTTTTAAATAGATTCAAAGAGGTATCTGATTAATGGAGATTAAAGATTCACATGTACCTAAAGGCTTTACAGCCATTACTTCTGAACAAATGTATCGAATTGAGAATAATGGTGAAACAGTTTGTTCTATGAACAAAATATTGATGATGGAAAATGCAGGATCCAGAGTAGCAGACTTTTTAATTTCTGAATTTGGTAACGATATTACTACCAAATCTATAGTAGCAATATGTGGTAAGGGAAATAATGGCGGAGATGCAATGGTCGCGATTCGTCATTTGCAAGGATACATGTTCTCAATGATTGATATTGGGCCAAACTCTTCCTTAACTGTTATTCTACTATGTAACCCTACAGATTTAAAAACTACTGAAGCAAAGTCAAACTGGGATATAATAGAAAGGATGAAATCGATTAATACTCTCGTATATAATCAAGATAACATAAATGAAATTGAAAAAAAGATTGAAGAATCCCATATAATTTTGGATGGAATTCTTGGAACTGGTATAAAGGGAAAGATGCGTGAACCTTATTCCATGGTTATTGAATGTATCAACAAAAATAAAGGCAAAGCATTCATAGTGGCAATTGATTTTCCATCTGGAACTGATCCGGACACAGGATTACTTGCAGAAAAATCAGTTATGGCTGATGTAACCATTACATTTCACCGGCTCAAATCGGGACACTCCATCGGATCAAAGTCACCTGGGAGATTAATAGTAGATAAGATCGGCATCCCTTATGAGGCTGAGAGAGGTGTTATCCAAGAATGAGAATAGAACAATTCTTGGTTGGCAATATGCAAAATTTTACTTATATCATGATTGACGAGGAAAACCAAAGCGCGATTGTGATTGATCCTTCGTGGGATTTGGATACCATTACAAACTTTATGAAAGAGAATTCATTGAAAAACAGATTTATAATAAATACTCACTCCCATTTTGATCATGTAGTAGGAAACGATTTTGTCTCAAAAGACACAGGAGCAAAAGTTATGCAACATACTTCATCACCTCTGCCTAAAGACGTTGAACTTCATGATGGTGATTTAATCCCCTTTGGAAAATTTACAATAAAAGTAGTGCACACGCCCGGTCATTCAAAGGACAGCATTTGCCTAGTCGTCGACAACGAATTCATAATTACGGGGGATACAATTTTTGTAGGAAGCTGTGGGCGTTTGGATTTACCTGGCGGTAGTGCTGAGGAGATGTATGATTCCATATATGGAAAATTAATAAATATGAAAGGTGAATTGAAAGTTCTGCCTGGTCATCATTACGGTTCAAGTAAAACTTCAACATTGCAAAAAGAGATAGATACCAATTTTGTTTTTAAATTCAAAGATAAAGACGAATTCGTGGCCTTTATGAACAGATAACAAGTACTTGTAATTTCCGTAAGTATTGGTGGGAATAAATCATCATACTTACCAAAGCAAGGTTTTTGTTGGTCAAATTTAGTTAATAGAAGCATTGTTGGATAATAGGATCTCTTGCGATAATCAAAGCAACAGATTGGCTGATCTGGAGTCATACAAATCAGAAAAGTCAGGATTTGTTTTGGTAATTTCTCATACACTTACATCTTCCATCCCAGGTATCACAGTTGCAGGAGCTAATCCTGAACTAGTCAAATACACTCCTCCCGCTGATGCGGAATTTATCCTCTACGGAAATTGTAAAAGCATAGATATGATTCCCGCTACTCCAGACGGTAAACCTACCCCTTCAATCATTACCAAAACAGCACTTGAATCAACTAATTTTCCAATGATTGTAGTTGATTCAGGATCAGAAATAAAACCTATTTTACCATATGTAACTGTGAATTCCAAGCCAGGCAACAACATTTCGGTCGAAGCTGGACTCAATTATTCTGACGTAATCAATAATTATGAAATGGGAAAACTTTTGGGAGTACAATTATCTAAAAATCAAGACACCATTGTAATAGGTGAAAGCATTCCAGGTGGTACTACCACTGCACTTGGAGTCTTGCAGGCATTAGGGATAGATGCATTTAATAAAGTCAGCAGCAGCATGCCAGAAAACCCTGTTACCCTAAAAAACAAGGTTGTGAAACAAGCCCTAGCAAGGTCTGCTTTGACTGTGGAAGAATATAAAAATGACCCCTTCAAAGCGGTATCAAATCTGGGCGATCCTATGATGCCGACCGTTACGGGAATAACAGAATCGATGTTGACAAGGGGTAAAAAAGTCATCCTGGCAGGGGGAACTCAAATGTGTTGTATTGCTGCAATTTTAAAGAATTTAAAAGTTAGTTTAAAGACCAACGTTTGTATAGGAACAACCTCATACGTGCATAATGATAGAACATCTGATATATCAGATTTAGCAGGCCAAGTTGATGAAGACCTACCAATTTATTTTGTTAACTTGGGCCTTGAAAATTCTAAAAAAGATGGATTACGAGCCTATTCTCAAGGATTTGTAAAAGAAGGGGCAGGGGCAGGTGGCATGGCATTGGCGGCTTTCATAAACAATCCAGCCTTGTCCACAAATGAATTTCTCCGAGAAATTGAAAATAATTATCAAGAAACAATAGAGACTCCTCGATTACTATTAACAGGAAAGAATTGAATTGATGTCTATTGCCGTATTGGCTTGATAATTCAATACTATAAATAGTGTTTTGGAATGGAAAAGATATGAAAGGAACAGAAAAATTCAAGGGAATGGCGATGGTATTGATAGCCATAGCATTGTTTTCTGTCTATGCATACTTGTTATTTGCCACAGGTCTTGGAATCCTTATTTTGAAACTAACCATTGCTGTAATTGTTGGCGTAATATGCTTTGTTGTCGGCTGGATTGGAATTACCCTTGCAATTAATGAAAAAGAGCAAGAAGAGGGAGCATAACTTCTCAGATACAATCCTTTACTAAAAACAAGTCAGTAACTGTTTGATAAATCCTTGGCGCCACAGCTCTTACAATTTGTGTATGAGTTATTTGATAAGAATACCTCCCAAAGAGTTTGCGGATGTTTGCTTCAGAATTTGCAATTACACTAGATTTTTCATCACCTTTTACATGTGAAAAAAAATGCAAAAAACCCCCCTTAGGCTTTAAACATTTGATAGAAACATCAATAAATTCATGAGCTTTCTCTGGAAGTGGTAATAATATTCTATCGAATTTATCTTTGTATGTATCACTTTCAAGAAGTATTTTAGCATCTCCGTGAACGGATGATATCGAACCATCTACCTTATTGATCTTTGAGTTAATCACACTGAGAATAAAAGCATCAAGGTTTGAATCAAAATTAGTTATCTTTATTCTCTTCTCTTTTGCCATAATAACCGAAAAGGTTCCCACACCTGCAAACATGTTCAGAACGGCTTCGTCATCTTTGACTAACTTTGATAGGCGGCGCCTCTCAGTTGAAAGCCTAGGCGAAAAATAAGAAGTAGCGACATTTACCAAGAATTTGCATCCATATTCTTTATAGGTTGTAAGATATATTTCCATACCGGACACAAATTCCAAGTCTCTGAGACGGTATTCACCAGTTACTGAACCACTTTGCATGTAAACTGCCTTCAAGTTCTTTACGTTTTTGAGAAGAGCATCGCAAATTACCTTCTTTTTGTGTACAAGAACGTCTGGGATTTTGATTATCGCGATATCGCCAATAATATCATATGATGAATAAAGATATTGAAGTTCATTTTCTGCGAGATTGTCAGCTAACACAGATTTCAGAAATTTGCTCATTAATTCTAATCGATTTAGTATCAGGGGTTCTTAATATAGTAATAATTACCCTCTGATTTTTGCTGTCGGTCCAAACGACTACTTTCTTTGTTCACCCGCGGTCTTCCAGTAGTTTCATCCCTTCTGAAAGAAATCGAAAGTGATTTCAGAAAATCATTCATCCCAAGTTCCTTTAAGACTGGTGATGAACCCCGTCCCTCAACACCTGGTATACCCTCAAAAATAATTAATCTGTCAGAAACCAAGTCAATTAACTGAATATCATGATCAATAATCAAAGCGGATTTACCACTAGCTTTAATGTATCTTTGTATAAATTTAGCAAGCGCAATTCTATCTTCAATATCAAGGAAAGCTGATGGTTCGTCAAGAGCAAAAATATCCGATTCCCTAATAAGAGATAATGAAACTGCAACTTTTTGAAGTTCGCCTCCGCTCAAGCCTTTCAGAGATTTGTCATATAACTTTTTTAGCCCCAATGGATTAAAGATTTGGTCTTCAATCAAAGTTCCTTCAAAAGGACCGTTATTAGCTCTTTCTATCAAAGTTCTTACATCACCATCTATGTCTTGGTTCAAGTATTGAGGTTTATAAGAAATCTTGATTTTTTCGTCCAAAACATTCCCATCATTTTTTTCAATTCCCGAAAGAACTTTCATAAATGTAGTTTTGCCCAAGGCATTTGCTCCAACTATTCCTATAACCTCCCCTTTTTGTATGGTTCCAGAATCCACTTTGACATTAAAATGACCCAAAGTTTTTGAGATATCAGGATATTGAACAATAGAAGTTGTAGAAAGTACTGTTTCAGTGACGCCAGATATATCAAATTTGTATGCTTTATCCCTAAATCTGACATTTTCGGTAGGTATGAAGCCTTCGAGGAAATTATTAATTCCAACTTTTGTGCTTTGCAAAGAAGACACTATACCATATGCTCCGGGTTCGCCGTACATAATAAACACATTATCTGAGAGATAATCCAACAATGACATATCATGTTCTACAATCATAACGCTCTTGCCCTCTTTTGCCAAGTTGCTGATTACTCTACCCACTGCCAATCTTTGATAGATATCGTTAAACGACGAAGGCTCATCAAAAAAGTAATAATCTGCATCCTTTGCGGCAGCAACGGCAACGGCGACTCTCTGTAGTTCTCCACCGCTCAGCGCAGTGAGTTGTTTATCTAACGATTTTTCGAGTCCTAGTTCTTTTATAAGCGAATCTGAAACATTTCGTTCATCATATTTTTTTAATAGCTCAGAGACTGTTCCTTTGAATACTTTTGGGATAAGATAAACTAGTTGTGGTTTTATGGAAGTTCTTAATGATTTGTTTTCTATTTTCTCAAAATGTTTTCTTAGCTCGACATTGCTAGTACGTTTAAAGATTTCCTCCCATGATAATTCACGATCGAATTCTCCAAAATTTGGTTTAAGATTTCCCGATAACAGATTTATAATAGTAGATTTGCCCATTCCATTTCTGCCCACCAGTCCAGTGACAACTCCCTCTTTGGGTATAGGAATTTTGTATAATCTAAAACTGTTGATGCCATATTGATGTACCTTATCTACACTAAGTTCTTGTGCCAAGTTTACGATAACAATCGCATCAAATGGACATTTTTTAATACAAATAGTACATCCCGTACAAAGGTCTTCAGAAATCACAGCCTTGCTATCCTCTGGACGCTGCGTGATGCATTCCCCACCAGTTTTATTAACAGGGCAATAAATTATGCATTCAAGGCCACATTTTCGAGGCTGACATAACTCTTGGTCGAGTACGGCTACTCTATGCGTAAAGTTCTTTGGATTGTCCAATAGATGTTAATATATGCCCATTTCTTTTATATAAATCCTGGATTACTCTAACAATTCACAGAAAAAACAATAGTACTAAATCCATTACAAAGCATCTGTGCCCTTTTTATACACGTTTGACCTGTTTGTACTTTTGACATCTCAAAGGATAAATATTTAGTCTAAGGCTTTTTGATAAAAGATATCTACATAAAGAGTAAAGATGTTTTGTTTATACCAAAAAAAAACAAAAATCATCAGAGGATTATTTTTATTCAAAATCCTAAAATGAAAAGTACGGTCACCCAAAAAACCGGCTTACGGATTTCAGTAAATCTTTTAATTCAGAATAATGTAAAGCACGGTAATCTAGTCAATTTCTTTTTTTGGCAGTCAATCAAACCCAAATTTTAGATTTTCTGTGCACAATAATAATAATAATAATAATTTTTATGAATATTCGAACAGAGGTAATAAAATTAGGTTAGTAAGGATTAAATTATCGAGATTTGTTAATAAAGGTAGCCGGCCACAGCGTTAGGGCCCGACCCGGTCCCATTCCGAACCCGGAAGTCAAACCTAATGTCGCTGCTGGATACTGACGTGCGTGAGCCGTTGGGAAACAGCAGTGCTGGCACCTTTTAATTTAAAATTAAAAAAAATCTATTACAGCAACTTTTAAATCAGAAAGTAAAAAAATATAAAGATA
This sequence comes from Candidatus Nitrosocosmicus agrestis, assembly GCF_008389435.1. Lineage (GTDB taxonomy): Archaea > Thermoproteota > Nitrososphaeria > Nitrososphaerales > Nitrososphaeraceae > Nitrosocosmicus > Nitrosocosmicus agrestis. Next base: position 82,610 of record NZ_VUYS01000009.1, on the reverse strand, counting down.
ATCTATTGAGAGTCCATAAGAAATTTCATTATGAACCTTACACCAAAGCCAGTTGACCCCTTAGGATTATAACTCCGATCAGCAGTTCCGTCTTGGGTCCAGGCTGTTCCAGCAATATCCAAATGTGCCCATGGAACATTTTGAACAAAGTGAGAAAGAAATGCAGCAGCAGTTATGGTCCCTCCTGTTCTACCTCCGATATTCTTTATTGTGGCAACGTTACTCTTTATCAAGTCAAGAAATTCGTCGGACAATGGAAGTTGCCAAATCTTTTCTCCAGTATTTTTAGAACTCGAAAGTAATTTCTGAATCAATTTTTCATCGTTTCCTATTAAACCAGCTACGTTGGTACCTAAGGCTATAATACAAGCACCGGTTAAGGTAGCAAAATCGATGACAGACTTTGGCGAGTACTTTGATATCCCATAGGCCAACGCATCGGCCAAGATTAAACGGCCTTCAGCATCAGTATTTAATACTTCTACAGTTTTTCCATTATACATACGAATGATATCCCCAGGACGATATGAGGTTCCTGAAGGCATATTTTCAACAGACGGAATTACAGCTACTACATTAACTGGAAGATTTAAGCTACTTAATGCATGCATAATACCTAATACGGTACAGCCACCACTCTTGTCAAATTTCATTTCATCCATTCGTTCACTAGGCTTAATTGAGATGCCACCGGTATCAAACGTTACTGCTTTACCAACTAGAAGAACCGGTTTGTCGTTTGTTGAAGAGTTATTGTACTCGACAATTATTAATCGCGGTTCATTTTGACTACCCTTTCCGACTGAAATAATACCATTTAATCCCAACTCTTCTATTTTCTTTAAATCCATTACTTCAACGTGTATCTTGTCATTTTTACTCTCTAATGTTTGTGCAGCTTTAGCGAGGGTATCTGGATAGATGATATTGGGAGGTGAATTTGCCAAATCTCTACTAAAAATTACCCCATCACAAACAGATTTTACGGTTTTGACCAAAGCATTGCACTTATCAAAGTCAGCATGATTTAAACCCACTGTGAAAGTGTATTCATTATTGGAGGAAAGATGATGATTCCTGCTTTCATTTGCAATATCAGTTTTAAATTTATTAAATTCATAAAGCGACAAAACAATGCCTTCGACTAATGGTTCAAGTTTTGATTCTTCTTCAGAAATCAAATTAGGAATTACAATGTCATTATATCCCATCTCTTTGGCCCTTAAAGATATCAAACCTGAAATATGTCTCATTTTGTCTTTGTTAAAATCATGAGAATTTCCCAAACCAATAAGAAGAGTATTTATGGGATTATTATCTGCAAATAGCCCTAACGCAATAGTTTTGCCGTATTTTTTGATCTGATCCAATTTTTTCTTATCAAGCGAATCAAGATAATCAATTACTACATTTAGCTTTGAATTATTCTTTAAATGCTCTGAGTACGAATTATCTTCAAATAACCCAATAACGACCAATTGATTAGCAACAATTTCAATTTCATCTATATTTTTGATAGTTATTTTTACCATAGCGATATTTGGATCGCATTTTATAATTACTTAACTAAATTATGATAAAATAACATATTCTTATTTTTATTTTTATTATTATTATTATTATCGGGTCTAAAACAATATTTAAAAATGGAAATTAACTAATCCATTTTATAGAACATCCTATCGAAGGATCAAAAGAAGGTTCAATTGATGATTTCTTTCCATCCAAGAGTTTTTTTACGTTTTCCTCCATAGTATTAATTGTGGGAATGGCATCGGGATCCAATGCATCGTTAATTTTACCATGAAAGACAAGGAATTTGTTTTCGTCAAATAGGAAGGGATCAGGTGTACAAACAGCACCAAATTCCTTTGCCACCCTCTGTGTGTCATCTATCAAATATGGGAAATTAAGTGAATACTTGTCTGAAAAAATTTTCATATTTTCAAATCCTTCGTCAGCATAATCAGGATCATTGCTGTTTATGCCTATGATCTGAAGGTCACTGGGATTAAATTTTGCCTGTAAATTAACCAAGTCATTAATCCTAGCTTTGACGTATGGGCAATGATTGCAAATAAAAACAACCAGAATTGATCTGGACTTTATATCATCTGACGAATAATTTTTTCCATCTACACCTTTCAAGTTAAATTTTGGCATAGGAGAACCGGATACTAATTTTTGAGAAGACTGTGTTTTTGCCATAAACACTATGCTTACGAAAATAAATAAAAATGTTATTTACTTTAAAAAAGATTTTATTTTTTTGTGATTGATGGTCTCCCAATTCCAGCAAAAAAGCTATCCTCAAACTTTCTCTTATCAAGATACCCCCTTCCATCATAAATTGGCGTTGATCCGACAGCTGAAGAATTCAGTTCTAAATACTCCTTATGATTTGTAGCTAAAATAATAAGATCTCTTCCGGTAATTGCATAATTCAAATCAGACACTAATGTAGCATTTTTGAATTTCTTTATCATAGCGTCATCTTTCACCAAAGGATCGTGTACTATAACATCCTTAATCTTTAATTTGACAAGCTCTCTTAACAAATCATAAGTTGGAGACAACCTGGTGTCAGATACGCCTCCACGAAAAGCAAGCCCTAGGATAGTTATTTTTGATTTTCTCAATTGACCTCTACCTAGCATTTTTAGAGCTTTGCTTAGAGTGTAAGAAGGCATTTCATTATTTACAGTTCGACCTAACTTTGTAATTTTGCAGCTGATCTTATTCTTTGTCGCGACATCAATTATAAATTGAGGATATATAGGAATACAAGCACCTCCAACACCTATACCTGGATCATGGATATGGCAATATGATTGCGAATTTGCTGCTTCCTTTGCTTCCCAAAAATCAATTCCCAAGCGATCACATAATTTAGCAAGTTCATTGGCCAATGAAATATTCACATCCCTGTAAACACCTTCAAACAGTTTTTCGGCTTCAGCAGCCTTTATACTAAACATCTTGACAACACCTTTTTTAAAAATTAGCGAAAATAAGGCTGATCCTAATTGCAAGTCGTAGGCATTATTGGCAGATATTATTCCAGGATGACCTTCTTCTATGTCATAAATTGCCCTCCCTTCGTAAATCCTCTCAGGATTGTATATTACAGAAAAGTCTGAATCAGCATGCAATCCACTGGTCTTTTCTAATAAAGGTATGAGAAATTTTTCTGTCGTTGTTGGTGGGAGGGAAGGATGCACAGAAACGATATCATGTTTTTTCAGGCCTTTGCCAATAGCCATTGCGACTTCTTTTAGAGCGGCAAAGTCAGGCTTATTTCTATTCATCAAAACAGGTACACACATCATTTTTAATTTAGAATCCTGTGAGGCTTTTATTGGGTCATCATAAATCACAAAGCGATTTTCCTTAATTCCCTCAGCATATGATTCGTTTACATTTGGTTCTGGGATATGGGTGAGCCCTTTTTTTGCATTTTCAAGAACCTTTGGCGATTTGTCAATGCCTATCAATTTAATCCCTGCGCGAAGCCATGTTGAAGCAAGTGGTGCTCCTACATGCCCCAGCCCATAGATGGCAACAACATATTCTCCAGTTTTGAATTTGCTAATTACCGAATCTATTGGCTCCCGTTGTAGGTCGTTTTCTGTTTGTCCAACTGAGCTACCTACAAGTCCTGCTTTGTTCACAAGGTCAATAATTTATCAACTCTTTATTATATTTTTGAAAATCAAATTGCAAATGAGTCCTAATTTTGTTTTCTTAGAAAGTAACAATTTGGTTACAATCTTTGTAAAAGATTATTTATAGAATGATTTCAATTATTATAGTGGTCTATATGATATTTCCAGGATATGAACTCAATATTGCTGGAACTGAATGGTTTATTTTAATTATCATTGTAGTAATATTCATCTTTCCCAAAAATATTAGCGGATTTTCCAAAACAATGGGTAAGGTCATTGGTGAATACGAAAAAGCAAGGCGCAAGATAATGGATCAAAAAAATATGATCATTCCTGACCAAAAAGGAGAAATAATCGAAAATAAATACGTCGGACCCAAGGTTTATCACCCTATTTCGTCAGAAAGAGAAAAGTTAGAAATAATAGCAAAATCACTCGGCATAGAGTTTGAAAACCTTTTGGATGACGATTTAAGGACTAAAATTTCGCAGAAATTAAAAATCAATAAGGAAAAGGATAAGGAAAAGGAATATTGAATTTAGCGTTATATATGAGACTAGGTTTTAGAGTCAGCCCCTGATTTTGGCGCCTCCAGTAGTTCTGCTTCAAGTAATTGCTGAATTAGTTGGACTACTTCTTGTTCGACTTGTTGTCGTGGCAAATTTAACTTTTGAGAAAAATCATCAGCTAATTGGCTAATCGTACGATTACCTGTACAGCTCTCCCAAAATTGGATGATATTCTCATTTACCATAAAGCCCTGCTCTTTTGCATTTACAAGAGCTAGTGATCCGTCTTCTTGTTTTAAGACTCTACCGCTTTTTTGAGCCATAAATTTATCGTAATCGATTTGGAATCTTAAAGCAGGTTTTCCAAAACCTAACTTATCTCTTACAGTAGGATTCATTTTTTCAATTGACCAAGGAGGATCCCAAACAATTTCCACGTTTATTTGTCCTACACCCTCGATTGTGTTTATGTATTTTTTAACATCATTCACTAAAGTATCGTGCAATGGACATCCACGAGTCGTCATTGTCATTTTTATGTCTACGTTGTTTTTTTCAGTCACATCCACATTATATATAAGCCCCAAGTCTACAACATTGACTGGAATTTCTGGATCCATACACTTTCGTAATTCGGAAAATACTCGTTCTTTTGTGATTTGCTCAGTATGCACTAATGATTTTCAGCGTACACGCTTTTTAAATTTTTTTCTTAGTTTGCTCCCTCAGTTGCCTATGTTCGATTTAGCTTCAAACAATGCTGCAATATTTTCCTTAAACGGCGGGTATACAACACCTCTTTCTGTTATAATCCCAGAAATCAATTCAGGAGGAGTCAAATCAAATGCAGGATTGAATATTTTTACACCGGCAGGTGCAATTCGCTTATCACCAATTTTTATGACTTCATCCTTTGACCTTTCCTCTATAATTATGCTACTAATCTCGTTTTTCAAATCAAATGTAGACATTGGAGCAGCAACATAAAATGGTATTTTGTGAGAATTCGCAAGGAGTGCTACCTGATAGGTTCCTATCTTATTGTAAACGTGACCAGTACTTAATATCCTATCTGCCCCGACTACGACCTTGTCGATCATCTTGTTTGCCATCAAGTGGCCTACTGCTGTATCAGGAATTAAACTTACATCAATATCATCATGAACAAGTTCAAAAGCCGTAAGTCTTGAACCCTGCATCACTGGCCTAGTTTCAGTAGCAATTACACTAATTTTTTTTCCAGACTGCTTGACAGATCTTATGACTCCAAGCGCAGTCCCATAAGACACAGTTGCCAATGCTCCAGCATTACAATGAGTCATCACTACCTCGCCATCCTTGATTAACTCTGATCCATACCCACCAAGCCTCTTGTTAATAGCGATATCTTCTCGAGAAAGATTGATAGCCGATTGAATTACTGCATCCTTGATGTCCTCCACTTTATCGTATTTCAATGCAACTTCCATAATCGTATCCAAACCCCATTTTAGATTAATTGCGGTTGGTCTAGTACTTAATAGAATTTGATAGGCAGTCTTTAAATCACTTAACAGGGTTGGTTTCGTAGGTCCGGTACTTTTCTTTGCACATAATGCCAGACCCATAGCTGCAGCAACTCCTATAGCCGGAGCACCACGAATTGCCAATTTCTTTATGGCATCGGCTATATCATAATAAGTAGAGCACGTGATAAATTCAAGAGATTCGGGCAGTTTTGTTTGGTCAATGATTCTAACACCATCTTCTTCCCAAGAAATTGTAGTTAATTCTCCTGACTTTATAGTGGATTCTTTGCTCATTGTTAGTTCTATGAAAACCGTCTCAACTATTATTTATTACTCCATTCACATACAAATCCAATACACATTTTTACAACAAGGGACAATATTCTGTCAGATGAGTAATTCACTTTCAGAATCAATCATGCTTCCACAAAGAAAGTTAATTGTATCAATGCAAGAGATTGATTTAACCAAAAATAAAGGTGATATCTTTGAAAATTTTGTATTTATCTTGTTTGTCCAAGAGTCCAGAGGTTCTGCTGGAGGAAGAGGAGGAGGGTCAGGAATGAGGAAAATATCCAGAATAGAAGGTTACAGAATTTTTCCAAACGGGGATGAATTGATTTATGACACAAATGACGAATCTAATATACAAAATTTTGAAATCCCTTACAGCGCTGTTGCAATGGATATTCTACTTCCTACAGGCGAAGTATATGTGGTTCAGGGAATAATTGAACCCGATTTAATTAGGGCATATCTAGACATTGTTTCCAAGGAAAAAAACAACTAAAGAATATTAGAATTTCTCTTTATATGCATCAGGTAAAAATGTTCATCCTTACAGTTAAATGAACAAAATTCCGCGTTGCATGTTTTTTGATTAGAATTATAGCCGCATCTGACAGGTTCTAATAGATTGAATTCTTTGTTGCAGAAAGTGCAAATGTGTTCAAGATCAGGTAATACCCTGTTGCCCAAATCTAACCCGCACTTTCGTTTTTCCTTAAACCAAATCACTTTATTAAAAGTCTTTTCAGCGAAAGTCAAAACCTTGTCGTATGCATCATAGTAATCGGTCGCCAAAAATTGCCTATAAATAACTGATTCTGTTTTGGTCGGACTAGTAAAAGCTAAAATCCAATATTCGGAAATCAGTCCGTGGTCTTCGTTATCTTGTTCCATCGAGTGACACCCCCACAATCTCTATTTTTACAATGTCATGCATCAATATAATCTCCTAAATGCTTTAAAACCAAATAAACAGCAACAAATTCTGGAACCCGGTTAATTCCAACCTTAATTTCAAAACGTCTGTTATTTAATGACAACTTTAAGCTTACTTTGGAGTTTACTTTTGTAATAGAATCTCCAACTACACAAGCATCCACAAAAGGATCAAATGTTTGTATATTGTTGCAAACCGTCTTTATCAATCCGCTTTTACTATTAATGGTCCCTGAAAGTCTAAATATCCTGTGTACATCCATAGTAACACTTGGATCAATCCTAACCGCGAAATTAGATATCTTTTCTGAAATATAATGATAAAGCGTTGTTTCGTGAGTATTATTAAAATGTATAATTTTATTAAATGACCTCTCATCTAATTTATGGTTACGTGTTTTGAGACCCAGTTCATGTAGTATTCGAGCTCTCCAACCACTATTGAAAAGCGTTTTATTGGGTAATATCGTTACCTCATTGTTGATTTTATTAATTTTGAATCCCAAGTTATCTATAATAAAATCCTTGCCTTGTAAATACTGAATATATGCACGTCTTTTCTGAGAAGAGGAGTTAAAAAACACATCGTCTACAACTTTGATATGAAATCCATTGTTTCCAGAAAAATAAATATACAAAGTATCCTTTTTAATGCCAAAATCATCCAGTAATATAGTAACCAATTTATTTACCTCGACTTTGAGAGCACTGATACACTTTTTACAAGGCAAATCAATCATCTCAACAAGTGAGGATTCACAAATACTGCATTTTGATAAAATCCCGTTTGTGAATCCATTACATTGTTTACAATGAGTCAAATTATGGACTTTTGCACAAGCCAGATTCAAATCCTTACCATCAATATCAAATATCAGATCAGATCCCTTCCAACCCTTATCCTCCATGTTAGCAGTTGGATTTTGATATCTAGCTGAAGAACAATAAATATCGGAAGGAACGTATCTCATAATGTTAGCAAATAATTCTTTATGATCCCTAAATGTTAGGTGGCGACGAATTTTACCATCAAATAATTTAAATCCAAACTCCCTTTCAGAAAAAAAACTGTCTGTTTCTATATTAGAATTGGATTTAAAATAATACTTTTTAAACATGTTTTCGAGCCATAGTCTAGTACTGCCATTGCCATTTTCTTTCATATTTTCATCGGATTTGCTCGTCAAATCATGATTTTTGCTATTATTATCACTAGTATCAATTGGCGGTATTGTTTGACCATTCATAGTGTTTCATATTTTTTCCTGTTCACCAATTGAGAAGGGTTTGTAATACCTTGACATATTTTGGTTTCAAAACAAAGGTTATTCAACTTGACTTTTTCACATGAGGGTACAAAATATCGTTTTGAAAGACCCCTCTTGCCTGCCAGATGTTCTAATTGATATCGGGTTATTTGTTCATTGTAATCAGGAAGTCTTTTAAACAAATTTAACATCTCGTCAAATGATTTGTTAGTATAAATCAGAAAAGTAGCTAACAGTACTCTAGCAGGATGTGGAAGATTCTCACCTTTTTTAATTAACTCATAAATGTGATCAATGCATGGCGGAGTAATTGAATGCATGTTAGTTATTCTAATGGAAGGATACAGTTTCTCCCATTGTAATTTGAAGGAATTTGAAATGGATGCAATTGTGCTTGGTATCCTTTCTGGATTCATTTTTTTAATTCTGTCTATAATCAATAAGTTTAATTCATTTCTAAACAGTCTTACTATTTCTGTCCCATCAAGATAAACAAATCCCTTGTCTAAAGTTCTATTTATTAGATTCCACTCCCGTTCCTGATATGCAATAGTGTGATCCAGGTAGTCATCGATTCTAATTTTAAAAAAGTTATATATGTTGCGCTCTAATAAAATTTCAGTCCCAAATAACTCGTTAAAAATTTTATACAAGATATCTCTCACGGTCTTGTCATTTTGGTTGACGTTGTTCAAATCAGCAATTAAATACTTTTCAAATCTCATAGACTCATTAAGAGCGTATTTCTTTGTCACGGGCTCTATAGAAATTGATCTTATTATTAATAGGGATATTAGAAATACGATCACCTCTTCTTGGACTATTGTATCGTGAGTTTTTTCATAATCTATGAAATATTCAATTTTTCCGTCAAAAACAAAGTTTTGGATTTTTTTTTCTGCCTTCCTAATTAAATGGCGATAGTCAGGATTATCAAGATCTTCTAATCTAAAATCATTCCTTGTCACATAGGCTAATGCCTCCTTAAGGAATGGATATCTAGCAAAATCCTTATTACCAAATCTGATCAATTAAAGTTAATAAAGTATTGTCCATTAATTAATTAAAATTTTCCTTTGATTAAACAATTAAATTTAGAGATCCCCATATAAAACTCGGTATATGGAAAAATTACAGCTATCTAACTCCTGCAAGAATCAAAAACACGTTGAATGTGATGACTGCATGTGTAATTGTCATGTACCTGGTACCATGGAAAACCTTGCAAGAAAAATTTCGATGCTAGACAAGAATAATCCAGGTATTGGCGAAACAATATGATTATGTAAACTTGTAACAATAGTTTACTAACTAACACATTTATTGTTAGAATATTTTCATGTTTTTAATCCTCAACACTATCGTCATCAACAACAATACTATCATCATCCGTTTGGTCAATCTCGGCTACTCCATCAACACTACCATCATCATCATCATCATTTTTTCTAAACTCTGCTGAATCTCCACTTGACCAAAACTTTGGATATGTATTTGGCTTCATGACAATTCGCTTGATTTCCAGACATATTCCCTTCTTCATGTGAAAAAAATCATTAAAATCAAGTAATGATATACCCAACCCTACTATTTCGCCCTTTAGTGAATAAATTCCAACCAAATCTCCTTTGTTGATTCCCTTTGAGATGGATACAATCCCAGGTAGAGCTAATTGTGCTCCATGACAAAGAGCGTCAACAGCAGTATCGCGTACCATAACGGCTGGCAGGTTAGTCATTGCAATTTCAATTGGATGAATAATTTTCCTTAGTTTATCTTCCTGTCCGGTCTCCTTATAGGTTTCAAAAGCATTGACCAAGTCATGAAGTCTAACAAACATTGATTCATCGGCGAAGTTACTAACTCGAGTCCTACGCAACTCGATCATAGAGGCGCCAACACTCAATACTTCCCCTATATCGTAAATTAATTTTCTAATATAGGTTCCTGACTCGCATAAAATTCTAAATAATAACAATCTATCAAATTGATCCAGAATCTCAAATTCATAAATAGACCTAATTCGAGTTTGTCTTTTTACAGAGGATCGTTGAGGAGGTCTCTGATATATTGTGCCGGTAAATTCTCTAACAATTTGATTCATTTTTTCATGCGACACATGGCTGTGCAGTCTACCCAGTGCCACGTACTCCTTTGGCCCCAAAAGAAGTACTGGAACAATTTTGGTTCCTTCTTCTAGCCCTATTGGTAACAAACCAGTAGTCCCGGGATCTAGTGTTCCACTATGTCCGGCCTTCTCTAATTGTAAAATCTTTTTCACATAAGAAACTATTTCATGACTAGTATTTCCAGAGGGTTTGTCTAATAAGATTAAACCATAATTTAATAGTTGAGAAATGGGCCTGTTTTCAGGATAATAGCCATAGTCATTATTAGTAGTTCCATCATTAACTTTTATCATGGTATCGAATTGAGTTAGCCTTGAATCCATTTTCCTGATCCCTACTCAATAATTATTACGAAGATAGCACATATTCTACAATATTTTTGGAAATTTTAATGAGAGATTCTAGCGACAATATGTCGGTATTCATCGCAAAATCAAAGACATCAAGTCGTTCTCCAAATTCAAACTGGTATAATTTCCTGTAGATTAGTTTGTTTTCGGCATCTCTTCTCTGTACAATGTTCCTAGCTGTCTGTATATCGATGTTGTCACGCATTGACATACGCCGTGATCTATTGTCTACAGAACCTTGCAACCAAAAGTTTATTCGGGCATCAGCAATCCAGGGCAAAGTATAACTAGTTATTATAACGTTGCCTTCATTTAGCAATTCAATTAAACGGTTATCAACTTCTCTATCAAAATTAGGATTATTATTCCGTTCATTCATAAATCTTGCTGCTTCTTCGGTATCCCACCAATCATGATTCAACGACGAAGAGTATCCGCGTTCATAAGCCATCATTTTTAATATATCCCCACCATTCCATAGTTTTAGATTAAAATCCCTAGCAAGGTTTTCAGCAATTGTAGTTTTTCCTACAGCTGGCCAGCCAGAAATTACTATACTTAGCTTTTGGTCTTCTTCACCAGCAGTATTATTTTTCTTTATATCATTGATTTGGTTCGATCCCATGTTAAACACTAAAACTAGATTTTGGTGAGTAGCTACCTATGAGTATATAAAGGTATCAATAAAAAAAGGGCTATCGTCCCAAAATTACCTTTACTATCGAATTTGATGCGGCCTCTATTTGATCAGTATTGTTATGAATTAAATAAAAAGGACTTCCAGTAATAATAGAGCTTGTTGAGATCATGCTCTCGGACACTCTCAAATCCGATTTTATTTGTTCTATAGAAACTAAATCCCTTTGTCTACTACTGTCGCTTGCCCTCCGATTAAAAATTTCTTCAGGAGAGGCCGTAACTAGTACAAGATGTGTAGGGTTTATTATATTTAGTAACTTCATAGGTAGTCCAGGATAAAATCCATGTTCGGTGCTAATCAACAGATGAGTATCTATAATTACAATGTCGTTGCCAAGTGAATTTATAAAATTAGCAGTCATTTCTTGAAGTGTTCTTTGTTGGTCAATGGAAAGCTTCCGAAGTTGATCCCTATTATTAATATCTAATTGTTTGGCCTGATCAAACATAATCTTTCCGAATTCCGCAATCCGTGTGTCTATACCCTGTTGAGATAAAATTTCAAACACTCTTGTTATAACAGTAGATTTTCCCACCCCAGGAATTCCAACTATTATAACACGTTTAGTCATACGATTTTAATTTAAGATTTAAACCTGTATTTCTAGTTTTAGAATTTCGATATGTCATTGAAAAACAAATAAAAAGTGCATTAATGGTTGGCAGTAGATCAAAAAAAATTAGGTTGTGATCGGTTTTGCTTCTTAGGTCCGCACCCATTTTTTAAGTACGTCCTAACAAAGACGCCAATTTTGGCAAATGGACATCCACTTGTTCCCTTACCAGCAGATTGTAGTAATTAACCAAAATGTCAACCATCAATAGCATACCGATGCCTGTTCCGAATACACTGAATACGTCTGAGACAGAGGCCAATAACCCGATTATTACACCTCCTATTATAGTCACAGACGGTATGTATCGATTAAGTAGGGATTCCACGGAGCTTTCAGACCGCCTAAATCCTGGAACCTGTACGTCTGCATCCAAAAGATTCTTTGCAGCAGCCTTCGCTGACAGCCCTCCGAGCTCGACCCACAACCGACCAAATATCGTAACGATGGTCGTCAAGAACAGTACATAGACTACCGCTCTTACGGGATCATGCATCGTGGCATCAAATGACCTTGGCGCAGTTAGGTAGTAAAACAAACCTCCGGTTGGGTTCTGGGACTGCGGGTTATATTGCGCTATCCAATTAAAAGCAGGATTATCGTTGTTAGGATTATAATTAATCCACACCATCTGCCCAATGAATAGCGCATTCGCCATCAACGCCGACGCAAGTATGACAGGAATGTTGGAAGTGTACAAGAGCTTGATAGGGTATGTTGCAGTAAATCCCCTATACCGAGTCGATACGATCGGTATGTCAACATGAATCCCCTGCACATATACTAGCAGCAGCAATATTCCCGCGGTAATTCCAAATCCAAATAGACTCGGCATGTTAGGAACTGGGGCGGGAGGAGCAGATCTTAGTAAAGTGTCACCAAAATGTCCTTCCATTCCGCTAGTAATCATGAAAGGAATCATTCCACTTGGCTCCACACCATTTGGTATCGGAAGTGGATTGAAGATACTCCACAGTATTGCCTGTGCCACACCGGCCATAATGAACACACTGATGCCTGATCCTAACCCCCACCCTTTTTGAACCAGCTCATCCAGGTACATCACTACAATACTCGCCGCCGCCAACTGCGCTATTAGCACTGACAAATGATAGCCAGATGGCGTCGCGCCTCCATAGACACTAACTCCATACAAAACAGTTTCAGCTACAATTACAATAATAGTAACTATCTTTGTAGCAGAAGTAAATAGAGATCGATCATTTGGATCTCTAAAGTTTAATTTCAATATATCAGATCCCTTCAATAACTGCATCAGCAATCCTGCAGTAACAATAGGACCAATTCCAAGCTCTAATAACGTTCTTTGTTGTGCAGCAAAAATAACCCTAGCAAAAGCTAGTGGATCGGTAGCAGGATCTACATTAACACCAAATAACGGTACCTGCCCCATCACCAAATAAATAAGAAGAGCTATTCCAGTCCAAATTAACTTGTTTGTTAATGTGATTTTCTTTTTTGGTTTCTCAACCTGAGGTATAAAAGGAGAAATAGTCTTTACGACTGTTCTAAAAAGACCATCATTCTGTATTGAGCTCATTTGATAATAGCACCTCACCACCGGCGGCAAGTATCTTATTTTTAGCTGATTCCGATATCTTACTCACTTTAATAGAAAGTGCAGAATTGATTGAACCAGTTCCCAATACTTTGCCTATTTTTAGTTTATCTAAATCTAGCAATACCTTACCATCGCTAGTCGTCTCCGAAAATCGGATCAAATCATTTAGGTCCTTTACGTTTACCCACGTCTTAATATCGCTAGGTCTCAAAGCATGAAATTGTTCATGACCAAAATGATCAGGTTCTTCTTTCAGAGTTCGAATATAAAAGTGCTTATGCTTTCCGGCTCCGCCAACTCCTCCACGACTTCCAGATGCCCTATGCTGACCAATTTGACCCCATCCGCAAAAACGACTTCCGCGTTGCTTTCTACTTTTTCTTAATCGAGTAGCCATCCATGTTCACCGATTTTACCTACAGGTGATAAGCAACCTTAGGTGTAAATATTAAAGTTTGCAATACAAAATCTACGTCAATCTTTAGAAACATTTTCGTCACATCATTCTCCTCACAATATCAACCAAATCTTTATTCTCACCCAATATTCCATTCTGAGAATGCAATAGCTTTGACTTTTTCTTAAAGCCACCCTTTGGAGGATTTAATGCGAACCATGGTTTTAGTCCTCCAATTTTTGTTAAGAATGACTCGTTTTTGAGAATTTCTGTAACAATAGTATTAATGCTTTCGGATGTAGATTTATTTTCTGGACCCGTTTCTTGAGCAGATAGTAATTTAGAGTATGAAACTCGTCCTTTTTTCTCAATGAATTCTTTGATAAAACCTTCTTCAACCGAGGTCCATGCCACTATTTCCTTTATCTTTCTCAGCATACCCAATGTGTGAGCATTTTCTGGAACAAGTGTTGCACGAAATTTCTTTTGTAAATGTAAATTTTCCAATGTAACCTCAGCCCAGTTAGGTATGTTAACAGTTCCCTTCATTCGAACTACTAGATATACCATTCTTAGTCTAACCCGTAATGAAAGTGCTCCTAAGAGCGTTAAATATAGCCTTTGCGGTAGACGACATGGTGTTAGTAGAACCAGAAGATCTACTCCAGCAATCCTTTAATCCAGCTAATTTTAACAAGTTTCGTATATTTTCACCTGCTACAAGACCTAACCCTCTAGGACCCGGAATCAATTCAATAGTTACACTTCCTCCTCTACCCTTCACCTTAAATGGAACAGAATGAAATTGATGACATCGGCATTCCCAACTACCACATCCTAGTTTGACTGGAATTACGTTAAGATATGAAGCATTGGTTGCTTTATCAATTGCATTTCTCATTTGTGATGCTTTACCCTTTCCAATTCCAAACCAACCGGCTTCATTTCCTATTGCCACAAGAGCATTGAATCTTGTCAATTCACCTGCATCTGTTTGTTTTTGAACTATTTCTACGCTTACAACCTGCGTTTTAATATCAGGTAATAGATGTTTAACGATTTCTGACTCTTGAATCCTCATGCCGTTTTCGAAAATCTGTTCCATAGAGTTAATTTTCCCGCTTGAAACCATCATACCTAAAGTAGTTCGGGGTTTCCACTCTATCTCCGATTCGCTAGGTCTAGCCATTCTACTCAACACTATCACCCTCTTGTTTTAGATTTATTAATTCTAATAATAACAAAACTTTCATTCCTAGTTCATCATAACCTTATAAACTTCAATATAATTTTGTTTATTATTCTTTCGGTAAAATCCCAACATATTCATTCAGACAAAATTAAAGTTAGTAATATTATTTTTTACTTCATCAAAATGTTTGGAATATTGTTCTGGATCAATTTGATTTTCAATTAGTTTTGAAAATCTCTTTTCATACTTATCATGATCATTTTTCAAACTCGAAGCAATTTGAGAGATATGGCCACCATTTACACGATTCTCATCAGGTAATGAATCCTCAGACAGGGGTATATTAACCCCAGCAGCAGCAATACCCTTCAGGCATGAGGCGACTTTGCTTGTAAATGAGGTTTTTCCAGTATATAGAATTGCAGAATCTAATTTTTTAGATAATATTTTCTTTCCTAGTATGTACCCGACTAAATAGCAAGCAGACATATTGTTTGTAGATCCTTTCCAGGAATGTTTTTCTAATTCTTTGCTGCTTGCGTGAGCCAAAACAAGATCTCCTTTGATAGAGGGTTTTATTAGTTGGCAGTGAATATTCTGGTTACTCAGTTTGACTGTTATAAAATCTCGTTTGCTGATTAATACAGCTTTCCTCTTTCTATAATTTGTTTTATTGTTTCTTATTCTCTTAAGAGTTTTAACATAAGACATCCACTATCTTTTCTCCTTTATTTATTACAATCAAAAAAACACTTTTAAATCTCTTATAAACGTTTGAAAAAAAGACCCAGAGTCAAATTTATTCTCAATTACAAGCAAGTAGAACGAAAATCGATAGTTAGTTGGCAAATCTTATAGCAGTTTAAGTAATATATCTCATTTATAGTGACGCTCGATTATTAAAAAAAACAAGTAGGTTGAAAAAGACCCATATTTTGTTCGGCCCAAAGGGTTTATAATCTCCGTTTAACCCTAGTTGAGAGGATCAATGGGTTTAACTGGAATCGTTTAACTCCTTCCTTTATTTGCAATCATACTAGCAAAAATCCCACCACCAACTCCGTTGTCAATATTTACCGCGACCAGTCCAAAAGAACATGTTTGTAGCATGGATGCTAGGGCCCCCCTTCCATTAGAACCATAGCCATAGCCGACAGAGACAGGTACACCTATGACAGGGACGTTAACCAACGATGCAGTTACGGCGGGTAAAGCCCCTTCCATTCCAGCTACAGTAACAATTGAGTCAACTTTTTCTGCTGTCATTTTTACGATTGAATTTAATAATCTATGGATACCTGCAATGCCCACATCATATGCCAGGTGACATGTACACCCCATTGTTCGGGTGGCTAGCCGAGCTTCCTCAGCTATACCTATGTCAGAGGTTCCTGCACAAATAATTCCGACTTTCCCACCCCTATCTTTTGGAAGCGAGGTCTCATTATCGTAAATAAGTAAAGAGGTGCTATTGATTCCTCTATCGATTTTTAATTTTTTCCCACCATAGTATTTTAGAATTTTGTCCATCATACTCGGTTTAATTTTGCTTGCTAATACATAACCATTATTTTTTAAGATCTCATTTAAAATGAGTATCAAATCATTAAGCTTCTTGTGTGATCCCAGTACAATTTCAGGGACATTTTTTCGTCTAGATCTATCAATATCAATCTGAGCTATTTGATCCCCAATGTATTTAACGGAAAAGAGAGATAAATATTGCACTACATCCTCCAAACTTTTCCTATTTTTTTTATATTCTATTAATATTTCCCTTAAATCCATATATCAAACTTAATTAAATTAAATTAAATTAAATTAAATAGGCAGGTTGGAGATGGCTTCACGGACATTTTTAACTCCAGCATCAAACTCACTTCGTTCAAAATCGTTTAGATTTAATTCAACTATCTTTTCAACACCTTTTGCGCCAACAACTGCGGGGACACCTATGCAGATATCTTTTACTCCATACTCACCGTCAAGATAAGCAGACAAAGGAATTATCCTTTTTTTATCCTTGATTATAGACTCTGCCATTATTGAAACCGCATTGCCAGGTGCATATACCGTTGCTCCTTTGAGCTTAATAACCTCAGCAGCGACTTGTTTGGTTTTTTCATAAATTTCATTTGATTGATTTTCGTTAATGAAGTTACTGAGAGGTATACCAGAAATTGATGAAAATCTGATCAAAGGCAACATCTTTTCACCATGTTCACTTATTACCATTGCAGATATCGAATCTCTCGAAAATCGGGTATATTCGTGTATGAAACTGGTAAATCTAGACAAATCTAACATTCCACCCATACCCATAACCTTGCTGCGGGCATATTTTGTAGTTTTTAATGCTAGGTAAGTCATAGGATCCAATGGATTGGTCACAACTATCAAGTGACAGTTTTGATTGTATTGCGAAATCTTTGAAGCGACATCCTTTACAATAGTGGCATTTGTTTTTAGCAAATCCATACGAGTCATACCGGGCTTCCTGCCAACACCTGCAACAAGAATGACTATTTCGGAATCGGTTATTGATGAAAAATCATTGGTACCAGTCACGAAACTATCCAATCCCTGGACTGATAATTGATGATTGATATCCATTGCTTCGCCTTGTGGAAGACCCTCAATAATGTCTATAAGGTTAATTTTTGGATCTAATTCCCTCAATCCACAATTTAGAGCTACCGAAGCACCCACTTTCCCAGAACCAATAATTGATATTGTCATACAGTTGTGAATTTGTATTTTTTATTTATAGTTTTAAAATATAGAGCCATCCCATGGCTAACATATTTGCATATTAAAGATTTACGAGATGAAAAACTCAATATATAGAATTGAATGTCCAAGTATATATTGTGAGTAAACTCGTCTGTGTGGATACCCATATTTGCGGCATTTCAGGGGATATGTTTCTATCATCTCTAGTAAACGCTGGAGCAAACAAAGATAAAATAATTAAGAAAATTAACCTCATTGAAAAAGAGTTTCCAGGCTCAAACATAAGGAAAATATCTTTTAAGAATGTAAAGGTCAATGGTATCCAAGCCACAAGACTGTATGTTAGGGTAGAAGAGGAAACAAGAGAACGTAATGCGCTAGAGATGCTCAGGATATTAAATAATTGTTGTAAAAAAGTAGAAATGTCAACGAGGGGCACTGAACTTGTAACTAATTCCCTCAAAGCAATTATTAGAGCAGAAAGTTACGTCCACGGTTTGAAGCCCAAAGAACTACATTTGCATGAATCAGGTAGTATAGACACTGGTATTGATTTGATAGGGTGTGCCATTGCATTGGAGGATTTAGGATTGTTAGACGACGCAGAATTCTTTGTATCCGGTGTAGCGATAGGCGGAGGAGTTACTGAATTTTCACATGGTATCGTTTCAAATCCCACAAGTGCAGTTCTAGAGATTCTAAGAATCATGAAAATTCCAATAATAGGAGGTCCAGTTCCTTCAGAAATTACCACTCCGACTGGTGCTGCAATACTCTTTGGACTTGGGGCAAAAAGCACAAAATATTATCCAGAATTTATCATTACAAATATTGGATGTGGTACTGGGACGAAGGTTTTTGAAAAAGTTCCCAACATTTTAAGAATCTGCATAGGAAATTCACCGCTAAGAGAAATGGTCTCAAAAGATTTAGTATCTGTTCTTGAAACCAATATCGATGATATGACTGGGGAGGTAATGGGTTATTTGATAGAAAAGATTGCCAAATATGGCGATCAAGTGAAAGACGTTACCATTGTCAATGGACTAACGAAGAAAAATAGACCAGTCCATATCTTAAAGATAATTTGTTCGGTTGAAATCGAAATGAAGGTTGTGAATTTAATATTCGTAGAAACCGGCTCGCTCGGGATAAGAAGAATGTTATGTGAGAGATTCAAACTTGATAGGTATAGTCTGTCTATGCCGGTGAAACTAAACAATGTTAAACAAACCATTAGTATCAAAGTTGCCAAGGATTCGAATGGTAATTTTATGGGCATTAAACCAGAGTACGAAGATATAAAGAAATTATCAATAAAGGCAGGAATTTCCTTTAAGGAAACCCAAAGTAAGGTCAATAGTTTAATATTCCAAAAGAGACTAAATGATATAAAGTCGTAGCAATGTCGACCAAAGGTATTGAAGATATAATTGAGTCAAGTAGTAAGAAATATGCAAATCTAATCTCATGGTTTGAAGAAAAAAATAGTAAAGTAATCGTTGCTCTATCTGGAGGAGTTGACAGTGCATTAGTCGCTTTTGCAGCCAGACAAGCCCTTGGCAAAGATCGAGTTTTAGCAATTACAGCAAACTACAAAACCCTTGCAGCAGAGGAACTAGATAGTGCCATAAAAGTGGCAGGCGAGATTGACGTAAAGCATTTAATGATACAATATAATGAGTTAGAAAATCCTCAATTTGTAAAAAATGATATGTCTAGATGCTACCACTGTAGAAATGAACTGGCAGATCATCTTTTGGAATTGGCTGAAATTAAAAAATTTGATATGGTTGTTGACGGCAGCCATATGGATGATCTTAGTGAATACAGGCCAGGGATGATAGCACTTAAGAAAAAAGGAATAAAGAGTCCGCTGATAGAAAATGGTCTAAATAAGAAAGAAGTAAGATTTTTGGCCAAATCAAATAATATATCTATTTACGACAAACCATCGAATTCGTGTCTTGCATCACGGATACCTCACGGCTCTGAAGTTACCCATTTTAAATTAAGTAGAATAGAAAAATCAGAATTAGTCATAAAAAAAGAGATAGGGTTAAATCATATTAGGGTAAGAGACCATGGTGACATTGCCAGGATTGAATTAAATAAAAAAGATTTTACGAAATTGTTTGGTTCCCAAGAAGAATTAAGTAGAGTCCTAAAAATTATGCACCAGTATGGCTTTAAATTTATAACTTTGGATCTAGAAGGTTATAGAAGTAATCAAGAATAAGTCTGGAACTTTCAAAATATAAATAAATAATGATAAAGCATGAAAGATAAACTAGAGTCCAAATCACAATCAAATAACAGTATTTATATGGATAACGCTGCCTCAACGCCAGTTAATTCAGAGGTAATCAATGACATGATGCCATATTTATTTGAGCATTACGGTAATCCTTCTTCACTTCACAGGATGGGAAGACAAGCTGCCTTGGCCATTTCCAAGTCGAGAATGCGCATAGCAAAGTTGATCAATGCAGACCCATCTGAAATATACTTTACATCTGGAGGGACAGAATCTAATAATCTTTCAATTATTGGAAGTGCAAAAAAAATTAGAAAAGAGAATCCAAAATGTAATAGACTTTTGACCTCAGCAATTGAACATGAATCGATACTAGAAACGGTAAAGTACATCCAAAATGAACTGGGTTTTGTAATTGATTATGTGCCCTCCAGCAGGAACGGATTTGTTGACCTAGTAACATTCAAAGAAATGATTACCAAAGAAACCGGCTTAGTAACTATTATGCTAGTTAATAACGAAATAGGAACGATTCAGCCCATTAAAGAGTTGGTAAAGTATGCCAAAAGCGTAAGTAAGGAAATAATTTTTCATTCGGATTCTGTCCAGGCACTAGGCAAGATTCCTATCGATGTGGAGGAGTTAGGTGTAGATATGCTATCACTATCTTCGCACAAAATCAATGGGCCGAAAGGAGTTGGCGCATTGTATTTGAAAAAAGGGATCCTAATCGAACCTATCATTTATGGAGGCGGTCAAGAGATTAGGTTAAGATCTGGAACAGAAAATGTAGCTTCTATCGTCGGATTTGGTAAAGCATGTGAAATATACAGAAAAAAAATTGGACCTTACAACTCACACTTGATGCAGCTTCAAAAATATTTTGTCGAAAGAATTAACAACGAAATACCAGAAGCTAAAATAAATGGCTCTCTTGAGAACAGAATTTGGAATAATCTAAATTATTCTTTCAACGGGATAAACGGAGAAGATTTGCTTATAAAATTAGATGAGCTAGGCTTGGAAGTTTCAACTGGTTCTGCATGCTCATCAAAAAGAAAGAAAAAAGCATCCCATGTACTGGAATCAATTGGCCTATCGTATGATGAAATTTCAAGTTCAATCAGATTTAGCTTGGGCATTCAGAATTCCATTGAGGAAATAAATACTGCCACCGATATTTTGAAAAGAGCAATCCTTGAAATTAAAAATTCAAAATAGAATTTTCATAAGTGAAACTTGGGATAATAGGCGTAAAAGAATTCTTACCACATTTGAATGGACAGAATAACTTATTAGCTTTGTACCACAAATAATATTTATTATGAGCAGTGTTCAAAACAGCAAAGACATTGAAGTCGGCGATACCGCACCAGATTTTGAGTTATTAGACACGAATCAAGAGTCTCAAAAATTATCGGATTATAACAAGAAAGGACTAACAATACTGGCATTTTTCCCAGCAGCCGGATCACCTGTTTGCACGGTGGAATTATGTAATTTTAGGGATTCAATCAATGATCTGGAAGGAAAAAATGTTAAAATTTTAGGAATTTCTGTAGACTCGCCTTTTGCAAACAAAGTATTCGCAGAACATCACAAATTCAATTTTCCAATACTAAGCGATTACGATAGGGATGTCATAGAAAAATATAATGTGGTCATGCCAAGCCTGGGCAAGTTGAAGGATTTCAAGGTGGCAAAGAGATCTATTTTTGTAATAGATGACAAACTAAAAGTGATTTACAAATGGGTAAGCGACAATCCCCTAGTAGAACCCAACTATGAAGAAATAAAAAAAGTTACTTCTACTAAGTAAATTTGTAATCCTATTTCAAGGAATTACTATTTTTTGCAATAGTTATTTTTAGGTTCCATATTATTCGAGAATTGCAACTACATCATTTCTAGAAATACTCTGTCCCTCTTTTACCTTCAAATCTCTTATCTTACCATCTCGGTGAGATTTTATCGCAACTTGCATTTTCATAGACTCCAAGACTACTATACTGTCGCCTTGTTTTACTTCATCACCTTTACTTATTGCTATTGAAATCACCCTTCCAGGAATTTGACTCGATATCGTATTCATTGAATTAGCCCCACCGGTAGAACTGGTTGATTTTTCTATTATCTCCGATAACTTGCTATGCTTCTTAAGGACAAGAATTTGATTATCAAGTGCTATTTTTAACTCTGTGCTTGTAGACTCTGCAATTTTGGCCTCGTGGAATTTATTATCAAAAATAAACTCGAATTTGTCTGTGCCAATTTCTATTATTTTTAGCAAGTGTTCTTTATCGTTTATTTTGAGAACTAGATCACCACTACGAGTAAATCCTTCAATTTTACCGTGAAGCTCCTCAGAAAACTCATCAATTTTGATTTGCATTTAGTTTGTCATACCTCCAAATCTCCAATTATTTTGTGATCCCTGACGTGAATGTGCATTTTTCTTGATATATTCCGATTGGAGTAATGCTGTTGCCACGGCTGGCAAAATCCTATTCTGGAAATTGGAGTTTTTATCTTTTAACTCGGTTTTCATTTTTTCTATAATAGAATACCTATCAAGGTAATCCGTAGAAAGCTCACCTTTAATAAAGTGATCTTCATTCATTATCGTCTTATAAAGTGGGATGGTAGTATTTATCCCCTCAATCACAAATTCGTCCAAAGCATTTCTCATCCTCCTTCGTGACTCATCAAAATCGGATCCCCAGGAGATAAGTTTGGCTGTAAGCGAATCGTAAAAACCAGAGACAGTACAACCAGGATACAAATAAGTATCCACTCTTATACCAGGCCCGTAAGGTAAATTACAATTGGGAACTTTTCCAACAGAAGGTGCAAATTCATAAAAAGGATCTTCAGCATTGATACGACATTCAATCGCACTACCATTGAGCTTCAAATCTTCCTGCTTGAAAGGGATGGCTTCCCCGTTTGCGATAGAAATCTGTAACTTGACAAGATCAATGCCTGTAATTAATTCAGTAACAGGATGTTCAACCTGCAGCCTAGAATTTATTTCAATGAAATAAAAATTTCCTTGTGGATCACATAAAAATTCAGCAGTCCCAGCGTTCAAATAATCCACTGCATCTACCGCCCTCTTAGCTATTTCACCTATCTCATTTCTCTTGTCGACAGTCATTATTGGAGACGGAGACATCTCTATCAGTTTCTGGTGTCTTCTTTGTATAGAACATTCTCGTTCAAAAAGGTGTCTAGTGTTACCATGCGAATCGCGCACTAGCTGAAATTCAACATGTCTGATCCTTTCTAGAAATTTTTCTACAAACAACGCAGCCTTCCCGAACGCTGCCTTTGATTCAGCAGAAGCCATTTCAAACTCTTGTCTAAGCTCGTTCTCATCTCTTGCCAAACGGATTCCTCTTCCTCCACCACCAAATGCAGATTTCAATAATACAGGATATCCAGCTTCCCTAGCTATTTCAGCCGCCAATTCAACGTCTTCAATAACGCCATCACTGCCTGGGACTGTTGGAACCTCAGCTTTTTTCATGAGTTCTTTACATTTCATCTTGTCTCCTGTGAGGTCCATAGCGAGACTCTTGGGGCCAATAAAAATAATATTATTTTTTTCACATAATTGTGCAAAAGTTTCATTTTCTGATAAAAAGCCATAACCAGGATGTATGGCATCTACACCTGCTGCAATAGCAATTTCCATGATCTTGTTCATGTTCAAGTAGCTTTGAGCCGGGGCAGCTGGACCAACGTGGTATGCAGAATCAGCTCGTTTTACATGAATAGACCTAGTATCTTCATCTGAATAAATGGCAACAGATTTCAAACCTAATTCCCTACATGCTCTTATTATTCTAAGAGCGATTTCCCCACGATTTGCAATCAATATACTAGAAATTTTTGATGTCATTTAAAAACCACTTAAAGATTGATGTTACCATGCTTTTTCCACGGTCTTGGTTCTCTCTTATTTGATAAAGCATAAAGCGCGCTGATTATTGTAGTCCTAGTCTCCATGGGGTCAATCACAGAGTCAATAGTACCTCTTTCTGCAGCAATGTATGGATTAGCAAACTTATTCCTATATTCTCTTGCTAAATCTTTCTTTCTGCTGACAGCGTCTGAAGAATCTTTCAAGCTCTTTCGGTGAATAATAGTAATCGCTGCCTCAGGACCAAGGACAGCTATCTCGGCTGTGGGCCAGGCAATGTTTAGATCGGTTCCAAGATTCTTACTCCCCATGGCAATGTAGGCACCACCATAAGCCTTTCCAATGATACATGTAATTTTTGGCACAGTAGCCTCGCAATAGGCAAATAATAATTTACTCCCATGTCTGATTATACCATTGTGCTCTTGATCCGTACCTGGTAAGTATCCAGGCGTATCCACCAGGGTTATTATCGGAATATTAAAAGAATCACAAAAACGTACGAATCTAGCAGCTTTGTTAGAAGAATGTATATCCAAAGCTCCCGCCAAAAACATAGGTTGATTTGCAACTATACCAACCGATCTTCCACCCATCCGAGCAAATCCTACAATAATATTTTCAGCGAATAATTCATGGACTTGAAAAAAGTTTCCATTATCTACTATCGAATTAATAATCTCTTTCATATCATACGACTGGTAAGGATTTTCAGGGAGGATTTTAATTAAATTGGGATCCAATCTGTTGGGGTCGTCAGCATTTTCTGTTATTATTTCAGGCTCCTCTCTATTATTCTGAGGTAGATAAGAGATCAGTGTCTTTATCTTGTCCATGCAATCAACCTCATCTTTTGCAATAAAATGTGCAACCCCTGACTTTGTTGCATGAGTTCTGGCGCCGCCCAATTCTTCGAATGTCACATCCTGACTTAAGACTTCTTTTACAACCTCAGGTCCTGTAACGAACATCTGACCAACATTTTCAACCATAATTACAAAATCAGTCATGGATGGAGAATAAACTGCACCTCCAGCACATGGTCCGATGCTAGCAGTTATCTGAGGTATAACACCTGAAGCCATTGCATTCTTCAAAAATATATCACCATACCCATCCAAACTAGAAACACCTTCTTGAATTCTTGCTCCACCTGAGTCAAGAATTCCTATAATAGGACAACCAACTTTCAACGCGTGTGTCATAACCTTTGACACCTTTTTTCCAGCCATTTCACCCAATGAGCCTCCTAAAACTGTAAAATCATAAACATAAATGAAAACCTGTCTACCGCCAACAGTACCAAATCCAGTCACCAATCCATCGCCAAAGTATTTTTGGACTTCAGGATCGTCTCCCCGATGTGTTACAAATTTATCAATCTCAGTAAAAGTATTAGGATCTAATAATAGATTGATCCTTTCTCTTGCTGTTAGTTTCCCCTTTGAATGCTGGGATTCAACCTTATCCTGACCGCCGCCAGCTTCTGCACTCTCCTTACGGTCATAATATTGTTTTAGTTTCTCCTCATGCATATATTATGTTCTTAATCCTTCGTGCCATTTAATATAGACTTTGCTATAAATTTAGACTTTGCTATAAATTTAGACTCTGCTATAAATTTAGACTCTGCTATAAATTTAGACTCTGCTATAAATTTAGACTCTGCTATAAATTGCAAAATGAATCCGCATAAAAATGCAATATCACCCCCTACTCTTTCGTGCTTAATTCGCGAAGCCCATTTCTCCCACCTTTGGCACGTCTAAAGTAATTGAGACCAACGTTATAATTTTCATACAAAGATTCTAGGGTTTCAATTTCCATTTTCAAAAAATCCTTTTCATAAGAAGAAGAATTGCCGGAATTTTGTAACTCCTGTAATTTTTTTACCTTTTCTGATATTAATTTGCTTACATTATATTCATATTCGCTTGACAATTGATACCTACTATTCATGGAGAAATTCAGCATTTTAACGTTTTTGATTACTGAATGTCTTTTTTTTATTTTCGAATTTTTCGCATAAACTGTTTCTTATACAATTCGTATTTTTCATCATCAAAATTCACCAAACATTTAGCACAATAACTATAATCAACATCCCCTCCGTTATCTCTGATTATACTAAGCTTTGATATCAATTCGTTATCAATATCTATGATATCTGAGCAAATGATACATTTTCTACCAAGATCCTTTGTTGTTTTAGAATTTAGTGTTGATAGGGTTTTTTTTGATTTAACTAGCGATAAATTCTTGGCACCATCATAAGAAGCAATTTGGGGTCGATCAGAAGTTCCAAGCTGATAACAATCTTCATGTAATATGGCTTTAGATGCTTTTGACCAATAACAAAAATTTCCAGGTTCCAGTTTCTTGTTACATTTGATACATCTACCAGGGAATTTGACTCTAATTCTAATCCAATCACCATCCGCTGAAAAGGAATCTAAAGACATCTTATCAACCCGAAATAACAGTTAATGGGTTATTATTTATTTTCAATACCATAATGATGGCTAAGCACGTAATTTTTCTTTTACTATAATTTCATTAATCTTATCATCCTCGTTACTATTAAAGTCAAGGACACCAAACTTGCCATTCTTGATGACTTGAAGAAAATATGATAAGCAGAAAAGACCTACAGTACTAGTACTTGTATGAAATTGCTTTGAAAGTGCATTTCTTAGCGGTCGAAGTGATTGACCTCGCATAAAAATGGTTCCAATTAAAGGAAAAGGTATAGAATATTGACTATACTTTATACCCAGGTTTCTACTGGTTTTAAACAACTTTGTTAATAAAATGTCGTTTGAATATTTCAATAGTCTCCAATTACGATTTTCATAAATACGATTTACAAACAAATCAACCTCAGACAAACAATGCAACAAATTTGCAAGTTTCTCATCAGAAATGTTCTTATGATTGCTAACAATACTATTATACAAGGCGTTTAAAAAATCCCTACTTCTTTCCTCCTGACTATACCCGAACTTTGGGGTAGAAAACTGCAATACAGAATTCAATAACATTTGTTTGGTTTCATTAATATTTTCAAAAGTAAAGAACTTGCTAATGCTCTCCTCAATTTCATACTCTGATCCAATTTTAGAATAACCCTCGATCGTTCCCTCAATTATCATTTGTAAACCATTGATTAAGCCCCTCGCATCACCACGAGCATCTCTTATTATTTTTATAATAGTATCCTGATCTAAGATTTTACTTTCCCTATTTAGTATATACTTGATTAATAAGTAGCTTGCAAAAGGCGTTAATGGTAAAAATGTTACGATCTTGCTACTTTTTAAGACATCTTTCATTTTTTGATTTTTTGAATTTGAAGCCATAATGATTGGAATATCGGCATCTTTCAGGACTACAGCCAAGAAAGAGAGGCCACCATAGTCATCCCTACCGGATATGCCATCAATTTCATCGAGAAAGAGCATCAATTTCTTACCAAACAAGCTAGAGTTGATAAGGAGTGGCAGAATAAGTGCCTCTAGGTTAGATTTATTCCTGAGATCACTTGCATTTAATTCTACCAAATCATAATCAAAATATTTTGCCAGTGATTTTACAAAAGATGTTTTCCCAGTACCTGGTGGCCCCATCATAAGCAATGGTTTTGAGCCTTTTACCCAATGGGATAACCAATCTATGACAATGTGTCTTTCCTTTTCATTGCCAAAGAATCCATCTATTGATTTCATTCTATATTTTTCTGTCCACATCATTTCAAACTGCTCCCCATATTGTGTTATTTTTCTTGCAAATCAGTTTGGAATTTTTCCAATAAATCATTTCTGTTGGTGACTAATTCTCTATACCAATATTCATTGTAATGACTAACAGTTAAAAATAAGAATTTAAGAAAGGGTTTAATCTTGAAATCATCGTTTAACATTTCTAATGCCAAATAGGCTTCTGCTAAATAGGCTTTGCTTTTTTCTAATGTTAGTTTAAACCCCATCTTAACATCATTTGTTAAAATTGAATAATAAAGAGGCCAAGAAGGTGATTTTATTCCCCTTGTTAAAATTGCATCTTGAATTTCATTCCCACACCCAACGCATTCTGCTGCCTTCGCCATGCCAATATAATAAATTTCAGACAATGGATTTCGATTTAGACACATATTTCTTCCTGCGGTCCCGAGTACAGAACGATATTTTTTATAACTTCGTTCCAAATTATCGTAAGACAGTTCAATACTTTTGATTTTTAGTTCATAGTCTATTTTTTGTCCCAATAATGCATCTGCAAATCCAGTTTTGAATACTTCATATACCTCAGGTCCAGCATTTTTTATATTTTGTTTGGCCAGCATTAAGATATATGGATTAAGAAATTTGTAATCTTCCAAATAATCCAAATCCTCATCTTTGTCTAAAATTCTGTCCATCGGTTCGCTTAGATCAATGGCGATTAAATGGCCATCAATAACATTATTTCTAATGCGATCATTGTTTTGTCCGCTAAGACTTGCAAAACCATCATATAAAGCATAAAAAACAGGAAAAGTCATCTTAACAAAATTAGAATTCAAAATCCTATCAATCCTATCGAAGACAATCTCCTTTTCCCTCATCTTGTTACTAAACAATAATATTTTATCATAATCAAGTTGAAGTTCTGTTGAATCACCGACTTGTTCCAAAAACCGATTGTGTGTTTCGACAGGCGTTTGATCCGAAATTATCAGTTGATGTATGCCATCTTTATATCTTTGTATGAATTTAGCATATTCAATTTTGGATTCAGTCAAATAATATTTAAAGAGGTTATATCCTCTGTCTTTAACTAAGCCACTTTTTAGTATTTTTCTACCAGATGGAGTTCGAAGTAGGTTGCGTTTCTCAAAAATATAATCATCCTTACTGCTCATCTAGAGTCCCTAAGTAAATGAATAAAAAAAGATGGATTACCTAGAAGACATTGCTATACGTTCTTGCTCGTTCTTTTTCTTGATAGCATAGCTATTCATATCACTTTCAGATGCTAGTAATATCTCCTTTGCAAGAACTTCTTCCATTGTCTGTGGACTAGAATAGGTTGATTCTCTTACTCCTTCAGCAATAAATCTCAATGCAAGGTCAATGCGCCTTAATGGAGCAACATCAACGGAAACATGGTAAACAACCCCTCCATATACAATTCTGGTCGTGTCTTCATTAGGAGCCGCATTTTCAATAGCTCTTACGAGTAACTCCACAGGGTTTTTTCCAGTTTCTAAGAATATAATATCTAAAGAGGTTTTTACAACATTCATGACTCTGGCCTTTTTGCCACCCATTCTACCAGTATTTTTTGCATATCTCTTTCCAAAATGCATTAATTTGTTTGCTAGCCTTTCAATGATGTTAACTTCTGCCTTTTTAAGTCTCTGATGTTCATGTCGTCCAAAGGTTATAGGTATTTTCATGGATGGACTTAGATGTATGACATTTTTTAGACCAGGATCGATAATTTCAATATTTGTAGTATCCCACTTGCTAAATAACAGTAAATTAACTTGTTCCTTTCCACTCATAATTATCTCCTCGGTTTTTCCTTCTTGCCGCGTACAAGCATATTTAAAGAAACCCCATTCACCTTAAACACTTGCCATCTTACTCCAGGAATATCACCCATTGCTCCCCCCATAGAACCACCTATACCTTCCAAAACAACTTCGTCATGTTCATCCACGAAATTTAATGCACCGTCACGTGGAAGAAAAGCAGTAATCGACTTTCCATTTTTAATTAGCTGAACTCTTACACATTTTCGAACAGCTGAGTTAGGCTGTTTAGATTCTATACCTACTTTTTCTAAAACTATACCTCTTGCCTGAGGAGCACCTTCTAATGGATTAGCTTTCTTGTCAAGCATTAACATTCTACGTTTATAATATTTGTTTGACCAACGGGCTCGTTTTCTTTTTGTCTTCAAAACTCTACCCGAAAATAAACCTAATGGCGATTTACTCAATACATATCACATCTTTTCACTTTTAATTAATTGTTCCGGACTTATCACAAGAACATTCGTTATGTTGTAATATCTCTTCGCCAGCAATCTTGCTTTCTCAACATTCCTACCATCTTTTCCCACAACCAATCCCTTCTTTTTGGCATCCACGACCACCAATGCCTGTTTACTACCATCCATCTTGTCATTGATTTTAACTTCAATAATCATATCAGAATTAAAAATATTTTTCACAAATTCAGCAGGCTGATCTGAGTGTTCAACCAGCTCGATCCTTTTATTTATTACGGTTTGAAGCTGTTTTATATTTGATCCACCTTTTCCAATCGCCATGCCCATTTGGCCTCTATTTACAACAAAGATAACACGTTGCAATTTGTCATCTAAAATACAATCCCGAGCATCTGCAGAAGTTACGCTTTGAAATAAAGACAATAACCGAAACTCATCAGGAGACAACTTGATTTTCTCGCTCACTGTGCATTCATCCCATCATGAAAGAATAATTGATTCAAGTATAAATAAATCTCTCTAGGATCTCCCCATTTAAGTTTATTTTTGGATTTCAAGTTAGGAAAATAAAATGAGATAAATAAAATTCGATCGAAGACAAAATTCTTAATAAAATGTTCGTGGCTAAGATGTTATATCATTTATTTCCTCATCAGTAACATTTTTCAGAGATACGACGCTTGTACCATAAGACAAACTGCATAATCGTCCCAAGGATACAGAATTCCCGGGATAGTTAATTACAGTGACTTTCCCCTCTTCCGCAATTCTCCTTAACTTTTCTTCGGAATCTTCTGGTAACGATTTTGATATGACCAATAGCTTTGTCCCTTTAATATATTGCGATACTTCCTTAAAACCAGTCTTTATCTTGTTGTTATTTGCTGCATCTTTTAATACTTTTCCTAATTTCTTTTCATTCATATAGGTTTACTCCTTCACACTCATATATAGATCAATCATTCCAGTTCCGACTGGTACTGTAGCCCCAACAATTACATTTTCGGTAACCCCCTTCAAAGGCTCAACTTGGCCTTCTAAAGCAGCCCTTGCAATAGTTGGCACCGTAATTTCAAAAGCAGCTCTAGCCAACACTGAAGTCTTGGTTCCAGCGATTCCATGTCGTCCTATCTGTTGAAGATAGCCTTTTGATGTCATGAGATCAGCAACAAGCATAATGTGTCGAATATCCACCTCCAATCCTTGCTCTTCCAAAGTATTGGTAATTTCCTTAACTAGAGCTGTTCTTGCGGCTTCAATTCCTAAAGTTTGCCATATCTCGAACACATTATTGGTGGTGATTCGATCTACGTCGATTCCTTCAACGAGTACAACCTTGGCTAAATTAGAACCAGCTGTCTGAATAACCCATTCATCATTTTGTTTTACAATTGTCACTCTTTCTATATCAGGTACTCCTTTAACTCGAGCATTAAGTAATTTGTTCCTTAACGTCAATAGGGTTTGAGCATCTGGTTCTTGAGATAAAGAGATCTTTACCAATAGCAATTCATCATTCACCGTCACTTCGTAACGTTTCTTTGAACTTTTCAAGACTTCATGAATTTCCTGAATAGATGTACCCCTATCAGCGATTTTTTTGTCAGAAAAATAAAATGACAAGTTTCCTGCATAATCTGTATCAACTTTGCTTGTGAGATCGGAGATACGAGTAAATATTATACGTTTTGCAACTTCTAGTGCTTTCTCTCTGGATGATTTATGATCTTCATCTAAATAGATATCCATGGTGGGGGTGACAGGTTTCTTTCGTGCATCAACAAGTTCAATCAATCTTGGTAAACCTAAGGTAACGTTTCTTTCCTTGACTCCTGCAAAGTGAAAGGTTCTTAAAGTCATCTGTGTACCGGGTTCGCCAATCGATTGAGCAGTTACAACTCCAGCAGCTTCACCGGGTTCTACCATAGCTCTCTCGAACAGATCCATTATCTTGTGAATAACTTTCTTAATGCCCGATTTACTCAAAGGATAAGTGATTAATGCAGATTCTAATTCAGAACCTAACTTTGGATTCATCTTTTCTTTAAACTTTTGCAGCATTTCCTTCATCTCAGTTTCAGTAGTTTTCACACCCTCATCAACAACTGATTCACTTTCGACAAGCCTGATGATATTTACCGCATCGCCATGATCACTTTTGGCAGGATCAATCCCATCATCACCATAGACGTACTGAACTATATTACCATGTGGATCACGTACTGTTAGATCATATTCTATCTTCAAATGTTCCAAAGCATTTATCAATCTACGCTGCATGTATCCGGATTGTTGTGTTCTGACTGCAGTATCTACCAAACCTTCACGACCTCCCATGGCATGGAAGAAAAACTCAATCGGGCTAAGTCCATCACGATAATTAGACTTTACAAACCCTTTAGAGTCAGGATTTTGATCACCGGGTCTAAAATGTGGCAATGCCCTATTCCTATAGCCTTTGATAATTCGTTTTCCTCGAATGGATTGTTGACCGAGTGCTGCAGTCATCTGCCCAATGTTTAGTGTCGAACCTCTTGCTCCTGTTGATGCCATAATGACCCCTGAGTTATCATCTGGAAATGAACGATCTGCAATTTTTCCAGCCCTATCTCTAGCGCGAGACAATTCA
This sequence comes from Candidatus Nitrosocosmicus agrestis, assembly GCF_008389435.1. Lineage (GTDB taxonomy): Archaea > Thermoproteota > Nitrososphaeria > Nitrososphaerales > Nitrososphaeraceae > Nitrosocosmicus > Nitrosocosmicus agrestis. Next base: position 49,929 of record NZ_VUYS01000009.1, on the reverse strand, counting down.
TTTACTACATACAACTCCAAGGCTTCTTCTGGCGACAATCCCCTGGTCAAAGGAAGCGTACCATCGTGATACTGTTTAATTAATTCACCAATCTTGTTATACGTCTTTTCTATGACTTCAGAAATCTCATTACGTGTTTCTTCGCTAAGCCAGAGATCCGAATATCCGTAACTGAATCCTTTATGGGTTATATAGGTTTTGAGCATGATTAAAATAGCATCTAAAAACTTTTTTGCTTCATCGTTACCATAGTCTTTGGCAATCCTATGCAATACACTATCAGGCTCTTCTGCCCCTATAGAAGCCTTATCTATGACACCAGAGATTAGTTGGCCATTCTTTATGACAACATCCTTTCCCTGTAACTTAGATGCTTTATTCCATTTGGAGGTAATTACAAAATTGAAATCTTTTGGTAAGAAAAGAGAGAACAATTGTTTCCCAGTATAAAACTTTTTTCCATCTTTCTCAATCTGAGGATCAGGTAACGGTCCATTATATCCACCCAAATACGCAAAATTTGATATTTCGTCAGCTGTTAACAATGTCTCGTCCTTAGTTAACAAGAAAGCTCCGGTAATGAAATCCCTTATACCACCAATTATTGGTCCCCCATAACGTGGAGATATCAATTGATCCTGTACTTTCATCAACAATGCGGCCTCGGCTCGAGCTTCTTGACTTTGAGGTACATGTAAATTCATCTCATCGCCGTCAAAGTCTGCATTATACGGAGGGCAAACAGCGGGGTGGAGTCTAAAAGTCCTATATGGCAAAACCCTAACATTATGAGCCATAATAGACATTCTATGAAGAGATGGCTGACGATTGAATATCACTACATCGCCGTCCATCAAATGTCTTTCAACAGTATAACCATTCATTAAGGAATCAGCTATTGCAGCTCTATCCGTGACATAGTCTAGACGTATTTTAACGCCATCGGGTCTAATAATATAATTGGCGCCAGGATAGTTATTTGGGCCATTTAAGACTAACCCTTTTAACTTTTCCATATTCCAAGTTGATACAGTTTCTGGAATTGTTAATTTCTTTGCAACATCGGTTGGAACTCCTACATCAGAGATAGTCAAATTAGGATCGGGAGATATAACTGTACGACTTGAAAAGTCTACTCTTTTACCAGATAAAGAACCACGGAATCTACCTTCTTTGCCCTTTAATCTCTGTGTTATAGTCTTTAGTGGTCTCCCAGAACGGTGATGAGCCTGCGGGATTCCAGAAACTTCATTATCAAAGTAGGTAGTTACATGGTATTGTAGAAGATCAACAAGATCTTGAACTATAAGTGGTGGTGTTCCTGCCTCCTTGCTCTCTTTTAGTCTCTGATTTACTCGGATAATATCAACTAATTTGTGAGTCAGATCATCCTCAGACCTAATACCTGTTTCCAAAATTATTGAAGGTCTAACAGTTACTGGCGGAACTGGCAAGACCTGAAGAATAAACCATTCAGGCCTTGCAGTTTTTGGATCATATCCGAGTAAAATCAAATCATCATTTGATACATTGAGCAATCTTTCCCTTATGGTGATTGGTAACAATCTGTTTTCACCAACATCAGTTTTTTCAACAAAAATCGTTGGTTTTGTAAATATTAAGTCATATTGCTCTTTTTGACAATGCGGGCAAACTTTTACTTTTTTCGCCTTCTCAATAATTTCATCTTTCACATTTTCTAAAGTAATTACTGCATAAGCTGCTTTGCTATCTCTCAACTTTTTGTATTTTTCCAGGTCTTCGCTTGCTAGTTTTATTCTATTACAAGATCTGCATGTGATTAGTAACAGTTTATGAATATCGTCAATAAACGCGATGTGTAATACCGGTTCGGCCAATTCAATGTGTCCAAAATGTCCAGGACAACGTGCGGAAGTGTTCCCACATGTAGCACATTTTTGACCAGGTTCAAGGGTCCCTAATCGATTATCCATTAACCCTCCCTGGACTGGCATTCCATCTTCATCGTACGTCTCAGGTGCAGTAACTTCAGTTACGCTGAATTTTCTCACTTCTACAGGTGACCAGATACTAAACCTAATTCCATCTAATATTTTAATCGACTCGTCATTCATTTAAATAAACCTCCTCAAAGTAACAAAAATAAAAAGGCTCAAACCTTCTCCTTGACTAATAATCTCGGAGCCACATTTAAACTCATCATTTCTTGTAACAACAATTTGAAGGCATATGCAATTATTACATTAGATATTTTCGCTTTGTCGCCACAAACACGACATACATATTTTCTTTGCTTGGTATCATAATATGATAAAAGTCCACATCGCTCACATACATTAATTTCAGCTTTGTCAGATTCCTCTAATAATCGATCCTTTAGCATCATTGAAGCTCCATATGCTATTAAGCAATCTCGTTCCATCTCACCAAACCTTAGCCCACCGCCTCGAGCTCTACCTTCTGTTGGTTGCTTTGTTAACATTTGAACTTGTCCCCGAGCTCTGCTGTGTATCTTATCTGCTACCATGTGATGAAGTTTTTGGTAATATACAACTCCAACGTAAACATCCATCGGAAACTTCTTTCCTGTCCGTCCATCATACATAATCTCCTTCCCGCTGTGCTTAAAACCATAACTTTCCATAATATCCTTAATGTCATTCAATTTTTCACCCAAGAATGCAGAACCGTCCACGATTTTTCCCCTCAAAGATGCAGCCTTTCCACCAAGTGACTCCATAAACATCCCTACAGTCATTCTAGAAGGAAAAGCATGCGGATTAATCATTACATCGGGGACAACCCCATCCTCCGTATAAGGCAAATCCTCCTGATTTACCAACATTCCTACCACACCTTTTTGTCCGTGTCTAGAAGCGAATTTGTCTCCAATTTCTGGAATTCGCATATCTCGCACCCTAATCTTGTACATTTTTCCACCTTCAACTGACTGAGTCATGATTACTGTATCCACAACCCCATTCTCTGAAGGTCTTACACCAATAGAGGTATCACGTCTATATGGTCCTTTAACCTCAAATTCTTTATATTCTTCCATAAATCTAGGCGGTGAGGTCCGGCCTATGAGAATGTCTCCACCATTAACAACAGATTCGTGCATGATTGCCCCATCCTGCTCCAGCAATCGATAGGATTTCTCGCCACGATAACCCCGAATGTTCGCATCAGATGATGGAATCTCAAAGGTATCCTTCATCCCACCAGGATATTGTTTGGCCTCAGCTTCATAAACCCTGTAAAAAAATGTCCTTGCCAATCCTCTATCAACTGATGATTTACTAAACACCACGGCATCCTCGATGTTATATCCTTCAAATGGCAACACTGCAACTACACAATTCTGTCCTGTCGGCCGTTCATCTAATCCAAGCAAATTGATAGCCTTGGTGCTTACAACAGGCATTTGTGGATAAAGCATGAAATGCTGTCTGACATAAGTGCTTGCGTTCATAAGCGGAGTAGAAAAACCTAAACTTTGTTTTGCCATTGCACTTTCGTAGGTATTCCTCGGGGATTGATTATGTTCGGGGTAAGGGATAATCGATGCACCTACACCCAAAATAGATGAAAGAAAAATCTCGACGTGAGTGTGATCATTGGAAATGCCTTTTAATTCGCTTGCGATATAGCAATTTTCTTCCTCATTTGCATCAACTAATTCTATAATTCCCATATATAACAAATCAGTCCAGGACAGGAATTTTTTTGAAATTTTTTCAATAACTTCCCTAGTTAATAGAATATTCCCATCTTTCACTATTGCAATGGGTCGTAAAACTCTACCCGAATTGCAACTAATGTATAATCTCTTTGTTGCATTATCATTAAGTGATGAATAATAATAAATCCCCATATGTGGATGCATTCTCCCTGACCTTCGCATAGTACGAAGCCGATTTGCCAGGTAACCACCGTCTTCGATATAGCCGATTAATCGCCCATCAACAAAAATTCTAGCACCTTTTTGTTTTAACTCATCATTTGTCTCATTTACATTTTGAACTCCCAGTTCATATAATTTTTCTATAACATCGGACGACAATACGCTAACAGATATTACAGCAGATAGAGCCAAGTTTTTTACCAACCCACAGTTGGATCCTTCGGGTGTTTCAGAAGGACAAATGCGTCCAAAGTGAGTAGCATGCAAGTCTCGAGCCTCAAAATTAGGTTGGCTCCTGCTAAGGGGTGATTGAATACGCCTCAAGTGACTTACAGTCGACATATAATTGGTTCGATCTAATAATTGGGTAACACCAACTCTACCTCTCCCCCAATTTCCAGTAGCAATTGCATTATTCAATTTGTCGGAGATAATTCCAGGACGCACCGCTGCTGCCACGGCATTAATTCCTCTTTTCTGACCAGATCTCTCCAATTGGTATTTCATGTCACGGATCAAATTTCTAAATGCAGTTCTAAAGAGATCAGCTAACATTTGGCCTGCAAATTTTATCACTTTGTTTCCATAATGATCCTTATCATCTGGTTCTATCCAGTTAAGGTTAAGCTCAATAAGTTTACATGCAGATTCACCTAAGAAAAGTGCCTTTTCATACCTATTATCAGGATTTTTTCCTAAATGTGGTAACAAACCCCAATCCAGCAAAGTTTCAGCCCTTTTTATTTGAAATTCTTCTAACATACCCGGGGCGATTCTCTTACTTATGTAGATAATGGCATCACGACTCGTAGCTACTTCACCTGATTTCTCAAATGAAGGCTCCAATTCATCTTGAATTGTATCATTCAAAGAAACAGCGTTTGCAATATCTTTATCAGATTCTAACCCGAGAGCCCGTATTAAAATAATGAGTGGAATATCAACAGGTGATCCAGGAATCTTTGAAACAATAGATCCGTCAGGACGCATAATTAACTCCAATTTTGCACGATATCCCACTATTGATGAATATACTTTAGCCTTATAGAGCAAAGTGCCAGATGTCTCTTCAATATCCACTATGATCTTATTATAGGAAAGGTCTTCTAGTCCAACTATCACTCTTTCGGATCCATTTATAATAAAATAGCCCCCTGGATCTTTAGGGTCTTCCCCTACGTCAATGAGTTTATTTTCAGAATAATTATTTAGCATACATGCGTTGGATTTTACCATCACGGGCATATCACCAATATGTATAAATCGTGATTCCAATGTCTTCCCTTCTTCTACAATGCTACACTCAAGCATAATCGGGGATGCATAAGTTAAATTTCTAAGGCGAGCTTCTACAGGGGCAACGTGAGTAATTGAGCCATCTAATTCCATGATTCTAGGTTGTTGCATTTTGATTTTGCCTAACTTTATCTTGTAAGGATATTCAGCGGTCTCAATTTCGATTTCGTTGACTTCATCTATGATGCTTTGAAGTCCTCTTTCTATAAATTCATTGTAGGAATTAAGATGTTGTCTGGCGACTCCCTCCCTTCGTAAAATGTCGTTAATAATTGGCCACATATCAACGACAGAATTATTGTTAATATTAACAGTCATTGCTTAGATTAACCTTCTACCACATAACGGTAATATACACTTTCACCCGCGGTGGAACTCTTACGTGTTATTTTTATTACATCACCAGGCAGGGCATCTAGTCCTTGAATTCCTTTATCTGAGGACATTATATATGGAAATTGGCTCGGTTTTGAATTAAATTTTTTAAAAACTAACTCCGCTTCATCTTTCGAGAGAATTTCATGCTTAGGCTGATATATGTGATTAACTATCCTAATTTCTTTTTTTTCCGAAGACATAATTCATTCGCTCTCCATGCATAAAGTGCAATTAAATAATAACAAAAGAATCGTCAAATATTCAATAAAACTGTAATGCAATATATATAATATTCCCCCGGTTTGTGATTAGACAAATCCAACTAGAAAGTATTTCCAGCAAAATCATATTGTAAGAATAAAAAAGAAAGGAAATAGAAATCTTTGTCCATAAGAAAGATTTCTATTTAAGAATTCTTATATTGTGAAAGATCCGTTATATTGAAGTATTGTGCAAGACAGGAGAATCAGCATATGTCATTGTCATCTCATCTAAAATGATGATGACTTGTTGTATGGTCTCCTGTGTATTGATAGCATACCTTGCAATTACGAGTCATTATTGCGACTCCTCTTTTGCCCAAATTCCTGATAATTCAGATAATAACATGGAAAATGTCAGAAATAGCATTTTATTAAATGGATCGAATAAGGAGGTCAGCAACAATACAATTCTACTCTACCAGGTAAAAATTGGTAATTCATTGTATCCGGTGGAAATCTCAAGTAGTGGTAGACAAGTTAATAATTTACTTTATGACACAGATGAAAAGAGTTTAGTTCTCATCATGGAACCCCCAGATATCAATAACACATCCAATAATGGGACACTAGATATCGAAATTCCAAGAGTCATTCTCAATTCTCAAATTAACAAAATTGACCAAAATTTTACTGTGACGATCGATGGTCACCCTACAAAATTCAAAGAAACTACCAAAAAAATCATATCGAGTATAAAATCAAATTCTACAAAAGACAATACGACTAGTTTGGAGAATATTAACCAAATAGGCGACAATAGAAAATTAGCAATTGAATTTGCACAAGACTCAAAGATAATCAAAATAACAGGAATGGATATAAACGAACCCCGTAATCAAATGGATGGTAGTAGGCAAGAACTATTGAGAATTGACATCCCCTTCAATGCTGAAGATTCAATCAAATTCATATCGATTTATTTAGACGGGGCTAACCTTGGCTTCTCACAGTTCCAATCAAATTCAAGCAATCAAAGTCTTCTATTGTCGATAATACCTTATAAAGAAAAAGGGACACTAGATATCGAAATTCCAAGAGTCATTCTCAATTCTCAAATTAACAAAATTGACCAAAATTTTACTGTGACGATCGATGGTCACCCTACAAAATTCAAAGAAACTACCAAAAAAATCATATCGAGTATAAAATCAAATTCTACAAAAGACAATACGACTAGTTTGGAGAATATTAACCAAATAGGCGACAATAGAAAATTAGCAATTGAATTTGCACAAGACTCAAAGATAATCAAAATAACAGGAATGGATATAAACGAACCCCGTAATCAAGTTAATCAAAACAATCAAAGTAGCATGACCGGACAGTCAAGTACTTTAAATAATGAAGAACAACAAAATATCCTAATAGCAATAATATCAGCGTCGACAGGAGTAATAGTAGCTTTTATTTATACCCTTTACAGTAAGAATAAAATAAAATTCAAGAGAAGTAAAAAGAAATAGTATCCTGGTAAAGGTCATCCAATTATTGGAAATAAAAACCACCAAGTTTGAATAATCAGCTAATTAAACTCAAGGTTTTCCTGTTTTTCTCATACTTTCTCGATAAAAGTTGCATTTTTTGCTAAAGGGATATGACAAATACAAAATGCGATTAAAAATTGATATAGCAAATTCAAGGTAAAGTTGTGGGAATGCCTACAGTTTATACCTAAAATATAGTTCTCGCAAACATCTCAGGCATAGGTTTTTTCACCTACCTAGATTTAAGAAAAAAATTAGACAAGCTAACTCAAAATAATATAGATATTACACTGTTCCATGGATGTGCGAATTATTAAATTAAAATATGTAATGCGAAATATATCATTTGTAATTGACATTAGACTATAATAAGATGATTGAAACTATCCTTGAAGAAAAACAGGATTTGGACCATGGTAAATTGAAAGCGTTAATAGAGGAGAAAAAAGCTAATGTTGGTGCAGGTTACTTAACAGACCAGGGAGCACTTTTCTTAGTTGCCGCAGATTTAGGTATTTCGTTAGAAAAATCCCCGAAATCAGAGTATAATTTAAAGGATATTTTCATAGGTGCTAGAGACATTTCAATTCTCGGACGGATTATAACAATAAATCCTATAAAGTCATTTTTAAAAAGAGACTCAGATCAAGAAGCAAGAAATAGGACTTTAACCATATTTGATAAAGAGGCTAGTGTTCGAATTAAGTTATGGGATGATCTAGTCGATATTCCAGAGATTCAGAATTTGAGAGTTGGAGATTTGATAAAGGTTGTAAATTGTCAAATAAAATCAGGTTTAGATAATAGACCAGTGGTAAATCTAGGCAATAATGGCAATATCGAGGTTATCAGAGATGATAAAAAATACGAGATTCCATCAATAACAGATATAACTAAATCAATAGATGGAATCCCATCTGAACCTGTCGACAATATTGCAGTTATGGGAAAAATTGTTTCAGATCCCAGAATTACTCAGTTTACAAATAATAGAGGCGAATTGTCAAAATCATTGCAATTGATGTTATCGAATGAGGATAACACTCGTCAAATACGAAGTATTATTTGGAATATAAATGAAGCTATAATCCCAAAGCTACTTACTCGAGATTCACAAATCAAACTGATAGGAGTTAGAACCAAGGTAGGAAATCCAAATTTTGGGAATGGTGACATGGAAATTCATGGTGACGAAGGTACGACTATAGAATTGGTTAATGAAAAGAGTACGGATGAAAACTTCCTTTTGAGAATCTTATCAAAACGAGTTAACACATTAGGAAATTTTTCAAGCTATCTTGCCATCAATAGAGAAGCTTATCCATTTGTACTAAAAGTAAACAATGAGATCTTTGATCTTGAACTTGACGTGGATAACATAATTGAATGTTATCCGAGTCGTGTTTTGGGTAACACAGTTGAAGTAATGGATCAAAGTTCTTTTATTCAAAAAATTGAAGGAAACGAAGACATTCCCGACAAATCGGTGTTGGAAATCAAAATACGAGACATTGCTACAACGAATCGGCCCTACATAATTGAAGCAATTGTTCTTCAAAATCCAAACAAAACGGATGTCAATACCAAAAGCGGAGACACTGTAACAGTTGCAGACACTATTGTTGGGGATGATACAGGAGAAATCAGATTAGTTGGATGGAGAGACAATAGTAGGGTAATTAATCAGTTGAAAATAGGAGAAAGAATAAGACTAGTTGGTGTTGAGGCAGCGCAAGGAAAGGAAGGTAATTTGGAGTTATCGTTAAGGCCTTATTCAGACATAACAATCATAAATTAGGACTGATCCTTACTTTTGTTGCTAAAATTAATTATCCCAAAAACCTCTTGTCATTACATATTGTTTTTCAGCTTCGTATATAGATTTCAATAGATTTTGCTCGTCTGTAAAGTTTCTTAGCAATCTCGCACAGGTATCAACCCCTATACCATGACCAGACAGGACAAAGATAGCCAACTTTCCAAAATTATTAATTAACGAAGCTAATTTCCAGGCTCGATCAAATTTATTTTCTTCTACCCTAGATAATGTCTCTCCCGCAAGTTTTTGACCAATTATAATCCTCAATTCCACATCTTTCCAAAAAGTGGCAGTAATTAACCTAGATTTACAAAACGGACATGATAGTTTATCAGGGATTTCATGTGTTTCGAATATTCGTTCCCATTTAGCGCATCTTACGCAAATTAATTTGTGCTTTGTATTAGTCAAACGCTCTTTAATAAGCTCTAAAATTCCACTTTCCATTCCAATTGGGGTCGAAATACTTTTCTTAGACCTATTAAGAATGGGTTGTGACAAGCCCGAAAAGCGATAGTCCTCATTCCAATGTAATTTTATGAATCCATTCTTGATCTTTTTTACTATAGTTTTAGTGTTGTTGACATCATATTTGTCGTGGATAAGTTCTCTTATTGACTCTTTGCTTAGCGAAGTCTTGCGATATCTATCGTACAATAATCGTGCCAATCTTTTATCATAAACAGATTCCTTTTGGATAAGTCCAAATCTTTTGGCAACCATCCAGACTTTCCAATTAATATTATAGGTTCCTGTAAAAGATGCAATTAGAACTGATTCAACATCAAATTCATCCGTAAATAATGAGATTATATGTTCTTTTGTTATTCGACTATTCACTGAACTCAGCAAAATTCTATAAGGGTCCGCTCTATATTCTACCACATGTCCTGTTCTTGAAGAAATAAATGTTGAAAGGAGAGAACCTAATGTATTATTTACCTTTGTACCTAGTGTACAATGGATTATAGTAACATCCTCGGAAGCAACAGACTCTATTACAATGTCGTTTGAATTAGGAATTATCTTTAACGGTTTTATGTTTTCGGCCAGCTTGGAATGAATTTCAGAAGTCATCAGATTTGACAAATAATATTTTTTTGGATCAAATGAACTCGAAGACAAGATACTTTTTCTTATTTGACCAACTATTCTAGCAGTCTCATAATCAACTGGAATAGTTTCACCAACCCAATACGGGATGTTGATTGGGGCACCCATTAAAGGCTCCACATGAACCTGAAATTTGGTTTCATTAACCACCAAAATTCTCCACTGGGAACCCTTCAGGACAAAAACATTCCCTTTTTCACCATAATCGCCCACAAACTGTTGATCAAGGGTACCAATTTTCCTATTAGAGATCGAGTCTATTACCTCGAACTTAGAAACGTGCGGAATGGTAGAAACATTCTCATAATAATACCGAAGAGATTTTCCAGTTCTAAAAATAAGATTCTTATCACGCTCTATTCGTAATAAATAAGAATTTATCAAAATGTTTATACAATCATTATAGTCATAGAAAGATAACGATTTGTAAAGAAAAGCAGATTTTAATGTTTCGTATAAAACTCTCAAGTCTAAAGGTTTTTTCTCCTGCAATACGGAGCCAACGATATTATGTGCCAATACATCTAAAGAACATTCATGTGGTTGTTGCTCCTCGATTGAACCCATATTAACGCGTTGAATTATACTCATCGATTCAAGATAATCATCATAATTATTCGTTATAATCAACCCCTTAGCGGACGTATGCCGAGTATGTCTACTTCTACCTATCCTTTGGATCAATTTTGAAACTTGCCTTGGCGATCCATAGTGAATGACCAAGTCGATGGAACCGATATCTAAGCCCAACTCTAATGATGAAGTGCAAACAACAATTCCATTGAATCCCCGTCTAAGAAATTGTTCAGTTTCCTCTCTAGCATCTTTTGAAAGTGATCCATGGTGAACCTGGATAGGGATATTACTTTGATCCTTTAACACAGTTCCTAAAAATTCAGATTCATCCCTTGTATTAGTAAACAGCAACACGGAAGATTTACTAAAATCTTGGGAAATGTATTTTATTATATGATTGCAAGTATCTTTTATTGATCCTTGAACAAATTTTAGTTCAAGATCATATTTTCTAAGTGATTTGTCGATTAGAATCTCGCATTTTCTATTCTTTCCTACCAAGAATTTCGCGGTATCCGAAATGTTGCCAATTGTTGCTGAGATACCAATTCGACAGAATTCGGTGGAAATCAAAGTTAGCCTTTCAAGGCACAAAGAGAGATATGCACCCCTTTTGGATGGCATTATTTCATGTATTTCATCGATTATAACCCATTCCACATCTCGAAGTAGTACATTCATTTTTTCATTTACAAGGATCACACCTAATGATTCAGGTGTCGTGATTAGAATCTCAGGGGGATTCTCAATAATTTTCTTCCGCTTCGAGTATGTGGTATCCCCATGTCTAATTTGTACATCAATCTCTTCTGAAGTAGCATATTTGATAATTCTTCTAAATACATCATTGTTGAGTGAACGTTGTGGAGTAATGTACAGACACTTTATCCCCCTCTTTGATTTATTATCAGATGTATTTCGTTCATTATTAATTGCTATTAAGCTTATTACGGGTAGGATTGCCGCTTCAGTCTTTCCAGATCCTGTAGGCGCAACCAATAAAGCATTGGACCTTTGAGCCAACACTTTATAAGACTGCTCTTGAATTGAGGTTAAATTATAGAATAATTCCTTTCTGTATTTATCCAGGATAGATTGTTCTAATTTGCTGTAATCTTCATTCAATTTTGTCAAATTGTTTTTTATTTACCTGTTTGGTCGATTTTTTTCGGGTTTTTCCAGTACTCGCAATCTTTCTCACTTCTTGTCTTTGTTCTTTGGTCGAAATGAATTGATAAGCAAATATTGAAACCAATGAAAGTATAAATATTATTAGAGAGGATGTGAAAACAAGATTATCGAAGGAAATTGCCATATCGTTTAGATTTAGTTTTGTAATTATAGTATAAATACGTTAAACTTTTAAAAATTAGGTTAAATAAGTTTTTATATACAATTGTTCTTTGTTAATTGTTTTACCTTTGATTTTCCTCTTAAATAGTGGGTATTATGAATGCGAGGTCCTTTGAATCGAGTAATAGTTATCAAGATAACCAAAATATAATGGCGACAATATTACAGAACTTACCTAAAGAATGCGCCCTTACCAAAATAGAGTACGAGGGACCAAGAATCGCGTTGCACACAAATAACCCACAATTCCTTTTAGAAAATAATAAAATTCTTCCAAATATTGTAGCCCAGATCAAAAAGAGGATAGTACTGCGAACGGATGTAGCAATAAGAAAAGATGAAGATGAAGCAAGAAAAATTGTAGAAAAATATGTTTTAGGTAAATCAAATGTTACAGATATACTCTTTGACCCAGCAATAGGAGAGGCTACAATATTTCTAAAGAAATTACCCCAGTCCTTAGATACCGAACGAATAATCAATGAAATCATTTTGGCAACAGGTTGGAAAATCACCTTTAAAAAAACTCCCAGGAATTTCGACATAATAAAACAAATTAATAAAATTATGAAAAAATCCTCAGAATACAGAATTCAATTCTACAAGAAAGTAGGAGAGAAAATCTTTCGCGATCGTATGAATCCCGTTATAGAAACTAGCTTAATTTCGCTTGGTGGTTTCGCTGAAGTTGGACGATCCTCAGTGCTACTAAGCACTAATGAAAGCAGCGTGCTTTTGGATTGTGGATTAAACACTTATACGAAAGATCCGTTGCTAAAGTATCCAAGATTCGACTCAGTTGGCCTTCGACTATCAGAAATTGATGCGATTTTATTAACTCATGCACACTTTGATCATACAGGGTTCTTACCTGTTTTATTTAAATATGGTTTCATCGGTCCGGTTTATTGCACTGAACCTACTGCCTATTTGATGTTCATGTTATTCAGAGAATTTGTAAAGAACGATAATTCATTTTCAAGTTATGACGAATCCGACATTGAAAAAATTTACTCTCATTTGATTTTCCTAAATAACAATATTGTAACAGACCTAACTCCTGAAATCAAAGTTACCCCGTACAATGCAGGACATATACTCGGATCTTCATCTTTTCATTTTCATATAGGAAATGGTGATCACAATTTTGTCTATACTGGGGATATAAAATTTGGAAAGAGTGCTTATTTGGAAAATGCAGTTTGGAATTTTCCAAGAGTAGAAACGCTATTAATAGAGTGCACAAATGGCGGTAGAGAAGACTCATTCACATCGAGGGAAGAGTCAGAGATAAAATTAATCGAGGAGATCAATAAAATTATCAAGATTAAGAAAACAGTATTGATACCGACTCAATTAATTGGCACTTCACAAGAAATGATCATCACTTTGAATCAATTAATAAAAGAAAAGAAAATCAAAAAATGCAAAATTTATATCGATGAACTAATAGCAGAGGTTAATTCAATTCACGAATTTGAATCAGAATTTCTAAATAAAGAATTACACCAAAACATTTCCACAGGTGAGAATAATCCGTTTAGATCAAGAACATTATCAATTTTGACAGATATTGAGGGGCAAAATTTAGACTCGGGTATAGTGATTTGTCCCTCATCCATGCTTCATTGCGAATCTAGTAGGAAATATCTAAAAAGAATAGCAACTGATCCCGAAAATTTAATGATCTTGACAACCAAGCCTACAGGGAGTGGATTCTATAAAGATTTGTCAGATGGAAATAGAAAATTCTTTATTGAAGACGAGGAGTATGAAATTCGTTGTAAAATTGAAGCTCTTTATTCTTTTAATTCACATTCAGACTTTAATCAATTAAACGCCTATATTGCAAGACTAAGACCAAAATTAAAGCGAATAATAGTAAATCATGGAGAGAGATCTAAGGTTCAGAATTTTTCTGGATATTCAAGTAAAGTTCACAATATTCCTACTCAGTATTTGCAGAATCAAGAATCAATAAGGATCCTTTAATAATATATAGAAATTCGAAAGAAATACAAGTCAAACTGTGAACAATTTCAGAAACTAACTATGATGCTGGTTTTCAGGCACCTTGCCAAATTTTGACCGCAGAGGGAGTTAAGATGATTCGTTCCTCGCCCAGCCTAGCAATATCACCGCCCATCATGGTAACAGACTTGTGTAAAGTTTCAACGGCATTCTTGAGCTCTTCGACATCCTTGTGAGCTAAAGGGGTGATGCGTATAATTATTATCATATTCTTTTCGATACCTTTCTTGATTTCGTCTAGATCATTTAATCCACGAAGAGTAAAGGTCCTCAAATAAATAGGTCTTTGTTCTAAATTATTACCGTGCATTTTTTAAATGTGATATGCTATAATAGAACGCATCACTAATATAAAGATTGAAAATTTATGACAATAAATTTTAATAGGAGAATTAAATTCTGAATGATTCTACATCATTTTTAGTAAAGGGTCGAATATACAATCTTCTATTCAATTTCCGTTTTTGATTAGTTATGGATACTTCATAACTTCGATCTTCTAGTGTATCCGAATATCTCAATGTAATCTTAGAACTGCATTCAAGTAATAATTTATGTTTCCGCAAATCAGGCTTATCATGAAATCGCAAAATTGAAACTGGCCCAGGGACAATGGTTGGTTGTAAAATATAATCCAATTCTTCACCAAGTGACTTCAGCATTTCATTTTCGCCATGATTTCTTCCCACTATTAGTTTGGACTCTGAATTCATTCTAAAATGTCTGCCAATTTTGAGCAACTCCATATCATTTAGACTTGGTTCGGTTATAGAATATCGAAATAAATCTCTGACTCTTTTAGAAAATTCAGGATCGGTAAGCAGACAGCCTCCAGCTGAATTAGGCGGGTCTTCGATTCCAAAATTATTTGCCAATTCTAACTGTCCCCTCCTCGACCTACCTCGAATTGATCCTAATAAAGATCTTTTTACTAGCCCTCTAGCTTCCGGTTCAGTTGGGGGCATTAGTTTAGCAGATAATGGCCGTAATACTTTCCCCTCCATTTCAGTATTTTTTTCTATAATAGATAAAGCATTTGAATTTTGGCTCATAGGTCTTTGATGTAATACCTCACCCGTGATCAAGAATGTGGCACCTATTTTCTTCATGTGCTTTTTTGCCTCATCATACATCATCATTCGACAATCTATACATGGGTTCATACCTGAGCCGTATCCATACTTGGGATTCTTTAGCATTTTTAAATAATCTTTTCCCAAAAAAACAGTTTTTAATTTTATGTCTAATTCGGTGGCCACCTCTAATACCTTATGACCACATCCTTTTCCACAATCAAAATCGCAAAAAGGGGTCTTTATTGCAACAGCCTCTACCTCTATTCCTTGTTCTTTAATCATTCTTACAGCTAATTGACTATCTAATCCTCCTGAAAGTAACGCCACTGCCTTAACCTTACTATTTTCTTGAGTATTAGAATCAACTACAGAATTAACTTCATTGATCTTTTGCTCGTCGTTTTTGAGAGAATCCTGAGATATTTTACTCACTTATAAACTTGTTATCAATTGACATCTTTATACTTAGCTATTCAAGTAGATTTTATTCGATCAGAATTAACCGATCCAAAGATCATAGCAATTTGACCTAGAAAGTCATTTGACCTTATCTTTAGCTGTTTTAAGGATCCAGAAATGGAGATTATTATCAAATCTTCTTTGATCGAGTAAATTGATAGAATCATTTCTGATATAGTGTCAAGACTACACTTTAAAACTAAAATGTTTGAATTGAGTTGGCTTGACTTGATAATTCTGTTTCGGGAACTTGAGTAATATATTGTTCCAAACAAATCAACGAAGCGATCAGAAATTCTATTTATTATCAGATTCCTGTGAGATAAAGAATCATCAGGAATATAAATTGCTATGTAGCGGAACTTTTTCTTAGTTAAAGTCAATAAAACCACCCCGCAATCTCGAATTTAACCACATATTTAAATCAGACCAATATTCCGAGGGGGATATATTTAACTTGGCAAGTATTGAATTGAATGTCCTTAGGGAAACTAATTCAAAAATATCTCTGGCACCGCTGGAAAGTATTAGCTGTTGGTTGTGTTTCCTACAAAGGTCGGAAAGATATTTAACATCCCAAAACCATTTTCCAATTTCGTCAGCTTTCATGTACTTTAGTTTTGAAATAAGAACTTCGAATCCCAAGTTCTTACCAGAGAGTTTTTGAAGAAGGGGTTTTGATTCCAAGAAATTTGTTACTACTATTATATCACAAGAAGAAACCTTTTCATGGCTGTAAAATTCTGTATCCACATAAGTTAAATGAGGATAATTTGAATGTCGGCCATTTAGCACATAGTCTTTATTTTTAACCCTTAATATTATAGAGCCCCATTTCTCATTAATTGACTGTGTTGAAATAACTCCTAATTTATTTATTTTAAGGAATTTATCCATAAACCTGACAATGTTGTCACTACACTCAAAATTTATAGACAAATCAACATAGTAACGGATGTCATTCAAACTATATCATTATTATTAGAAAATTTTCCTTTTCTTTTAAAAACAAGCCTTACAGAATCTTTTTCAGATATTGACAATTCTCCCGAGCACAATTTCTGTTTATCTAACCTTAAATAAACAGATCCTTTTTCATCTACGTTGTTATCCAGGTATGACTTTAGGTCGTCTTTCCCATAGATATGACTAAGCCTATCTACTACTTCAGAATATAAAGAATCACTATTTTTCGTATAGTGAAGGTTAATACGGATTATAGGATTTTTCCAGTGTCCTTCTGTTTTTATCAATTCAACCTTTTTAAGATTTGAAAATCTTCCCAAATGGGTTTTCAAACAATTTAGGAGCTTGTCCTCATCCTCAGTCGCGTGGGATAATACAGAAATATCAAATGAAGAATACAAAGTCCTTTAGGAAATTAAGCATTTGTTTCATCCTGGACTTCCTCGGCATCTGGATTATCAGGCGAATCAGAAGATATTTCCTCGCTGGTCTCAGATGTAAAATCATTACTTGTTGAAGTATCTTCATTTTGCAATGGTGATGACAATAATTTAGTTTTTCGGACTCCAACATGTCTGATAACCGCTATCTTCTTGGCCTCCTCCATCATATCATTACTCATCTTGCCCATCGTGACTTCCTTAACAAATTCATCTAACGTTAAGTTGGGAATGCGTTCTTTTAGCAGGTTATCCATGGCCAATCTTATTTCATGTTTCTTTGCTGTATTGATTCTCCTATGGCTAAATGCGGTTGATGAAACTCTAAATAAATAGCCGTCACTAGTTTTGTACTCATTCACAAAGTTTATCATTGAACTACCTCTTCTAATTAAGCTTCTTAGGAATTCTTTTGCGTATTCGTGACCCTTAAAAATAGTCGTAGCCATACCTGCGTTTATCTTGTCTATTTGGACAAAAATCTTTGTTTGATGCTGAGTTGGATCTTGCTTCAACATATCATAAAGAGTATTTTCAATTACTCTGCCTTTAGCATTATTAATATCAGATATCGGAATATAATTTAATGGTACTCTATCAAAAGCTGATGGGGCATTTACAATAATCCATTGTTTGTCTCGCCATTTATCTCGAACTCTTCCCCCTCGTCTGGAACCTTTTGCCATATTCAGCCAATCCTTGAATCCAAAATATAAGTCATACTGGCTATATTGTTGAACATATGGAATTTATTTGATTAAATTATATTTATCCTACCCAAAGCGATTATAATTGAATAAATATTATAAAAAAACATAATCGGATAATTGTCTAACTCGTGGAATTCTGAAAATACTTTAAAAATATGAATTTCAAAGTTTGTATCAAAAATTTTCCCATTAATAGCGGATTATCAACAATCAAAAGTATTCAAAATTTATTACCCACTAACCTGACTTCATAGAAAGCATTTGTGCTTAACCAACACTTTTGATACCATCAGTACTTTGGCTGTAGAAAAGAGTATAAGAAAGAAAGTGTATCCTCACAATAAGTTGAATTCTTATAGGCTGCCTTGTAGAACTCTACTTTGCAGTATTTTCCTTTTGATAATTTTTGTAATTCTTAATTCTCTTTTGTGGTCTGAAATCCAAGAATTCGAACTTGTGTTTGCATCCCCTACTGAAGTTGAACAAATAAGAACCTTTCAGGATTGGAACTGCGGGATAAACAGCACAGTAAATTCAAATTATTTTATCAAAGAAATTAGGATTCCAGAAAAATGTAGTGTTCCCATTGCAATAGGATATGATGAAAAAGATAATAAAGTTTGGCTAGTTGGGACAAGAAACGGAACTCTATTGGAGTATGACCCAGATGCAAATAACTTTAGTTCATATAAAATACCTAATTGGTATTCAAGAGAATTGCCCGCAGGAACTTCTTGGAGTTGGGCTTTAAAGTTTGACAAAACTTATAATAATATCTGGTTCACCGACGAAAAACTAGATTCCCTATGGAAGTTTAATAAAACTAATAGACAATTTGAACAATACATAGTACCATATAAATCAGAATCTTACTCTACATCTTATCCCATTTCACTGGCCTTTCCTGATGAAAATAATGTTTATTTTGTGGGTATACGATCCCTGTCACTTTGGCACGGATCTCTGGATGGAATGAAAAGCGGTACTAGTAAAGGAATAGAAGAAATACCAATTCCGCTTAGTGATTCATTTAAAGGAATTCCAGACTACGAGGTGGGGTTAGGTTCCCTTGCAATTGATCATGGGAACCAAAATATTTGGATTACAGCTCTGGCATTTGATAAAAAAGGATTACTAGTTAAATACAATATCCCTGACAAAAAATTTTCCTTATATGAACTGCCGGATACTATCAAGTCACCAACAGGTATATCAATAGATAAGGATGGAAATTTATGGATTACTGACCATGCTACAAGTTCGTTTTACAAGATCTCCCCACCTTCTAATTCCTCTATGATCAATATGAATGAGGTTGAACATTTTGTGACTGCCCCATTATCTTCAAGGATAATAGGTATAAAACATGATGATTTAAGCAATAACACAGTTAATTTGTATCAAAGTTCCCTACCTTATTGGATCAAGTCTACCGAGGAGGATAACATCTTCACAAATGAACATGTAGGAAATAAGATAGCAAAATATTCTCCCCATAATGACACCCTAACCGAGTATTGGATTCCCAGCCAAAACATCCTGTATTCTGTATGCAGTCCTCAAAGTAGTACAAATATATGTGGATACTCAAATGCTCTGCAATTTGATATCCAATACAACACAACCGACAATACGATAAACAAGGATGCAAGAATATGGTTTTCCGAACAATCTGAAAATAAAATTGGCTATGTAGACCTTGGAAAAAAAATTCCAATAAATATTGTTGTGAATCCTTCTTTCTTAAACCTGAAAAATGGTGTCAATGATACGGTAAAGTTGAATATGAATGTGTTAGTCAATTTGTCGTTATTGCAACAAGAGCTTGAATACAACAATACCGAAGACAAAAATATGAGCCTAAAGCCCATCTGGTCTACATCCTTTAGTCCAAATGGCAATCTATCAGGATTTAGTGCGACGTTTACTCCAAATCTTCTGAATATGGAATACAATCAATCTAATATAGACTCAAAACAAACATATGCAAATGTTAAAGTGGAGTTAAAGATCAATCATAAAATCAACCCGGGCAATTACAATTTAATAGTAGGTATAGAAAGCAAAGATTTTTCCATACTAAAAAAGGTAAAAATAAAAGTCAGTGAATAAAACAATGTCATAAGAATTCAGTAGGTAATGGTTTATAAAGCACATCTGAAACCTGCGAACAATATTCTTTCATGAGGTTTAAAGTAGTTTCGATAGCTGCTGCGAATCTGTTTGCCAGGAGTTGCAAAACTCCCTCCTCGAAGCACTTTTTGGTTTATTGCCCACTTGTCCGTGTATTCTTCAAAGCGTGATCTAAAACCAGGAAAGAGAATATATTCAGAAGATGTCCATTCCCAAACATCGCCAATCATTTGAAAACATCCACAATGACTCTTGCCTTTTGAAAAACTTCCTGCCACAGTGGGTTGCCACGTATAACTGTCCAAAACATTCGCGTGTTCACTGGATATCATTTCATTACCCCATGGATATATCGTCTTCAATCCGGTATGATCGTCCCAAGTTGCAGCCTTTTCCCATTCAGCTTCAGTGGGTAATCGTTTCTTTGCCCATTTACAGTAAGCATCGGCTTCAAAATAGCTGACATTTACAACTGGTTCTTCCTCAACAATCTTATGATATCCACGAAAATCTTTCTTAATCCACCTATTCTTATCCTTTTCAAACTTCCAGTATAATGGTGAAGTCCAGTTTTCGCTTATAACGAGATCCCAGCCATCAGATAACCAATATCGATAATTGTCATAACCTCCCGATTCAATAAATTCCATAAATTCACCGTTTGTTACCAATTTGTTACTAATTTTGTAATTGTCCAAATACACTTTATGTAACGGTAATTCATTATCGTAGCAAAAATCGTGTCCCGTAAAACCCATTTCAAAAATTCCTCCATCAATTGGAATCATTTCATTTTCAATGCTTACACTACGAGGGACTTGTGATTTTAGCCGAGGTAAATAATTATCACTCTCACTCTTAAATCTATTAAAATAGTGTTGGAAATCGTAAATCATCAACTCCTGGTGCTGTCGTTCATGATTTATAGCAGTAAGTATATCGAAAAATACATTATCTTCGTCGTTTTGAGATTTGATTTTATATGTCTTTAAGAATTCGATAAAATGTCTTTCGATTTCTTTTCGGTATTTGAGAGTTTGTATGACGGTCGGTCTAGGATATTTACCTCTTTCGCTTTTCTTAAGAATAGAACCATATTTTTGGTAATATGAGTTTAGATAAGATAAATCAAAATTATCCTTTAGGTTGAGTTTATGTCCGTAATACTTTTCCAATATTTTTTGAAAAAACCACGTTACATGTGCAATATGCCAATTTGGAGGACTTCCAAACTCATTTGATTGGATAACCGCATCTTCGATATCGAGCGGCGAAAACAGTTCAATAGTTTTATTTCGAACATCCACAAATTCTTGTACAAATCCTTCCAAACTTGCTGAGGTTTGCATCTTGAACAATAATTGATAAAAAACTATTTTAAGATATTTAAGTAGAACGTGCTATGAATATCAAAGTTGAAATATCCAATAATATTATAGTAATGTACTGATATAGTTTGGAAAACAGTGAATCACAACCATCAGGAATAGAGCAAATTTCTCAAGGTGACAACAGTCAAAGAAGATTTTCTAATAGAAGAAATGAAAATGGCGGCGGAAATGGTAATGGCGGCGGAAGCTACAACAGATTTTTTAAACCATCCCCTGTAAATGCAGGCGAGGAGCATGAAATTGACATCGAATCTATGAGTAAGAGAGGAGATGCGGGAGTTGGTAGGATCCAAGGACTAGTAATATTCGTTCCGAATACAAAAGTCGGGGACAAAGTCAAAGTTAAAATTACTCGTGTAGGAAGAGGTTATGCGACAGCAGATCTGGTAGAATCAAAGTCAGAAGAATAAAAGACCTCAAAGTTTTTTTCAATATTTTATTATTATTTAAACACAAATGAGTTATAATTCAACTCATGTAATGCAGTTACCAAGAAAAGTAACTATTGGATGCGGAATTCTACAGAATTGTGGTCTCCTTATAAAAGGAAATTATCCATTTTTAAAATCATTAGCAATTATAACTGGTCCAAATATTAGAGATTCAGTATCAAAATCAATAGAGGAAAGTATGCTGGAACATGGATTTGATCTGGAGTGGATTATAGCCAAGGAAGCAACTTTTCAATTTGGTGATGAAGTAACGACTCAACTTAACAAACAAAAGTCCGCACTGATTATTGGACTTGGAGGCGGGAGATGTATCGATCTGGGTAAATTGGTCGCGAGTAGATTGAAGGTACCGTTCATAAGCATTCCAACATCTGCCTCCCATGATGGCATCTCAAGTCCATTTGTATCTCTAAAAGGAAATGAAAGACCTTATTCCATAATGACTGAAACCCCAACTGAAATAATAGGAGACCTAGAAATTATTGCCAATGCACCCCGCAGGCTACTGGCAAGTGGGTGTGGGGACTTGATAGCAAAAACAACAGCGGTTAAAGATTGGGAACTTGCTAGAGACTTTAATAATGAGTATTATGGGGAGTATGCGGCTAAACTGGCATATTTAGGATCGAGAATGATAATTGACATATCTAATTCAATTTCCACAATTCAAACTGCTACTCAGTTAACACGTACTATTGTAGAGGGATTAATCAGTTCCGGGGTGGCAGCAGGAATAGCAGGGAGCAGTAGACCATGCTCGGGTTCAGAGCATTTATTTAGCCATGCTCTGGAGTACATCGCAAAGGGTCATTGCGGCCTCCATGGAGAAAGAGTAGGCATTGGCACAATAATCATGTCAAAACTACATGGTCTTGATTGGCAGGAAATTAGAGAATCCTTAAGGAAGATTGGAGCACCAGTTACTGGCAAGGCCATCAATGTAGACAAAGATCAAATGATTGATGCTTTGTTGTTAGCACGTACACTACGTCCTGAAAGATATACAATTCTAAGCAAGAACAAATACGATAAAAAAGATTTTGAAAAGGTAATAGTAGAAACAGGAATACTAGACTAGTTAAGAAAAGAGTTGTACCCTGTTGAGTAGAAAGTTAGGACTTGTTTTTGGTAGCATCAGTCCCATCAAGTTTATTAGCATCATCTGTTGATTCACTTTGTTGTTCACTGTTTGAGTCTTCTTTCTTAGATTCTATATTTGTGTCCGGGCTTTCCTCGAAATCGGCCTGCTTAGTTGCATCATTTTTAGTAGAGGTATTATCATACTTTTCCAAAAATATGACACTTTTGATATTTGGTACAAATTTGAATATATCTGCAGATATACCCCTTTTGATAATTTGAATACCTTCTATCAAAAAAGTATTTTCAGGAAGTGAAATTTGAATCTCCGACTCATTGTTTTCGAATTTTATTTCTGACAATTCTATTGGCAAACGACGATGGATAAGATTTGTGATCTTTTCGTCATCACTTTCCAATTTTTTCAATATGTTAGCATTATAAACAAGAGTTCTACCTGCATATTTGTGATTAAAATCAACCTGAACACGCCCAGACCCTATAAATCTTATAATTCCAATCCTATCATCTATTTCAATCACATCGCCGATCCCGACTTCATTTGCTTTTTCGCCCAATTTGCGCAAAGGTATCATTCGCACTTTGGAAGGATCTCGCTCCCCAAATGCTTTTTCGGGCGGAATCTCAATATCCAAAGGTGTACCAATGCTAGACTCGAGTAGGGCTTCATCAAGCCCCTTTAGTACCCAGCCCTCACCTACACCTAAAAGTCTAGGTTCATATTTTTTATTTGGATCAAAATTAGAATCATTTTTTATATCATCAACTCTCGTAGTCTCAAAAATTTCATTAGTATCTTTAATCTTAGCAGTATAATCTAGTAGAATTAGGGAACCTTTTTCTAATGTCATAAAAATCGCTATAAATTTACCTTATATTAAGTTTGACAAAGAACAAAATTAGAGATTAAATTTTTGTCAAAGCTTTGTTTATGGCCCCTGAAGGAACATCTATATTCATCATTTTAAAGGCCGATTCAATAGCAGACAGTGTTCTTACGACATGATATTTGTTAACCTCACCCATCGAACCTATTCTAAAAACCTTACCCTTAAGGTTTCCAAAGCCACCTGCTATCAATACTTTAAATTCATTTGACAATAAATCTCGGAACCTTTTATCATCAATATTTGGCAAATAATTTACCGCGATCACAACATTACTTCGTGCATCAGGTTTCGCAAATGGAGTCAAACCCATAGCTCCTAGTCCCTCGTAAAAAGCAGATGCGCATTTTTTGTGTCTTTCGATGCGTTGTGCTAGTCCCTCTTCAAAAATAAGATTTAAGGCTTCATCGTATGCATAACATAATGGTAAAGCAGGGGTAAATGGAGTCTCATAATGTTCCTCAAAGTATTTGAAGTACCTCTTTAAGTTAAAATACAAGGTTGGAGGAGGATTATCCTGAATATACTTTTTTGCTTTTTTGCTCACAGAAATAGGCGAAACTCCTGGTGGTGCTGCAATGGCCTTTTGTGATGCCGTTACACATAAATCTATATTCCATTTGTCCACAGGGAGATCGTCACCGCCCAATATAGACACAGAGTCTGCGATAAAAAATATATCTTTCTTAGAACATAATTCACCAAGTTTATCCATATAACGGATAGTTGTACCAGTGGAGGTTTCATTGTAAACTGCATATAATGCTTTGATATCTTTATGCTGATCAAGTACCTCTTCGAATTTTTCGTAAGGAGGATTTTCACCGAATGGTGATTCGATACGTATTGATTGTCCACCCCAACTGTCAATCAAATCGGCTAAGCGAGTACTAAATTCCCCGTTGACAGGAATTACAACCTTGTCCCCTTTTTTAACTAAATTTATGACAGAGGTTTCTACCGCACCAGTACCAGACGAAGATAGCAAAACTATATCACTTTCAGTTTGAAATAGTTTCTTAGTTTTCTCAACAATTGATTTATATAAAATCCTAAAATCTTCACTTCTATGATTAATTATGGGTGCTAACATAGCGTTCATTACCCTATTCGGAACATTGGTAGGACCAGGCAACATTACTAAATATTCCATCGCAACTTTCAAATTTACAGCATGCTTACCCGTTATTTATAAGTAATTCACAAGGTATAGCATACTAGGTATAAAAGAGTTGGAAAATTGGCAAGATAGAAAGCAAAACCTGTTTGAGATATGCAAGAAATTATTTGAAGATTTTACCCATAATAATAACTTGATTTTCATAATCGACAATCCAGAAGACCTATATTATTATTCTAGATATTGGGGGGAAGGAATTTTAATAATTACTCAAGATAAAGCTAGTAAACTCATAGTTCCAAAATTAGAATATTTCAGAGCCACAGAAACATCAATTGATTGTGATATTATCCAATCGGAGAGAGGGAAGAGTTTGACTGAATCAGTTGTAAATCTCCTTGGAACTGAAGTTTTGGTATTCTATGGTGGAACCGATTTTTGGATTATTGATGAAATATCAAGGAAAATAGGAAAAAGTAAATTAAAACTTAACCCAGAGGCATTGAGACAGGTTAGACAAATTAAAGAACCTGTGGAAATAGAAAGAATTCAAAAGGCCTCAAATATAATCGACAGATTATACAAAGTCGCCAGAAATGAAATTAAAGTAAATATTTCAGAAGAAGAAATTCAATCAACGCTGGTATATGAGGCCATGCGTTTGGGTGCACGATTCCCTACTTACCAATTTACGTCGAATCCATTAATTGTTGCTAGTGGTCCCAATGGATCCTTTCCGCATGCTGAAACTTCATCTAGAAAAATCCAAGACGGCGATTTGATTGTTTTAGATATTACTTTAAGTTATAATCATTATATATCTGATGCGACACGCACATTTGGAATAGGCAATGTTTCTCCAGAGAAGAAAGAAGTTTACGACATAGTTTATCAAGCTCAGCTACAAGGTATCGGAAAAATCGCCACATCAACCGATTTTTCCGAGATAGATGCGGCATGCAGGAATTTAATAAAGGAAGCAGGGTATGGGGAAAAATTCATACATTCAACTGGTCATGGGATTGGTTTGGAAGTTCATGAATTACCTTGGATTAGACCAAATTTTAAATCAAAGATAAGCGAGAATATGACTATTACTATTGAACCCGGCATTTATATTTCAAACAAATTTGGAGTCAGAATAGAGGATAGTTTGCTAATAAAGTCTGTGTCTGACTCAAAAAAAGGATTTGAGTTTTTGAACTTTCATTCATATGATAAAGAACTTATCATCCTATAAATCAAAAGAAAATTGAATATTCATATTTGATTGTGTTTCATTCATTATTGGGGATGAAGTGTATCGCTGCTCCAGTCTGAGAGCAATCAATGATGACCCTGCGACGAACTGACCCAATTTGTATAAAACATTAATTTAAATATTTTTCTATAAAAAGAGCCAGCAGTTGTTAGAAAATTTGAAAATCTGAAAATATAAAGGCAATCAATAAATGAGTTGATGTAAGATGAATTAAAAACTGGTGAATCGAATCAATTTATAAAGAAATTTAATTAAGAGTATCTAATACTACAATCATTATGAGTAACTCAGAGTGACTCAGAGTTTTCCGTAATACAGCACAACCTTTCACATAACGAATAGTTAAATTATAATTCTTCAAGGTCTTTAAAGAGACAATGGAATTAGCGTACGATTATCCATTATATAGACCACCTTCAGAAGCGCGCTCACTAATATTTCAAGTCACGCTAGGATGTTCTTTTAACAAATGTTCATTTTGTAATATGTATAGAACTAAAGATTATTCTGAAAGACCTATGGAAGAAATCCACGAGGAGATAGAACTAATGGCAAAATATTACCCGCAAACAAAAAGAGTATTCCTGGCTGATGGTGATGCCTTGAATCTAAGAACTGACAAACTGGCGAAGATATTGCTCAATATAAAGCAGAGGTTTAAGAATATCGAAAGAATCTCAAGTTATTCTATGCCAAAGAATCTAATGCAAAAATCTATGGAGGAATTAAAAGTTCTAAAATCTGCGGGTTTGGATATGGTGTATTTAGGAATTGAAAGCGGTAATGACAGGATTCTGAAGAAAGTTACTAAAGGTGCGACTTCTAAAATGATAATTGATAGTTGTAAAAAGGCAAAGGAGGCCAATTTTATATTGTCTTGTATGGTTATATTAGGGCTTGGTGGTAAGAAATATACATTACAGCACGCAAAAGATACGGCTCGAGTTATAAATTCCATTGAGCCAAACTATGTGGGTGCATTAACTTTGTACATGGAACCGGAAATTGAAGAAGAATTCTTACAGAAATTTGAGGAACCCTTTGCAGCACTTGAGGACAGAGAAATTCTTGTAGAACTTGGCAATTTAGTAGATAATATTAACGTGAAAAATGATGTATTATTTAGGGCAAACCACGCTTCAAACGTATATGCAATAGGTGGTACACTACCTCGCGATAAAAATCAGATTCTATCTAAGATTGATTATTTAAAGACCCATCCCGAATTGTTAAAGCCAAAAGTCTTGAGAAGATTCTAAAAGAGCAAAAAAAATCAGATTGGAAATAAAAATATAGTTTTATAATTTCAGGTTATTTATTTCCTTTGAATAAATTCATCAACATGTCAAGTGGATTATTTGATGTGTCGTTAGATGCGTTTCCTCCTGCGGAGGTTGCGTTGTCTGCTGCTTGACCAGCTTCACTTGCAGTGTTATTTACAGCTTGACTTGCACTTTCATCGATGGTTGTTGCGTTGTCTGCTGCTTGACCAGCTTCACTTGCAGTGTTATTTACAGCTTGACTTGCACTTTCATCGATGGTTGTTGCGTTGTCTGCTGCTTGACCAGTTTCATTTGCGGCATTGCTTAAACTTTGACTAGCATTTCCTACTGCTTCACCGGCTTGATCGATTGCTCCACCCAAAGTATCGCCAATTTGTTCTCCAACAGTTTGAGCACTTACATTAGGAGTGAATGTAACTCCACTTATTCCACCGATCATTGATAAAATGCCTGCAAAAACGAATATCCCTGCTGCATATTTGCTGAAATACATTAAAAAGTAATAGTATAGGGTTATTTTTAAAATTTACATATAATAATTTTATAGAAAATTGCAATAATAATAAATTATATAAATCAGCAATTTAAATATATTATATAATTTTTATGTATATTCAAATAATAGTAAAATTCTAATAAATAATTATTTCTAAAAAAACTAGTGGGGTTTTATTTCTCCTGGTGCAAAAAACTGAACAATAATGCTCAAGATATATAAAGCGATCAAAAATATGCCGACCTTAATTCCAATGTAGTGTCTAAACAACGGAATCAAAGCTACTACGGTAATAGTGGTAGCGAGGATCATTTGAAACCATAATAATTCACTATTATGTATCGTAGTAAAAAATCCACCATGATACATTGCTGCGATAACTGCGACACCTAAGAGTAAAGAGTTGTTTAAAATTTTGGATCCAAGTACATTAGCAATTGCAATAGCAGCACCTGCTGCCCCTTTTCTTGCCAAAATCATCATAGAAATCTTTTCGGGCATTTCTCCTGCTATTGGACTTATAATTACTGCTAGCACTATCGTTGAAACACCGATATCCTCAGAAAATGTTTGCAGAGAATGAATGAATGGGCCCGCACCGATGACAATCCCAATTGTTCCTACGATAAATGCTAAGATGGCTTTCGCCATATCATTCCTGTTAGACAAAGTATATTCACTTGAAGAAACTGATTGATTATCCGCAACATGCATAACTGTTGGTCTACTAATTTTTTGCTCCCTTTTCATCTCAACATATGCGATTAATACATATCCAACAAACATCCCTATGAAAATAAAACCATCTATAAAATTATATCCATCAACCAGCAAAATCGCACTTATCAAAGCAGAAACCAATAGAAAAATTTTATCCACCTTAAACGTGCTCACATCAATCCGTGTCAGTGGTGCCTTTGATAACTTCGTTGTAGCTATTAGTAGCATTAATGCTAGCCCCAAAGTCATCATCAAAACATTACTACCCAAACCTGCTCCAATTGCAACTTCGTATAGACCAACTGATGCTGCGTACATAACTATTGCAATTTCGGGTAAAGTAGTTGCTACTGACAATAAAGTCCTTCCAACAAACTTTGCCCCAAATCTCATTGAAAGGTGCTCTGCTCCATAGGATAGCACCCAGCTGGCAAAAATCAACTCACCGAGCCAGCCCAACATTAGAAAAAAATTTTCAATATTCAAAAATCAAGTAGACTAATCAAGATACAGAATATAAATTTAATATTGTTCAATCCTGGAGTGAAATATGAAATAACTAAATAAAAGACCACATTTACCGCATTTAGTCATATGTATTTCGTAAGTAGTAATGAAAATAAATATAAAGAAATAGTGGATTTTATTCAAGCGCTTGATCGCCCCAATTTTACCATAAAGTTCAAGCAATTAGAACTTGAGGAAATTCAATCAGATTCCCTTGAGAAAGTCTCTGAACATAAGGCACTCAAAGCTTTCGAAAGGGTAAGATATTTAACCCTAATAGAAGATGACGGATTATTTATCGATGCATTGAATGGATTTCCCGGCGTATATTCATCATATATCTTTAAAACTATAGGCAATAGCGGAATTATCAAATTACTTTCTGATGAAAAGAACAGGAAAGCAGTGTTTCGTTCTGTTTTTGCATTTCATGATGGCAAAAATATCCAGATATTTGTTGGAGAAAAATGCGGGTCAATATCGCATTCCCCTGAAGGCGAAGGTTGGGGATATGACCCGATTTTTATTCCAGAGGGTTTTGAAAATACCTTTGCGCATCTGGGGTATGAATTTAAGAACAAGATATCACATAGAAGGATAGCTCTAGAAAAGTTATGTACCTGGTTTTTAGCAAATAAACAAAAATAAAAGGATGAGATCGTCACTAGGATCGATAATTTTCAATCCACCTATCAATGGATCTGTATTGATTCTGAAGTAAGACGATTCTTGAAGGTATGCTCTCATCTACATAACTATAGTTGCTCAACTTTGATTTGAGACCTTCTGCGAATTTCTTGACTTCTGCCATTTCGAGCATATTTGATTGCTCTAGCCTGTTAGTGGACATTCCTACATGCATGTAAGACTTTAATTCAATAAAATGAGGAGACCCTATTTTGACCAAGTTTGCAAAATCATCCAAATAATTTAGATCAGTATTAAAATCCCTAATTAGAGTAAATCGTAAAACAGTTCTTGTCCGTAACTGTGAAACAAGTTCCAAACTTTTGAGCCACCGCTCCCATGCGTCTTTATACTTTGGTCCATTTATCTTGTAAAACATATTCTTATTCGAAGCATTGGTTGAAAGATAAAGTTGAGTGGGCAAAGCATCCTCTTCAGATAGTCTTTGAAGCATTTCAGGCTCTTGGCCATTTGTTACCAAAAAAATAGATTTTGTTGCTTTTAAACTAAACAAGTACTTTATCAAGTCAGGTAATTTAGGGTACATGGTAGGTTCCCCTGAAAGTGATATCGCGTAATGCTCGGGAAAAAGAGATTCATCCAATTTTGATTTATTGATACCCTCACTACCGTAAAAGCCAACTATCAATTTCCTACGTTCCTCCAAGAGCGAATGAACTATTACGTCAGGACTATCAACAAGTTGTGCAGGCATATTAAGGGTATCATAAAACTCAGTCGGCCTCCAACAATACAGGCAACGGTTTTCACAATTAAGCGCAGTTGGAGTCATCTCCATGCATCTATGAGTAGAAATCCCATAGAATTTGTGTTTGTAACAAGTGCCCTCATCTGCAAAGGACTTTTTTGTCCAATGGCATAGTTCTACTGCTGAATGATTAAAAACACCGTATTTAGCTTTCTTTAGCTTTTGCTTTAATGCAGGTGTAATTTGGATCAAATTATCTCCTTGATTATTATGAGAATAATACTCCCCTGAACAACTCATGGAGTTTAAAACTCAATTTGAAGATATAAGTTTTGTAGAACAAGAATCATTACACACTAATTTGAATATGGTGCGATTTAAAATTTAAAACAATTATATACAAATTAACCCTACAAAGATTTCAAATTCGAGTGGCCTTCGTAGTATAGCCTGGTTAGTATAGGCGGCTGTGGAACTCCAAAAAATTTGAGGAGGATAGAAACCGCTTGAGGAGGGTTCAAATCCCTCCGAAGGCCCCATATCATAATTATTTAAAGATTCTAACACATAGAGACGATACTTGCTTTGTAAATATTATGAAAGCAATTTCCTAGCCAATAATAGTTAAATGGATAATAATTCATTATTTCTGTAGACAGCAAAAAATCATAAGAAGTTGTAATGAGAGCTGTAGGAGATATCGAAAGTAGTTTAGGAGCTATGATAATCATATTAGTTGAAAGATCAGGTTTGTACAAGGCTCTCAACAAAACAAGTCGTTATTGTCTGAAGAACTTGCCTAGAAGGCAGACATCTTCAAAAGATACATCACAGAATCTATATCCGGTCAGGCGGTCATAGATTGCCTATCCTAAGCTCCTGACAAAAAAAATTCTATTTATCTTGAATATAAGAATAGGTATTTGCTGAAGTAGAAAGTCCCATTGTTCTTCATAAAGGGTATCAAGTGAGATCTATGGTAAATTATGAGAATAAATTTGTTTATATGTTTAAATTTGGCAAGGATGGTTCGTAGGGTGTTCGCCACAATGATTTGTTTGAAGAAACAACGAGTTTTTGCAGCCCTATCATTCACCAATCTTTTAAAACCTGGACACTCCTCCTACATGATGTTAATAGTACTCTTCTTTTTGAAGGCAAGGTTGCAGACATGGGATTAGGGTTTGGGATCTTTTTGTTAGTCTGGCAAATTAATCTCGAGAAAGTTTTATGGTTTTGAAAATCATATGCAATCCATAGGGGGTGCAAGCCGAAAAGAAGTTAAAATTGGAAAAAAATCTTATTTTCGGCACTTTCCGATTACAAATCAATCGATATGGAATTTGGCGCTGTTAACTTAAGCATAAATCAGCTCCTTATTATGATAGTTGACAAAAAGATTCAACCAGTTCCGCACATGTTTTAGTTTACAGTTCTTCTGTCTATACGGAAAGTAGTCATCAAAACTTTCCGTTATGTCCTTGATATATTGCATTGTCCTTTCAATCATGCTTTTCTCTAAAGGAGAATGAACATGATGATCTAGTCCGAGAAACTGACAAGCCATTGGATACCAGGTTCCGCCATCTGTGGATACAGGGTGTTTTCCATAGTCTCTGACAGCTCCTGACAGAAACCTCTCAGCAATTAACATGTTTCTTTCTTGAGTTATATTTTGTGCGAGAATCTGCCTGTTTTCTGGCTCAATTGCAATCCAAAGCCATATTAATTCTGGACCTACCTTAAGTAATGTTTCATCAACAATGAATTCCTCAACTGTTCTTCTTTTCTTTGAGGATGTTTTTCTAGGATGACATTTTTGAATCCATTTCCAAATTGAAACATGGCTTCTCTTAACATTATGTAAGAATAACAATGCTTTGGCAACACATCTAGTCGACAAACCAAGAAAGTACAAATATAATGCACGTTCGATATCAAACAAAGATGTTCTTTATTTCTTTTTATAACCATAATTGAAATAGGGACAACATCTTCAAACTATAGCTTTTTCGTTAAGTTAACAGAGCCTGGAATTTTATTTAAAAATATTTATTGATTGTCTAAACGATATGGTAAATCCCGAGGGAGCACTAGCAATTGAAAAGAATTTACATGATAAAGTTAGAACTTGTAATACAGTCAAACCAATGGCTAATGTTAAGCTTGAGGATACTCGGAATTTGATAGGCAAGATTTACTATGCAGTTTTTACCGATTTTTATATTCCCAATCGGTGACAGACAAGGGTGTCAATTTGTGTGTTCAAGTCGGAGAAAATAGAATATAACATTTGGTATTCAGAGCAGGGTTCAGTAAATTTGGAAGATCTATACAAACACCAACTAAAATCGTTTAGAGTCAAAAATTAAATATTTATATTCAAAATTCAAGTTAAGTTAGAATTAATGGGTTTTTTATTTTTCTAGTAATGTATTGAACTAAAATTCTGAAATCGACCCAACTTCACCATAATAACAGAGTAACACATGACATTTAATCAGTTAAAGAAGGATTTGAAATATTCATAGAACACTTTCGATGTGTCAGTCAACCTCGCAAAATCTTGCTCTTTTTTGCGAAAAAAATTATCTACTGAGATACCCTCAAGCTCGATTTCTTTTTTATATCTATTAGACCAATCCATAATCATTCGTTGATTAACTTCAATATGAAATTGGATTCCAATTGCAGATCGATACTTAAAAGCTTGTATATATAACTCGTTTCTAGATAAGATTTCTGCACCGACCGGGGGCAAAAAAGTATCTCCATGCCAATGAAACACCTGTAGAGAGTTAGTAAAATTATTCTTGAATATTCTTTCCGACCCAATTTTAGTCAGAGAGACATCTCCCCAACCAATTTCTTTTTTTACGCCCTTGTAGACTTTCCCTCCGCATGAAGCTGCAATTAGCTGCGATCCTAAACAAATACCCATTAAAGGAATGTGATTCTCTACTGCACGGGAGATCAATTGCTTCTCATAATGTAGATAATCATAGTCATCGTTTGCAGACATTGGTCCACCTAAAACAAAAATTGCATCATATCTATCAACTTGGACTGATAGTGTAACTAAATCACTGGCCATAATGTCAATTATACGGTAGCCATCCTCTGTTAATAATTTCTCATAGTTACCTAAGGTTTCTATATCAATATTTCTTAAACACAAAATTTGATTATTGCGGCCCAAGTTCATTAACTAATGTTCGCTACGTCTTAAAAGCATTATATAACCAGTTGCTTAAATCGTGATATTAATACATATGGACTTTAAGGAGATGCTTTTTTTAACCTATAGTTCGATAAAGGAAAGAAGAACCCGTAACACACTCACCATCTTAATGATAATTATGGGGTGTGGACTGCTTGTCTCTTTAAATAGTCTATCACAAGGTTTAGTACACTTTGTGGA
Organism: Candidatus Nitrosocosmicus agrestis; assembly: GCF_008389435.1. GTDB lineage: Archaea > Thermoproteota > Nitrososphaeria > Nitrososphaerales > Nitrososphaeraceae > Nitrosocosmicus > Nitrosocosmicus agrestis. The sequence goes on along the minus strand of NZ_VUYS01000009.1, from coordinate 15,911 downwards.
ACAGAATTTTAAAAATATACTTCCAAACCAAATTATTATCTCAAATACAGATAACATTCAAGAATCAAGCGTAGAAGGAATACGAAACAAACTCCAAGTACTTTTTGATCAAAATACAACTATGATAGGAAAGAGTATCCCGCTTAACAGCACTACAATTAATTATTTGGAAAATTTAAACGGAGTACAAGACATTTACCCCGCATATCAAGGTGTTGCGATGCTAAATTACAAGAACCATTCTCAAGTTACTAACATACTAGCTGTGGACTTCAAAAACATCAACAAAATAATTCCAAATGCGAAACTGGATCCCATACTAAGCAAGGATAATGATCATAATAGTGTGATAATTCCAGAAAAAATTGGTGAAAAAATTTCACTTACTCACTCGCAAGGGATTCGAAAAGACATTCAAAGTAACATTGAAGGAAGAGAACCCCCTCAACAGAAAAATATTGTCGTGACAATAAACAAAATCCGAGAAATAATTGAAACTTCAGACAAACCTTCTGAGAGTAATCAATACAATCTTTTTAGTTTACTAAATTCTACAGGTAATCCAATTATTGATAACTCAATTTTTATTGATGTAAATAATGGAAAGAAGATTCTTGATAAAGGAAATGATTATGATTTGTTATTTCTGACATATGACGACGTGAATAAAGTAGATGATCTAGTAAAGCAAATTCAAAAGCATTTCAATAATCAAATTACGATATTGAATTCTATGGAAATTGTCAAGAGTATAACAAAATTCATAATTGGGGTAACAACCTTTATTTCAAGCATCGCGGTAATATCCTTGATTGTTGGTGCGTTAGGGATAATAATAACGATTTACACTTCAGTAGTTGAAAGGACCAGAGAGATAGGCATACTAAAAGCACTTGGTGGTACCAACAGAATAATTCTCGGAATGTTTCTTACCGAATCTGTTTTTGTTGGGGTTTTCGGGGCCATATTTGGAATAGTATTTGGTTTTATTGGTTCCTATTTATTGCTAATAGGCTTTTTGTACTTCCTTGATTTACCTCTTGAGATTCTTCCGATTTTTAATGTTCTTGAAATTTCTAAAATAGCATTTACAGTAATAGTCTTGAGTATTTTTGCAGGTTTATATCCAGCTTATAAAGGGTCTAAAATTCCCCCAGTCGATGCGCTATCCAAGTTTACTTGAGATATTATGCAAAATATTATTTATCCGAATTGCTCGATAAAACCGTGAGTGGTGGAAAATATTATCTTTTCCGTGAAATTAATTTTGGGGTTTAAATTATGGACAGATTTGAAATTTCTAAAGAACTAGTACCAAAAGGCGACCAGCCTAGCGCAATTAAGGGTTTGGTAGAGGGTTTAAAGAACGGCAAGAACAAACAAGTACTTTTGGGAGTCACTGGCAGTGGTAAGACCTTTACGATTGCAAACGTAATCCAAAAAGTAAATAAAAATACACTTATCATTTCTCACAACAAAACTTTAGCAGCTCAGTTATATACAGAATTCAAGGAATTTTTTCCAAACAATAATGTTGGATACTTTGTTAGTTTTTATGATTATTACCAACCAGAGAGCTATATCCCTCAAAGTGATACTTATATAGAGAAAGATACTGAGATTAATTCAAGAATAGAACAATTCAGATTAGAGGCAACATCTATGTTACTTTCGGGAGAACCCACCATAATCGTTGCAACCGTATCATGCATATACTCTCTAGGTTCACCTCAAGAATGGAAAGATCAGTCAATTATATTAAGGAAAAAAATGATAGTCGACAGGAGAGACATAATAAAAAGATTACTCAAAATAAGATACGAACGTAACGACTTGGAATTTAAAAATGGAACCTTTAGTGTAAAGGGCGATCTCATAGAGATAATCCCAGGTTATTCAGACGAGCTTTTAAGGATAAGTTTATTTGCTAAAACCCTCGAAAAGATTACTATTCATGATAAGATAACAAAGAACTTTAAAAAGGAACTGGAATATATTACAATCTTTCCAGCAAAACATTATATCGTTGATGAAGAGAGTCATAAGCGAGCTATAAAATCGATTAAATCAGAACTTGCAGACTGGTTGGGTCATTTACCAACTGAATTGGAACGTCAAAGACTACTTTCGAGAACAAATTATGATCTAGAAATGTTATCTGAGTTAGGATATTGCAATGGTATTGAAAATTATTCAAGACATTTTGATGGGAGAGCTCCAGGGCAGCCTGCATATTGTTTATTAGATTTTTTTGGCGATGACTTTCTCCTTGTAATAGATGAATCACATGTAACATTACCTCAAGTCATGGGAATGTATAAAGGAGATTTTTCGAGAAAGAAAACATTAGTGGATTATGGATTCAGACTGCCTAGCGCATTTGACAACCGTCCACTAAAATTTGAGGAATTTGAAAAATATCTTCAGAATGTAATTTTTGTTTCTGCGACACCAGGAAGTTACGAAATAAAAAATAAAAATAACCTTGTAGAGCAATTGGTAAGACCCACAGGTCTAGTCGACCCTGAAATCGAAATCAAGAAAACAAATAATCAAATGCAAGATTTAATAGAGCAAATCAACAAGAGAGTATTAAATCAACAACGAACTCTCGTTACAACTTTGACTAAGAAAATGGCAGAGGATTTAGCTGAGTACCTTTCAAGGAACAAAATCAAAGTCAGGTATATACATTCAGAAATAAATGGCTTGGAAAGGACAGAATTGCTTCGAAAGTTACGGATTGGTGAGTTCGATGTTTTAGTAGGAATAAACCTATTAAGAGAAGGGCTAGACTTGCCCGAAGTATCTCTTGTTGCTATATTGGATGCCGATAAGGAAGGATTTTTACGTAATTATTCTAGCTTAATTCAGACCTTTGGGAGGGCTGCAAGAAATGTGGATGGTAAGGTTATTTTGTATTCAGACAAGATTACAAAATCCATCAAAGAGGCAATTACAGAAACAACGAGAAGACGTAAAAAACAAATAGAATATAATACGGCTCATAATATTGTCCCTACCAGTATCATTAAGTCTATTCCAGCGCAGAATTTGAACATTTCAAATACTATGGTAGACCTAAAAACCATGACACGTAATGATTTATTAGAGCTCGCTTTAAAATTAGAGGCTCAGATGAATGAATACGCAGATGAATTGGAATTTGAGAAGGCAATCGAATCCAGGGAAAACTTAAAAAGGATTAACGATATGTTATCAATAAAAGTAACAAGTTAGATTGAAATGGAAAATAGAATTATTATTAAAGGTGCAAGACAGCACAATTTAAAGAACATAAGCCTTGAAATTCCCAAAAATAAATTGGTGGTAATTACTGGGCTCTCAGGATCAGGAAAATCAACTCTGGCTTTTGATACTATTTTTGCAGAAGGACAGAGAAGATATGTTGAATCATTGTCAGCTTATGCAAGACAGTTTTTACAAACGATGGACAAACCAGATGTTGATACTATAGAAGGACTGTCTCCAGCAATAGCTATTCAACAGAAAACTACGAATAAGAATCCTCGTTCTACCGTAGGGACCATAACTGAAATATATGATTATTTAAGATTGTTATATTCGAAGATAGGAGTGCCCTATTGTCCAAAGTGCAATCGAGAAATTTCTTATCAATCACTTGATTCTATAGTTAACTCAATCCTTAGTACAAAAACGAATTTGATCGGAGAATTCATTTACATTTTGAGTCCTATAATAAAAGAACGTAAAGGAACTCATGAAAAATTACTTGAAGATATCAAGAGTGAAGGATATTACAGAATAAGACTTGATAAACAAATAGTAGATCTTAGTGAACTAAAAGATCTAAATCTAATTCCTGCAAAAGAGAAGCATTTGAGACATTCCATTGAAATTGTCGTAGACAGAATTTTTTCAGAAGACTTGACAGAGGAAAAAGATCGAATTTCTGAAGCTGTCCAAACAGCATTAAACAAGAGTAAAGGAGTTGTTCAAATACTAACTGGAGACAATGAATACATCTACTCTCAAAAGAATGCCTGCCCTGTGTGTAATATAAGTATTGGAGAGATGGAACCTAGATCATTTTCATTCAATTCACCATTCGGGGCCTGCCAGGCATGTCACGGACTAGGTATCGAAACAGAATTTGATCCAGATTTGATCATTCCTGATAAGAATTTGAGTATTTTGGAAGGAGCTATAAAACCATGGTCACAGGGACAATTTGCGAATTTCAGGGTTTCTATGCTAAAGGATGTAGGTAAACAGTTCGGTTTTAGTTTAAATACACCAATAAATAAGCTAAGCCACAAGCAAATTGAGACCATATTGTACGGAACTGATTCTAAAATACGGTACAACTATACTTCCAGATCAAGCGATAGTTCATGGGAATATTCAGGTAGATTTGAGGGAGTCATTCCAAACCTGCAGAGAGTATTCAACGAGACAGAATCAGACTCCAAAAGGGAAGAGATAAAAGAATTCATGATTGAAAAACCATGTGAATCTTGCAAGGGCAAAAGACTAAAAGAAGAAAGTCTAGCGGTCAAAATAAATGGTAAATCCATCATAGAAGTTTGTGATCTTTCTGTTGATAAAATTATCGAGTTCTTTGGTAATTTGTCATTGAATCAAACAGATATAACCATTTCAAAGCAGGTGTTAAAGGAAATAAACAGCAGATTAAAATTTTTGTCAAACGTAGGTTTGGATTATTTAAATTTGAATAGAAGTGCAGGAACACTATCAGGAGGTGAATCTCAGAGAATTCGACTTGCCACACAAATAGGCACAAATCTTACCGGAGTTTTATACGTACTTGATGAACCTACTATTGGTCTTCATCAGAAAGACAACAGTTTATTAATCAACACACTATTTCATCTCAGAAATTTAGGAAACACAGTAATTGTGGTAGAACATGACGAAGAAATCATAAAAAACGCAGACTGGATAATAGATATTGGTCCCAAAGCAGGGATCCATGGTGGACAGGTAGTTGCTGAAGGCCCATTAGAATGCATTGTGTCGAATCCAGGATCAATAACTGCAGGATTTTTAAATGGTAACGAAACCGCACACCAGCAATCAAATAGAAAGAATATTTCAGACAAATTCATCCGTGTAAATGATGCAAGTGAAAATAATCTAAAAAAAATTAATCCAAAATTTCCGATCGGAGCTATTACAGTAGTTACAGGTGTTTCTGGTTCAGGCAAATCTACCCTGGTAAATGACATTTTATTTAACTCTCTAAACAACTACTTTAATAAATCAAAACTCAGGGTAGGAAAAGTCAAGAGCATAGAAGGATTTGAATATATTGATAAAGTAATTGGTATCGATCAGTCCCCTATCGGAAGAACACCAAGATCCAACGCCATTACCTATGTCAATGCCTTTACGTATATTAGAGACATATTCTCAAAAACTCAAATTTCGAGAGAGAGAGGATATAAAATGGGCAGATTTTCTTTTAATATACATGGCGGCCGATGCGACGTCTGTGACGGAGCTGGAGTTAGAAAAATTGAGATGCAATTTCTGCCAGATGTTTACATAACTTGTGATCAATGTAATGGAAATAGATACAACGATGAAACGTTAGATGTAAAATACAAAGGTAAAAGTATTTCAGAGGTCCTTAATATGACGGTTGATGAAGCCCTGGAATTTTTCAAACATAATTTAGCTATAAAGAGAAAATTAGAACTATTGCAAGATGTAGGATTAGGTTACTTACATCTAGGTCAGCCAGCAACTACATTATCTGGCGGTGAAGCTCAAAGGATAAAGTTGGCTTCAGAACTCTCAAAAAAAGACTCTGGGAATACGCTGTATATTTTGGATGAACCTACTACAGGACTACATTTCTCAGATGTAAGAAAGTTGTTGAATATCTTATTTAGACTAAGAGATCTAGGAAATACAATCATAATCATAGAACATAATCTGGACGTAATATCTTCAGCAGACTGGATAGTCGATCTTGGACCAGAAGGCGGAATCAATGGCGGATATATTGTCGATATGGGATTGCCAGAAGAGATATCTAAAAATAAAAAAAGTTATACTGGAAAATTTTTAAAGGAAAAATTGGTATCTGCAGGTAAAGAGACTGAAATAATTACAAGTTGAAGGAATGATAAATACTGATCCAGTCATGGGTTTGGATTCAATTCTTTTCAGTAGGGATATTTGTGGATACTGATGATACAGCATAAAATGATAGACATTCTTAATAATTTATCAGATTTTCCCTATCCTCAAAAACCTGGGGTATATATGATGCAAGATTCCAAAGGCAAAGTAATTTACATTGGAAAAGCAAAAAACCTCAGAAAAAGGGTAAAGAGTTACTTCATCGATAGATCTTCAAATAGAGACAATCAGCATTGGAAAACAAGCATTCTGATATCAAAAGTCAAACACATAGATTATATTATTACAGACAATGAAATTGAAGCTTTTTTACTCGAATCAAACCTAATAAAAAAATATAGACCGATTTATAATATAGAGCTTAAGGATCAGCAAAAATATACGTATTTAAGAATTACAAATGAGAAATTTCCAAGACTAAATGTTGCAAGGAGGAATAGAAAGGGCGACCTATCAAATGAATCAGGTGAAATCATAGGCCCTTTTGTCAAAGGAAGTTCCAGATATTTAACGGTAGGGCTGTTAAGGAAAATGTTCAAGATTAGGATATGTAATACTCTTCCAAAGAAAGAGTGTTTAGAATATCATATTGGAAATTGTGATGCGCCTTGTATTAACAAAGTCAGCTCTGAAGAATACAAGGCAAATGTGGAATCATTAAAGAGTATATTGAAGAACAACAATAACTTGAATGAATTTTGCCAAAAATTAGAAGTAGAGATGAGAGAATCCTCAAAGAACAAAGAGTTTGAACGAGCAATTTATTTTCGTGACACTATTCATAGACTCCAGAATTTGCTAGAGAATCAGAAAATTGAAAGTAATGTATATGAAAGATCTTTAGAAGAGTACATGGGATTCTATTCAGATAAATTAAATGGAATGGTACATGTCATGACCCTTCTAAGTAGGAATGGCGTTATCAGCGATATGAAAAGGTATCAATTTGATCTCATTGGAGATAACTCAATTTCGAGCTTTATAAGTCAATATTATATATCTAATCCAGAAATCCCCAGAACTGTTTTTACTAATATTGAAATTGCTGATGCTCCAAAACTAGAAGAAATCATTTTAGACATTACTAACACCAATATCAGAATAATCACACTACAAAATCAAAATGAGAATGAAGTTTCCCATGATTCAGACTATATAACAAAGAAAACAAAAATAATGCGGCTTTTACTTACAAATTTAAAGAACTATATAGAAAAAGGTCATGAACCAGCGCTTGACGACTTGGTTCAAATACTGAAACTTAATAGACTTCCTTACATTATAGATTGTTTTGATATATCAAATTTCGGAGATGATTATGCAGTGGGTGCCTGTACTAGATTTGTTAATGGAAAACCAAAAAAAAGCGAATATATGAAATTCAAAGTAAAAAAAGTAAATCAACAAAATGATTATTCAATGATGGACGAGTTGATAAAGAGAAGATATGGAAGAGTGCATCTGTATAAAAGTCACAACAGTAATCAGCCTGAATTTAGAGAGAATCCTGATCTAATACTAATAGATGGAGGAAGAGGTCACTTAAACACTGCACTTAGGGCACTTGAAGAGTTAGGTTTCAAAGAAACGGATTGCATATCTATCGCTAAAGAAAATGAAGAAATATTCACGAAATTTGCAGCCGACCCGATAATCATTCCACGTGATCAAAAGGCAATCAAGATACTTCAACATATAAGAGACGAATCACATAGATTTGGGTTAAGATATAACAGAAAATTAAGAAACGAAATTTTCAAATAGTATATGAAATATATAACGTTTAGATAGTGTAATTATTCTAAATCTAAAATAAAGGAACCAAAAACAGATATGCGAATAGATACCAAAATTTTATCAAACTTCCCGAAAATACCAGGAGTGGTTATTGCAGGAACAAGTAGTGGGGTCGGGAAAACAACTATCTCATTGGGGATTATATACGGACTATTATCAAGAGGGTATACTGTTCAACCTTTCAAAATTGGACCAGATTATATTGACCCCTCATATCATAACGTAATTTCAAAAAGAAAATCAAGGAATTTGGATATTTGGTTGATGGATAAACAAGGTCTGATCGAATCATATATTAAAAATAGTATTGATACAGATTTTACAGTTTTAGAGGGTGTAATGGGGCTTTATGATGGGCTCAATGGAAAGAACAATTTTGCTAGTACGGCTCATATTTCTAAAATTCTAGGCTTACCAATAATCCTTATAATAGACGCGAAAAAGGCTGCTAGATCTTTAGCAGCTGTAATATTAGGGTTCTTAAAATTTGAACCAAAAATTAGAATCATAGGAATTATTATCAATAATTTGTCAAGTGCAAGACATTTAAAATATATTAAAGAAGCAATTAATACCAAAATTAAGTTACCAATTTTAGGATCTATTTTTAGAAATCCCTATAGTAGTTATGTGGAGAGACATTTAGGACTGATACCTAGTTTAGAATTGGATAGATATAACAAACAAAAAATCATCAACGACGCACGTAAAATTTCAGGAGATTTGAATCTAGATGAGATAATTCAATTAGCACAAATGCATTCACAATTTGCAAAATCAAACCTATCAAATAATATACTGCAAAATAAGGAATTGAGGAAGAATTTTACTAGTAGTCAAACTAAATCTAAAGTTAAAATATTGGTTGCTTTGGATAAATCTTTTAATTTTTACTACCAGGATACCTTAGACGACCTTGCTGGGCAGACGAGTATCCAATTCTTTAGTCCGATCGATGATAAAGAAATTCCCCATGACTGTAGCGGAATAATATTAGGTGGAGGGTTTCCTGAAGTAATTGCAGATAAATTAGAGGAAAATGCTCACCTTCGTAAAAAAATTTTTAATCTAATGGAAGATGGAATGCCAGTTCACGCAGAATGTGGAGGATTGATGTATTTAACCAAATCAATTTCAGGATTTAGAGATTCTAAAAAAAAATATAGAATGGTAGGTTTTTTTGATGCAGAAACCAAAATGACAGGAAAGTTGACACTTGGATATACAGAAGGATTAATTTCCCAACAGCATCCATTTTTTAAAGGAGTTAAAAATGTTAAAGGTCACGAGTTTCACTATTCGCATGTAACTGTCAACAGTAACGATTCAAAAATGTTGTATGATTTAAAAAGAGGGAATGGTATTAATGATGGAAAGGATGGCTTATATGAAAAAAACTGCTTGGCTTCTTATATGCACAGCTTTATTTCAAGAAAAAGATCAGAGAATTTTGTTAAATGTTGTATTAAATATTCAAAATCATAAAATTATTGTTCTCTCATAGCAATATCATTATATAGTTATTGGTACTTTTTGGAAATATACAACAACATCAGAGAGTTAATTATTGACGACGCCGCAGAACTACCACCTTTCCTACCAATATTTGTAATATATGGTGAATCAATTTTTGATAATTCTTCTTTAGATTCCACCGCCGAAACGAAACCAACCGGTATCCCAATTACAAGAAATGGATTGATCTTTTTTGCCTTCATCATGGAAATTACTTCGTACAAAGCGGTTGGAGCATTTCCAATAATAACAATCCCCTGATCAATCTTTTCAGATGAGGCCTGCATTGCAAGTTCAGAACGAGTTTTATCAGATGTTTTTGCCATATCCTTTAATCGAGGCTCATTAATCAAACAGACTCCCTCTAACCCTAACTTTGACAAAGATTGTTTGTTTAGTCCGTGTAAGACCATTTCAACATCTGTTACGATGTAGCATCCCCTTTCAAAAGCTTTAAACGCAGAATCAATGGAACGTTTATGAAATAAAATTTTATTAGATCTGGCAAAATCAAAATCAGCGGTTGCATGAATAACACGTCTTACTATAGTCCATTCATTTTCGGAGTAATCATGATTACCTATTTCAGATTCAATAATGTCAAAACTTTGCTTTTCTATGTTAAAGGCACGATTTGACATATCCCTCGAAATTGGATTACCTATATGATATTTTTTTTGCGAGTCAGGATTAGAATAATCCACTTTTCATTTCAGCCTCCTTTGCCAAATAGATAACGAGGTCCACAATTGAATCATTCACTCCAATATGAGAGGATATATAGATATCTCTTTGTCCATAATTTTCCCTTGCCTTTTCTAGGTCGACCAAAATATCTCTTTGTATGTGTATACCTTTATGCAAGAAATAAGGAACCACAATAATATAGTCAGGATCTAGTGAAACACAATTTTTATATCCTTCGTTTATATCAGGGGGTTCGAGTTCTAAAAAGCAATATCTAACATTGGGATAAATCGCTTCTAAGCTTTTAACAGTATATATAAAAGCATCTCTGGCTCGCCTATCACTGCTTCCATGTCCAATCAGTAATAAACAAATATTCTTAGTTGGATCAATTTTTTTATCTTTTAACAAGTATTGTAAACGATCTATAACAATTTTTGGGATTGTTGGCTGATAAGACAGTGGCTTTGTTACCACCATCCTAATTTTTTCTTCAGAAATTATAGCAGCTGTTTTTGTTACAGCATCTTTAAGTTTCATACCAGGGTATAAAAAGTAAGGAACTATGGTAATCGAATCAGCACCTTTTTCAATGCAAGTTTTTATTCCTTGGTCTATAAAGGGAGGTACAACTTCCAAAAAGCAATATTCAACTATAGCATAATCAGACACTTTCTTGATGATATTACATGTTTCTAATAATTCTTCACGGACCTCATTCATTTTACTACCTCGATCTATAATCAACAAGGCTTTCTTCACTCAAAATTCCCCCCGGCTAATGGCTACAGTCAAATCGGGTGGAAATTTATTTTTAGGTACAACCAATTTACCCTTTGACGCTGCAATTGATGAAGCTTCGGAAACACTCGCCGTTCCCTCATATTTGCCTACTATTTCAGATGGATTAGGTACTTGAATTTTATCCAAGTCGTTTTTGGAGTATAATTGCAACTGTATATCAAACTTCTGACAAAATTCATCCAAACCTCTAACGCGTTTACCCTTGTCTAAAGACGTTACTGCTTTAATACTCTTAAAACTCAACTTATTTTCCTCCAAGACCTTTGTAACACCATTAATAATAGTTTCAGATGAAGTATTCCAATGAAGACCTATACCCACGTAAAGGGATTTTGGTCGATAAACTACCGATTTCTTTAGTAATTCAAGGTTTTCAACCATGCGATCAGTCACTATTAGAGCTCCTTTATATTCGTCAGACAATAGGTCTTTGAGATTATTTGTCAGCTTTATATTTTTAGGAAGAGCATCATCTTTCCACCATTTTCTTTCACCTGTATCCTGATAGAAACCTATAGTATCCTCATTAACCATCATTGCGCTCACTTTTGTCACATTGTCAAAATTATCGATAGTCCAACCAAAAGTCTTGCCCAGTAGGTCGACAGGTATAGTATTGTTTACATCAGCAGCTGTAGTTACAACTGGGATAGAATTTAACAATTCAGATATTTTTAGAGTTAATTCATTTGCACCTCCCAAATGTCCTGATAATGTACTGATAACAAACTTTGCGGCATCATCAATCACTACCACTGCGGGATCTGTCTTTTTATCTTTAATATGAGGAGAAATTAATCTGATTACTGCTCCAAGAGAAAAAATGCAAATTAATGAATTATGACTTTTAAAAATTGTTCCGATCTTATCGGTAACGGATTCCGAAAAAAAAATTAATGTAGGATCTGAATTATCAAATTTTTTTGGCACATAGATATGAGATCCTTTAATGGTGTTTTTGATTCGTTTAGCGATATCAATACCTTTTCTCGTTATAGCTATTATAGCAATTTTATCTGGTTCAAGAAAGTCATTCATTAAGTAGATTTCACCTAGATTATTACATCTCTTTAAATCATATTTATAATATGGTTTTGCATTCAATGGATTTCAAGGCCGTAAGGTCTACTATAACAGAGTTTGCAATAATACTCTAAAATTAGCTAAAAGATTATTGTTTTAGATTTTTAAATACTAATCAGAATAAAAAATTTCAAAGTAAATTCACCAACAGAATAAATACTAACGAGGGAAACGACCAACAATTTTACCATCAAAATCAAACATTATAACTTCGATACGCATTTCTTTCTTTGAATAATTCTCCAATTGCCTAACAGCTTCACGGCAAATACGATCGTAAAATCCTACTAGTCGGTTTGATTCAATTATTTCAGAAACATGTCTTGCAGTATTTGCATCTAATATCAATTTCACTACTTCTTCATTTGCACCAGAATCTTTTGCTAATTTGGCCATAAAATCCATGCTAACATGTGATCCTCTGACATGAGTTTGTTTCACACCCATAGCAATTTTTGTTAATTTACCTATAAATCCGCCAATAAATACTTTCGTTACCCCTTTATCATGGCATTGTTTTATACTGTAACCAGCAAAATCACCCATTTGTACATAACAATGATCCGGGTATATTTCACCAAAAAGAGCTTTTGAAAAATCTTCGCTCCTTCCACCAGTTGTCAAAATAAAGGTATCAGCTTTTAGTGCTATCCCAACATCTAGACTCTGCCTAATGGCAGCAGCAAAGGATGCAGTTGAATAAGGCAATACAATTCCAGTTGTACCTAGGATCGATATTCCACCTAGTATGCCTAGCCGCGGGTTATCAGTTTTTTTTGCTAAAGTATGACCGTTAGGTACAGAGATGGTTATGTTTAAGCCAGAAGTGTTCAATGGATAGGCAACCTGAGTCAAAAGTTCTTTTACAGATTCCCTTATCATTTTCATAGGTACGGGATTAATCGCAGCATCACCTATCTTAAGGCCCAAACCAGGTTTGGTAACCCTCCCAACACCCAAACCACCATCAACAGATACCTTTCCGGCATCGGAAGTAAGTTGAACCGTAGAACATATTTCAGCACCATGGGTAACATCTGGATCGTCACCACCGTCCTTTATTACGGCAGATGTTGCAGAAGTTTCAGACTGCTTAGTCCAGGCAACAGGTAAATTCACCACCTGTCCTTTTGGAAGAGTAACTGTAACTTTATCCAATGATTTTTTAGAGATTAAAGCATATAATGCCGCTTTTGTGGCAGCTGACGCAGAGGTCCCAGTTGTGTATCCAGTACGGAGTTGGCCTTTTGATTTCTTTTCGCTAATCTCTTTTGGAAGATCCTGTTCGCCTTCAGCGATGGACAAATCATCAATGAATGTGTTATTGGACCTGCTCAATAAAATTCATCAATAATAATAAATTCAATTTTTACAAAAAAAGTTTTAGGTAAGGCTATCAGATATTTCCCAAGGAGTCTACTTTGTCTGTCTGCTCCCACTTAAAGTCGGGATCCCGTCTGCCAAAATGCCCATATGCAGAAGTTTTCTTATATATTGGTCTTTTAAGATCTAATGTTTTTATTATGCCGGCCGGACTAGTATCAAAAATTTCCCTTACCTTAGCCTCAATCTTTTCTTCAGGTACTTTAGCAGTTCTGAAAGTGTCTACCATTATAGAAACGGGTTTGGCAACACCAATTGCATAAGCTATTTGAACTTCGCACTTGGTAGCTAAATCAGCGGCAACAATATTCTTCGAAATATACCTGGCCATATAACATGCAGATCTATCGACCTTTGTAGGATCTTTACCAGAAAAGGCCCCACCACCATGTCTACCCATACCTCCATAAGTATCTGCAATTATTTTTCTTCCAGTTAGACCAGTATCGCCTGGTGGTCCTCCTATTACAAATCGCCCAGTTGGGTTTACAAATACTTTGGTCTCAGGAGTGATCCACTCCTCGCATACAGGGGAAATTACTATTTTCTTTAAATCCTCTGTTAATTGATCTTGTGAAATTTCAGGAGAATGCTGAGTTGATAAAACTATGGTATCAATTGCTTTTGGCTGATTATCCTCATATATTACTGAAACCTGAGATTTACCATCCGGTCTAACCCAATCTAACTCTTTTTTCTTCCTAACTTGTGAAAGACGCATAGACAAATTATGCGCCAAAGTAATAGGTAATGGCATAAGTTCTGAAGTTTCGTTTATTGCAAATCCAAACATCAATCCCTGATCACCTGCGCCTTGTTCCCGTTCGTGATTTGAAGTCACACCAATAGAAATATCAGGACTTTGTTCGTGTAAAGAAACCAGCACAGAGCAGGTGCTACCATCAAAACCATATTCAGGTTTATCATATCCAATATCTATTATCTCATTTCGCACAATGTCTTGTATGTCTAATTTGTTTTTAGATGTAACTTCACCTGCAACTATAACAACTCCCGTGGTGGTCATGGTTTCTACCGCTACTCTCGAGTCAGGATCTAGTTTTAAGAATTCATCTAGTATTGAGTCTGAAATTCTATCACAAATTTTATCTGGATGACCCTCGGTAACGCTTTCAGAAGTGAATATAAATTTTCTTGGTTCCATAATAATCGTCTATTGAGGAAGTTGATATATCATCTAGAATTCTTTTTCTAATTTAATGAAAAGTACATTATTTCCTCTGATAACGACCTTGCCGTAATTAGCTAACAAATCAGATCCATCAAATTCTTCGGCATCAACCAATATGAGGTTCATATATGAATCCACATTAGACATTTTGCCTCTATATTCGATTTCGCTTTTTAACCTTACAGCAACTTTTCTATTTAAAGAACGCTGTAATACATTCAATGGTCTTTTAGTAGGTTGTTGTGAAGAAGATGCTGCCATTTCGTTAATCAATTGTGAAAGGACCCTAGGCTACAATAAAAAGCTTCCCCTAAAGAGATTTCATCATATTTTTATTTCTGAAAGTCATAGGCATTATAACGACAGATATTCATAAGCTTGCTGATTTAATGACTGAGTTTACCACCACAGGTGCTTTAGTGGAATTTGCTGGAGGTAGACAATCAGGAAAAACCTTGCTATTGCATATCATGTGCTCAATAAACTCATTGAAGAATACAAAGACTTGTTATGTAGATAATGTGGGTAGGTTTGATCCCGAATTTATTTTTAAATACTTGGAAGGCACCCAAACTTTAAAGAACAATGAGATTTATGCGAAAATGAAACTTGTTTCTCATGCAAGGGCTTATGAAGTTGGTGATTTATTTTCAATTATCAAGAAATTATGGATTATGGATTATGCTTGCGTGGTAATTGATGATCTATTAACTTATTATTCTTATCGACAAGATAGAAATGCAAAGGAAGAGATCAGAAACATCATCAGAGAGATCGCTTTATTAGCACTCTGTAAAAGAGTTTGTATAATATTTACTAACCCCTTTCTCGTGGACTCTAACAATAAATTTGCCTCAAGGTCTACTACACATGAATTGCGATTCAACGACATTGTCAGATATATTCATTTTAAGGCAATCATCAGTAAGGGAATGCATAATATGCTTGAATGTGAATTTGTTTATCCAGCGAAATTAGAAAATATGAAATTGATTTTATTTCCAAGAGCAAGTAAAAAATATAGGATTTAAACCCTACTAGAAAATATTCTAGTAAAATGTAATAGATTTAAAAAATGATAGAATCATAAGAAATCATTATTTATTCTATTCAGGTATTTGAAAGAAGAAACTAAAAGAATGTTTAATTATAATTATAAAAACAACTACGACAAGGTAGTTATTATTGGCCTTGGTCAGCTTGGGCTTCCAGTTGCGAAATATGTCAAAGAACATGGCTTTGATACTTATGGTTATGATATCAATCAAAAGGCCATGCAATCAGCTGAAACCAACTA